>JANNQR010000093.1:0-4651 GCA_031400855.1 Chitinophagaceae bacterium | reverse complement strand
TATCAATGCATTGGCAGATGAATATTTACGATTGGCTTATCATGGGTTAAGAGCAAAAGATAAAAATTTCAATGCAACGATGATAACGGATTATGATGAGAGCATTGGCAACATCAATATCATTCCGCAGGATATTGGAAGGGTGATTTTGAATTTGATTAATAATGCATTCTACGTAGTAAATGAAAGGTTTCGACAAGCTCAACCTGACAGCCACTACGAACCAACTGTTACCATATCAACCCGTTCAATTAGCTCCCCTTTAGGGGGTCGGAGTATTGAAATAAAAGTATCTGACAATGGGGGTGGTATCCCTCAAAAAATTCTCGATAAAATTTTTCAACCATTCTTTACCACAAAGCCTACAGGACAAGGAACAGGTTTGGGTTTATCGTTGAGTTATGATATTGTAAAAGCACATGGTGGCGAAATAAAAGTAGCGACAAAAGAAAGCGAGGGGACGGAATTCACCATTCAATTACCAATAAGCTAAACTGCTGCTGATGAAAAATTATTATTTAATCTTCATTTGTTTCTCAACTGTTTTATTTTCCTGCACAGAAAATAAACAGCATGCCATTGAAATTAAACCGGTAAAAAAAGCAATAGGCAAACTGGTTACCGATAGTCTTGCGCTTCCCGTTTTTACTAAGATGGCTCCTTCCACGCCTATGCAGGTAACTATAACTTCAAAGCCCTTCTCTCTTGACCCACGCATGGGCAAAGAAGCCATCACTACCATTACCCCCACCAATGGCTTACCTGCGGGAACTTATGGAAATGTTGTACAGGACAACACCGGCAATCTTTGGTTTGGCAACTACGATAACATCATCAAATATGATGGAATGAATTTTACCAGTTATCCCGTCGTTTCTGGTAAAGATGAAGGCTTTCTTGGTATTGCGATGAGCAATAACAATGAAATTTGGACAGGTATTATTGCTAATTCAAAAGGCAGACGAATTGCCAATCCATTTATTTTTAATGGAATTTCATTCGAACCAGGTCCCGTCATGCGAGCCGATACGACTCAAAATTTTGGCTTCCCCAGACTTTTTCCCCAGTCGGATGGGGCTATCTGGGTTGTAATGTATAACCCCAGGCAAATATTTAAGTTTGAAGGCCGGCAGTTAAAACTAACCATTAAGCCAAAAGATCTCAATTTCAAACGTATATCCGACATTGATATAGACCGCCAGGGAAATACCTGGTTTTTAGATGATAGGGATTCAACGCTTACCCGATACGATGGAAAAACCTTTCAGCAATTCACCGGTTCAAATGGTTTACCAAAAAAGCTCCTGTTCGCTGCATATCCATTTAATTCAGATAGCATTTACTTATCTACTTCTGATGGAACTTATTTTTATGATGGCCGAAAATCTACTAAACTTATTAATGCGCCCATAGCTGATTTTTTAATGGATAAAAACGAAACCCTTTGGTTAAACAGTATCGATGAAAATGGATTAAGGAAAATGTCGCCGGCAGGAATAACTTCCATAGGAAAGAAAGATGGTCTTGATTTAACTCGTTCAATAACCCTGGGGACAGATAAGGATGACAATGTTTGGGGCTTGTCGAGGAATGTCATTAACAGATTGTATAAACCGGTAACCAAATTTGACAGGTTATTTCCAGATTCGGGCAGCCAGCAGGGTATCCGGTCTTTTTATAATGATAAGCAAGGCAATAGTTGGTTTGGTTCTAGTCTATATGGAATAAGCTGTTACAACGGCAAAACCTTAACCAATTATTCCTTTCTGAAAGGAGATGCCAGTTCTGGCATTACAGATAATAATATCGGATATATAACACAGGACAAATCGGGTAATTTATGGATCAGCACCATTGGAGGAAGCCTGATTAAATATGACGGCCACTCATTTTTAAGTTACAATTTATCACAAGGTTTTGCTACAAAACAAAACATTATCAAATTGGCGGATAGTAAAGGGAATATTTGGTTTTCTAAATTTGAGATCTTTAATCCAGGTGGTAAAGGGATAGCCTGTTTCAATGGGAAAGAGATCGTAAATTTTACTACTGCACAGGGGCTTTGTAACAATAGTGTGAACAGTGTTTTTGAAGACCATACCGGAACCATTTGGTTTGGCACCTCAAACGGGCTAAGCAGGTTACGTGATGGGCGGTTTACAACTTACAAGGTTGAAGATGGGCTTTTAAACAATATGATCAATGCTATTGCTGAAGATAAATACGGAAATCTTTGGCTGAGGACCGATGCAGGAATTAGCCGGTTTAATGGAGAACAGTTCAAAAATTATACAACTGAAGATGGATTGCTTTTTTTGGATAATGGTCCTTTCCATAAAATAATTAAAGACTCGGTTAACGATTTATTTTGGTTGTCATCTAATATTGGCTTTACTGCAATGAAGGTCCTGGCAAACCATCCTGATAGTGTGGTGTTTGAAAACTATACTGAATCGGATGGATTTCCGGTTAAAGGCACAACGGATTTTATGATCGACCCCACCGGTGCAATCTTGTATAGCGAGAACGACAATTCCATTACAAGATTTGATTATAAAAAAGTAAAACAGAACAGCAAACCGTTTAACCTGCACATCAACCAAATACGATTAAACAATGAACCCATTTGCTGGAGTAATTTAAAAAATAATTATACAGACAGCCTGGCATTAAAAATGGAAATGCAAATTCGTTTTGGCAAACTTTTGAATAGTGATAAGTTAAACCAGATGGCCAGGCAATTCAGTGGTGTTCATTACGACAGCATCATACCTTTTGATTTTATTCCGCATAATCTTTCACTTCCCTACAAAGCCAATTCCATCAGTTTTGATTTTGCAGCCATTGATCCGCATTTTTCAAAAAACACACGGTACCAGTATAAGCTGGAAGGATTTGACAAAACCTGGAGCCCCTTAAGCAAAAACACCAATGCCAGTTTTGGTAACCTGCGTGAAGGCTCTTATACATTTAAGCTGAAGGCATTAAATCCATATGGCAAGTGGAGTGAAATGAGCTATTCTTTTAAAATACTGCCGCCCTGGTACAGAACATGGTGGGCTTATACATTGTATGCTTTATTGTTTGTTTCAGGAATTTATCTTTTCATCCGCTGGAGAACAAAAGCATTGCAAAAAGAAAAAATAGTATTGGAAGAAAAAGTAACTACCCGAACCAGCGAGTTAAACCAATCGTTACAGAATTTAAAGGCCACTCAATCCCAACTTATCCAATCAGAAAAAATGGCCAGCCTTGGTGAACTCACCGCAGGCATTGCGCATGAAATTCAAAACCCGTTAAATTTTGTAAACAATTTTAGTGAAGTAAGTAATGAGCTCATTGATGAAATGAATGCTGAACTAAACAAGGGGGATATTGAAGAAGCTAAAGCTATTTCATCAGACATCAAACAAAACCTTGAAAAAATTAATCACCACGGCAAAAGAGCTGCTGATATTGTAAAAGGCATGCTACAACACAGCAGTAGTGGTAGTGGTAAAAAAGAACCAACCAATATTAATGCATTGGCCGATGAATATTTACGATTAGCCTATCATGGCTTAAGAGCAAAGGATAAATCCTTCAACGCTACCATGAAAACAGATTTTGATGAATCAATTGGCAACATCAATATCATTCCGCAGGATATGGGAAGAGTGATACTGAACTTAATTACAAATGCTTTCTATGTTGTCAATGAAAAGAGCAAAAAAAACATTTCTGGTTATGAGCCTACTGTTACTGTGAAGACTTCCAAGAACCCCTCTTCGGGGGGCAGGGGGGCCGAAGTTTTAGTAATTGTAAAAGACAACGGAAACGGTATACCTCAAAAAATACTGGATAAAATATTTCAACCATTCTTTACCACCAAACCAACCGGGCAGGGAACTGGTTTGGGATTGAGTTTGAGTTATGATATTGTAAAAGCACATGGAGGTGAGTTAAAAGTGGAGACGAAGGAGGGTGAAGGAAGTGAGTTTATTATTTCATTGCCGGGTTGATATGAGTCGTGCCGATGGTACTCAGTTCGCATCACTGGGACTTGCGCCGGACTAAAGTCCGTTGTTACAAAATAGAACTGTGCCGATGGCACTGGAGTATGATAGAAAGTTGAGTGCTATAGTAAGCAAGAGTTGTAACCACGGTGTTATTTTGTAAACCCGCCTTAGGCGGGAGGATTCATATCGTTGCAAAGAATCGAAGATAAAACAGAGATCCGTAGAGCTTGTTCCGATTTTTTCGGGGCTCAGGACATAAAAAAACTAACAAATGAAACTGACAAAAAAACTGGAAGCAGAAGTAATGAAAGCCTATAATGCTTATTGGGATAGCTATCTCAAAGGCGATATGAAAACAATGGCTTCTTTCCTTGATGATGATATTAAAGTGATAGGTTCTACGGAAACAGAAGTTTTCTATAATAAGAAAGCAGTGTTGAAGTTTTATAAAGTGACAGCAGGCCAGGTAGCAGGTACAGCACAATTTAGAAACAGGGATATTAAAATTGAACTGATTGATGGACTTGTACTCATCACAGAGAAATTGGACTTTTATGTTTTAATTGATGGGAAATGGACTTTTTATGCAAAGGGCAGGTTATCTTCTTTATTATCGAAAAAAGAAGATGGCTGGAAATTTATTCAGCAACATG
>JANNQR010000092.1:0-7515 GCA_031400855.1 Chitinophagaceae bacterium | reverse complement strand
ATCATCATCCCCACTGGGAATATGATTGATGGATGAAAAGCCTTTATTTTTAAAAAATAAACTTTTCTTATAGGATAGATTCCTGCCCACTCCCATATAAGGGGTACCAGCCAAGGCATAAGACAGGTATTGTAATGCGGTATGAAAAGTTTCAAACCGGATCAACTTATTTAAAAGGCCTTTCTTTTTATGATAAGCTCCGTAGCCAATAACAATTTCTATATTTTCATCATATCCATTCTGCATTTTTTCTATCCAAAATTCACTGGCAGGCACACAATCTGCATCTGTCAGCAACAACACTTCATGTTTAGCTTCTCTTATTCCAACAGATAAAGGATATTTTTTCCCGGAAATATGTACTGCCTCTTGCGTCAGTTCTACTACATTCAGCGATTTAAATTTCTTTTTCAGTTCCTGTAATATATATTTCGAATCATCCAACGAATTATCGTTGACAGCTACAACTTCAAAAGTGCTTGGATAAGATTGAACTAAAACTCCGGGAAGGTTACGGGCCAGGTTTTCATCCTCATCTCTGGCACAAATAATAACAGATACCGGATGATGCTGGGTCTTTGTTTTTACGGGTAATTTATAAAATGCGATGCGGCTGAAAAACCAGCAATAATAAAATACCTGGATAGCCGTAACAGCAGCGAAAGAGTAAAAAAGAATTTCTCCCCAGTTAATTGGTGGCATAACGGCGAAGATAATAAGATAAGGTACAAGGAACAAGGTGCAAGGAACAAGGGGAGTCTTTATCAATTTATTTTCCTATTGCTTGCTTCTTCATCTTTAGGGTTCTTCTTGTTTTTCTTGTGCCTTGTACCTTGTGCCTTTTTCACTTGTGCCTTGTACCTTGTGCCTTTTTCACTTGCACCTTGTACCTTGTGCCTTTTTCACTTGTACCTTGCTCCTTGTACCTTGTGCCTTTTTCACTTGTACCTTGTACCTTGTGCCTTTTTCACTTGTGCCTTGTACCTTGTGCCTTTTTCACTTGTACCTTGCACCTTGTACCTTGTGCCTTGTGCCTTTTTCACTTGTTCCTTGTACCTTGCGCCTCGATATGGCAGCACTTACGTTTCAATTACAACATACCGACAGCAATTCAAAAGCAAGAAGTGGAAAAATAACCACTGATCATGGTGAAATACTGACACCCATCTTTATGCCGGTTGGTACCGTTGGCAGTGTAAAAGCTGTAACACAACAACAATTGTTGAATGATGTAAAAGCACAGATAATTCTGGGAAATACGTATCACCTTTACCTGAGGCCGGGTTTGGAAGTATTGGAAAAAGCAGGAGGTTTACATCAATTCAACGGATGGCCAAAACCTATCCTTACGGATAGCGGAGGTTACCAGGTTTTTTCATTGGCCGGTACCAGAAAAATAAAAGAGGAGGGAGTTACTTTTCAGTCTCATATTGATGGCAGTAAGCATTTATTTTCACCGGAAAAAGTAATGGATATTCAGCGTACGATCGGTGGCGACATTATCATGGCTTTTGATGAATGCCCTCCCGGCGGAAGTGAATATAAATACGCAAAAACATCATTGGATTTAACGCATCGCTGGTTAGACAGGTGTTTTGATCAATTCAATGCTTCTGAGCCGAAATATGGTTATACGCAAAATTTATTTCCGATAGTCCAGGGTGGTACGTTTAAAGATTTACGAAAACAATCCTGCGAATACATCGCATCAAAAGAAGCAACAGGAAATGCCATTGGTGGATTAAGCGTTGGCGAACCCGAACCAGTCATGTATGAAATCTGTGATTGGTGTTGTGATCATTTACCGGCTGACAAACCCAGATACCTGATGGGTGTGGGCACTCCCTGGAATATTCTCGAATGTATCAGCCTGGGAATTGATATGTTTGACTGTGTGATGCCTACCCGTAATGGCCGCAATGCCATGCTGTTTACCACAAAAGGTGTCATAAACATTGATAATAAAAAATGGGAAAATGATTTTTCTCCGATTGATAATGGGCTTGATTGCGAAGTGAGTAACTATTACAGTAAAGCCTATCTCCGCCACCTCATGAAAGCAAAAGAATTTTTAGGTTACACCATTGCAAGTGTTCACAATCTTGCTTTTTATACCTGGCTGGTGTCGGAAGCAAGAAAACATATTCAGCAGGGCGATTTTGCAACCTGGAAAAATGAGATGATAGAAAGAACAAAGCAAAAACTGTAAGAGTTAGCTATCGCTTTTAAGAAGTTCACGCAGAGAACGCAGAGCATATTCCTATAAACCCTCTGCGAACCCAGCGACCTCTGCGTGAGACTAACCCTTTTCCGGGAACTCCTTTCACAATCCAGCAACAGTTTTTCAGTTACTTTTGAACCCGATGAAGAAAATTGACTGGTACATACTGAAAAAATTTCTGATCACTTTTATTTTTTGCCTGCTGATGTTTACAGTCGTTGCTGTAGCAGTTGATTCAAGTGAAAAAATGGATGACTTTGTAAAAGCCGGTTTGAATGCAAGACAAGCCATTAATCAGTACTATCTTGGATTTGTTCCATATATCTGGAGTTTATTATTTCCTTTATTTGTTTTTATCGCTGTCATTTTTTTTACCAGTAAAATGGCCGCCAGATCAGAAATTATAGCAATACTGGCAAGCGGAACCAGTTACAACCGTTTTTTAAGAGCTTATTTTATTGGCGGTTTGTTGCTTGCATCATTATTATGGGTTGGCAGCCGTTATTGGATTCCCAAAGCGAATGCAATCCGCAGTAATTTTCAATCCCGGTATGTGGACCGCTACGATCCAACCAAAAATAAAATATCCGGCAACTGCAGTAGTTGTTTTTATCTACGAACTGATAGCAACACTTTTATCGGCATCCGGGATTTTGACACCAGCAGCAAAACGGCCAGAGGATTTTTTATGGAAAAAGTAAAAGAAAATAAATTAATATATAATCTGCGTGCCGAAACAATGCGTTGGGATACCGCTGTCAAAAAGTGGCAATTGACAAATGTAGTAGAAAGGTTTATTGATAGTATGGGGGAGCGGTTTACCAAGCATAACCAGCTTACGCTTACGCTTAATCTGAAACCGAATGAATTACGGAAAGACCTGTATATGAAAGATAAACTGACCACACCAGAGTTAATTGCGTTTATCCGTCAGGAAGAATTACGGGGTACTGAGGGATTGAATACGTTGAAAGTAGAACGCTATCGCCGGACCGCAACACCAGCAGCTGTTTTGCTCTTAACGATGATTGGTGCAGTTATCGCCAGCCGAAGATCGAGAGGTGGTAGTGGTATGCACCTTGCCCTTGGTATTACAATAGCGGCTTTATTTATATTGTCCGACAGGTTTTCTACAGTATTTGCTACAAAGGGAAATTTTGCACCATTGCTGGCAGCCTGGTTGCCAAATGTTGTTTTTGCGGGTGTTGCCTGGTGGCTTTATCGTAAAACACCGAAATAGTTCCGGGTTTGTTTTTTCGGATTTTGGGTCAGTCTTTCAACTGAAATATACTCTTCCAGAAAAAAATGTCTTGTTGCAGTAACACGAAATGCCAAACCCGCAACCAGAAACCACTTCAAATTTTTGCTGCTGCAGGTGCCGTTTCTTACCTTTACATATTGAATTTTATTCAAAAAATTTTTCCAAAATAGTATATCATGGGAATAATAAAAGACCGGTTTAAGGTAAAAGCTGACAAAGTTTCTTCCGAAATCAAAGAGATTTTGAAAGAGCATGGCAATAAAGTGATCGGTGAAGTTCAGCTATCGCAGGTGTACCAGGGTATGCGGGGCATCACCGGGCTTATTTCAGAAACATCTTTATTGGATGCACAGGAAGGTATCCGTTTTCGGGGTTATTCCATTCCGGAGTTAAGAGAAAAACTGGCTAAGGCACCCGATGGCTCTGAACCCTTGCCGGAGGGACTTTTTTACCTGATGCTGGTAGGTGAGTTGCCATCAGAAGAAGATGTTCATCATATCAGTTCAGTATGGCAAAGAAGAAGTCATGTACCCAATCATGTGTTTGCCACGATAGAAGCATTACCCTTAAGTACCCACCCGATGACACAGTTTGTAGTGGCCGTAATGGCGTTGCAAACGGAAAGTCAGTTTGCAAAAAAATATGCGGCTGGCATGAACAAAAAAGATTACTGGGAGGCAGTGTTTGATGATACAATGGATCTGATTGCCCGTTTGCCAAGAGTAGCCGCTTATATCTATCGTCGTAAATATAAATTTGGTGAACATATTCAGCCCAATGGTTTATTGGACTGGGCGGGCAACTTTGCCCACATGATGGGTTTTGAAGATGAGAGTTTTAAAGAACTGATGCGGCTATACATGACGATACATGCCGATCATGAAGGTGGTAATGTATCCGCACATACTACTCACTTAGTTGGCTCTGCATTAAGCGACCCGTATTTAAGCTACGCCGCTGGAATGAATGGCCTGGCTGGTCCTTTACACGGTTTAGCGAATCAGGAAGTTATAAAGTGGGTGTTTGAAATGCAAAAAGATTTGCAAACCGATGCGCCTACTAAAGACCAGATAGCAGAGTATGTAAAGAAAACATTAAGCGAAGGAAAAGTGGTGCCGGGCTATGGTCATGCGGTGCTGCGCAAAACAGATCCCCGGTTTGAAGCACAAATGGCTTTTGGCAAAAAACATATGCCGGATGATCCGTTGGTAAATACCATCTGGAATATTTATGAAGTGGTGCCGCCGATCTTACAATCCATGGCAAAAATTAAAAACCCCTGGCCAAATGTAGATGCGCATAGCGGCGCATTGTTGGTGCATTACGGTATGAAGGAATATGAATTTTACACCGTGTTGTTTGCTGTAAGCCGTGCATTGGGTGTGCTCGCCAGCCTTTGCTGGGACAGGGCTTTGGGATTCCCTTTGGAAAGGCCTAAATCGGTAACGACTGATTTGGTGAAACTATGGTTGGATGGAAAGGATAATATCTGGGGGGAGTAGGGTACAATTAATAATTAGTAACTAATAATGAATAACTAAGCTCCTGCACTTTGTGTGGGAGTTTTTTTTGTTGGGGGAATTTATCTAGGGCCATAAATTCAAGCAGTAATTCAGTATTATGCGCTGGGTTTTAAAGTACTTTTTAAACTTTGCTTTTTAAAATAGTCAACGATTTCTTTTTTTGTCATGGTTGACAACTTTTCAGATAATCTTTGTCTTTCCTGGCGCATATATTTTACAGCGTCAAATTTTTTTTCAGTTGTCGTCTTCATATGTTATTAATTCTCTTGGTGAACGTATATCTAATTGTTTGTAGCCATTCTTTAGATTAACCGAGTTGTAACCCATTATTCTTTGAATATTGACAATATGCTTAAAATTCCAGCTGATTAAAAAATCGGCCCGATGAATTGTTGCTAAAGCTATGTGTAAACAATCAGCATAACTTGTTTGTCCAACTACTTTCTCTGCAATGTAAGCTAACGTTAAATCTACAGCTTCTTCCGATTCTTCAAGCAATTCTGTGTATTCGGCTTTTAAATGTTTTACCAGATCCCGAACCTGTATTGGTGCATTCTCCAGCTCATTTTGCGTTACTGTAGAAAAAAGTAATCTAAAATCACCGTTTGATATTTTATCAAACAGTGGCTTTGTAAATTCCGTAAATTCATCGTCAAAAAGACCTCCAAAAACTGATGTGTCTATATATAATCTTTGTTTCACTTTATGAAGGTACAAAATGTAATGTTACTATTAAAAACGAACAGGGCTTTAGGCTTCCAATTAGAAAGACCAAAATCTGTTATAACTGATTTAGTGAAACTATGGTTGGATGGAAAGGATAATATCTGGGGGGAGTAAGGTACAATTAATAATTAGTAACTAATAATGAATAACTAAGCTCCTGCACTTTGTGTAGGAGCTTTTTGTTGGAAAGAATCGGGGAGGTTTTATCATCACTTATCTACAACAATCCGGCTTATAACCTGCCAACTCGAATTTCGTTTCATCCAAACATCAATAAGATTCACCGTATCCTTTTTAGCCGGAAAATCCCCAAATGCAACTGACCAATAAAATACAGATTGTACAATAGCAATATTTTCCGTTATTTCAACTTGCATTTTACTATAATTTATCGAATCTATTTTAAGGTTTTCCATTGTGTTTTTCATCCATATCTCCCTGGAAATGGCCGGGTTCTCAAAATCAGTTCCTCCTAATTTAAATCCGGGAGCTACAATTTTATTTAATGTTTTTTCATCCCTCTTCATGGCGGCTAACATCCAGTCATTGGATAGTTTCTTTATCTCTTGTTCTGTACTGCTGGTCTTATTTTCATTTTGTGCATATCCGGAAAGTAAAGAGAGAAGGAAGATAGGAAGGAGCAAAATATTTTTCATAAATGATCTTTTTATAAATATAGGTAAGTTATAACGGCTTCTAATACGAAAGACTTCATTTAATGGTAGCCCTACGTTCAGAGCTTGCTGCTGTGTTAGTATTTTAATGTCCATAAGTTTACTTTTTTGTGTAAACCTATTTCAGGACGAGACATTACAACAATTGATGATATGTTATGCAGCCGGGCTTTATTCGTTAGCCGGAACTGAAGCCGGGTAGCGAACAAAAAGATGAGAATATATTCGTCGCCCCGCCATATTGACAAACCGAATTGTTGTGCGGTCGTTTTTCGTCCAACGGATAAACCACAGACCTAATCTGTGAAAGAAGGATTTGTCAATAAAAATTGTGTAATCCTTTTTCGGTAGTTGCGAAAATATATAAAACTCAATAAACGAAAACTGGTCTGCTTTTTTACTTTGAATTTTTAATGCACTAAAGGAAACCCCTGCTTAAACCGAAACTTGATTTTGCGAACATTATTCAGATCTTCAACTGGATTTCCTTCCAAAGCAATAAAACTTGCTTCAAATCCTTCCTTCAGAGCACCTATTTTTCTATTTGGGAAAATTGTCTTGGAAGTTGTCTCGGTCCACATCTTAAGTAAAGTCAGGTTGTCAAAGACTCCCAAATCTTTCAAATAAAATAGTTCTTTAACTGAGTTATCAGTGACATCGTCGCTGCCGATTGCAATTGAAACACCACTCTCAAAAAGAATCTTCAAATCAGCTGCCTGATTTTTACGTGCAAGTGGAAAATCAACTTCTTTCACCATACCCCCTTGTCGCAAAGAAATAGCAACCGTTGTGATAACAACAATTCCCCGTTTTGCTGCCAGTTTAGCATCGTCTAAAGCGATTGGTTTAACGGGTACTCCACTCATAAAACGAGGTAGATGCACTATCTCATCAACACCCGCCATCACAGAATTGTGAAAATCGGCAGCGTTGGTAACATGTACAGACACCCTCAGTTTTTGCCGATGTGCTTTTTTGACAATTTTAGGTAAAAGGGCAGGGTCGAGACCTTTAAACCAAATGGTTGTATCGTTTTTGAGTTTTTCAAATTCATCTGACCGCCACAAAAAGATTTTAATAAAATCTGGTTTAAGGTTTAAAATCTTAGAC
>JANNQR010000091.1:0-51920 GCA_031400855.1 Chitinophagaceae bacterium | reverse complement strand
ACCGCATTACAATACCTGTCTTATGCCTTGGCTGGTACCCCTTATATGGGAGTGGGCAGGAATCTATCCTATAAGAAAAGTTTATTTTTTAAAAATAAAGGCTTTTCATCCATCAATCATATTCCCAGTGGGGATGATGATCTGTTTATCAATAAATCAGCTACCAAAAAAAATACGGCAGTCGTCATTGATCCGGATGCTATCACCCGTTCAATTCCAAAAACTACCTGGGGTGGCTGGCTTCGGCAAAAGTCAAGACACTATACGACTGCTAAATTTTATAAACCCAAACATAAATTCCTGTTGGGTTTATATTTCGCCACACAGTTTGTTTTTTATCCCTTGCTGGCAGCCACTATTATTTTTTATGATTGGCGTTTTGCTTTAGCCGTTTTCGGCATTCGATTTTTGTTGCAGGGTTTTGTATTATTTAAGTCCATGAAAAAAATGGGGGAGAAAGATTTATGGCCCTGGTTTATCTTTCTTGATATGTGGATGTTTTTTTATTATATCATCTTTGCCCCCGCTCTCTGGAGAAGGCCAAAGAAAGGCTGGTGACCTCACCCCACCCTCTCCCAACCCACTCCCTTGCGAAGAGGGAGAATTGAAGACCTTATTTATGCAAGTAATTCTCAAATATTTTACTGACTTTACGGAAGAACAACTCCGGCAATTCGAACTGCTTGAACCTTTATACAAAGAATGGAATGAACAGATCAATGTCATTTCACGGAAAGATATTGACAGCCTGTATGAAAAGCATGTTTTGCATTCATTAAGCATTGCTGCAACTTTTGAGTTTACGGATGGAATGGAAATAATTGATCTTGGTACAGGGGGTGGATTTCCGGGTATTCCCCTTGCAATCTTTTTCCCACAAGTAAGTTTTCACCTGGTGGACAGCATTGGGAAAAAACTGAAAGTAGTGGAAGCAGTAGCAAAAGATCTCGGATTAAAAAATGTATCTACACAACACAGCCGGATTGAAGATATAAAAAATAGAAAATTTGATTTTGTAGTTTCCCGGGCAGTGGCTCCTTTAAAAGATCTTTGGAGATGGAGTAAACCGCTATTAAAGATAAAAACGCAAACTGATTTTACTCCCGGCCTGTTAAGCCTGAAAGGTGGCGATTTGTCCATTGAAATTCAGGAAAGTGGAGTAACCCCACGAATTATGGATGTTTTTTCCATATTTCCTGAAGAATCATTTCAAGGAAAATATCTGCTATATATCCCCCGGTAAAAAATACCTGTTTGTGGTATTGCCCATAACTTCCATTAGTACGAACTTTACTTACTATGAAAGAAATATCTGTTTGTGTAGTAGATGATAATAAAGAGCTAAGAAATGCCCTTGAAGAGATAATCACCATGTCTGATGGGTATAAATGCATTGCTACGATCGGCACTGCTGAAGATGCAGTGAGCCAAATTCCCATTCTGCGCCCAGATGTGGTATTGATGGATATAAATCTTGGATCTGATGCCAGTGGTATTGATGTGGTAAGAGTATTAAAACCCAAGCTACCAGATATTAATTTTATGATGTGTACGGTGTATGAAGAAAATGAAAAGATATTTGAAGCGCTGACAGCAGGTGCCAGTGGCTATATTCTGAAAAAAACGAACCCCTCCAGAATGCTGGAATCTATCAGAGAATTATATGAAGGTGGTGCACCAATGAGCAGCCAGATTGCCAGGAAAGTTGTTGTAGCTTTTCAAAGCCAGACCGTTTCTAATACAAATGGAGAAAACCTTGATATGTTAACAGCCAGAGAAAAAGAAATTCTTGAATTCCTGTCACGGGGATTAATGTATAAAGAAATTGCTGCTCAGTTATTCCTTAGTCCGGAAACCGTAAGAAAACATGTATACCATATCTACGAAAAACTGCATGTAAATAACCGGGTGGCTGCAGTTAATAAATTTTACGGAAGGTGATAATTGCGGGATTTTGCGGGTAGCCGGTGCTGTTGAAGCCAAAAAATACCACGAATGGGGTATTGCCCGTTGTTAGCAACTTATTTAATTTCATTGATCCTATTTAATATAGATAGCTATTAACCATTAATCTCCCTAAGCAAGCAAAAGGCCCTAATCGAAACAATCAAAAAGCCCTCCGTTTTAAACAACGGGGGCTTTAAGATTTTTAAAAATCGTTTGAATTATACCGATACGGTATCTGTATTAGTCCAATCTTCGCTACGCTCTATTCGACTAAACAGCTACTCTATCGGCATTTACCATTACAATATTTCAAAGTCCTTCGGACCAATTTGAAATAAGTAGTGGTATTATATCACCATTTCAAATCCAGCTTATTATTTTTTCGTTCAACATCTGCCATTCGAAATGTAGGATCAATTGCAACGGCACTAAATTCTGCTAATTTCATTTTAGTATCAATTATATAAGTACTGTGTGTCCATTTCCAGGGTTCATAAACTTTTCGGGGAATCGCAGCATCTTCATCGGGTTTTTCCCCATACATCAGATTCATTGGAATATAATGCAGTTCTTTACTACCATCTTTAAATGTTATCTCCAGATCAATTGGCATTGGCATCAGTCCGATTTGTTTCAATCTAACATTTGTTTTACCACCTTCTTCCCATAAACTATCGATACTGTAATCAATTGTCTTGGTAGAGTTGACCCAGTATTCTTTATACCAGTCCAATTTCATATCACTTACTTTCTCTGCTATACGGATAAAATCTGAAACATTAGGATGCTTGAACCGCCATTGTTTATAATACTCCAGCAAAATTTTATCTCTGTTAGATGCACCAACTATATACCCTAATTGTTCTACAAATACAGCACCTTTTGAATAAACTGCCGGGCCATAAGCGGCATTCAGGTTATAATGATCGGCATGTGTCGTCAACGGTTCTTCTTTACCGCTTTTAACCAGTGAATAATATCCATTATAGTTTCCTCCAAATGCAAAGCCTTTATTGTTTTCCAGAAAAGCCGTTACCCTGTCCTCCGCATAAGATGTAAATCCTTCATCCATCCAGCCATACAATGATTCATTGGTGCCTAGTAATCCATAATACCAATTGTGCAGCCATTCATGCAACCAGGCACCGGGACCTACCAGTAATGTGGACATTGGATACTCCATTCCGCCATCACCACCATGCACAAAAGAAAATTGTTTATAGGGATAAACTCCAAATGTTTTTTCAATAAAGGGCAATGCTCTTTCTGCATCGGCGAGTACTTGCTCCCATTCCTGAGCCGTTGCATTCGTTGCTTTGTATAAAAGATGAAGCGTAAGGCTATCCCTTACTTTTTTTGATTTATGAATAAAATCCGGATCGGCAGCCCACATAAAATCATGCACATTGGGTGCAATGAATCGCCAGGTTAATTTATCACCTGTTGGCCGTTTCACTTTTACACCTGCATCCTCGTACCCATAACCTATTTGATTAGCATTTTGTAAATAACCAGTTCCGCCCAATATGTATTTGCTATCTATAGAAATACTTACATCATAATCTCCCCACACACCATAAAATTCCCTTCCTACATAAGGTGTAGGGTGCCAACCTTCATAATCATATTCGCAGATCTTGGGATACCATTGACTCATCGAATACCTCACTTTTGATGAAGGGTTATCCCGGCCGCTTCTTCGCACCTGCAATGGCACCTGAGCTTCAAATTCCATATCAAAGATGATCTTTGATTTAGGCAGAATTGGTTTGTCCAGTTTTACTTCCAGTATGGTCTCAAGTATTTTAAAATTTTGTGGACGATTATTCATTTTCAAGGAAAGAATTTTTTGATAGCCTATTTCATTGGGTTTGAGGTTAATGATCCTGTCTTTTACCCTACCATCCCAATCGGGTCTGGCTCCTGTACCATTCACAGCACCCTGTCTGCGGCTTCTTGTGTCCATCATACTTCCGGGCTGAAAAGCATTGAAGTAAAGATGATAAAATACCCTTGTTAGTGTATCTGATGAATTATTCCAGTATTCCAGTTTTTGTTTGCCGGTAAACTGGTTAGTCAGCACATTCATATCAATGCTCATTGTGTACTTTACCCGCTGCTGCCACCGGTCGGGCTGTGCATTGATAAAAGATGACACTAAAAAAGCGATCAGGATAAAAAATATAAACTTCTTCATTAATTCTTATTTTGAAATGGTAAATTTCGCTAAATAGATGTTATGATTAAAACAAAGTTGATTGACGGTTATCCTTTTGTAGCATATTCCAAAGAAACCTATTCTTCTGCTGAAATGATACAAAAGAGTGATGAATTTTATAAATGGCTGGATAAGCGGAGAACGATAAGGGATTTTTCTGGTAGATCTGTACCAAAAGAAGTAATTGAAAATATCATTCTTAGCGCCTCTGCTGCGCCCAGCGGAGCACATAAACAGCCGTGGACATTTTGTGTAGTGGGTGATCCGGCTATTAAAAAACAAATCCGGTCAGAAGCAGAGAAAGAAGAATATGATAGTTACAACGGCCGAATGCCGGAAGAGTGGTTGAAGGATCTTCGTCCGCTACAAACTGACTGGAAAAAAGAATTCCTGGAGACAGCCCCCTATCTGATTATTGTTTTCAAAAAAAGTTATGAACTAAACCCAGATGGAAGCCGGGGTACAGTTTACTATGCTACAGAAAGTTGTGGGTTAGCCTGTGGTTTTTTATTAGCAGCAATACACCATTCAGGATTGGGAGCCTTAACGCATACACCCTCCCCAATGAATTTTTTGAGCAAAGTCTTGAACAGACCAGAAAATGAAAAACCGTTTTTATTGATTCCCGTAGGTTACCCGGCCGATGATTGCTGGGTTCCTGACTTGTCAAGAAAACCTATTGAACAGGTATGTAAATGGTATTAGAATACTTTAAACCCACACTTTTTTCAACAGGTAAGATAGTAATAGCTATATCGCAATAGAAGATCTTAACATCCTGCCTGCCGGGTTAAAATAAAGAAACTTATTTTCAACATTATTCTTAGAAACTTTCAACCGGTATTGTATCACATAGCCAGGCAAGTATAAAACTTTAACATCCAATACCTGCTTGCCGGCATATTTACTTTTTTCAAACCCGTCTTTTACATCTTGAGGAAGCTGGTCGAATGTCCAATCCTTTAAGGTTCTTTTCCAGATTCCACTATTGTTATATTCGGCGTTCATTTGATTGCTATCTTGCTCAAACCGGGCATTTACATTCACCACATCATTCGACCATTGCACATTTACTGCATCCGGATATTGTTTGAAAAAATTTTCTTTGGCCTGCTCAGGGATAGAAGTAACCTGTGCCTGCAACAAGGAGAAATTCACAAGAAGAATAACAGGAAATAAGAAAAAACGAATTGGTTTCATAACTGGTGGTTTTAAATGAATACGTTTTATGCGAAATAATTATGCCAAACTTCCTTAAGAATTTGCTATAAATGTTTCCCTTCAACAATAATTACAATCTCGCCTTTCACTGGTTTTTGAGAGAAATAATCGGCTACTTCCCTCAGCGTACCTTGTTTATTTTCCTCAAACATTTTTGAAAGCTCCCTGCTTACGCTGCATTGTCTTTCTTCTCCAAAATTACCAATAAATTCCTCCAATGTCTTTACTAACCGCAAAGGCGACTCATAAAAAATCATGGTTCTCTCTTCTTCTGCTAATTTTTTCAACAATGTTTGCCTTCCTTTTTTCAGTGGTAAAAACCCTTCAAAGCAAAACCGGTTAGCAGGTATACCACTATTCACTAATGCCGGAACAAATGCGGTTGCACCGGGCAAACATTCCACTTTCACTCCTACCTTTATACATTCTCTTACCAATAAAAAAGCCGGGTCAGAAATACCGGGAGTTCCTGCATCGGTAACAACAGCCATTTTTTTCCCTTCTAATAACTGACTGACTAAATGTTGCAGTACTTTATGTTCATTGTGCTGATGATAAGGAGTAAGTTGTTTGGTAATTTGAAAATGATTCAGCAGATGTGAAGTGGTACGGGTATCTTCTGCCAGGATTAGGTCAACTTCTTTTAATACTTCAATGGCACGAAGTGTGATGTCTTTAAGGTTGCCGATGGGTGTGGGAACTAAATAGAGCATGTTAATTGGTTTATTAGTTTATTGGTAAATAAGGAAAACTCCGTAAATCAGGAATGTCCTACTTAACCAATAAACTAATTAACTGATACCTCGAAGTATTCCATCACCGGATTAGCCAACAGTTTTTTACTCGCCTCTTCTGCAATTTGTTTTGCTTTTTCTGGTGAGTCGGCGTTTACCTGCAACGTAATATTTTTTCCTATTCTTACATCTTCTACGCCGCTAAGACCCAGGTTTTCCAATCCACCCATTACTGCCTTGCCCTGCGGATCTAATAATTCTTTTAACGGCATTACTTTTATCTGAACTGTGTAGGTCATGCTGTGTTGTTTTTGAAGAGCAAAGATATAAGAACATAGGCAAGTACAATTACCGGTGCTGCAAGCCATTTTAAAACTAATACAGCAGCAATAGCAACAGCTACCAATAAATATTTTGGTAAATTATTTTTTACACTGTAATCTTTAAACTTCAACGCCATTAATGGCAAGGTGGAAACCATTAGCCAGGAAAGAACAGCTACCAGAGCATAAAGTACCCACTTGTTCAATAATAAGTTTCGTATCGTTTCTTCATTTACATTCCAATAAATCAACGGTAAGGAAGCCACAAAAATACCAACTGCTGGCACCGGCATTCCTTTAAATGAATAAGATTGGCTCTTATCCAGATTAAAACGAGCCAACCGCCATGCCGCAGCACAAGGCAACACAAAAGCCGGTAACAACCACAGTAGAGAAACATCAAGACCACCAGCTTCCTGCGCAAAGCTTAACCTGAGAAACTGGTAGATGATCAAACCTGGGGCTACACCAAAACTTACTAAATCAGCCAGTGAATCTAACTGCTTACCCATTTCTGAACTGGCTTTAAAAAGACGGGCGACAAATCCATCTAAAAAATCAACCAGAGCCGCCAATCCAATAAATAAAGAAGCCATCCATATTTTTTCAGAAATATAAAGCAACCCGGCGCCTTCTGCGTTCACGGTAATCATGATGCCGTTTTGCAACGTAAAGACAATAGCGAGACAGCCGAAAACAAGGTTCAGTAAAGTAAATAAATTGGGAATTTGTTTCATCTGTAATAATTAAAGCAATTAAAATCCTGTTAATGCGGCATCTACTAAAAATTCTTTTACTTCGTTTTCATTGACTTCAAAGCCTGGCATAAATTCTACCTGTTCTTCAAAGCTGATTCCTTCGAAATAATTAAGCTGCCCCCTGAATAATTTTTCGCTGAATAAATCACCAAAATATTCTGTAGCCTTCTGCGAAATCATATTTATGTTATAATGTCCTTTAATAATAAAGTACAAATCCAGGTAGTCTTTCCACTTACTCCTTCTGCTCAATGCAAAAGCTTTCATAGCTGCTAAATCAAGCAAACTTGGAATGGAAAGTCCATTTTCTAATAATACAGGGTGTGGTATAGAATAGTCAAAATCAAAAAAAGTGAATTTTACATTTCTGCATACCAGGTTAAGCTGCCCGTCCCTGTTTAATGTAACAATTATATCCTCATTATGCTTTTTAAAAAGCGTTGTTATTTTCTTAGGTTGAATTTTGCCTTGTTTAAACAAATCGAAATCTATGGATAACCGGTGGCCGATATGTAATGCAATGGCCGTGCCCCCAACCATATAAAATTCACTCTTGAACTTTGATAAAAGTGGAAGTAATTGCCGCTGTTCTTCATTAAAAATTTCAGGATGCATACCGGGTAAAATACAGGGTAAAATAATTTTGAAGCTCCGGAAAATAGTTAGTCCTGTTACCCCATGCTTTTACCTGTTCAAAAAAAACAGCCGCTGCATTCTTAATTCCCACAATGTCAAATAGAGCTTTTATATCTTCTTTGCCGGCATAATTGATAAAAAATTCCAGTACTACGGGCAAAGGTAAATTTTCTTTTTCCGAGTCTTTTGAGTACCAGAAAAGATGTGCATTTTTCCGAATCAACGCCTTTAATTCAGGGCTGTTTTCCATGCTTTAAAGATACCGGTTTTTAGCCTGCTACCCTACTACTTTTTCATCAACGCTTCTATATCTTCCACCGTAATCGGGATATTTTTCATCAAATCCTTATTACCATTTTTTGTTATCCAGAAATTATTTTCAATCCGCACACCCATTTTCTCTTCTTCTATATAAATGCCTGGTTCAACGGTAAATACCATTCCGGCTTTAATGGGTTCTGTTTTTGTTCCTAAATCATGTACATCAACACCAAGATGGTGAGAAATGCCGTGATATAAATATTTCCGGTAAGCCCTGTTCTCCGCATCTTCATTCTTTACATCGTTTTTTCTGATCAACCCGATTTTTAAAAACTGCTGTGTCGCTTCTTCGCCTACTTTGTCGGTATAATCAAGAATGCTGATACCGGGTTTTAAAATGCTTTTTGCATAATTATGTAAATGCAGACAGGCATTGTAAACTGTTTTTTGGCGGCGGCCAAATTTCCCATTTACAGGAATAGTTCTTGTTAGGTCGGCACAATAGCCGCCATACTCTGCACCAAAATCCATTAGTATCAATTCGCCGTTTTTACACTCCGCATTATTGCTTACATAGTGCAATATTCTTGCATTGTCGCCACTGGCGATGATGCTGCCATAAGCAGGACCTGTAGCCCGTTGACTAAGGAATGAATGAAATATTTCCGCTTCTATTTCATATTCCATTACTCCCGGTTTAATAAATTGCAGCAAACGTCGGAAAGTGTTATCTGTAATATCAATCGCCTTTTGTAAAACTTCTACTTCCAATGCTGTTTTAACTCCCCGCAATTCCTTCATTATTTTTGATGCCCGTAAATAATGATGTAATGGATAACGGCTTCTCATTTCATCAATGAAACGATATTCCCTGGTTCTGAGAAGGCTTGCTTTGCGGTCGTTTTCATTACTATCAAGATATATATTGTCCGCCAAATGAATCCAGGGTTGCAACAAACCATCCAGACTGTCTAACCAAACAATGGTTTTAATGCCGCTGATATCCTGTGCTTCATTTACTCTTAATCTTTTTCCATCCCATTTTTCTTTCAGTTCATTTGGACGAACAAGAACCAGCAGTTCCCGGTATTTGGGGTCTGGGTTATCTGGAAAAAGAATAACCATACTATCCTCCTGGGTAACTCCACTCAGCCAAAACAGGTCGCTGTTCTGTTTGAATTGATAAATAGCATCACCATTAGAAGATACTTCGTCATTACTTACAAAAATGGCGATGGAGTTTTTTTCCATTTTGCTGATAAACCGCTTTCGGTTTTCTATAAAGATGTCTTTGTTGAGGGGTAAATATTTCATGAACGTAAGGTTTAGTGGTTTATAATTAAGCAGATATAAAGCCATTAAAGATAATGACCAAAATTATAGTCCAAATATCTTTCATCACAAAATTGGATAAGACATTATAAAATGAATGATTTTCAACAATTCTGTAAATTTCTTTAACAACTTTCAACACAAACCAACCTCACTGAAAAGCTACAAATAGTCCAGATAAATCTTTAGCTTCCTTTTAATGTGTTTTACTAACACTTGTTTGTATTGAATAAGGTTTGGCACTTACCTTTGTGCCTTCAACAAAATTGATTGCTACTATGTCAGTACCTACTACTAATTTTTCCTTAAAAAATCTTAGCAAACTTGGACTAAAAAACACTGAATCGATTCATTATCAATCATCTCCGCAAGAATTAGTGCAAGCCTCCATCCGCATCGGTGAAGGTGTACTTAATGATACTGGTGCTTTGGTCATTCGCACAGGTGAGTTTACCGGTCGTTCTCCAAAAGATAAATTCACAGTAAAAGATGAAACCACCGCCGATTCTGTTCACTGGAATGATTTCAATATTCCCATTGAACAAAAATATTTCGACATCATTTTTAAAAAAGTAACCGACCATCTGGGTTCTGTTCCTGAAATATGGGTTAGGGATTGCTATGCTTGCGCCGAACCCCGCTACCGTATGAACATACGAGTTGTAAATGAAAAGCCCTGGAACAATTTGTTTGCTTACAATATGTTTCTCCGGCCAACAGAAGAAGAATTGGAAAGTTTTGAACCAGAATGGCAAATTCTAAGTGTCCCTGGTTTAAAATTAGACCCAATAGAATGTGGCACACGCCAGCATAATGCTGCGGTTGTTTCATTCAAACATAAAATGATTTTGATTGCCGGAACAGGTTATACAGGAGAAACTAAGAAAGGCATCTTTACCATCCTCAACTACATTTTACCACATGAAAAAAATGTGTTGAGTATGCACTGTAGTGCTAATATGGGTGCCGATGGTGATACCGCTATTTTCTTTGGTCTTAGTGGAACGGGTAAAACAACTTTGAGTGCTGACCCCAACCGTAAACTGATTGGAGATGATGAACATGGTTGGACTGGCGACAATATCTTCAACTTTGAAGGTGGTTGTTATGCAAAAACAATTAACCTGACAGAAGAAAAAGAACCTGAGATATTTCATGCCATTCGTCCGGGTGCTTTGGTAGAAAATGTTACTTTTTATCCCGGAACCAATAAGATAAATTTTGAGGATGGTTCAATAACTGAAAATACCAGAGTTTCCTATCCACTTGATTTTATCAGTAATGCACTAGAACCATCTATCGGTGGTTTACCAAAAAATATTTTCTTTCTCACTTGTGATGCATTCGGAGTGTTACCTCCCATTTCTAAATTAACTCCCGGTCAAGCGATGTACCAGTTCATTTCTGGCTATACAGCTAAAGTGGCGGGAACTGAATTGGGAGTAACAGAACCAAAACCAACATTCAGTGCATGTTTTGGTGCCCCATTTCTTCCTTTACATCCGGGAAAATATGCCCACATGCTTGGAGATAAAATGCAAGAACATCAAGTGAATGTGTGGATGATTAACACAGGCTGGACTGGTGGTCCTTATGGCATTGGCAGCCGTATGAAATTGAAATATACCAGAGCAATGATTACAGCTGCTCTTGAAGGCAAACTGAATAATGTTGAATTCGAAACCGACCCGATATTTGGCGTTGCCATTCCAAAAGAATGTCCTAACGTTCCTCCCGAAATATTAAACCCGATTAATACATGGACAAATAAAACCGCCTTCACAGAAAAAGCAAAATACCTGGCGGGTAAGTTTGTACAGAATTTCGAAAAATATGCCGATGGTGTATCGGCAGAAGTATTAGCAGCTGCCCCCAAAGGATAAATTATTAACCGGACGGTTTTAAAACACCCTGTTTCCAATGTTTTCTGGCATTTTGAAACAGGGTTTTTCATTTTTTTAACTTCCTCAAAAGCATCTTATATAACTTTCGGTACGACTTTACGTTGATTACTATTCATGATTTATCGATTGAAATATACAATTCCTTTTTTCCTGTTAATAACATCTGCTGTATTTGCACAAAGTAGTGATGAGGAATTGCTTGACTGGAGTGCAACCCGTAAACTTACCTGGGCTGATTATAAATCATCACCCGAACCTGATAGCGATGCCGCTGCCTCAACAACTACTTATCTGGGCATCAGTTATGATATCAACAACAGAAGTTTCAGCTATAAAATTGAATCCCGTTTTTCTAAAACCCATTCCTGGGGCTTGCATAAAACGGCGTATATATTAAGCCATGAACAGGGACATTTTGATATTGCTGAAATATTTGCCCGAAAGCTCAATAAGAAAATGAGTGAATATAAATTTGATCGAAGAACCTATCAAAAAGACCTGAATAAAATATATGATGATGTGACCAAAGAAAAGACTGCTTTTCAAAACAAATATGACCGGGAAACCAATCACAGCATTAACAAAGCAGAACAGGCGAAATGGTTAAAATTAATTGCAATCATGCTGGAGGATTCTGAAGCTTATGCAGACTACTAAAGCTCAAAAGAAAGCCTTATATAGGACTTTACACAAAATCCATTTTGAACAGAGGGGAACCATTTGCCGGATAGCTTTATTACCCTGACAACTTCTTCAAATTTCTGGTTAGGCGATCTGTTCAATAAAAGGAAATTTGACAATTCCCCATTTTTTTCGACTTCAAAACGAACTTCCACTTTATCCTTTCCTTTAAATTTTTTATCCAGGTTTTTCTTTACAAATTTCTTCCAGTCTTCTTCTTCGCCGGGATAATAAGCAGGTTTTTCAGAACGGTCGAATATCTTATTATCATCCAGGGTATTTAAATTGAATTTACATTGACAGGTGAAATTCCTGACTGAAAAGGTGGTGTCTTTATAATCTTGCGAATAAGCGTTGGACACTACAAACAAACAAAATATTAAAAAGAATTTTTTCATGCTTCAGATTATATAACAACTTTTACAATAGAAATGCCGGTAGAATATACGTTTAAAATTCTACACTTTGCTATTCTATAATAATGGTAATTGGCTGACTGCGAAAAGCTTTGACAATCATATCATTTGCCCTGGCAGGAATCCACGTTGGCGACTTTTTTATCACTTCCATACAAGCCATTTCCAGATAAGCTTCTTTAAGTTGACTAACGGCTTTATAAGGTTCCACGTTGCCTTCCTTATCAATAATGAATTGTAAAATAATTCTGTAAGTACCTTTTTTAATATTTCTGGCTACTGCAGAATCAGTAATTGCCTGAAGATTTGGAAGAAGGAAATTTTTAAACGCTGTATCGCCACCGGTAAAAGTTGCTTCTACTTCTATATTATCATAAATTTTATTCTTCTTATTTTTTTTGCTGAGAGGTGGTGGCGGGGGAGGTATTTTAGAACCTGGTGAATCATTCTGACCAAAAGAACATTCACTGGCATTCATCAGCATAATGAAAATGATGCAAAATTTCAACGGGAAATCTTAGAATAAACCATACAACTGTGCATCCACTTTCCTGATGATCTCCCCGAAATCTTCTTCGTTTTCCGGGAACCGGTTTTTATCAACATCAATGATCAGTAACTGACCTTCTTTATATTCACCAATCCATTTATTATAGTATTCGTTCAGTTTTTTCAAATAATCCAGGCGGATATTTTCTTCATATTCTCTTCCTCTTTTTTGAATATTCCCTACCAGGGTAGGAACAGATGCGTTAAGATATATCAACAAGTCAGGGGGTTGCACCAATGTTTTAAGCGTTTGGAAGAAGTGAAAATAATTATCAAAGTCCCTTTTACTCATCAGCCCCATTTCATGCAGGTTGGGTGCAAAAATGTTAGCATCTTCATAAATGGTTCTGTCCTGGATAACAGTCTCCGTACCTTTTTGTATTTCTACCAGTTGACGTAGCCGGCTGTTTAAAAAGAATATCTGCAGGTTAAAACTCCAACGGGGCATATCCTCATAAAAATCCATCAGGTATGGATTGTGGTCAACATCTTCAAAATTGGGAATCCACTTGTAATGCTTGCTCAGCATTTCTGTCAAGGTGGTTTTACCGGCACCGATATTACCTGCTATTGCGATGTGTTTTGGTTTTTTTGCTTTTGCCATGCCGTGGTCCGCTACTGACGGAAAATTTAGAAGTTCATAAAAATCAAATCTAAAGTCTTATATCGTAAATCAAAAATAATTTAGCCCAATGGCTTTTCTCACCAGTTTAATAGTAGCCTGTGCACTTTTTCTGGCTTTTTCAGCCCCTTTTTCCATTACCTCTTTCAGATATGCCGGATTGTTTCTGATACTCTCAGCTTTTTCTCTTATCGGGGCGATGAATTTAACCATATCCTCTCCCAGTTGCTTTTTCAGATCACCATACCGGATGGTGCAGTTATTAAAATCAGCTTCAAATTTTTCAATTACATCACTGGAGCTGACTAAATTCATCAGCATAAAAATATTTTGAATGTAATCTGGTTTTACTGAGTTGGGCTCTGTTGGGCCGCTATCCGTTTTCGCCTTCATCACTTTTTTGCGAATCAGTTCATCATCATCTGACAAGTAAAGTGTAGCAAACTGGTTTTCACTTTTGCTCATTTTACCAGTTCCATCCAGACTGGGCACTTTTATCAATTCATCTCCATAATTAAAAGCATGTGGTTCCGGGAAAACATCGCCATAACGATGATTGAACCGATTGGCAAAATTTCGGGCCATTTCCAAATGCTGTTCCTGATCTTTACCAACAGGAACATAAGATGCCCGGTGCAAAATAATATCTGCTGTCTGCAATACCGGATAAGTAAGCAATCCTGCATTTACATTTTCCGGATGTTGACGGACTTTGTCTTTAAAGGTTACCGTTTTTTCCAATTCACCTTTATAAGCCAGCATATTCAGGTAGAGATACAATTCTGAAGTTTCGTAAATATGACTTTGACAATATAATGCTGCTTTATCAGGGTCTAATCCACAAGCAATGTTTTCAGATAAAACCCGATGCACATTTTCTTTCAGTTCCTTAGTATCCGGATGAGTAGTGAGAGAATGCAGGTCGGCCACCATAAAGTAGCATTCAAACTCTTCCTGCATGCGAACATAATTTCTTACAGCACCAAAATAATTTCCCAGGTGTAAAAAACCAGTTGGCCTGATGCCGCTCATTACTACCTGCCTGCCGGTAGGCAAGGTTTTTTTCTGCATATCCATGGGCGGTGAAGATAATAATGAAAAGGCACAAGTATCAGGGTACGAGGCACAAGAAAGTACAACTTCCGCTAGAGAACCTTGTTTCTTGCACCTTGTACCCTGTGCCTTATCTTTGATTCATGGAAATAAACGATGCAATGGTTGACAAACTGGCCCATCTTTCCCGGTTGCAGTTTAATGAAACAGAGAAGGCTGAAATCAAAAATGACCTTCAACGGATGATTGGTTTTGTAGAAAAGCTGAAAGAACTTAATCTGGACGGTGTAGAACCGATGCTTTTTATGAGTGACGAAGTGAATGTGCTGCGGGAAGATGAAATAAAAGGCTCCATAAGCCGTGAGGAGGCATTAAAAAATGCACCGCTGCATGATGGACAATTTTTTAAAGTACCTAAAGTAATAAAGAAATAAATGTCTCAAGCAATCATTCACCTCACAGAAATTCAGAAGAGCTATTTCATGGGTAAACAGGAGTTACAAGTGCTAAAAGGTATCTCTCTGGATGTTTTAAAAAATGAATATGTGGCATTGATGGGGCCTTCTGGTTCTGGCAAAAGCACTTTGATGAACATTATTGGTTGCCTGGATACTCCCACAAAAGGAAAATACATCTTAAACCAAAAAGATGTTAGCCAAATGGAAGATAATGATTTAGCGGAGGTCCGTAACCAGGAGATCGGTTTTGTTTTTCAGCAGTTTAATTTATTACCAAGACTAACAGCATTAGAAAATGTAGCCTTGCCCCTGGTATATGCAGGTATGAGCAAAAAACTCCGCACCGAAAAAGCAAACCAGGTACTGGAAATGGTAAGCCTTACCGACAGAAGCCATCATAAACCCAATGAATTATCCGGCGGTCAATGCCAGCGGGTAGCTATTGCAAGAGCATTAGTAAATGACCCATCGATCATATTAGCAGATGAACCAACTGGTAATCTCGATTCAATAACCTCTCATGAAATAATGGAAATATTTGATGAAATACATAGTCGTGGTAATACGATTATTTTAGTAACACATGAGGAAGATATTGCCAACTTTGCAAAAAGGGTTGTCCGGCTGAAAGATGGGATGATTGAAAGTGACACCACCAGGACTTCGTCTCCAAAATACGCCGGTACCCGGTAGATCAAAAGGGATTTAGTATGCATTTGAATAAATTTTCATTTTACTGAACATAAGTCATTGTAATTTTGTCACACTAAAAATTTATTGTTCAGTTTCGGCAATGAACAACTAACATTGAACTTTTCTATTATGGCAATGAAAATCTACACAAAAACAGGCGACAAAGGAACAACTTCCCTTATTGGCGGAACAAAAGTTCCTAAATCCCATCTTAGAATAGAAGCTTACGGCACAGTGGATGAGTTGAATTCATATATTGGCTTATGTAAAGACCTGTTGACTGATCTTCAGGGTCAAAAAATATTATTGGAAGTGCAAGACCGCCTTTTCACCATTGGTTCATCATTGGCTTGTGACCCTATTAAAGAACCAAAAATGCGGATACCTGATTTAATAGAGACAGATGTGGAATTGCTGGAAAAAGAAATGGATCGGATGAATGAAACCGTTCCACCCATGAAGAGTTTTATCTTACCAGGCGGTCACCCCACTTTATCTCAATTACATATTGCCCGTTGTATATGCAGAAGAGCAGAGAGGTGTTGCGTAAGGCTAGAATTGGAAAATTTAGAAGAGGAAACTATAATAATTAAATACCTTAATCGTTTGAGTGACTACCTGTTTGTTCTTAGCCGATTTACAGGCTTTCAATTGAAAATATCAGAAATTCCCTGGAAACCAAGGGTTTAAAATTTTTCTTCAGTAAGCAGCGATAGATTTTTTTTACAACCAAATGATTTAACAGTTCGTCTTTTACAGGATTTTGGATAGTTATTAATCACTCAGCCGTTAAACATTTTCAACAAATAATTTTTATGCAAAAAAGTAATCCCACCTTATTTCTATTTGTAATGATAGCTATTTCATTATTCAGTTGTGATCCACAGCCAATCGATCCACCACCTCCTCCTCCACCAGGCCCGCTTAGAGACACAACTATTCAAAACATTTCTTATGGATCCAATGCAAGCCAAAAGCTGGATCTTGGCCTACCTGCTGGCAGAACAAGCACAACTCCCCTTGTAATTGTAGTTCATGGAGGTGGTTGGTCAACAGGAGATAAAGCAGAATTAACCTGGCTGCTGAATGGTTTAAAACAAAGAAATTTTGCAGTTGCCAATATTAATTACCGCCTGTTACTAAATACACCGGATAATTATAAAATGCAACTTGACGATTTAGACAGCGCAGTGCAGTTTACTTTACGTCTGGCCACAGTGCATACATTTGGTGCGCAAAAAATATATTTCGTAGGACATAGTGCCGGTGGACATCTTTCATTGGCATATTCTTATACCAGAAATACCAGTGGAAAAATTAAAGCGGTAGGATCTATGGCGGGGCCTACTGACCTTTTTGTAATGGCTTATTACAACTTTAATATTTACAACCCCATCCTGCAACCATTTTTAGGAGTTCCTTTGTTTCCATCTTCGCCTGCTGCTACCCAACGTTATAGAGATTGCAGTCCGAGATATCAGGTTTCTGCTACCTCAATACCCACCATCTTTTTTCACGGCGATCTTGATCCTGTTATATAC
This sequence comes from Chitinophagaceae bacterium, assembly GCA_031400855.1. Classification (GTDB taxonomy): domain Bacteria; phylum Bacteroidota; class Bacteroidia; order Chitinophagales; family Chitinophagaceae; genus JJ008. The sequence continues at coordinate 34,573 of JANNQR010000091.1, read as the reverse complement.
ATTGATCAAAGCACAAGTTTAGTTGCGCATCTTGGTACACTCGGTGTAGATAAAAAAATGATTACTTACCCTTTCACATTCCATGACTGGTGGACAGATGGAACGAAAACAGCCAATACAATGAATGAACTTAAATTATGGTTTGATGGTCATCCGTAAAAACGAAGTACGATGTAGGAAGTCAGATGTCTGAATTCTGAGGATTCTTCAATTTTTATGATTCCTCTTACATCTGACTTCAGACATCATTGCCTACAATATTTTCCCGTCTTTCATATACAAAACCCTGTCGCTGAGTTTTGCCAGTTCTTCATTGTGTGTAACGATGAGAAAAGTCTGATTGAATTTATCCCGCAGGTCGAAAAATAACTGATGTAGTTCTTTTGCATTCGCAGAATCCAGATTACCAGTTGGTTCATCAGCAAAAACAATATCAGGATTATTGATGAGTGCCCTTGCTACTGCCACCCGTTGTTGTTCTCCGCCACTCATTTCATTGGGTTTATTTTCCATTCGATGCGAAAGACCAAGCATTTTCAATAAACCTTCAGCCTTTTCTTTCACCTCCGCTTTTTTTCTTCCTGCCAGCCACCCGGGAATACTGACATTTTCCCATGCAGTAAACTCTGGTAGCAAATGATGAAACTGAAAAACAAAACCAATGTGCTTATTTCGAAAGGCGGCCAGTTTTTTACCACTCAATGAATTGATGGCAGTATCATTCATCCTTACTTCCCCCTTATCCGCTTTATCCAGTGTACCTAAAATATGCAACAAAGTACTTTTTCCTGAACCTGAAGGCCCTGCTATAGCTACTACTTCCCCCTTTTGGATTTCTAAATCCACTCCTTTCAATACTTCGACTGTTCCGTATCGTTTATGAATATTTTTTCCGGTTATCATGTAGCCAAAAATGAGTCTGTAAATCAATCCAACTTAAAAATTTTCAGCCCGAAACTATACAAAACGGGTTGAAAATTTTCAACAAAAGCCCTAACTGACCAAATAAAGCAGATAAAACAGCAAAAATATCTTTAAAATGAACTCGCTGACATAACGGCAATTTTCCAGTCTTTTCAATTTTTAAGAATCCCTTAAAAACTAGTTTACAACTAAGGATTTGGAAAATTCGTTAATAAAGCTACATTTGCCGAAAATTAGGGTGTTAAACCCATTACTAAATAAACCCCTGCGAAGATGTTTTGGACGTTAGAATTAGCCTCGTACCTGGAAGATGCACCCTGGCCTGCTACCAAAGATGAACTGATAGATTACTCTATCCGTAGTGGTGCACCGATTGAAGTAGTAGAAAATCTTCAGGAATTGGAAGATGAAGCCGGTGATGTTTATGAAACCATCGAGGACATCTGGCCTGACTATCCCACCCAGGAAGACTTCCTGTTTAATGAAGATGAATATTAGTGAGAAGCTGCGAGTTGATAGCTCCGAGTTTCGAGACCTATAATATTTAAAGCCCCTGATTATATCAGAGGCTTTTTTAATTTTTTTCCCAGCTGTTGTACCAATATCATCGTCCCTTGCAAGTTTATCCTGAGGATACGAAGGACACTCTTGTACTACAGTAACCCGGATGAACATATCGAAAAATCATGTAATCTTCGATTCCTCACGCCAAACTCGAAACTCATAACTCAAAACTATCCCACTACTCCTAATTTCTCCATCACTTCATTACTTACACCAGTAGTAGAATATCCGCCATCATGGAATAAATTCTGCATGGTTACCATTCTTGTAAGGTCCGAGAAAAGCGTAATGCAATAATTAGCGCAGTCTTCGGCAGTGGCATTCCCTAAAGGTGCTATGGAATTGGCAAAATCAAAAAAATCGCCAAACCCTTTTATGCCAGTACCTGCAGTCGTCTTCGTAGGTGATTGTGAAACCGTATTGATCCGGACTTTTTTGTCTACTCCGTAATGATAACCAAAGCTTCGGGCAATGGATTCAAGCATTGCTTTGATATCAGCCATATCTGTATAAAAAGGATAGGTACGTTGAGCAGCCATATACGTCAATGCTACCACACTTCCCCACTCGTTGATTGCATCCAGTTTTTTAGCTACTGCCAGCATTTTATGAAACGACAAGGCAGACACATCAATCCCTTTCATAAAATAATCATAATTGGAATCTGTGTAAGGAATTTTCTTTCGGATATTTACACTCATACCGATGGAGTGTAATACAAAGTCAATTTTTCCACCCAGTATTTCCTGCGATTTTGTAAAGAGGTTAGTCAACTCTTCAACATTGGTAGCATCTGCTGGAATGATTTCCGATTTAGTTTTTTCAGCCAGTTTATTGATTTCACCCATCCGCATAGCAATAGGTGCATTGGTTAAAACAAACGTGGCTCCTTCTTCGTAAGCCTTCTCAGCAACTTTCCAGGCAATGGAATTTTCATCCAATGCACCGGTGATGATTCCTCTTTTTCCTTTTAATAGATTATAAGCCATAAACAATTGATTTTGTTGCAGTAAAAATAAGGAGTTATTTCTAAGCTCCCGGAAACAGCATTTTGATAACAAAAACAACTAAAAAAGTATAAGCGAATATCATTACAAAATTTACCAGAAGCCAGCAAAGGAATCTCTTCATTGAATCCCGCGGTCGCATTACTTTTTGAAAATATTTATACAGCCCATAAACCGGTAGAAGCGAGATAATGATGATAAGTAATATGGAAATTGCTTTCAGCTTCAACCCCCGGTGATTTTGGAAGTGTAATTTAGTGAGATATCCAAAAGTTATAAACGAAAAATTTCTGGTTCTATCTTCCTTAAAGTTGCCAGACTTTAGTTTCCTTTATCTTCGCAGCCATTAAAAGAACCGACACTAAATGATGATTTCCTATAAATGGCTGAGTGAATATCTTCCCGTAATTGTAGAGCCGGAAAGACTGAGCCGTATCCTTACTTCTATCGGGCTTGAAGTAGAGAGTATGGATAAATATGAGGAAGTAAAAGGTGGACTAAAAGGATTAATAATCGGCGAAGTGCTAAGTACAGAAAAACATCCCAATGCCGATAAACTTACATTGACCAAAGTAAATGTTGGCGGAAAAGAACCCTTACAAATTGTTTGTGGTGCTCCAAACGTAGCCGTTGGACAAAAAGTAGTGGTAGCAGCTGTTGGGACTACCATTTACCCTTCTGCGGGAGATCCGATAACGATGAAGGTTGCAAAAATCAGAAATGTAGAAAGCCATGGAATGATATGTGCCGAAGATGAAATCGGTTTGGGTGCTTCCCATGCAGGCATTCTGGTATTGCCGGATGATGTAAAAGCAGGTACGTCTGCTGTAGAATATTTTCAACCGTATGATGATATCATCTTTGAAATCGGACTCACCCCCAATCGCATGGATGCCATGAGTCATTGGGGCGTAGCCAGAGATGTTTGTGCCTATCTGCATCATCATGATAAAAATGACATCAAACCTAAACTGCAGAATAGTAACAATTTTAAAGTTGATAACACTTCTCTTACCATAGAAGTCAAAGTAGAGAATGAGACGGGATGTCCCCGATACTCAGGTATCAGTATTGCCAATGTATGCGTTAAGGAATCACCAAAATGGTTGCAGCAAAAATTAAAGTCTATCGGACTCAGGCCTATTAACAATATCGTTGATATTACCAACTTCATCCAACATGAAACCGGCCAGCCGCTTCATGCTTTTGATGCAGATTTAATTGGCGGTAAAAAAATAGTAGTCAAAAATCTTCCGGAAGGAACCCCTTTTATTACGTTAGATGAAAAGGAAAGAAAGTTAAGTGCAGAAGACCTGATAATTTGTGATGACAAGGAAGGTATTTGTATTGCCGGGGTATTTGGAGGGTTACATAGTGGCGTTTCAGATAAAACAAAAAACATTTTCCTGGAAAGTGCCTTTTTTGATGCCATAACAACCCGTAAAACATCTTTCCGGCATGGGTTAAGAACAGATGCTGCCAGTCGTTTTGAAAAAGGTACTGACATTTCAGCCACTGTAATTGTATTAAAAAGAGCAGCATCTCTTATTAAAGAAATCAGTGGCGGTGAAATAGCATCAGAAATAATAGATATATATCCTACACAAAAACCAAAAACTGAAGTCGCTGTAAAATATCATTTCATCAAAAAGTTGAGCGGCAAAAATTATCACCCGGATGCAGTGAAAGAAATACTCAACAGCCTGGGTTTTGAAATGCTGAAAGAAGGTATTGATGAAATCAGGGTAGCTGTACCCTACCATAAACCAGACATCAGTTTGCCAGCCGACCTGGTAGAAGAAATTTTACGCATTGATGGTCTTGATAATATTGAAATACCGGATGCTATTACCATTACACCTTCTGTAGAAGAAAATTATGCAAAAGAAGACTATCGGGAAAAAGCAGCCAACTACCTGGTAGGTCAGGGGTTTCATGAAATGATGACCAATTCAATTACGAATGCAGCTTATTTTACAGAAGAGGAATTACAGAACATGGTAAAAATGCAAAATAGCCTGAGTGCAGAATTGAATATTCTCCGTAATTCACTTTTTGAAACGGCATTGGAAGTAGTGGCGCATAACCTGAATCATAAGAACAATTCACTCCGTTTGTTTGAATTTGGAAATGCATACCACACATCCGGGCCTGGTAAATATTTACAGGAAGAAAAACTTTGCATTGTAATCACCGGAAATAAAAACCCGGACAGTTGGAAACAAAAAAGCAGTTCATCTGATTTTTATACCTTAAAAGGAATTGTTGAAGCTTTTTTAAAAGTGTTGGGTATTCTACCAGATTCAGTAGAAACGATCAATGTATCCAAACTGGATAATCATATCGTATTCAAATTTGGCAATCAAATTATTGCTGGCGCAGGCGAAGTAAAGAAAAGTATACTCGATAAATTCGGTATAAAACAACCTGTGTATTTTGCCGGACTAAATTGGGGAGTAATAGCTGAAATAGCTTCCAAACAAATTAAGGCGGTCAAAGAAATTTCAAAATATCCTGCAGTACATCGGGATGTTGCAATGATTGTATCTAAAGAGCTGGCATGGGAAGATGTACAGCAAACGGTGCAGAAGATAAAATTGAACCTGCCGGCCGGCCAGGCAGGTAAACTGAAGGAAATTAAACTCTTTGATATTTTTGAAAGTGAAAAATTAGGTGCAGGGAAAAAATCGGTAGCCGTTAATTTTACTTTTCAGGACGATGAAAAAACATTGACCGATAAAGAAATTGATGGTTGGATGGGTAAAATCATGACAACGCTGGAAAAAGAACTTCATGCCGAAATCAGGAAATGAGTACAACTGAGCAACATCTGAAACGAATACAGGATAAACTTCATCAACTGGTGAAGGACTTTACCACTGTACAAAAAGAAAACAGCAGACTAAAAGAAGAATTAGCTCTGGCACAACAAAAAGTTATGGCGCAGCAAAAAAATGCAGACGAATTGAAACAACAGGTCAGTATTCTAAAAGTAAGTGCCGGTGAAATGAGTGAGGTGGATAAGAAAGAGTTTGAAAAAAGGATTAATGTCTATTTAAAGGAGATTGACCGTTGTATTGCTTTGCTGGGAGAATAGTCTACACCCTTTTTACCAGGTTCATTTTCATTTCATCATTGCCCTGAGATAGTTCAAGGGTATATCTTCCATAAGGAAGGTCGTTTAATCCACTCCAGGTCAGTTCTTCCCTATCCGTATCAATATCTTTTTCAATAGTGCGGCAAATGCTACCCCTATCATCTTTCAATACTCCACGAAGACTGTTACCTTTAAGGGTAGTCAGTTGTAACTTTACTGCATCAATAAAAACTGATGACTTAATTTTAGCAAACATGGCAAACGTTTAATATTTTAACCGTTTCCTCAGGTAACCCTAACGCTGGTTTTTTCGTGGATATTGGCCCCGGGTTAACGAAGGACATCGAATGTAATAAAATGAACTTGAAAATACCAATATTATGAGTGATTTAATTGCAATCTCGGCTCTGATTGCCGACAGAAGTTACCGCATTAAAATCAATCCTGAAGATGAAGAAGTGGTAAGAAAGACCCTTAAAACGATCAATGATAAGATTATTGAATTTAAAACCATGTTTGCCGGCAAGGATATGCAGGATTATATTGCCATGGTGCTTATCTGGTATGCCACCGAACAAACAAAAAAGGGAACAGCAGATCTTGAAAAAGTAAATGTAGAGGTTCAGCTTTCTACAATCGAACAGTTGCTGGATAGCCATTTATTAAAAAAGTAGATGGCTGATGACCAAATATGCCCGAATTACCCACTAAACCTGAGATAAAAACCAATTTCTTACGAAGCTTCCGGGATTAGCCCCCATTTTGTATCTTCGCTAATTATCCCGTTAGCTATCGGGAAAGTTTCTATTAAACATTTGCATTGTGCCACAATTAAACAAAAACATTCATGGATCCGAATATAATCTCCATCATCATTGGTGCTGCCTCCTTAATTGTTGGCATCATAGTGGGTAAATTAATTTTTGCCAAAAACACCAAAAATAAATTACAAGAAGCAGAATCTCAGTCACAAACCATTCTCCGGGAAGCAGAACTAAGAGCTGAAACCATCCGTAAAGAAAAGGAATTGGAAGCCAAAGAACGTTTTGTACATCTTAAGTCTGTCCATGATAAAGAGTTACTGGAAAAAAATAAAAAAATTATCGACAGTGAAAACCGTGCCCGGCAAAAAGAACAATCGGTCACTCAGAAAGAAGTCAATCTTGAGAAGCAAATAAAAGATAACGAGGTTATAAAAGATAATCTTAGCCGCCAGATAGAACTCGTCAACATCAAAAGAACGGAGCTGGAAAAACATCAGGAAGAACATATCCGTAGACTGGAAAAAATTTCGAACCTGACTGCCGAAGATGCCAAAGCCCAATTAATTGAAAGCTTAACAAACGAAGCAAAATCAAAAGCATCTGCCCTGCAACAGGAAATTATTGAAGAGGCCAAACAAAAAGCTGGAAAAGAAGCAAGGAAAATTGTAATCCAGACCATACAAAGAACTGCCGCCGAAGTTGCCATTGAAAATACCATTACTGTTTTCAACCTTGAAAGTGATGAGATAAAAGGCCAGATCATTGGCCGGGAAGGACGTAACATCAGAGCTTTGGAAGCTGCCACAGGAGTTGACCTGATAGTTGATGATACTCCCGAAGCAATCCTTTTATCAAGTTTCGACCCACTTCGCCGTGAAATTGCCCGATTGAGTTTACAGCGATTAGTAGCCGATGGTCGTATTCACCCTGCCAGAATTGAAGAGGTTGTTGAAAAAACGAAAAAACAAATTGAAGAGCAGGTGATGGAGATTGGTGAGAGAACTGTCATTGAAATGGGAATTCATGGCCTTCACAAAGAATTAGTGAGAATGGTAGGCAGAATGAGATTCCGTTCTTCTTATGGTCAAAACCTACTGATGCATAGCCGGGAGACAGCGAACCTTTGTGCTACTATGGCGGCCGAATTAGGTTTAAATGCAAAACTGGCAAAAAGAGCAGGATTACTGCACGATATTGGTAAAGTGCCAGATGAAGAAAGCGAACTAAGCCATGCATTACTTGGAGCCAAAATAGCTGAGAAATATGGTGAGAATCCAGCTGTGGTAAATGCCATCGGCGCCCACCACGATGAGATGGAAATGCAATTTGTAATTTCTCCTATTGTTCAGGCTTGCGATGCTATCAGCGGGGCAAGACCAGGCGCCAGAAGGGAGATCATGCAGCAGTATCTGCAACGTATCAAAGACCTTGAGGCTCTGGCTATGGCTTATACCGGAGTTGAAAAAGCCTACGCCATACAGGCTGGTCGTGAACTGCGGGTGATAGTAGAGGCAGATAAAGTAACGGACCAGGAATCTGATAAATTATCGTTTGAAATTGCCCAGAAAATACAAACAGAAATGACTTTTCCCGGACAGATAAAAGTGACAGTGATACGGGAGAAAAGAGCAGTGAATGTAGCGAGATAGAGTTTAATAGTTTCAGATTTAGAGGGTTAAGAGTTTCTACACCAACCGGATAGTGGATCATATAATGAAATTGGTAATCATACGTAACTTTCAAACCTCAAACTTTCGAACTTCAAACAGTTTCCCTTACCTTTGCCGTCCCTAAAAATCAGGATTATGAACGCTATTGCATACATACACGAACAGCTAACCGGCAAGAAAGATTTTCCGAAATTCAAAGCCGGCGATAATATTACTGTTAACTATAAAATTATAGAAGGTAATAAAGAGAGAATCCAGTCCTTTAAAGGTGATGTGATCAAAAAACAAGGGAATGGTGCTACGGCCAGTTTTACTGTTCGTAAAATATCTGACGGTATCGGCGTTGAAAGGGTTTTTCCTTTCTTTTCTCCAAATGTAGATTCTATCGTTTTGAATAAAACTGGTAATGTACGCAGGGCCAAATTGTTCTACCAGCGTAGCCGCAGCGGTAAGAGTGCAAGGATCCGTGAAAAACGCCAGGCAGTAGCTTTAACATCAAAATAGAGATTTCTTTATATAAATGAGAAAGTCCTTCGCTAATACGAAGGGCTTTTTTATTTTAAATATGCATTCAGAACTAATATTCCATTATTTTTCAGTAGTTACTATCTTTGAACTCTAATTAACAAGATTATGATACAACCTACATTTATAGGAATGCTGGGCACAAATGAAATCATCATTATCCTGGTCATTGTTTTGCTTTTATTTGGAGGCAGAAAAATCCCTGAACTGATGCGTGGATTAGGAAAAGGTGTTCGTGAGTTCAACGATGCCAAATCCAATGTGAAGAAGGAAATAGAAGAAAGTGCCAACGAAGTAAAAAACTCAGTTAAAGAGTAACCCTCTTAACGAAATTCCTTACGCTTAAAGATTTTTCTTTTGTTTGAGTTTACTTCCATTGAGCAATACCATGCCCAATTACAGGAAGGAAATGTAACCTGCTTACAGGCAGTTGAACATTACCTGCAACGTATTCAAGTCGCTAAACACCTGAATGCATTTATAGAAGTTTACAGAGATGAAGCTATTCAAAAAGCAAAACATTTAGATGAAGTAAGAAAAAATAGTGGTAAAACCGGAAAACTACACGGAGTTATCATAGGTTTAAAAGATGTCATCTGTTATAAGGGGCATTCTATTTCAGCATCTTCCAATATTTTAAAAAAATTCATTTCAGTTTACTCCGCTACAGTTGTTGAACGATTACTATCCGAAGATGCCATTATCATTGGTAATCTGAACTGTGATGAATTTGCTATGGGTTCTTCCAACGAGAACTCAGCCTATGGAAGGGTTTTGAATGCCCTGGACGAATCAAGAGTTCCGGGTGGGTCTTCCGGAGGGTCTGCAGTTGCCGTACAAGCAGGTTTATGTATGGTTTCACTAGGTAGTGATACGGGAGGCTCTGTTCGTCAACCGGCAGATTTCTGTGGTATTATTGGTTTAAAACCCACTTATGGAAGAATATCCCGTTATGGCTTAATAGCATACGCTTCTTCTTTTGACCAGATTGGTATATTTGGAAATAATATTGCTGATGTATCCGTTTTATTGGAAGTGATGGCTGGTGCTGATGAATACGACAGTACTGTATCACAAAAAGAAGTACCCCCCTATTCAACACAACTTTCTACAAACAAAAAATTTCGCTTCGCATATTTTGAAGCAGCTTTGAATCATCCGGGCTTAGACCCTGAAATTTCAAATGCCATTAAAGAAAAAATCAGATTTCTGCAAATCGATGGTCATTCTGTAGAACCAGTTCCCTTCGAATTGATGGATTATATTGTACCGGCCTATTATGTGCTCACAACAGCCGAAGCATCTTCTAATCTATCAAGGTATGACGGTGTAAAATATGGCTACCGTACTACTGCACTTGGAGTGGAATTGACAGATTTTTATAAACAAACCCGGTCTGCCGGTTTTGGTAAAGAAGTAAAACGCAGGATCATGTTAGGTACGTTTGTTTTGAGTGCTGGTTACTATGATGCCTATTTTACCGGTGCACAAAAGGTGAGGAAAATTTTAACAGAAAAAATATCATTGATTTTCAATGAGTTCGACTTTATTTTGTTACCAACCTCCCCCGTTACTGCCTTCAAAGCTGGGGAGAAAATGGAGGACCCTATTGCCATGTATCTGGCTGATATCTATACAGTAATGGCAAATCTGGTGGGTATTCCTGCCATTTCATTACCTGTTTTCAAGCATTCTAATGGGATGCCATTTGGTTTACAAGTGATGGCAAACCGATTTGATGAAGTACCTTTGCTTCAAATTTCTACCCTTATTTTAGGTAGAAAATAATTGTAAAGTACTAATAATCAAATGTTTTGAGAAAATTTAAGCAAATAACAATAATGGGTATTCTGGGCTTTTCTTTAGTTCAGGCTTCCCGTGCTACCGGAATTCAGCCTGGTTTATCGGAGAGAAGGGTTTTTAATGATACCAGTATTAATAAAGATACCCTAAACCTGAATCAACTTACTCTTAATGACCCGAAATCTGATTTTACTAATTTATTTACAACGGCTATAGAGGGTAATGGCAAAAGTGGTGCGAAACTAAATCCGAAGGCTGTCAGTTTTGTTCAGAATTATATTTCAAGGAATCGCAAAGGTTTTTTAGATATGAAAGTTTGGGCTAAACCTTACTTTGATATGATGGATGAAATACTCAGTCAACACGGGGTTCCGAAGGAAATGAAATATTTGGCCGTTATAGAATCTGGTTTAAAATTTAATGCAATTTCCTGGTCCGGAGCCTGTGGTCCCTGGGCATTTATGCCTGCGGCAGCGCAACAATATGGACTTAGCATTAGAAGGGGTAACGATGAGAGGTTAGATTATGTAAAAAGTACCCATGCAGCAGCAAGGTTACTTACTGATTTATACCAAAAATACGGTGATTGGTTGCTGGTATTGGCCGCTTATAATTGTGGGCCTGGCAATGTAAATTCGGCAATCAAAAGAAGCGGTGGTAGCAAAGATTTCTGGAACATTCAATATAACCTGCCAGTCCAGTCAATGAATCATGTTAAAAAATTCATAGGTACTCATTATATATTTGAAGGCGAGGGCGGTATTACAACAGTCACAAAGAGTGAATTCAAGGATTTACTTGTAAACGGTCCCCAAAATCTGAAAGAAGATGAAATGAACAGTTCTACTGTTTATAATATCAGCGGCCGGTTTAATTCCTCTGTTATCATCCGGAAAGTTGAAATGGACAAAATTCTTTTTGATCGCTACAACCCCGGCTTTGACAATAAAATCGCTTTAGAAGGAAAATATGAACTAAGATTACCAACGCAAAAGATGAACATTTTTGTAACAAAAAGATATGAGATTCTGGATGAAAGTTTAAAGCTCTTGCTTAACGCCTCCAATTCAGGGACTAATTAATCCTATTATCTTCCAGCACTTTTTTCATCGCTTCAGCTTTCATCAAACATTCTTCCCATTCTTTTTCCGGGTCACTCGAAAACGTAATACCCGAGCCTGCCTGGAAAGAAAGATATTTTGATTCTGCATTGTACATAATACTTCGGATTACCACATTGAAATCAAAATCCCCTTGAGGTGAAATGTAACCAACTGCTCCGGAAAAGATTCCTCTCTTTGTTTGCTCATACTCTTCAATCAGTTTCAGCACTCTTATTTTTGGTGCCCCTGTCATGGAACCCATTGGAAAAGTAGCTCTAATGATGTCTGTAAAAGAAACATCCTTTTTCAACTTTCCGCTGATTGTAGAAATCATCTGATGTACTTGTGGAAAAGAATAAATACCATATAGTTCATCAACTATTACAGTTCCCTCTTCACAAACTTTAGCAAGATCATTTCTAACCAGATCAACCACCATTACATTCTCTGCACGGTCTTTGGCGCTATCCTTTAATTCGTTTTTATTTTTATCATCCTCAACCCCATCATTCAAAATTCGTTTAGTTGTTCCTTTGATAGGTTGAGATATTATTTTGTTGTTCGTCCTCTTTAAAAACCGTTCAGGGCTTGCACATAGCAGCCAACTGTTATACACCCGGTAAAATGCAGAAAACGGGTTTGGCGAAAGTTGATTAAGTTTCTTATACACTTCCCCGGGGTTAATTTCTGTATTTTCTGCAAAAAATTCGTGGCAAAAATTTATTTCATAACAATCGCCACGAAGGATATGCTGTTTCAATTGATAGATGATATCGACATATTCACTCCTGGTTATCCTGTTTCGGATATTAATCTGATGATTTTCTATTTCTTGAAAAGTAGAAATCTTTTTACTGAGAATTTCGGCATAAACAGCAGCTGGGTTATCCGCTTCTATTCTGATTTCAGTTAATGTTAGCCGGATAATAACTTCTGGTTCAAAAAAGTATATATCAGGAAATCCGATATGCTCAGGCTTTATAGTAGATAATTTTTCTATCTCATTTTTTAAATCGTAACCAAGATGACCGAATAACCAGCTATGTTTTTCATCAATGAACTGTTGTAGTTTTTCTAATGCATTTCCTGAACTGACTTTTAGTTGTCGTTTTACACCTGCTGCCAGCATGCATTCCAGAGTGTGTGGTTTTATCTGGTATTGATGGTTGTCTAAAAAAGAGAAAGTGTTGAACTGTTGTACCCAGTTCAACACTTTCTCTTTTGTCTGTTCAAAATCACTTATACTAAAAGTGCAGTCAGTTGAAGTTGTTTTATTCAATGTGTTGCCAGCCCCTGGGATTGGTGTTTAATAGTCCTCATCATCGTCATCATCATCCATGTCCTTGTCATTAAACAAGTCTTTGAATTCATCATCCACTTTAAATTCATCATCCTCTTCTTTTTTTCCGATACCTGGACTCTTTTTACCTTTCGATTTAGGCACATCAAATTCTTCAAAATCCGGATCCCACTCCTCTTCTTCCTCTGGTTTTTCCCAATCATCAGGCTTATCATCTACTTCAACATCATCATCGTCTTCATCGTCCTTTTTTTTGGAAGAGGAATTCTTACTTCCTTTTTTAATTGGCTTGCTATCTTCGTCATCATCATCAATGTCATCATCATCCTCCTCTTCCTCTTTTTTAGCAGGCTTAGATGAGGGCTTTTTTGCAGCAGCCTTTTCTGTTGCGGCATTTGTTTTTGCCGGAATTTTTTTGTCTGATTTCGATATCATAGCTTTTACAGGATTAAGACTGTAAAATTTCAGCGAAGTTTTTAAATCGCCAAATTTAAATACACTTTTTTAGTAATTATTTTCAGGCTTACCTGACTTCTACGATCTGTTCCCTGCCGGGCCCGTTTGATATAAACTTTATATTAACCCCAAGATACTCATTTATGAATTTAACGTACGATTTCATGGTTTCGGGCAACTCTTCATAAGATTTTATTGCACTTGTCTGTGTATTCCACCCAGCAATTGATTTATAATGAGGAACTGGCTTTTGCTTATCCATTTGAAATGGAACTTCCCGGCTATTTTTCCCTTTAATCGTGTAATCGGTACAAAGTTGCAGTTCTTTAAACGTATCCAACACATCAGCTTTTGTCATAACAATCTTTGTTACACCATTGATCATACAGGCAAAATTAAGGGCTACAAGATCAATCCACCCGCATCTGCGTGGCCTTCCGGTAGTTGCGCCAAATTCACTTCCTAATTTTCTAAGTTCTTCCCCTGTTTCATTATCCAACTCGGTTGGAAATGGACCACTTCCTACTCTTGTGCAATAGGCTTTAGAAATTCCGATCACATCTCTTATATGCTGAGGTGCAATTCCTAATCCACTGCATACACCAGCAGAAATTGTATTGGATGAGGTTACATACGGGAATGTGCCAAAATCAATATCAAGCATACTTCCCTGTGCTCCTTCTGCCAGAATTTTTTTTCCTGTTCTTATCTGGTTATTGATGAAATACTCGCCGTTTACAATATTCAACTCTTTTAAAAATTCCAGGCCTTCAAAAAATTCTTCCTCCCAGGCAGATATGTCTTCCTGAAAATTATAATTATCTAACAAACGTTGGTGTTTTAATCGGAGTTTGATATAAGCAGTAGTAAAATTCTTATCCAATAAATCGCCTACCCTTAACCCATTCCGGCCAGTCTTATCCATATAGGTTGGGCCAATACCTTTTAATGTAGAACCAATCTTTTGGGTTCCTTTTGATAATTCAGCGGCTTTGTCCAAAGCCCGGTGAGTAGGTAAGATCAGATGTGTTCGTTCTGCAATAAAAAGATTTTTCTTCGGATCAATTCCAAAAGAAGCAACAGTATCACACTCTTTTTTTAATGTTACAGGGTCTAACACGACACCATTACCTATCAGGTTACTTATACCTTCTCTAAAAACTCCGGAAGGTATTTGGTGAAGAACTACTTTCTTATCGTTTACATACAATGTATGCCCTGCATTGGGACCACCCTGAAACCGGGCCACTACATCATAGTCTTTCGCAAAAAAATCAACGATTTTCCCTTTTCCTTCATCGCCCCATTGGAGGCCAAGTATTACATCTACCATTTGCTGGATATTACATTTATAAGCCGGGCAAAAATAAGGTTTCGTCAAAAAGCCACGGCAATAATTCTGTGAGCTTCCCGTAATTTTTATACCCAAATAAAACAGACTTGTTAACGAATCACCTTATCAGTGTCACCGTTCCTTTGCGGGTCAATAATTTACCGTTTTTATCTACACCCTGAGCCATGAATACATAAGCTCCGGAAGGTTGTTCAACGCCTTGCAATTTCCCATCCCATCCTTTGAAAAGGATGGTAGAAGAAAATACCAACTGACCCCAACGGTTAAACACGTTGAAATAATTGATAGATTTAATGCCAACAGGGAACGGATAAAATAAATCATTTAACCCATCGCCGTTGGGAGTGAAAGCGGTAGGAATGTAAAGTTCTGGTCCTTTATACACTTTCAAATTTACATATCCCTGACCTTTACATCCGGCTGCGGTTGAAGCGGTCACCTGGTATAAAATATCAGAACCGACAGAACCAACGGTCAATACCGGGTTCGGAATATTCGGATTATTTAAACCCGTTGACGGCGACCATGAATAAAATGTGGCGGCTGAAGTTGCATTCAACTGGAACTGATCGCCAGGATAACCGATTGTATCATAAGGAAAGGTTTTTACTTTTATCGGCGGCGTTACATCAATCGTTACCTGGTCTGTTGTTAATGATTTGCAACCATTAGCATCTATTACTTCCGACAATGTATAGGTGATTGTTTTTACCGGCGCTGAAACAGGATTGGAAATACTAGTGCTGTTGAGATTGGTGGAGGGTGTCCATGTATATTGAACCCCACCTGAACCTTGTAATTGATAGGTTTGCCCAAAACAAATGAAACCGGGAGGGCCTGCATCAGGGATTGGTGCGGCATTCACATTCACAATCACAATATCGTTGGCACTGCAGCGTCCAAGTGTAGCTGTTACAGTATATTGGGTTGTTATAGTTGGATTGGCAACTGGGTTTGAAATGGTTGTATTACTTAACCCTGTTGCCGGCGTCCATGAATAAATTGTTGCATTGGATGTTAATTGCAATTGAGTTGAAGTCGATTCACAAATTGTTGGATCTGTTTGCGGAGTGAATGTAAGATTGTTGGTAAGGCCAACTGTTGTTGGAAATGTTGTACTGCAACCCAGATTATCTTTTACAGTAATAGTGTAGGTACCCGGGGCGACATTAAATATATTGGATGGTTGAAAAATCACTCCGTCAATCGAATAAGTATATCCTGCATTTCCGCCTGCGGCGTTTACAGTAATAATTCCGTCATTGCCCCCATCGCAACTGGCATTGCTGTTGACAGAAGAAGCTGCTAATACCGCCGGTTGGGTCACCGTTGCTGGTTGTGTAACAGTACAATTGTTGGCATCACGGATGATGATTGTGTAACTACCGGCACCAACGGTAAACACATTACCGGGTTGCCAGTTTACACCGCCGTCAATAGAATACTGATAAGGAATTAATCCTCCCCCTACCGTAATAGTGATGATGCCATTAACATCGCCATTGCAAACTGCTGCCACCGTTGCAGCAGAAGAAGACATGGCAGCCGGTTCATTTACTGTAACCGGTTGCGAACCCTGGCAACCATTACTTTCCCTGTAATATGCCGTATAGTTTCCGGCAGTAAGCCCGTTAAAAATATTGCTGGCCTGCCAGATTATTCCATCTAAAGAATATTGATAAGGTGGATTGCCAATTACTGGTTGTACAATAGTAATAGTACCTGTTGCTCCACCGTTACATAAAGCATCTGTTACATTAACAGTTGTTGTTAATATAGGGCCTGCATTAACCACAACAGGGAGAGGGCTTGAATTACAACCAGCTGCATCTGCTATAACAACTGTATGATTTCCTGCAGCTACATTGGTAAATGTATAAGGCGCAGCTCCTGCTACCGGTGCACCGCCATCTAAAGCAAACGTATAAGGTGATGAACCGTTAGTTGGAGTAACAGTAATTGTTCCATTAGATGCGCCGCTGCAGGAAGTAGCCGCAGCTGCAAGTGTTGCATTTAATGGCGGACCAGCCGTTACGTTTACATTGATTACAATGTTGCACCCGAAATTGTCTATGATAACAACCGTATGGGGACCAGCAGAAACATTTGTGAATGTATATGGATTGGCACCGCTTTGCGGAGCTCCTGCATCTAATTGGTAAGTAAATGGTGCAGTGCCTGCAGTGGCATCGGCAGTTATTGTGCCATTAGCTGCAGTTGGACAAGATGTAGCTGTACTTGTTGCATTTCCACTAACACCCGGACCCACGGCAACTGTCACTGTATTTGTATTACTACATCCAACATTATCAGTTACAGTTATGGTATGTAATCCTGCCGGCACATTAGTAAATGTATAAGGATTAGCGCCGCTTTGAGGTGCTCCTCCATCCAGACGATATGTAAAAGGAGCTACTCCGCTTGTGGCATCGGCAGTAATAGTTCCGTTGGGAACACCAATACATGCCGTTGCAGTACTGGAAAGATTAGCAGTGATACCTGCACCGGTAGCAACCGTTTCTGTAATAACTACACTGCAACCGTTATTGTCGATAATAGTTACAGTATGAAGTCCCGCTGCTACATTGGTAAACGTATAAGGAGATGCACCCGGCACAATCGCTCCTCCATCTAACTGCCAGGTAAAAGGTGCTGTACCGGTCAATGCAGTGGCTGTTATTGTTCCGTTAGAAACTACTGAACAGGAAGTCGCAGTACTCGTTGCACTTCCAGTATTGTCAGCTCCCGGAGTAACAGTTGTTGTTACAATTATATTGCAACCAGCATTGTCTGTTATAGTAACAGAGTGAAATCCTGCAGTTACATTAATAAACGTATAGGGCGATGCTCCCGGAACAATTGCTCCACCATCTAATTGCCAGGTAAAAGGAGCCATGCCAGTTAATGCAGTTGCAGTTATTGTTCCATTAGCAACTGCAGGGCAGGAAGTAGCAGTATTTGTTGCACTTCCTGTTATACCCGGACCAGTAGCAACAGTTTCCGTCAATAAAACATTGCAGCCTGAATTATCTGTTATTGTTATCGTATGAAGACCGGCAGCTACGTTGATAAATGTATAGGGAGATGCTCCCGGAACTATTGGGCCTCCGTCCAGTTGCCAGGTAAAAGGTGCTGTACCTGATAATGCAGTGGCTGTTATTGATCCATTTGAAGCAGCCGGGCAAGAAGTAGCAGTACTATTGGTACTTCCGTTTATTCCCGGTCCGGCATCAACTAATGGAGTCAATAAAGCACTACAACCAAGATTATCAATTATTGTAACGAGATGAACACCGGCACTAACATTGATAAAAGTATATGGTGAAGACCCTGCTACGGGTGCACCTCCATCCAATTGCCAGGTGAATGGAGCAGTACCCGTTAATGCAGTAGCAGTGATCGTGCCATTGGAAACTCCTGTACATGTCGTTGCAGTAGTCGTTGCACTACCAGTATTACCCGGGCCCGGTGCCACATTTGCATTAAATCCAGCTATACAGCCAAGATTATCATATATTCTTACAATATGCGCCCCGGCAGTTACATTAATAAATGTATATGGTGATGTTCCCGGTAAAATCGGACCTGCATCCAATTGCCAGGTGAATGGCGCAACACCGCTTAAGGCAGTTGCTGTAATTGAACCATTAGCTGCACCGGGACAAGTGGTTGCTGTGGTATTGATACTACCTGTAATTCCAATACCAGTTGGAACAGTTACATTCATAAGAACAGAAGAACAACCAAGAGTCACATCTGTAACTAATATTGTATGTGGTCCGGCTGAAAGGTTGGTAAATGTAAAAGGAATTGTACCGGCTACGGGTGCGCCACCATCTAAAGAAAATGTATAAGGCCCGGATCCTCCTGCTGAAGTGATGGTGATGCTGCCATCGTTTACTCCGGCGCAGGCAGTAGGCGTTGCAGTAGTAGTAGCCGGAATGGTGCCAACTAAATTGACGGTAACGTTAATCGTACTGTTACATCCCGCTGAGGCATCCGTAACAACTATGGTATGCGGGCCATTAGCCACATTCATAAATGTATAAGGGCTTGGAGCAATAACTGGTATGCCACCATCTAAAATGTAAGTGTAAGGTGATGTACCTACACCCGGAGGAACGGTAACAGTGATTGTACCATTTGGCGGACCACAACTTGCATTGGTAGTGCTGGCAGTTGCACCAAGACTGTTAGTTCTGTTAATAGTAATTGTATCTAAACTGATTAATTGAATGAGGGGATTATCGCAACCAGAAAATCTTGTTCTTACAACAAACTGGTTGGAGCCGGGCGGTGTACAAAATAAAGGAAATCGAACATCCAGCAGTCCTTGTACAGTAGTAGCTGTGTCAGCAGTTGCAACAACATTGGCAGACATATCAAGAAGCTCGGAAATTACATATCTTGAGCCTGAACCCGAAGGAATAAACCGATAAGCAGTATTTGATTCGTTCCATATTTGAGCATTTTTACCTGGTGCTGCCTGACCCTTGAGACGAGGCCAATCTTGTATGCCTAAAATCGCATTAAATCCTGTTCCAGCAGTTGCATTGCAACCTTTTCTTTCTATGTTGACTTCAATAATCCCTGTTGACTCATGGAGAACAATTTGAAATGTCGTGGGGTTAAGTGAATTACAATTAGTGCCGCCCAATGACCAGTTCCCATTTCCAAACATACCAACATGATAATAGTTTAGAACAAATTTTCTACAAGGTGCTGTACCCTCAATATGCCAGGCAATTTTTCTATCAGGAGGACAAGCTGAAGCAACAGGATATAAATCCGTGAAAATTCCCATTATTGATGCCTGGGGATAATATGCAGCATTGCCGCTGCAAATATTATTTGATATATATGGAATTGGCTGAGATTGATTGTATGAGTTTCCACATGGGGCTGCATTAGCAATATCAAAAGTCAGAAGACCATTTGATCCAACAACACATTGGCCATAAATAGCATCATAAAAACAAAAATTAAAAGGCATATTTACGATAGGGCTGTAATTGTCATCAACATAAATAGTCGTAAGTTCATTGCTTGTAGCAACTGTATAGGGATAAGGATTATAGGGTATTGAGCTAACTACATAGTCACCAGTCCCTTTAATATGCGGTATCTGGAAATTCAGGTCTGCACAGACTTGGTTGCATAAAAAATTGAAGACTGTTCCGTTAATATTTGTGGGTATGCAGTTTTGAGCCTTTAATGTTCCCATTAAAAAAAGAAAACAACCGGTAATTATTAGTTTTCTCAGCAGAATCAGTCTCATAAATAGTATGCGGTTGGGTGCAGTAAAATCAATTGCTTAAGCAGCGAACAAGATATGAAAAAAGGTTAATACATCGGTTTGGTGGCTGATTTAAACCCACAGATACCCGTAAAAATAATAGGTCAGGTTTTTAAGACGGAATATCCTCCATATCATACCGTTCTACCGATTCTATACCCGGCAGGCTGAGTAAGCTCTGCACCAAATTATCCAGCTCTTCCTTATCATGTACATACAGGCGGATATTACCTTCAAATAAGCCTTCTTTGGCTTCAATGGTGAGAGCTGAAATATTAATTTTCAATTCGCCGGAAATCAACATAGTTATTTTATTTACCACACCTACATCATCCATACCCACAATCTTAACACCGGTAAGAAATGAAATTTCTTTGTTCTTCGCCCATTTTGTTTTGACTACCCGATGTCCATAGTTGGCCAGCAGCTTGGCGGCATTAGGGCAGTTGGTACGGTGAATGGTTAATCCTTTTCCGGTAGTTACAAACCCGAATACATCATCACCGGGAATTGGTTTGCAGCAATTAGCAAGGTTGTAAACTATCTTATCACTGCTTTCGCCAAAGATGATCAACTCGGCATCTTTTTTTCCGGGCTGTGGTATGTACTCTGCTTTTTCAGCATGGGTTTTTATTGGTTTCGGCGCTTCCAGTTTATCCCCAAAAACTTTAAAATCTTTGAGTTCTTTCAGGTCAATATTTTTTACCGATACCCCGTAAAACAAATCAAGGTTGGAAGGCAGTTTATACCAGTGTACCAGTTCATCTATATTATACTGCGACATAGAAACACCCATTCCTTCTAATTTCCGCTGCACCGTGTACTTACCTTCATCTGCTACTTTTCTTTTTTCTTCTTTGAGTGCATCTCTTATTCTTCCTTTGGCTTTGGAAGTAATTACAAATCCCAACCAGTCTTCTGATGCTTTTTGTTTATTGCTGGTAATGATTTCTACCTGGTCTCCACTTAATAGTTTATGACTGATTGGAACTAACTTATGATTGACTTTAGCTCCAATGGTTTTTACACCAATGGCACTATGTATACTAAAAGCAAAATCCAGTGCGGTAGAACCGACCGGCA
The DNA here is from genome assembly GCA_031400855.1 of Chitinophagaceae bacterium. Taxonomy (GTDB): domain Bacteria; phylum Bacteroidota; class Bacteroidia; order Chitinophagales; family Chitinophagaceae; genus JJ008. The sequence continues at coordinate 13,627 of JANNQR010000091.1, read as the reverse complement.
ACATTTTTACATCGCCCTTTGGTGTATAGACATAAATTTCTTCGGCAAGGAAACTGGTTTTAAAATCCTGCAGAAAATCTATACTGTCTGTTTCCTGGTTGCTGATTACCTCCCTTATCTGCTGAAACCATTTATCAAAACGGCTTTCATCAGCAGCGTCTTCCTTATACTTCCAGTGGGCGGCCAATCCTTTTTCTGCAATTTCATTCATCCGCTTCGTCCGTATCTGCACTTCTACCCATTTACCTCCGGGTCCCATCACAGTGGTATGCAGTGCTTCATAACCGTTAGATTTTGGATTGCTTAACCAATCTCTTAATCGTTCCGGTGAAGGGGTGTACTCATCCGTAATCATAGAATACACTTTCCAGCAATCTTCTTTTTCTTTTTCAGGTGATGAGTCTAAAATGGCACGGATAGCAAACAAATCATATACTTCTTCAAACTCCACTCCTTTCTTTTTTATTTTATTGGAAATGGAATGAATACTTTTTGGCCTTCCGTAAATCTCTGCCTGTAGCTGAGCCTTATCTAATTTTTCCTTAATTGGTTTGATAAATTCATTAATGTACTTGGTTCTCTCTTTTTTTGTTTCGGCCAGTTTTTGGGCAATGTCTTTATAAACATCTGGTTCCATGTACTTCATTGCCAGGTCTTCCATTTCTGTTTTGATATTATATAAACCCATGCGGTGTGCCAGCGGTGCATATACATACACAGTTTCAGAAGAAATCTTTAGTTGTGTTTCCCGTCTCATGCTGTCGAGTGTCCGCATATTATGCAATCGGTCAGCCAGCTTGATCAAAATCACCCGGGGGTCATCCGTCAGTGTCAGTAATATTTTTTTAAAATTCTCTGCTTGCTGCGAAGCATTTACATCAATGACGTTGGAAATTTTTGTAAGCCCATCAACGATGCGGGTGATCTCTTCACCAAATTCCCTTTTTACATCTTCTAATGAAATATCAGTGTCTTCAACTGTATCATGTAATAATGCACAGATGGTGGACCTCACACCCAAACCAATTTCATCAGCACAAATTTTTGCAACTGCAATGGGGTGCAAAATATAGGGCTCCCCGCTTTTACGACGCATGGTCTTGTGAGCTTCCACGGCCATTTCAAAAGCTGTACGTATAAGGTCTTTATCACCGGGTTTCAATTTGGTCTTCAGAGATTTCTGCAGGGAACGATACTCCCGGAGAATGAGTTTCTTCTCTTCTTCGTCGTTTAAATTATACTTCGGTATCTGTGATACGGTTTCCATTGTCTACGAATTTACGAAAAGCTGCCTTTCTTTCTGCATAAATGCCCTACATTTGCTGCCCAAAATTGCGGGTGTGGCAAAACCTGCCTGCCGGCAGGCAGGTTGGTAGACAACCCTTGTAAAAGTTTTGACAATAGAATTTAATAACACTGCGGGTGTGGCGAAATTGGTAGACGTACCAGACTTAGGATCTGGCGCCGTAAGGCATGGGGGTTCGAGTCCCTCCACCCGCACTTTAAAGTTGAAAAGTATATAAAGTTTATAAGGCAGTTTCCTAATAATCTATACTGATCTTATAATCATTGCATTCTTATCAACTTTATTTACCTTATATACTTATCAATCTTAATATGGCTACAGTTACCAAAGAAAATATCGGCTTGTTGCATGAAAAGCTGACCGTGAAATTAGAAAAAACCGATTACCTCCCTTCTTTTGAAAAGGCCTTGAAAGAATACAGCAAAAAAGCAAACATTCCCGGTTTCAGAAAAGGAATGGTTCCGGCAGGATTGATTAAAAAAATGTATGGTACTTCTTTATTTACTGATGAAGTATTGAAAAGGGTGGACAAGGAACTGGTCGATTACCTTCAAAATGACAAATTGGACATATTTGCGCAACCATTGCCATTAGAATCAGATTTTAAACAATTAGATGTAAACAATCCTGCAGATTATTCTTTCGAATTTGAAGTTGGAATGAAACCTGATTTTACCCTTCCCGACCTGGCAAAAGCAAAAACCACCCGTTACGTTGTTACCGTTACAGATGAAATGATCAGTAACGAGATTGATCGTCTTCAGAACCGCTACGGCAATATGAAAGACCTGGACACGGTGAATTCAGAAGACGATGTGCTGAATGTGATTTTCATGGAAGCAGATGAAAACGGCAATGAAACTGAAGGCGGTATCAAAAAAGATAATTCCTTACTGGTAAAATATTTTAAGGAAGATTTTCGCAGCAACCTCATTGGAAAGGTGACGAATGATTACGTAATTGTTCAGTTAGATAAAGCTTTTGATGAAAAAGAACTGGATTTTATACTTGGCGACCTGGGGCTAGATAAAAACGACCCAATTGCTTCGCAAAAGCATTTCAAGATCCAGATCACCAAGATAGGATTGCTGGAAAAAAAGGAACTGAATGAAGATTTCTTCAATCAACTGTATCCCCCACAAGGCCCCGAGGGAAACCAGGAAGTAAAAACAGAAGCTGATTTTCGCAATAAGATAAAAGAAGAAATACAAAATCACTGGAACGCACAGGCTACTAATCAAATCCATGATCAGGTGTTTCATCAATTGGTAGATCACACAGAAATAAAATTCCCTGAGGGATTTTTAAAAAAGTGGATCAAAACACAAAATCAAACGGATAAAGATGCAGTTCCAAAGACTGATGAAGAAGTAGAAAATGAATTCCCCACTTTTATCAGCCAGTTGAAATGGACATTAATTTCTGATAAAATTGTTCAGGATAATGCCATCGTGGTGAACCCAGATGAAATAAGGGCATTTGCCAAACAACAACTGTTTAGCTATATGGGCGGCGCCAACCTGAGTGATGACCAACCCTGGGTAACTGACTATATAGAAAAAATGATGAAGGACAGGAAATATGTAGAAGATTCTTACAATCGTATCCAAACACAAAAAATATTTGAATGGTCTGCCACACAAGTAAACCCGACTGATAAAGACATCAGTGCTGAAGAGTTTACGAAGATGGCAGAGGCACATCAGCACCATCATTAATATCAGGTAGGAAAGTAAATAAGGTTGATAGGCACTCTATCAACCTTATTTACTTTATGTACCTTTTACTTTTTATGTCAATTCGTCTTAATTCCTTTAATTCCTGTCACACATTTTGTGGTTTTGGCATTTGGACGGATATTTGATGATCTGAACCAGTTCAGCACTAAATAATTACCTATGACGTTTAACTCCGAATTCGAAAAATATGCGGTGAAACACCGTGGTCTTTCCAGTAATACCTTGCACAGTTATGCCTCTCATCTGGTAACCGGCATGACACCTAACATTATTGAGGAACGTTCCCTGAATGTGGCAGTAATGGATGTGTACAGCCGTTTGATGATGGATCGTATCATTTTTTTAGGTTATCCCATCAATGATGAAATAGCAAATATCGTTACAGCACAATTGTTATTCCTTGATTCTTCCGACAGGTCGAGGGATATCAATATGTACATCAATAGCCCCGGTGGCAGTGTTTACTCCGGTTTGGGTGTATATGATACCATGCAGTATGTAAGTCCTGATATTGCAACTATCTGTATTGGTGTGGCAGCATCCATGGCTTGTGTACTATTAGGTGCTGGTACAAAAGGGAAAAGAGCTGCATTGAAACATTCCCGCATCATGATGCACCAGCCAAGCGGTGCCATTGGCGGACAAGCCAGTGATATTGAAATTACCGTGAATGAAATAAGAAAACTGAAAAGGGAATTATACGAAGTTGTCAATCATCATACCGGTAAATCAGTTGAACAAATTGAAATTGATTTTGACAGGGATAACTGGATGACGGCAGCAGAGGCTAAAGAATATGGATTAGTGGATGAAGTTTTGCTGACGAACCCCAGGAAGCAGAAGGCCCCCTAATCCCCCAAGGGGGACTTTAGAACCCTAAGGTTTAATACTCTTTCCCTCCCTGAAGGGGCGAATTGAGGAAACACTTATTCTTTGGTAAAATGGGGTGGGTTGCTGCCCAATGAACTAACAGTACAAGGGTGCGACGCAAGGGACGATGCCCCCGATTTGGCGGGGCAGGCAATGAAAAACTAATGCTGGCTAAATAATATTAATAAAAAAGAGGAGATTGCCCGCCCGGACGACCTGTCGGACAGGCTTCGGCTACGCCTCGCAAGAAACAACACAACTATGAACCGCAAACAATTTTTATACAACGACCCGATAGCTATCGGGTGGAAAGCAGAAGACGATGAACCTGATGAAAAAGAAGAACGTCCGAAAAGTGACAATGAAACCGGTATGTTCAGCAAAAAACTAGAAAAATATTTTTTCGAAAAAAGAGCTGTTTATCTCTGGGGAGTGGTAGATGATAAAAGTGCTAAAGACATCGTTAGTAAATTGTTATTGCTCGATGCTGATCAACCCGGTAAAGAAATTAAGTTTTACATTAATAGTCCGGGTGGGGTAGTTACCAGTGGCATGGTAATGTATGATACCATGCAAATGATTAAAAGTCCTGTTCACACAATTTGTATGGGATTAGCAGCCTCTATGGGTAGTATTTTATTAAGTGGTGGTGAAAAAGGAAACCGGTACATCTTTCCACATGGAGAGGTAATGATACATCAACCTTCGCTTGGCGGTCATATACAAGGTGTAAGTACCGACCTGGAAATTCAGGCTGCTCAAACCAAACGGGTAAAAGAAATCGGGGCCGGCATATTGGCCAAAAACTGTGGTAAAACCGTGGAGCAAATCATGAAGGACTTTAACCGGGATTACTGGATGAATGCCAGCCAGGCTATTGAATATGGCATAGCAGACAAGCTGGTGGATAAACTTTAAACCCCTCTAAACGAGTCATTTAGCCAAAAAACATAAATAAAGCCGTCCTAATCGGGAGGGTTTTATAATTTTGTGTGTTACGAATTCGTTTGTAACCCGTTATACTGTAAGAAACTATGGCAAAAAATCCTTTACATTGTTCGTTTTGTGGCCGCAGCCGGGATGAGGTTAAAATCCTTATTGCCGGTCAGGAAGGGCATATCTGTGAAAACTGTGTTGAGCATGCCCGGGAGATTATTGACCAGGAACTGATGGTTAAAGATGATAAAGGCACTTCCTCTTTTAAGCTTACCGTTAAGAAACCCGTAGAGGTTAAAAAATTCCTGGATGAATATGTGATAGGCCAGGATGAGGCCAAGAAAACACTGGCGGTCGCTGTTTACAATCACTACAAACGTTTACAACAAAAGCCTGCTGATACTGTTTCAAATAATTCAAATGACGTTGAAATAGAAAAGAGCAATATCATCATGGTCGGTGAAACGGGAACCGGCAAAACATTATTAGCGAAAAGTATTGCCCGTTTATTAAATGTTCCTTTTGCCATTGTAGATGCCACCGTTTTTACCGAATCCGGTTATGTGGGAGAAGATGTAGAAAGTATTTTATCCCGTTTGTTACAAGTATGTAACTATGATGTGGCTGCAGCAGAAAGAGGTATTGTATTTATTGATGAGATAGATAAAATTGCCCGCAAGGGAGATAATCCTTCTATTACCCGAGATGTAAGTGGCGAAGGTGTGCAACAGGGTTTGCTGAAACTGTTGGAAGGTTCGGAAGTATTGGTACCTCCCCAAGGAGGTCGCAAACATCCTGAACAAAAATTAGTAAAGATCAATACTCAAAATATTCTCTTTATCTGTGGCGGTGCTTTTGATGGCATTGACCGGGTGATTGCCCGACGGGTACAAACGAATACCATTGGTTTTAATGTGGACAAGGAGATGCAGGAAGATATGAAGAAGAACCTGCTTCGTTATGTGAACCCGCAGGATTTAAAATCTTTTGGATTGATACCAGAGTTGCTGGGTCGTTTGCCAGTAGTAACCCATCTCGATCCATTAGATGCACCAACATTAAGGTCTATTCTTACAGATCCGAAAAATGCTCTCGTTAAGCAATACAAAAAACTATTTGAACTCGAAGGCATTCAATTGATCATTGAAGAAGATGTACTGAACTTTATGGTAGAAAAAGCGATGGAATATAAACTCGGCGCCAGGGGACTCAGAAGCATTTGCGAAGGCATTCTGACTGATGCCATGTATGAGTTGCCTTCCACCAAAGAAACACAATTTGTTCTTGACATTGAATATGCCAGGCGTAAATTTGATAAGAGCAAACTCAGCCTGTTGAAAGTAGCTTAACCCCCATCCCCTAAAGGGGTGTGTAAACTTCTTTAATGCCGGAGACAATCCGGCATCTTAGTTTTCTTAACTTCAAAGTATAAATATTAATCTCATTATATATGCAAGAACTGATTGACAAACTGAAAGCAGAAGCCGGTCTTACTGACGAGCAGGCCAAACAAGCCATTGCCACTATCAAAGGTTTTGTAGTAGAAAAGTTCCCGATGCTGGAAGGCGCCGTGAATAATGTATTTGGCGGGGAATAATAAATTATCCTGCCATTCTCATTTAATATCCCTGCATTTCTTCCCTCTTGGATGATTGGCCGCTTCATATGGAGTCATTGCTCTATGGCAACTCTGGAATACAACGCTGGCAATAATCAGCAGCAAAAAGATTTTTATTTTCATAGTTATCAGATCAGGCAATGAAATTAATATCTGCCTGCAAGAAAAGAAGTAAAAAAATACTATTGAAAAAATCTTTTTATACCTGAACTTTTAGCTTACCCTTTATAGAAGTTTTACTAAAACAAACATCCCCCGTTAAACCGGGGGATGTAGAATTAATGGGTACACTCTTTATTTGGTTTTTCGTCCAAGCATGTTTTTCCCCCTTCTACACTCCGTGGAAAAAGGTCGGGGTTGAGCCTGCCTGCCGGCAGGCAGGGTCAACCACAACCTCCCTGGTTACCGCAGTTAAGGCATTTGTAGCAAGCTCCGCTGCGCATCATGATATTTCCACACACATTACAGGCCGGTGCATCACTCTGCATACTTTGCAAAGCTGCATTAACAGCATCTGAACCGCTATCAGTTTTTGCAGTATAGGCAGTCCGCAGATTTTTTGCCGTTTGTTGATGTGAAGCAGTACCTGATGCCGGTGTAATCCGTACACTGGATAATTCCGGCTCCACATATTCCAGGGGGTTAGACGGCACTTCATCCCAGTCATCAGCACCAGTATTCATTACCTCCGGTTTGTCTAACACATGTACTAAATCAGTACGACCGAGATATTCATAACCCAGTATCCGGAAAATCAGATCTACAATAGAAGTAGTTGATTTAATATTCGGATGTTCTACAAATCCCGATGGTTCAAATCTGGTGAAAGCAAATTTGTCAACAAACTCTTCTAATGGCACACCATATTGCATACCAATAGAAATAGAGATAGCGAAACAGTTCATCATACTACGCATGGTAGCTCCTTCTTTCGCCATGTCAATAAAAATTTCTCCCAATGTTCCGTCACCATATTCACCGGTGCGGAGGAAGATAGCTTGTCCGTTAATTTTTGCTTTTTGAGTAAAGCCACGACGCTTCGCTGGCAATGCACGGCGTTCAACAATGCTGGCAAGCTTTCTTTTCAGTTTGGTATCAGGAGAAGCCTGTACTCTTTTCTGTACCTCTTCCAGCAGTTCCTCTACGGTTAGTTTTCCGAGGTCTACAATGTTGGATTCAGTTGTCTGTTGTCCGTTGTCTGTTGTCAGTTGTTCAGCTTCCAACTTCTGACTTCCTTCTTCTGATTTCTTTTTCTTGTCACTCTTATTACTCAGCGGCTGTGATAATTTAGATCCATCACGGTACAGGGCATTTGCTTTTAAACCTAACTGCCAGCTCAGCAAATAAGAATCAGCAATTTCTTCCACCTTCGCTTCATGGGGCAGGTTGATAGTTTTGGAGATAGCACCACTGATAAATGGTTGCGTAGCTCCCATCATGCGGATATGGCCATGGGCATGGATATACCGTTGGCCTTTAACTCCACATCTGTTGGCACAGTCAAAAACGGGCAAATGTTCATCTTTCAGTAATGGAGCTTCTTCCAGCATCATCGTACCACACACATAATCGTTAGCGGCTTCTATCTGATCATCGCTATAGCCTAATGCTTCCAGCAGGCTCCATTCAAGGTCGTTATATTGTTCAGGTGTAAAGCCAAGTCTTTGCAGACATTCTTCACCCAATGTATATTTATTAAATACAAATCCAACTTCAAAAGCAGTCAATGCAGCCGCATCCAAACGTTTTATCTCATCTGCAATAAATCCTTTTTCACTTAACGATTGATGATTGATAAATGGTGCTCCGGCAAATGATGCAGTACCTGTCGCATATTTAATGATCGCTTCTGATTCTTTTGTTGAATAACCTAAATTCTTTAATGCTGCCGGTACAGACTGGTTGATGATTTTGAAATAACCACCACCAGATAATTTTTTAAATTTCACCAATGCAAAATCCGGTTCTACTCCTGTGGTATCGCAATCCATAACCAGTCCAATGGTTCCTGTTGGCGCAATCACCGTTGCCTGTGCATTTCTGTAACCATACTTCTCTCCCATTTCCACTGCATCATCCCATGCTTTGCAGGCAGCTTTCAATAAATAATCAGGGCAATGTTGAGCTTTGATACCTTGTGGTTTCAAACTTAAGTTCTCAAACTCATCCGCATCGTAAGCAGCAAGGCGATGATTACGCATTACCCTCATCATATGAGCTTTGTTCTCTTCATATCTTGGAAATGCACCAAGAGTATGTGCCATCTCCGCTGATGTTTTATAAGAAATACCAGTCATGATAGCAGTGATAGCACCGGCGATTCCTCTTGCCTCTTCACTATCATAAGGAATACCGCTAACCATTAACATCGTTCCAAGATTAGCATAACCTAATCCCAATGTTCTGTATTCATAGCTTAGTTGTGCTACTTCTTTTGATGGAAATTGCGCCATTAATACAGATACTTCCAATACAACCGTCCACAATCGACAATTGTACTCATATCCTTCTACATCAAACTGGTTGGTTTCTGTATCAAAGAATTTCATCAGGTTAGCTGATGCAAGATTACAAGCTGTATTATCCAGGAACATGTATTCGCTGCAGGGATTAGAAGCTCTTATCTCGCCACCTTCAGGACAAGTATGCCATTCGTTGATGGTCGTATTGTATTGTGTACCGGGGTCAGCGCAACGCCATGCTGCATAAGAAATCTGATTCCACAATTCTCTTGCAGGAATTTTCTTCATCACTCTTCCATCCATTCTTCCTTTTAATTCCCAATCGCCATCTTCTTCCAGTACTTTAAAGAATGAATTGGGAATACGGATCGAGTTATTAGAATTTTGTCCGCTCACCGTTTTGTATGCTTCATCTTCGTAACCGGAAGGATAACCGGCAGCAATCAATGCACCCACTTTTTTCTCTTCTTCAACTTTCCAGTTGATGAAGTCAACAATTTCAGGATGGTCTAAATCCAAACAAACCATTTTAGCTGCCCGACGGGTAGTGCCACCACTTTTAATGGCACCAGCAGCCCTGTCACCGATTTTCAGGAAACTCATTAACCCTGATGATGTGCCACCACCGCTTAATTTTTCGCCAGCACCACGAAGGTTAGAATAGTTGGTACCAACTCCCGAACCGTATTTAAAAATTCTTGCTTCCCTGACCCATAAGTCCATGATACCGCCTTCATTCACCAGGTCATCGTTCACACTTAATATAAAACAGGCATGAGGCTGGGGACGTTCATAAGCATTCTGTGATTTTTTTAATTGCCCGTCAACCTGGTCAACATAATAGTGGCCTTGTGGCTTACCGGCTATGCCATAGCTTTCATACAAACCGGTATTGAACCATTGTGGTGAGTTAGGCACACACATCTGGTTCAAAATAGAATAAACTAATTCTTCGTAAAATACCTGTGCATCGTTTTCAGCAGCGAAGTAGCCATAACGTTCACCCCACACTCTCCAGCAATTGGCCATCCGATGTGCAACTTGTTTTGCAGAGGTTTCCCTTCCCAAACTTCCGTCAGTTTGCGGAACACCGGCTTTACGAAAATATTTTTGGGCAAGTATATCAGTTGCAATCTGGCTCCACTGTTTCGGTACTTCCACATTGTTCATTTCGAATACTACTTCACCACTCGGGTTTCGGATTACCGAAGTGCGGTAATCATATTCGAACATTTCAAAAACATCTATATCGTCACGGGTAAAGCGACGGGAAAATTGCACGCCGCCCTTAGCGGTTGCTTTGGTTTTGGTAGCCATAACTAAAAAAAATTTCTAACGGGTTAAGTAAGTTGTAACGTACTCCGAAAATATTTTTAATTATCGCTAATTCATAATCATAGATATTCACATTATGTGGATAAGGGGAGGCTGCTTTCCCGTGATGCAAGCCTGTGTTGGTTCAGGCGACTTTTAAACAGTGTGTCAGGGATTTGCGGATAAAAAAATTTTGGTAAATCAGTCCCTGTACACTAAGAAATTCATATTCTGTTAACATTGGTATAAAACGTAAAGTGGACAAGGGTTTTTATAATTTTGTGCCACAAAAGCCTTGCTGATGGCTGATTTTTTATTAATGACTGGCGCAAATCCTTTACAGAAAGGTGTTCCAGCAAAATGGCATCAATGAAAAATTTGTTACTTCAAAATTTGCACTCATTTTCGTTTGTGCCAGGGGTAAGAGAGTAATTTTTTTTCTATTCAAAAAAAGCACTCTGGGTTTTACTAAATATTCAAGTAGATGGATATCTTTTACTGTTTACAGGACTCAGTTTACATAAAACGATTGTCAGAATTTTCGTATTTACTACAAATATTTTATGTAGGGCAATAAAAATTATGTTTTTTACCGGAAACAGTTGGACTATTTTATAAATACAGTTGGCATTAAATTCAGGATATGCTCAAATAGATAAGAAAATTATTTATTCATCAAAAGATTTCAATTTCAAAAAAGTTAAAAATAAATATCCGGTTGTATTTACAGCATCTGAATGAAGTTTTTGGCCGTATCTGTTAGTGAACATATTCCAGCTGTCCATATTATGATTACTAAACCAGTTATTAAAAATGGTAACCCTGAAATGAGTGATCTTAAATAAAAAAGCGAAATACCAGGGATTTTTTACCTAAAAAGTCTAATTGTTTTTCTTATGGGCAATACGGGAAGTTTTTCGCATTTTTGCAGTAATCAACCGGTACCGGATGAAGTCAACTATATATAATACATTGGCCGCTAAGAAGCAACAAGGGAAAAAATCCTTTGCGGTGCTGATTGATCCTGACAAAGTAAATACGGCTGTGCTGGATGAATTGATTGAGCTTTCCACAGCAGCCAAAGTTGACTACTTGCTGGTAGGTGGTAGTCTTGTTATCTCCAATCATTTAGATGAATGTGTGCAGCATATCAAACAGAACTGTGATATCCCGGTTATTCTTTTTCCCGGCAGCCCATCACAGATTAGTAAATATGCTGATGCTTTATTATATCTCTCTTTAATATCTGGTCGTAATCCGGAGTTGTTGATTGGCCAGCATGTAGTGTCGGCTCCTTTTGTTAAGCTAAGCGGATTGGAAATAATGCCTACCGGGTATATAGTTATTGATGGAGGCGCACCCACCACGGTTTCATATATCAGCAATGCGGCTCCAGTACCTGCTGATAAAAATGAAATAGCTATGTGTACCGCCATGGCCGGTGAAATGCTGGGCATGAAATTAATCTACATGGATTCGGGTAGCGGTGCCAAACGTCCCATTACTGAAAGTATGATAGAAGCCGTAGCCAAACATATAGAAGTCCCACTTATTGTTGGCGGCGGTATACTACTTCCTGAAAAAGCTTATCTGAACTGCAAAGCAGGCGCTGATGTAATCGTAGTGGGTAATGCTATTGAAAAAGATGCTTCACTGATCAAAGAGATGGCAGCTGCTATCCATTCAGTACCTGTAAAGGTTTAAAATAATAAATAAATTATATAAGTTTTTGCTCAACAGCCAGTCTGATAAGGCTGGCTGTATTTTTTACATTCAACTTTGCTAATAAATTTTTCCGGTGACTGTCAACAGTAAATGAGCTGAGAAATATTTTTTCAGCGATCTGCGGATTGGTATATCCTTCTGCTATCAGTCCCAATATTTCTTTTTCCCGGCTGCTTAATACCGGTAATTCAGTTGCAGAAGATTTTTGATACTCCTGCAGGACCTGTCCTGTTTCCCCGCTGAAGTAAATAGCTCCACTATTTACGGCATGAATGGCGTCAATCAATTCTTCCCTGGATGAGTTTTTTAAGATATAACCGGAGGCTCCGTTCTCCATCATCTTTTTTATATACAAGCCCTGGTTGAATGTACTTAAGCCCAATATCATGATACCCGGATATTTTTCTTTCATAATACCACATAATTCCACTCCTTCCATTCCCGGCATACTGATGTCCATTAATACGACATCAGCTGTATTGTTTACAAAAAAACCAAGACAGGATTGTGCATTCATGGCCTGCCCGGCCCATTCAATATCCTTTTCATTTTGCAATAATGAATGAATCCCTTCGATTACAACCGGATGATCATCTACTATAAATACACGGATCATATTTATATATTGAATTCTATGTTCACCAATGTTCCTTTGTCTTTTTCTGAATGTACATCAAGCCGGCCCTTCAGATATTCTACTCTTGAACGGATATTGGCCCAGCCTGCACCTTTATTATTTTCCGGCAAGGTTGCATCAAATCCTTTTCCATTGTCTTCTACCACGATATTTAACCTGCTATCTTCTCTTATCAGTTGCACAAAAGTTTCTGTTGCCGCTGCATGCTTCAACGTATTATTCAGTAATTCCTGGATAATACGATAGATAATTATTTCTGTTGATTTATCAATCCGTGCTGCCATTCCATGCGATTGGTATTTCACTGCAAGCAGTTTTGTGCCATTAATAGTATTACAGTACTCTTTCAATGCTTCATCCAGTCCGAACTTTGTCAGTAATTCGGGCATCATATTATGGGCTACCCTTCGCAGCTCTTTTATAGATGTATCAATCATGTCCAGTGACCGTTCAAACACAGCCATATTATCCGGGGTGATAATTAAATTGTCTTTCATATTGCTTAAGGAAAATTTTACGCCTGATAATAACCCGCCCAGCCCATCATGGAGATCTTTAGCTAACCGGCTTCTCTCCTCTTCCTGCCCTTTCAGCATGGAATCTACTGCTACTAATTGTTTATCTTTTTCCAGTTCCCGGATGCGTTGCTGCTGCAGTTCATCCTGTTGTTTTGCTAATTGCTGGCGATGCCGGAGATTACGATATACCAGGAATCCAACTAACATCAATGCAGCTAAAGAGCCGATTAAAATATAATTGAGTGTTGATTTTTCCCGGATAGATAAAGATTGTATCTGTTTGTCTTTTTCTAATTGTACAATTTCTTTTTGCTTTTTCTCATTCTGGTATTGTGCCTCTACTTCTGCAACCTTTTCACTAGTTTCCGTTTTAAATAATGAATCGCTAACGGTAAGTGTTTTGGAAAAATATTCAGCAGCTATTTTATAATTACCATCCTGCTGTTCAATCTCAGCCCTTGTCTTGTATATTTCTTTTAAGTCAGTTCTTGTTCCCACTTCA
>JANNQR010000090.1:0-36340 GCA_031400855.1 Chitinophagaceae bacterium | reverse complement strand
GCAGCATAAGGCGGGGAAAAACGTCTTTTTAAATCGACTCTCATTGTAAATCACACACAGCTTCGGGTACACAAAAAAATCTGAATCTTGAAACGGGCTTTAAATAAGAAAAGAGGTCATCCTTTTGGGACAGCCTCTTTTTTTAGGACATTATTAAGTATTCATTAAATAATGAAGGCGAAAAATAAAAAAGTAGGGAATACTGATAAATGGACACCGCCGCCATTAAACAAAGAAAACTTTAATGAAGCAGATAGATGGTGGAGGCTTACTCACTTTTTTTTAGAGAGAAGAGAAGATCAGATTTACCCATGCTTTGGTATTATCCCATTAGAGAATGAAACAGTAGAAGCTGCGATAAATAACAGAGATTTTCACAAATTGGAATTATTTAGCCTTGATTTGGAAGACATGTCTATCCGAAACCAATGGCTAAATAAAATGTCATGGATGGAAAGTGCTTTTGTGCATTTTTTCAAAGAAGTTTTTGAAATCAAATCTTTTGAACAAGGTTATCATTACAGCTTTGATTTATGCAGGATAGGTTTACCAAAACAGAAGTATGATGAAATAACGGCTGTTATATCAAAATTTGGTTTAACACATGTTTCGGATTTAATATTTTTCATTATTGCAAAAGCACAAGATTTTTATAGTGATAAAGTACGTTTTTTTGAGAGTAAAGACCAAGCCCAAAAAATTCGCAAAATTGACCAGCAAGTGGAAGATGCAATTAGTTTGATAGAAAGAGTAATTAAAGACCCCTTCAAAGATTTTGATATAAATGAACCAACAGACAAATTACTTCGTATCAATTTTGCATTTGAACAAAAGCCATCCATTCTAATTACAGACCCAGTCCTTACGTCTCTTATAGTTAAAGATTTTAAAGAAGGCTTTAATAATGGGTCTTTTAAAGACTGGAAATTGCAATTACAATTAACCAAGTTTATTTATGAAGAAGAAAAAATCAGGTCGCAATTCAAGTTTTGTTTTGCAAGGGCATTATACAATTTTCTCACCCAAACAGGCTTAATAAAATTAAACGGCAACACATATCCTAATGACGTTGTTGAATGTGTATATAAAATATTGACATTCTCCCTCATAAAAGTTGATGCAAAATCTGATAAAGAACCTGATAAAATCAAACGGGTTAGAGGTTGGATAAAAGAACATACCATAACCCCAATGTTAACACATGAAAAGATAGAACCTGACTTGAATAAATTGTACGATTACTTTGACAAAGATTTTATTGATTGTGTTGGTGTAGTAAAAGGTGCTGATGCAATTAAAAATGGTCTTTCACTATGCCTTCAATTCAAAACGCAACCATTGCAAAATGAAATAGTGCATATAGCTGCATGTTTACGGGAATGGAATTGGAGAGTTAGCCAGCAGTTAGAACGAGGTCCGATAATTGAACATAATCCAATGCCAAAAGAATACGAAACCTTTAAACTGTTTATGAATAGCAACATCAAAAACAAGAAGTTTGATAAAATTATTTTTCATGTTGAGGGAGATAAAAAATCCCATGTGTTAACGGACAAACTACCTATTCACTTTATACAAACTGCCGTAAGAAATCATTACAAAGATTATAGGGAAGAATATGAAACAGATATACTACAAGCAGAAATAAAAAACGGTGATACTCTTGGCTCATTTTCCGCAAAGACTACTGGCAAGTTTAACCTACCAGAAGAACGCTTTTTCCCAAAGTTCATAGATTCATTCTTTAACTTCTTACAAGCAGAAGCTCCAGCGTTGGAAAAAGAATACAAGCCTTCGGATAGATATTATTTATTTATTGCCAAAGCACTGAATATTACTGGATATTTCCGTTCACAATTTCCTGAAGATTGGGAACTAAAAGGCAAAGTTGAGTATTGGCATAGCTTGATTAAAAAACAGGAAGAAAACTTGCAAAAAACTGGCTACTAAGTTTCCTATCCGCTATTTCCTTTTGATTTTACTTTGCCTACAAATGATGTTTGTATGCAAACTAAAAGAGAAAATAAAGTAAACTATAAAAGAGAGAGGGGTAAAGTAGAAATCAGCGGTGTAAATGCCAAAGTACATGCTCATATTTGGTTCGATCAAATTATGTCTTTTTTCAAATTGGTTGTTCTACTAATCATTCTTTTATTTTGCCCTCGCCAATGTTCTACAAAAAAGAATACGCCGCTGTTGTGTCTTATGTGTAGCAAAGTGGGCTGGCAAGAGACCAACAGCAAGAGTTATAGGCAACCCACAGGCTTCAAAAAATAGCAAATTCCGAAAAAAGAATCTTCTTCCCCGCCGAGTCTCCTTTCGTATAGCTTTCGAGCCGATGTCTGGGTCAGCAGTAGTTATTACTAAAACAAATTTTGCGACCCGACCTGTCTGCCGACAGGCAGGCTCGGCGATATTAAATTTTAGTTCTGCGGAAGCTGAAATAAAATAAAAAAGATGAAAAAAAGTATTATGATATAGTGCTGTTTATACTTTTACCGCATGAGCAAGAATACAGGAAACAGTACCATTATAGGCATATCTTTGTTTACTTATGGGAAACAAAGAGGGGAAGAAATTTCCTGCAGCCATAAATATAATTCACTAACCTTAAATTTAATTGTATGCCAAAAAAGAACGCTGAACCCAGGAAGAATAAGCCTACAAAAAAGAAAAGCTCAGCACAGAAGAAAGCGAATCCAAAGAAAAAATTACGCTAAGACGAAAATGTAAAGAGCCCGGTTAACAGCCGGGTTCCTTTTTTTTTCTTCCCACCCGAGTCTCCAATCATAATCCTTCCAGGGCGAAGTCTCGGCCAGCAGTATTTTAAAAGTATAAAGAATTTATTGGCCGGACTCGCCTGCATTAGCAATAGGGTAGCTGTACTAACCATCCACTCCAAGAGCCGCAAAAAGTTAAATAATTTTGTATCTTTAATCCATGACAACAACCTATCGTCTTCATATAAATGAACTAACCGAAGATCTGTTGAATTCTATTAAAGCAGCGTTTAAGGATAAAACTGTGGAGATAGTTGTTTCAGATGAAATTAATGAAACAGAAACTATCCGTAGCTATGTGGCTGATGAGGACAGTTTTAAATTCTGGATGGTAGAGGAAGAAGACCTGTACCAGGATTATCTAAAGAAAAAACCAGAATGAAAACAGGCGATATAGTACTGATACCTTTTCCTTTCTCAGAATTAACACAGGTAAAAATCCGGCCTGCTATTGTAGTGTCAGAAACAAAAGATAAATATAAAGACTTGATATTGGCTGCAGTTTCATCCCAGGTTCCAGCTTCGTTGTCTTCTGCCGAAATAATTATTAAATCGGATTCATTAAATGGTCTCAGAGCATCTTCTGTTATTAAAGTTGACCGGATATTTACATTAAAGTCTGAAAAAGTAATTGCACATATTGGAAGACTGTCAGTAAAGCATACCGATGAGTTTAGCAGAGTTTTCAAAAACCTGATAGATTAAGTATTTCTTATCAGCGAGTCTTCCATTCAAAACCATTCCCAGGCGAAGTGCGGGACAATAGTGTTTTAAAGTATAAAGAATTTATAGGCCGGACTCGAAATGAACTCAAGCCATTAAGAAAAATCAAAACAGTAGGATAGTGATGATTTTCACATATGCGAAAGGAAAAGTTTTAGCTAACCATTCGATCCTGAAAGCTGATTTAATAAAGGGAGCTTATTTAGTAATAGCTTTTATTTTTTCAATCACTTTCAATAAGTCGCTATTTGCTTCTTTTATTTTAGTATTATCCGGCAATCCAGAGTTTTGATATTTTTCAATCATGGGTTCGGTAATGATAATTTCTAATAAGGCATGTAAATCTGTCAATATTTTTTCATTGGCATTTAAAGTGGCAATAGTGTTTTGCCATTCGGCAGTTTTTGCTTTATATGCAGCTTCGCTTTTGCTAATAATATCGTTCGCCCTTTGTTTAGTAGCAGCTTCGGCTATTGTGGCTGCTTTTGATTTAGCATCTGTGTAGTAGCGGTTATTGTAGGCTACATAACTATTGTACTTTTCTATGGCCTCATTCCTGTTTTTATAAAACTTTTCAATATCATCTTCAATTGACTCAAGGCTGTTATTTTGTTTTACAGCCTGTTCGAATAGTTCTTCCACTAAATCTCTGCCACCACCGTTGTAATCTTTTCTAATTCCTGAGGTTAAAGTGACTGCTGTAATGGTAATAGCCAGCATAAAGGCAGCTATTTTGTAATACTTTTTCATGAGTTTAAATTTTGTGATGTAAGAATTTCAATTTGATGAAAGATAATTGATATTCCATAATTGATTTCTAACAGAGATGTTAATATCTACTTTTCGTAAGTTTGCCAAAAGATAACAAATGAAAAGTCTTATTGATTTAATAAACGAGTTAGAAAGCAAACTACCCTTCATCGAGCAAAAGAAGGAAACTGTATCACAAGTAACAGTTGGCTGGCATGTAGAGCATAGCTTGTTGGCCTTAATAAAAATGATAACGGCAGTTGAACATTCAAATCCGGCTGATTATAAATGGAAATTCAATTTAAAACGTTCTATCGTTTTAGTGTTGGGAAAAATTCCGAGGGGTAAAGCCAAAGTACCTGATTCTGTAAAACCGGCTGCAGAAATAAATATGGCTAATGTTATGGGCTTGTTTGAAAAAGCAAAACAAAAAGTGGATTTATTTGAAAAGTTAAGCCAGGACAAATTTTTTACACACCCTGTTTTTGGCGACTTGCAGGTAAAACAAGCCCGTAGGATAATTGCCATTCATACATATCATCACTTAAAAATCATCAACGACATTTTAAAGGGATAGTTTATCTTCTAGTCGTAGGAATTTGTCAAAGCCGGACTGGCATAAAGTTATATAATGACATACCCGATCCAAATTATTACTATTTTATTTCTGACTACTGCTATGCAACTACCGGCTCAGCAAACCTCTAACCTGCATATCGTTACAAGCCCTGACAATTATATGATGGGCTTCCCTTTCCAGTTTGATGTGAACGGTAAGCCGTATAAACTGAAAGCAGGGCAATGTCTTGAATTAAAGCTATCAGGGGATAGCATTCATATCATTTTGAAAGACAAACGATGGGTGAAAAGTGAAACTGTGGATTTACATACAAAAGCAGAAACAGACCTATATGTACGAATCTTTTCAGGATGGTTTTTGAATGACAGGAAGCGAATCCGGTTTTTTGCTGAAGCCGTCTGCAAATCCTGTTTTGATGAATTAAAACCAAAATGTAAAAAGGAATTTACTGACTGATAATTTCTTATAGAATCATATCAATCCCAGATTTACTAAAATTGTTCTTGATTCTTCAGGTGCACTATTCAACAAAATAAATTCCAATTTCTTTTCTATATCTTTTTTGGAAATCACCTGGTCATTATCATAAAAAGAAACAAAGCCATCGGACAATATCCAATAGCTGTGTTCATTCAGCTGAAGCTTGCAACCGGTATATCCCAACCGGGAGATCCTTTGCACTTCTTTACTAGTAGAAGGAGCCGCTTGCCAGAAGTTCATCCAGTCACGGGCCTGTTTTTTCGTAAGTACCCATTTAGGATTTGGCCTGCCGGAAAAAACAAAAGCCTCAACTGTCCAATTAGCTATTTTACTTTTCACATCTTTTTAATCGTAAAGACCATCCATTTTAAAATGCCCATGTCTTACTTGCATAAAAGTGCAGAAGTTAACATAAACCCCACGGTCGGCAGTCCGTGGATCAGTAATGGGGTTGCCCGAATTGTCTAATATCGTGGCAGCAGTGCCACCCGGTTTATGACTCCATTTACCATTGCTGCCTTTGCGGAACCAGTGATAATCATAATCGGGAGCATTTACCAAAGCCACAAGATGTCCCGGAGTTATGCAATTATTGCCATGCCTGGGCACATTAATCAACCCATCGGCCACAGCCCCCATTTTAGCACTGATATTACCTGCAGGTACATTGCAGGCGGAAAGATCATTCCACTTTTATCCCGATGCCTGACCGGGCTGACCAAAAGTATCACTACGGTAATTAGTGCTATAGTTATAACAGTTATTTCTGCTTTTAATAAACGGATCAGTGTTCCAGGCTGCGAGGTCGGCAGTAGGGGCACAGGGGCATACAGGTTTTATCGGGCGAATGTAATCATCAATAATGCTGTCAAACCACTTTCGGTAATTGTCAATGTATAGATTTCTCTTATCAAAGTATTCTTTCATCAGCCGTTCGGTTTCTTTGCGGAAATCAGGAAGTCCTTTTGTATCCCGGAGAGATTTAAAATTGTCGAATAAAAAAGATTCAAGACCCGGTTCAGCTTTTGCTGCTTTATCATCACTATATACTGTGTCATGAGCATAATGAAGAGTCAACGGAAAATCTTTACTCAGCGGTTTGTCCAATTGCTCGATGATCAAACCACGGTATCCTAACACCGAAGGGAAGGGGTTGGTTTTTTCATTAGCTTTTCGTAGTGCGCCAAAGGAAAGGCGTTTTAAAAGTTCACGGCCGGTTTTATCATCCAGAATCATTTCCGGATTGGGTCTGCCGCTGAAAATGTCAAGGGTTAATTTAATAGGCATCGTATAAAGTTTAGGTTAATGAATAAACTGAAAGTTATGAATCAGTATTTAATATGACAATACCCCTTTAGTGGTATATGCAAGCAGGAAATGTAAATATTTTTTTAAATTACCGGAGTTCATTAAAAGATTACGCCTTTTTACCGTCTTTGGGGTTACTAAAAAAGGATCATACCGTACTTGTATTTTGAGCGATGGCAAAGAAGAATGATAATTCACCAACAACATGAAGAAAGAGATTCTTTTTTCTTCTTTCTCATATAATTTTCTTTACGCTTCTTGTTGCTGTTTTTCTGTCTGGCATCATTTTATGTTGATATCAATTAACTTTATTGCCCGGTACCTGGCTGATACAAATCTTAGTGGCTATTTACATCATCATGCAATTATATTTTTTGACAAAAACGATCATGCATCCAATCAGGTAGAAATTTGCTTTGGTACAATTTTATCAGAACAAGTAAAATGAAAGTGAAAAAAACATTATTTGTCTGGGGAATTTCTTTTTTCGATTTTTTACATGAAATTCAAAATAGTAGTGAATTAAAAATGTTAAGAAATCAGTTGCAATGAAAGTGGGACGTACAAGAGTGCGACCTGCCTACCGGCAGGCAGGCGCAACTACCGATGCCCGTCCGAACGGGACGATGAAAAAATAATATTCCAGATACTCCTTGATCCGGGCGGGCCATAAAAAACCGCAGCTCGCAAACCCCTCATTTTTCTTCGCACATTTTTAACCCATCATTGTGAATAACTGCCTGATAACCAAATTCTGATTTGTATTTCTTTAGCTTAAATTCGCCGCTGACTTTACACTTAATAAATAGAAAACTGTGAGATTAAAAAGCTTAGAAATCAAGGGATTCAAGAGTTTTGCCGATAAAACGATTGTAAGTTTTGATGATAATATTACCGGCATCGTAGGACCCAACGGATGCGGTAAATCCAATATTGTGGATAGTATCCGCTGGGTAATAGGTGAACAGAAGATCAGCCACCTTCGGAGTGAGAACCTTGATAGTCTTGTCTTTAATGGCTCCAAAACCCGCAGTGCCAGCGGACTTGCGGAAGTAAGCCTCACTTTTGAGAATACCAAGAACCTGCTGCCTACTGAGTTTAGCACCGTAACTGTGACCCGCAAATTCTATAAAAGTGGCGAAAGTGAATACCGCCTGAATGATGTACAATGCCGGTTAAAAGATATCCAGAATCTGTTCATGGATACGGGAATCAGCACCGATAGCTATGCTATTATCGAGTTGAGCATGGTAGATGATCTGATCAAAGACAAGGAAAATAGCCGCCGTAAAATGCTGGAGCAGGCCGCCGGAATTTCCATTTATAAAACCCGCAAAAGGGAAGCAAAACTGAAACTGGATGCCACAGAGATGGATCTGGCCCGAATTGAGGATTTGTTATTTGAGATCAATAACCAATTAAAAGCACTGGAAAGCCAGGCAAAAAAAGCTGAGAAATACCACGAGATCAAAAAAGACTACCGGGAAGTAAGTATTGAATTAGTTAAAGCATCGCTGGAAGGATTTAATCTAACTTATAAAGAACTGAATGAACAACAGGATATAGAAACTGACAAACGGATAAAACTGGAAGCCGAAATTGCAAATGCAGAAGCAACGCTTGAGCAGGAAAAATTAGTTTTTATTGAAAAGGAAAAAGCATTGCAATCTATGCAGCATGCTTTTAATGATATGCTGCAGACTGTTCGTAGTAAAGAGAATGATAAAAACTTAGCAGCCCAGCGCCTCGAGCATCTGAAAGAAAAAGAAACCAGCCTGAAGAATTTTTTAGAAAAAGCGGAAGGACAACTAAAGGGCATCGATGAAAGTATAGGGTTTACCAATCTCCAAGTAGAAGAAGAGGATAAAGCATTGACAGGATTAAGCGAACAACTGGAACAACTACGCCATGATGTGGATGCAAGAAGAAATGTGCTGGATGAAAAACGCCGTAACCTGGATAGTCTGCGCAGCGAAAACCAACAGATCCAGCGAAGCCAGTTTGATGCTGAGAAAAAAGTAGCCGTGGCAGATACTTCTGTTCAGAATTTGCAACGGGTTATCGGGCAAATGGAAGAGGAAAGAAAACAGCGGGAACAGCAACGCCAGCATTTTGATAGTGAAAGAATCCTGAAAGAAAAGGAACTGGGCATCAAGAATGTTGACCTGGAACAATTACAGCATCACCAGGAAAATACTAAAGACCAGATATTACAGACACAGGCGGTTTTGGATAACCTTAGAAGTAACCTGGCTGAAGAAACCAGAAAACTGGATGCAAAAAAGAATGAACATGACCTGCTGAAAAGCATGATTGATTCAATGGAAGGTTATCCCGACTCCGTTAAATTTTTGCATAACAATACAAACTGGAATCATCAATCACCCATCTTGTCTGATGTGTTGTATGTAAAGGAGGAATACAGAACTGCATTGGAAAATGTGCTGGAACCATATCTCAGTTATTATGTGGTGAATGACTTACATGAAGGATTACAGGCAGTACATTTATTGGATGAGAATAAAAAAGGGAAAGCCAATTTTTTCTTATTGAACAAATTTGATGAACATCAGGCGGATATTTCATCGCATCAGCTGGAAGGGGCTATTGCCGCACTAAGTGTGGTTGAAGTAGAGGAGAAGTATAAAAAACTGGCTGAGCATTTATTAGCTAATGTCTTTATTGCTGACAGCGAAGATGCCTTGCAAAACAGTAATGGTTTTGTAGTGATAGAAAAGAATGGCAAGTATGTAAAAGGAAAATATTCACTGACCGGTGGTAGTGTTGGATTGATAGAAGGAAAGAAAATTGGCCGTGTAAAGAATCTGGAAAAATTACAGGAAGAGATAGCCGTTCAGGATGTGATTGTGGAAGCTTTGCGTTCTGAAATTCAAAGCCGGCATAATGAAGTAATTGCTTTTAATGAAGACCTGCGAGAAACTACTATCCGGGATACAGAAAAAGAGATTCAGCAATTGACTAATGAAGTTTTTTCCCTGCATAATAAATTAGAAAACCTGTTTTCTTCGCAAACGAACAGTCAGCACCGGTTAGAAGAATTGAGCTTGCAAATGCAACAAACCCATGATTCAGTTTCAGGAGTCAGAAACCAATTAGGAGAGTTTACCGGGTTGTTGCAGATAAATGCAAATAAACTGACAGAAGCCGACGATGTATTTAAGGTAACTGAAACAGAATATAACGAAGCTCTCAGCCAGTTCAATGAATTCAACCTGAATGTATCAAAGCAGCAAAGTAAAATAAGTGGACTGAAGCAGGAACTGGAATTCAAAAGCAATCAACTGAATGATCTGAAAGCTCAGATTGAAACCAATATTTCTCAATTGGGTGAAACCAACAGCAACATTGAACAATCATCTCTGTCACTAAAAGAATTGGAGGAAGGGTTGTTGAATATGATGCACAGCAAAGAAGATGAAGAGAAGAAACTGAATGAAGCCGATCAGGCATATTATAATTTCCGTAATCAACTAAGCGAAAAGGAAAGTGAGATACGTCATAAGGTGAAAGATAAAGAGCAGGTAGAGCATATGCTTGCCGCCATAAAGGATAAGCTAAATGAATTGAAATTGCAGTTAGCCGGAATGAAAGAAAGGCTGAATGTAGAATTCAGGATCAACCTGGAAGATATTCTTGGAGAAGCAAGGGCAGGAGAGGTGGCTGTGGAAGAGTTGCAGGAAAAAGCCGACCGGATGAAAAAACGGCTGGAGAACCTGGGTGAAGTAAATCCGACGGCAATTGAAGCCTTTACTGAAATGAAGAAGCGGTATGATTTTATTGTGGAGCAAAAGACAGATCTGGTGAATGCTAAAGTGAGTCTGATGAAAACTATTGAAGAAGTTGAAGTAACAGCAAATCAGAAATTTCTTGAAACCTTTCATAAAGTGCGGGAAAATTTCAGTATCGTTTTTAAATCACTATTTACAGAAGATGATCAATGCGACCTGGTGTTGGAAAATCCGGAAGACATTGCTGAAACAGGAATTGATGTAATTGCAAAACCAAAAGGTAAAAGACCAGCATCTTTATCACAGTTAAGTGGTGGTGAAAGAACATTGACCGCAACTGCATTATTATTTGCTATCTATCTTATCAAGCCAGCACCGTTTTGTATTCTGGATGAAGTTGATGCACCGTTGGATGATGCCAATGTAAGTAAGTTTACCAATATGATCCGTCAGTTCAGTGAAAACTCTCAGTTTATTATTGTTACCCATAATAAAATGACGATGAGTACGGTAGATGTAATTTATGGCGTAACCATGCAGGAACCGGGAGTGAGTAAGTTAGTACCGGTTGATTTTAGAAATCTGGAAAAACAGAATTAAAAAAGAAATAGTATCAAATTCAGTAAGAGAGGTCTTGCAATTGCAGGACCTTTCCGGTTTTTAATAATAGAAAATATTGATTATTCAACTTTATTTGATTTTTGCAAATCCCTTTGTTTCTGCCTTTTGCTGAAATCTGACTTTATTTTATGAACAAAAGCTGAAAGGCAAAAATAAACACCTCCACAAAGCAGAAAGGCTGCAACTATAGCCCAGAAATACCAGTCACCTTTTTTTGCTGTTTCAAACACGGCGAGAAAAATCAATAATACACATCCAATTAGCGATGCGAAACCGATAAGAAGCTTGGTGAAATAATTGTCTTTGTGGCTGCTGTCTGACATTCATGAAGATTTTAGGGTAATATTTAACCGGGTAAAAATAAGGAAAATAGTGTTTTGAAAAATCTGAAATTTTAACAAGGCTGTTTATCTTTCGTCCGCTGCCTGACTATTAACTCTCAGGAACCTGTTGTATTTTTAATTGATTAAAATAAGATATGAAAAAAATATTCTTTGGATTTTGCCTGATGATCTCGGTTACTTTTAGTGCTGCTCAGGAAGCACCTGAGGGTCTGTTTATAGCTTCCAAAGCCCCGGACTTTAAAGCAAAAGATCAGAATGGCAAAGAAGTGCGATTGAAAGATTTGCTGAAAGCAGGGAAAGTAGTGCTGGTTTTTTACCGGGGGCAATGGTGCCCATATTGCAACAAAGAACTATCCAGATTGCAGGATTCAATAGAGCTGATAAAAGAAAAGGGGGCAATAGTGATTGCTGTATCACCTGAAAAACCAGAGAACATTTCTAAAACTGTGGAAAAGACAAAAGCGGAATATTCTATCCTATACGATGAGGGCTTAAAAATTATGAAAGCTTATGAAGTAGAGTTTGAAGTGCCGGAGAATACAATTACCCGCTACCGTAATGCAGGCATTGATTTAGAAAAAAGTAACGGAGGAAATGGAAAGTACCTGCCCGTACCAGCCATTTATATTATAGATAAAGAATCAACAATAACCTACCGCTTTTTTGAGCCTGATTATAAGAAGCGGCCAACTGTAGCGGAGATATTGAAAAATTTATAGTCGCTGTGAGAAAATTTTTCTCTGCTTGCCAATCTCAATATTTCTTTTCTGCTACCACACATAAAGATTGCACCAATAACTTATTCCCGTCAAATTCAACAACAGGTTCATCTACAGGCTTTTCTTCAACGAATATTAAACCGGTTTCATTCAATAATTTTATCCATCGGGCAGTGTCATAAAAAGAAAACCCATACTTCGTAAAGGGCATTTTCATCATACTTTCTTTGGTACGAACGGTTGCATAAAACCTTCCACCGGGCTTTAGTACCCTGAACATTTCCTGCAAATGTTGCTTCGGTTCATCCCAGAAGTAAATAACATTAATACAGAAAATTTTATCAAAACTATGATCCGGGAAAGGCAGTTTATCACTACTTCCAAATTGAAGTGTAAGTTTACCGTTTGCAATAGCCTCTTTATTATTTTCACTGGCAGCTTTGAACATAGTTTCAGAAAAATCAAGCCCTGTTACTTTCAATCCTTCTGCTTTGGAAAAAATCTTCTCGAAAAATTTACCATTACCAAACCCGATTTCAAGAGTGGAATCGTTTTTCAGCGGCTGCATTACATCCAGTGTGAAATCATACAAAAACTCATTGGCTTTATTCATCATGCTGCCAACTTTGCCACCCATTACTCCACTGGGGCGGCGAAGTTGTTTTGCCATCATCTTAAACTTGAGTCGTTGAAAGAATTTTTTGAACATGCAAGTGGTTTTAAATATTCTGCAGACAATGATTTTTTATTCTAGCCACAGATTACACGGATTAGCACAGATTAATACAATTAAACATTAAAGAGTAGCTACCACAAAATCAGAGCAGCTTTAAAAATCCGTGTTAATTCGTGTAATCCCCCGAAAAAATCGGGGCAAGCTGTGGCTAACCCTATCTCCAAACAATCTTACCTATTTTACCATTATTACCCGCCAGGTAAATGGCCGTTCCCAATTTTGCAATCCGGCAAACATGAAAACTTTCTTTACTGATCCATTGCCAGGTTTTTCCTCCATTAAAGGAATAATCAACACCGGTTAATCCGCAGCTCAACAGATCATCTTTTGATAAATATTCCACACAACTGCGATAGCCATGCGGCGGTTCTTTAGGGGCTTTCCATGTTTTTCCTCCATCAGATGTAATAAAACAATTTTTTTGAGAGGAGGTATCTGCTTTAAAATCACCTCCAACAACTACCATTCTGTTACTCCCTTTACCGTTACCATTGTCAAATACATCAATTGAATTAGCACCTGTTGTTTCTTGTCCCTGTATGACAGGAAGAGCCGTTGCATTAAATCGTTGAATCAATCTTGATCTGGTACCACCACTGGCAGCATAAAATTGTTTATCGATCATCAGACGGATATTAGTTCCGCTGGAGGCAAAAAATGCTTCACCTGAATCGGCCACAGGTCTTTTCCCTTCCAGCCCAAGCTCTGTCCAGCTATCACCTCCGTTAAATGTTTCTGCAATAAATATTTTACCGCCTATCGGGTCGCCTATTACGATTCCATATTGGTCACCTGCAAAATCCATTGCATCCAAAAACATTCCTTTGGTATTGTTTTCATAAACCACTTTCCAGCTATCACCACCATCAGTTGTTTTTAAGATATAAGCCGGCTCGGCAATTCCCATAATAACCGCGGTGCTTCCGTCAAATGCTTCGATATCCCTGAAGTCAGTTTTCTCAAAACCTTTTACGGTCATCCATTTCCAGTTCTTGCCGCCATTGCTGGATTTTCCTACTGTACCTGCACTACCGCTTACCCAAACTACATGATCATTCACAACACTTAAACCCCGGAGGCTGACTTTATTTCCGGTTGTCAATACTTCGACAGTTGGTTTCTGTGCAGAAAGAAATGTTGCATGAAATAAAAAGAGGAAGAATAAGATATACTGTTTTTTCATAGGTCAATTTTAGAAACAAGAAAGTAATAATTTCTATTCATATTTCGTCAAGGTTCTTTTGAAAGTTCCATCGTCATACAATTCCATCACTGCGTATGCCGGTGCAAATTCCTGGAAAGAGCCTTTCCACCAGTTCCCGGACACAGCGCCATTGCAATAATAAGTAATGCCCAGATAATTTACTTCGTCCTGCAAATGAATATGACCGCTGATGCAAACTTTGATATTATTAAATTTTGCAAATATTTTTTTCAACTCCAAAAAATCAGTGTGCATCAGGTTCCGTTTAATCAACAGGTCGCCATTGGCTTCCGTTTTATTAAAAAATAAACCGGAACAGATGGAAAGGATAGGAATATGAGATACGATACATATAAATTTATCCGGTGGTACATCAGCCAGTTCCTGTTGCAACCAATCCAATTGAATTACATCAAGTTTTCCGATATAACCACCTGCCGGATTCAATTGTGTACTATCCAAAACAATAAAATGCCAACGGTCTTTTGAAAAACTGTAATATCTGTTTTTCATTTCCAGTGTTTCTACAGCCCAGATCTTTCCATATAGCCTGTCGTTATCAGGTTTGCCTGCCTGTCCGGCAGGCAGGTTTTCTTTCACAAACCAACCCCACACATCATGATTACCGATAGTATGATAAACCGGAAGGCTGTTTTCTTTTTGCAGAATATTTTTGAAAAGATCCCACTGCAGTTGTGTTTTTTGTTTATCAGCCTCCAGGGAATCCATGATGGAATCTCCTCCATTCATGATAAAATCAATTTTTGGTTTCAGTTGCTGAACATGCTGCAAGGCTTTTGCCATGCCGGTTTCAGGAATAATGCCGGGTTTTACATGTATATCGGTAATATGGGCAAAGCGGATAATTTTTTTCGGGTTGTCTGCAGCAATAGATAAAGAGGGTAGCAGGCTGCTACCAATAACTGCGGCGGAACTTTGTAAAAATGCTTTTCTCTTCATACTTGAAAAGGTAAACAATATTCTAATATCCTCATTTAAGGGGCATTCCAGATTGTCGCTTATAGATTTCCTCAACTACACCTGATTTTTAGCGTAAAGAACAGGAGAAGCATGAGAAAACGCAGAAATCCAGAATTTTGATTTATCAAAATAATCTGTGTTCATCTAACCAATCCGTGTCATCCGTGTGCAAATGTATTTTTAATGTCTAATCTGTTTTACTCCGCATTTCCTCATTTCTCTGCTATAAAAAATACTATTAATATTTCCGTACACACCTTATTTTAATTGCCCCAGCAACTCTTCCTTGCTTACCACTCCCTGTTTTCGCCATACTTCTTTTCCTTTTTTATAAACGATAAAGACGGGAATGGGCTCAATATTCAGTGCTTTCATCAGATCAATATGAACACTGGCATCAATTTTAACTAATAGGAAATTCAGGTCTTTTGTGCTTTC
Organism: Chitinophagaceae bacterium; assembly: GCA_031400855.1. GTDB lineage: Bacteria > Bacteroidota > Bacteroidia > Chitinophagales > Chitinophagaceae > JJ008. The sequence goes on along the minus strand of JANNQR010000090.1, from coordinate 20,927 downwards.
CAGTTCATCAATGATGGGATTCATTTTTACACAAGGGGGACACCAGCTGGCACCAAAATCTACCAATACGGTTTTATTTTCCGGAATGCTGGCCCGATATTGTTCTTCGGTCATCTGCGGCTCATTGCTGCTGCCTTCCAGAGGTTTGGAGGCAGTTTTCCAGGCATTAATGCCTCCTGCTAATTCAACCACATTGCTAAACCCGTTTTTCCGCATCCAATCGGCAGCGGAAGCACTTCTGCCTCCTACAAGGCAATAGATATAAACCGGCTTTTTTTTATCAACATATTGAATACGTTCATTAAACTCTTGCTTATTATTCCAGTCAGCAAGCAGGGAATTTTTAATATGCCCGGTTTTAAACTCCCCGGCAGTCCTTACGTCAAGCACCTGGGGGGAATTATCTGCTATGGCTTTTTCAAACTCTTCAGGTCCTATTTTGCTATTTACTGCGGGCTGGGCTTTGCAGGAAACAAAGGAGAAAAATAAAAAGAGGAAAATTGCGTTTTTCATTTATTCAGATTTTCCTCAAAATTAAGACATTGTTTAATTGCCAACCCATTGAATTACTGTGGATTCTTATCCCCAGACTTATTGGCGATAAACAAAATAGTCTTATTTTTAACGGTTAAAATAATTCCCCTTTTATGAAAAAACATGCATTTTACTGGTTGGCATTGGGTTTATTGTTTATGGTTGGCTGTCAGAAAGAATTGAGCTTTGAATTAGGTAATACCCCTTCAAAAGGCAGTTTACAAAGCGATCTTACAGGCGATTGTCTTCCAAAAACAGTAAATGGAACCTATGTGGCAGCTAGTCCTCTTGTGCCTGTCACTAATACTATTACTGTGCAGGTAAATGTAGCCCGTACAGGTACTTATGTAGTGAATACTGATACTATAAATGGATATTTTTTTCGGGCTACCGGCACTTTTACTACGCTTGGTGCAAATAATGTAACCTTAAGAGGTAATGGAACCCCTTTTACAGATGGGATAGACAATTTCGTTGTCAGGTATGATACTACTATATGTGATATTGCTGTAACTGTTTTACCTGTAGGTTCGGGGCCGGCGGCGTTTACTTTAACTGGGGCACCCGGTAGTTGTTCAAGTGCAAATGTTGCTGGTGCTTACGCAGTAGGTGTTCCTTTGGCTGCATCAAGTACTGTTACTTTGAACGTAAACGTAATTACAGCCGGTACTTATAATGTAACGGCTGGCCCCTTTCAGGGTATGACTTTTACAGGAACAGGAAGCCTTGCCATGGGTGCCCAAACTATTGTCCTGATTGGTACACCTGCGAGCATTCCAACCACGGCCGGGGCTAATACAGTTCCGGTAACAGCTGGTGGAACAACTTGCAGCTTTGTTGTTAATGTTGTTAGTCCGGCTGTTTACACTATTAATTGCCCAGGAGTGATGGTAAATGGTACTTATCAAGCCGGTACTCCTTTAGGGGCATCCAATACTATTACTATTCCTATAACGGTTATGACTGCAGGCCCTTATAGCATTACTGCTTCTATCAATGGGATGACTTTTTCTAATTCCGGTACTTTGACTCTTGCTACAACCAGCATCACATTAAATCCAACTCTTCCCGGTACTCCTGCAATGGCTGGAACATTTAATCTGTTAGTTGGAACACCAAGCTGTTCAATACCTATAAACTGTACTGCTGGGCCAGTAATAGATTGGAGTTTTATGATAGGGACTACCACTTACCAGGGAAGTACTGCAGTTGGTGGAGTAACTTATGATATCACTACTTTGCCTCCATTCTCAGTACTTGACTATTTTGGAGATAATGTATCTGGTGATGCATTTACTATACAATTATTTGATCTTGTCGGTGGCGTTACACCTTTTGATACTTATAATTCCGCATCTCTTCCCCCATTGAATAATACTGTAGCATTTACTTATCAGGATTTTGGAGTGACAATAGATTTATCTGCGGATTTTACAGACCCTACTGTTAGTATGGTTTTTAGAATAACATCTCATAATGTAGCAACAAAAACTATTATTGGCACTTTCAGTGGAACTGCATATGATTTTATTTCCAATTCAAATAAAACAATTACCAACGGTAATTTTAAAGCCGTTTATCCATAAAATTATACTATAGTTAATTAATTAAAAGCCCCTTGAAATTATCGTGGGGCTTTTTTATTAAAACCCTTTCTTCTTTCCCGATTCCAAGGGCGGTAATTTAAAATCATCCACCGCACTTTTTTGCCCGATCATTTTTTCTATGTCTTCAATTTTGCGGGGGGCAAAATGGGAGAGAAGTTCATAACCGTCCTGTGTTATCAATAAATCATCCTCGATACGAACTGCAATGCTCCACCATTTTTTATCGCAAGGGCTGCCTTCAGGAATGTAAATGCCGGGTTCAATAGTAATCACCATGTCTTTCTGTAAGGTTTCATAAAAGCCACGGTCATGCACATCAAGACCAATGTGGTGGCCTAGGCCATGCGGATAATATTTTGATACATCATTCTTATTGCTGATGATACCTAATTTTAATAAACCGGCTGCAATAGTGTTTTTAGCAGCGGCATTGGCATCCGCCCATTTAGATCCATCTTTTAAAGTTTTAAAAGCAGCTTCCTGTGCATCATATACTATTTGATAGATAATTTTTTCTTCACCCGAGAATTTTCCATCAGCCGGAACAGTTCTCGTTACATCTGCTGTATAACCATGGTATTCTGCACCTACATCCATCAGTATCATCTGGGTGCCTATTTTGGTTTTGGTATTTTCCATATAGTGCAGAATGCAGCCATTTTCACCAGAGCCAACGATAGAACCGTAGCCAACTTCTTCTGCGCCATATTTTTTATGAACATACTCATGCAGACCTTGTATCTCCAGTTCCGACATACCCGGATGCAGGGCTTTCATTACTTCATTTTGTCCCTGGCAGGAAATTTCTACGGCTTTGCGGAGCAGGGTTAATTCTTCCTGTGTTTTTATCTGTCGCAAGGTGCTGGTCAGATCACGGTACAGATAAGTGTCAAACCTTTTTTGCCGGGTCAGTTGTTCCGGCATGGCAGATTTCTCTTTGAACTGCTCCATCAGATCAAACAGGTCGGCTTTATCAAATCCGTTTGGTACATCTATCGGAAACTTGTCATAAATGATCTTATCAAATTTTGAAAAATCAATATTGAATTTTTTGAAATCTGTTGCGTTGTAAACTGAATTGATGCCCAGTTTTTCTTTAACTCCTTCTGTGCCTAAACGCTTACCTGTCCATTGCTCAGCCTGTGCATTTCTTTTTTGTACAAATAGCAATTCACTGTATTTATTACCGAGTGAATCTGTTTGTTCGGTTTTAAATACGAGTAATAAGGAATGCGGCTCTTTGTATCCACTAAAATAATACAGGTCAGGGTTCTGGTGATAGAGGTATTCCACATCATTAGAGAAATTACGGGTAGGGTAGGCGAAAAAAGCGATGACTGAATTTTCAGGCATCAGTTCCCGCAGGGCATCTCTGCGTCCGGCATGGAATTCTTTTGTAAGATAGTCGGTGGGAAGATTATCAGCAGGTGAAGGTTGTGCAAAGTTTACCAGGGAAAATAAGACTGCTATAAGAAATAACAGGCTTTTTGTTTTTGGAAATTTATTCATAAAAGAAGTAATTGAGAAATGTAAAATAACATTTTCCAATCACCTTCTTTAAGAAATTATATGAAAGGATATATGTTTGGGGTTCGGAGTTTGGGGTTTAAGTTGTTGTATAGTGAATGAGTTTACTTCATGTATGAAAAAGTTCGCAATAAGGAATTACAAACCCCAAACTCCAAACTGAATATCACTCTTCCTCCCCACCTTCATAAAAAGCATCTTCGTTGCTCAGAAAATGTTTTTCCCAGGTTTTTACTGCATCATCACTCAGGCATTCGATAATGTCATGTAATGTATCTTTTTTCAGTTTCCATTCTGTCTCCATCGGATCATCATACCGCTGAATGAAAAGGCAGTGATCTGACTCAACCGCCACTTTTATCATGGTAATGGGAGAATCTTCTTTTTGTTTTACCAGGTAATAACAACTGGTTTCCAGTAAATCATAAGTGTACATAAAACCTCCTTTTGCTTGACATTAAATCGTTCATCACGGGTTAAAAAATCTGATTGCTGCTAGTCCACAATTACATTCAAAAATTGTCGGGAATTGTCTGGGTCAGTTGAATAAGTCAAAATTAGGGTATTGAATAGTTTCCCGGCTGTGAAATTTATATTTTCACCTCATTGCAGTAAATTTAATCAGTCTTATCGATTGAAATAAAGCTACTTGTATGAATTGTTGAATATTTATAATTTAGTATTAATCAGGAGTTTTCTGGCAGGTAATAGTTCCCGGATATTGCCAGGTTTCCTTCCTTCCTTCATCGCTTACGGTAAATTCGCTGCGGCTTTCATCAAAGGATTTATTGACAAGAAGCTTGTTTATTTCTGCTGAAAAATCCCGGAACTGGCTGGCTATGTTACCCTTACCGACCTGGTTCATATTCCATATTTTTGAAATGGCCGGGCAATTAAAATTATAGGCGGTAAAAGCTATATTCTTTACTGAAGAATAATCCAATGTTTTAAAATGTATTTTCTTATTGGTGATGTCATATACAATGCTCCATTTGGTATGAGAACCCTGCGCCACTTGGTCAAGGATAGAAAAAGAATAATCTATGACAGAAGTACTTATCGCAGTCTCCTGAAACCGGGTTACCATGTTGCAGGCTTTGGCAAAGCGATCAATAGAATTGTTAGTGAAGGAAAGGCTGTTTTCACCCGCAGAAGTGGTGGCCGATTTTGTTTGCTCAATGGATGAAGAATAAGTGTCATTGGTTAATACCGGAAAAGGCAGGTTGCTGCCTTTATGCACTTTTATTTTACCCTCAAAAAATTCAATAGTGGCAGCATTCCCATTTGCATCGGCTACTAAAAAATGTAATGGTGCTGTTCCTTTTGATGATATGCGGAGTTTTTTATCAGTCTCAATCAGTTCGTCAATAGTGCTGCAATTATCAAGCTGGTATTGTATCCATTGCAATTCGCCAATAGCAGGTCTTTCATCAGCAGCAGGATATTCAGTTCCATCCAGCCACATCATTTCCACCACCAGGCCTTTCTCATTCATCCCACCTGTAGGAAATTCTTTTCCATACTGGTTAAAGGTAATGCTGCCGTATAGCGATATCCAACTGATCGTTTCTCCGTCTTTTGTTTTATCGGATGTTTTGGATAAGCCTTTCTGATTGGTGCATACCATGCCATTGCCGGTTACCCAATCGTAGTTGCGGCCAAAAATCATTTGCCCGTTTTTGTTGATAAAAAAGGTGGTACAGGCAAAAGAAATATTTATAGCGAGAATTGTAATAAGCAACAGTGCGATAATCTTTTTCATGTACTAAAACTATTTATTACTACCGCCTTTGACAAAGGAATTAGTACAGGCGGCAATAAAAATACCTTATGCAACTTGTTGTAGCAAGCCGCAGGAGGTATCAGTTCTTTTTTCAGACAGGTTAAGTAAAAGGACAGATTCTGCTGCACTCTCTTTTCTTTTTCTCTGTCTTTTTTTCTGTGCCTGCTTTTTTCTTATTGTTGTTAAAGCTGGCAAAAGCAACAGCCGAAATACTCGCCAGTAAAACTGCGGCCACCAATATTTTCTTTTTCATATTTTCTGATTTAGAAGTAAAAGTTACGATGATTTTTAGTTACACAAGATTATGTTTTGATGGGAATATAATTGGTAAATTGTTTCCAATGATAAGACACATCACATTACTGTTTTTTTTTCATGTTTCAAGGTTTAATTGGAAAATAAAATTACTATTTTTTAATATTTGAAAAACAGGATCAATTTTCACTAGTAACGACAAAAACCGCCACATCTAAAATGGGGCGGTTTATATACTGAAGGGACGGAAGGTTTGGATTCCACATATACGTAGAAAAAAAAGGGACAGATTGTATGACACAAACTTTCCCATTAAGTATTCTATAAAAATCCTTGTAAGATTATTCTTCGTCTGCTTTTTCAGGTTTTATCAGGATATTCTTTCCAACCAGACTGTTAGCCATGAGCAGGCCATAGGTGTGTGCCAATGTATTTTTAGAATAAAGATCAAATGAACGGGTACGGGCAGAATAAAGCATTTTCTTGCTATTCAGATCATAGAAATTATTCTCCCAGATGTATTTTGTCTGTTCCGTATAATAACCGGGAGTAAAAATGCGTTCGGACATGGAGTTATAGTAACGATCAAATCGGTTGAATTGCTCCTGATTAGTATAATAAGTCATACGACCTGGTACATATTGCTGTTCTTTCATTTTGTCCAGTAGTACGATAGTAAGAATAGCATCAAATCCTTTTCCATTAAGTGCAGCAACGGCCCGGGTAGTATCTCCTTTTACAAATGTTCCTGCAGGGAATATCTTGTTTGCGGCAACTGCATTGTACCCCATCTCTTTCAAATCGCCGGACAAATGATCTTCCATCTTTATCTGCAAGTCATTGTCGGTATCTGTTAAAACTCCTAAAACAAGGATCTTTTGATATTTTTTAGGAGTAACACCATTTGCTGTCCACGATTGGGTGATTTTGCTGGGCTGGCAGGATATGAAGAGTACCAGCAATGGAATCCAGATTATTTTTTTCATAGTTATACTTTGAGAACATGAAAGTATAACTGAATTTAGCCATTAAAGGTGAGTTGGGTCAGTAGTGGTTGGGATTTTGGTCAAGTATTGTCTTGACGACTGGTTATAGTTTAACAGGTTCATCTTTAAACACTGTTTTCAACCTATGCAGTTTTTTAGATTGCAAAAAATGAATCACTTTCTTTTCTACAATATGGTGAAGCGGCACCAGCATGCAGGCAATCAAAACTTTTATTCCTAAGATGGGCAACGGCGCCCCATGAAACCAATGATGGAGTTTTGAATCCAGTATATGAATAATAAATTCAAAGATGAAAATGAAAGATACAAAAGCTAATCCTTTTATCAGCCATTTGGGAGGGTTAAAGAAACCGAGGGTAAGCAGGGTGATCAGCAATAAAATACCTCCAAGTATAATTGCCCTGTATTGAATATCATGTTTTCTTTCGGTAGCCTTTATTTCTGCTTCTTCCGCTTTTGCCATGCTTTCTTCTTCGAAGGCAATTTCTTCTTTGAGGATGTCTTCTTTTTTACTCAGGTTATTAAGGCTATCCCGGTAGAGATAATAATTGCCACGGGCCTGCCAGGCATTTTTATAATCGCCTAATGCTGTATATATCGAATCTAAGTTTTGATACACTAAGGGAAGAGTTGAAATAGAATGAAGTGAATCGTATTTTGCCAAAGCTGTTTTCATTGGCACCAGTGCATCTGCATATCGTTTAAATCTTTTTAAATAATCTGCATAAATATAAAAGTAGCCGGCATTGTGTGTTTTTACCTGTGATGTATAAGTAAAATCAATACTCTTTCTGTAATACCAGTCAGCAGAATCATGATCCCCTTCTATTTCAGCATAAACGGCTTTAGTATTATAAAGAAGGGCAGAATCGCCTGATCGGGCAAAATAATCTTCCAGTTTATATTTCTTACCTATTTCAGCCCCTTTGACCAATTCATTTTGATCAAAATAGATACCCCATAGCCCTAATACTGCAGCATATTTTAGTCCGGGCATATCCGCACTATCTGCAAGTCTGATCACTTTTTCAAAAAGCTCTTTTGCAACCGGGTAATTCTTCTTAGCCCTGTAAACTCTTGCTATAAAATGGGTTTCAAACAAAATTAATATTGTGTCAGCATTTTTTTCGTAGTATTTTTTTGCGATTTCATGACAAGCTATCGCTTTATCATTCTCCTTTACTTTTTGATAATATTCTCCTAATGTATGATTAGCATCAGCTATAGATTTGAAATTATTTAAACGTTCAGCATATTTTTTTGCAGATAAAAGGCATTTGATTCCTTCCAGCATTTTTTCCTGGGAATTATAAAGACTGGCTTTCCGGTAGTAATAATTGAACCGGGTACTATCATGAATTCCTTCTTTATTTAAATCTACCCTGTTATAATATTCCATAGCCTTATCATATTCCATGCTAATCGCATAGCGTCTGCCAATGAGTGATAAAGCAAGTATTTCCTCATTAGGCATTCTTTCTTTGCTGGCATATTCAAGAGCCTGTTGGTATTGTGCAAGCCCTTTCTCCAGGTTTGACGAATTTATGTATGCAAATCCGGCCCAGCGGTATGCAGAAAATACATTTTCTTTCTTTCCTGATTCTTTTCCCCATTTATACATCAATTGGAGCAAACTGTCAGCGGCCCCGGTGTTTTTATGGGTTAAATAAAATTGAACAAGCCTACTTGTATTTTCAATTTTTGCGGGAACTGTTTTGGATTCAGCTATCTGCCGTTCCAGTTTTCTTTGCTCCGCCAATTTTTCATCTTTCTCCTGTGCATTAATAAAAGCAGGCAGGAAAAGAAGATGGAAAGCCAGTATTTTTATTCTTTTGGAAAAGATGGGAGAAATCATTCAGTTGGTTTTGGTCATTAAGATAGCCAACTTATTTTTTCCGGAGAAAAGATAATTAGCCGACAATTTTTCCCCATTTGTTAATAACTACCAATCCTGAAGGCAGGGTTGGTTTTGTTATATTTGCCCAACGCCGATCAATGCCTCCCGATTGGGAGGTTTTTTGTGGGGTGGTATTTGTAAAAGTATTGATTTTAGACCTCACCCCAATAAGAGGTTGATTATTGTAAACTCCGACTCCCTCTCCTTGAGGAGAGGGGCGCAGAGTTTCCGATAGTAATGAATAATGGTAGGGTGAGGTGTGATGAGTAATGATCAGAACGATAAATGGTGCGACGCAAGGGACGATGCTCAGGGGACTGAAGCTGGAAAAATAAAATTCTAATAACCTATAAATAAATCACCCTTCGATAAACTCAGGGTGACAGCGAAGCATGGCAAAAGAAAAAGAAGCGAACCTGTTTGATTACGATGAGGACAGTATAAAATCCCTCGACTGGAAAGAGCATATCCGCCTGCGGCCCGGTATGTATATTGGTAAATTGGGCGATGGATCTTCTCCCGACGATGGCATTTATGTGTTGGTGAAAGAGGTGATGGACAACTGTATTGATGAATTTGCTATGGGGCATGGTAAAATGGTAGAGCTTACCATTGAAGAAAAAACAGTAACGGTCAGGGATTATGGCCGTGGTATTCCGCTGGGTAAAGTGGTAGATGTGGTGAGCAAAGTGAATACTGGTGCTAAATTCGACAGTAAAGCTTTTCAGAAAAGTGTGGGACTAAACGGAGTGGGTACAAAAGCAGTAAATGCGTTGAGTAATTATTTTAAAGTGTCTGCCGTAAGAGAAGGAAAGGAAAAGACAGCCGAATTTGAAAGAGGCTTTTTAATAAAAGAACATAAAGAAACAAAGACGACGGAGCAGAATGGCACATTAGTTACTTTTATTCCTGATGAAACGGTTTTTTTAAATTTTAAATTTCATCCGGAGTTTTTAGAGAATCAAATCTGGAACTATTGCTTTTTAAATGCCGGATTAAAAATTATATTCAACGGGAAAAGTTTTATCAGTAAAAACGGATTGCTTGATTTATTGCAACGCAAAACCAATGAGGATGAGATCCGTTACCCGATCATTCACCTGAGCGGCGATGATATTGAAGTGGCTCTATCTCATACCAATGAATACGGAGAAGATATTTACAGCTTTGTAAACGGCCAGCATACTACACAGGGCGGCACACACCAACAGGCTTTCCGGGAGGCGTATATAAAAACAATCAGGGATTTCTTTAAGAAAGATTACGATGCGTCGGATATAAGAACGGGAATAGTCGCAGCAGTTTCTGTAAGAGTAGTGGAGCCGGTTTTTGAATCGCAAACTAAAACCAAATTGGGTTCGCTTAATATAGAACCGGATGGAAAAAGTATGCGCCAGTTTATGATGGATTTTTTTGGTAAAGAATTAGATAATTACCTACACAAAAATGCTGAAACAGCTGATGCGATAAAAAAACGAATTGAACAAAGTGAACGGGAAAGAAAAGAATTGTCTGGTATCCGCAAACTTGCCAATGAAAGAGCAAAGAAAGCAAATCTGCATAATAAAAAATTAAGGGATTGCCGCTTTCACCTCAATGATGAGGCTCCAGCTAAAGGAAAAGAACTGTTTGTAGCCAAACAAAAAGAAACCACCATATTTATTACCGAAGGTGATAGTGCCAGTGGATCAATTACCAAAGCAAGAAATGTAGAGACACAAGCGGTATTCAGCCTGCGGGGAAAACCGCTGAACTGTTTTGGCCTGACTAAGAAAGTAGTGTATGAGAATGAAGAATTCAATTTATTACAGCATGCATTGAATATTGAAGAAGGATTGGAAGAACTTCGGTTTAATAATGTAGTGATAGCAACCGATGCGGATGTGGATGGGATGCATATCCGTTTATTACTGATGACTTTCTTTTTACAATTCTTTCCTGACCTGGTAAAGCATGAAAAAGTTTATGTACTGGAAACGCCATTGTTCCGGGTAAGGAATAAACAAGAAACCATTTATTGTTTTAGTGAACAGGAGAAACAGGCTGCGATGAAGAAACTCGGGACTAAACCAGAAGTCACCAGGTTTAAAGGATTGGGTGAAATAAGCCCTGACGAATTTGGTCAGTTTATCGGGAGTGGTATGCGAAAACAACTGATGCGGGTGGAAGAAGGTGAACATATACAACAACTGCTGGAATATTATATGGGAAAGAATACACCGGAAAGGCAGGAATTTATAATCAATAATTTAAAAGTAGAATTGGATATTGTGGAAGAACCTGTAGCTGCCATTTGAGCTTTTATTCACCGCCCTCACAAATCGATTGATTGAAAAAAATTGACATCATAAGAAAAACTAAGTCGCTGTTTATGAAATGGCGGTTGCATGTCATTACAGAACCGTTTTCCGGATTTATGCTGAACTTATTATACATGTCTAAGTTGAGCAAATGGCGCAGGACGAACAAAGTGAGTGGATATAATGACTGGTTTCAGGGCAAGTGGGACTACAACCGTCGGTTCATCTTATATGAGGAAGTTTGCAAACAGGAACAACTTGATGCAGTCGCCATAGATTATTTTGAATTTGGTGTTTCCGGTGGCCATTCTTTCAGGTGGTGGCTGAATAAAAATAAGAATGCAGGTTCAAAGTTTTTTGGATTTGATACATTTGAAGGATTACCCGAAGCATTTGGGTCCTATGATAAAGGTTCAATGGCAGCGGCTGCAGACTCTTTAAATATTACGGATAGCAGGGCTTCATTACTTAAAGGGCTGTTCCAGGATAGTCTGGTTCCTTTTTTAACAAGCTATCATTCAGCAAATAAGAAATTGATACATATGGATGCTGATTTATTCAGTTCCACCCTTTTTAGTTTATCTCAATTGTATCCTTTTTTAAATGATGGTGATGTTATACTATTTGATGAATTTGCAGTGCCCAAACATGAGTTTATGGCCTTTAAAATTTTTACAGAAAGTTTTTATATAAATTATGAAGTAATCGGAGCTGCAAATAACTATTTATTTTTAGCAGTAAAAATTAAAAAATAACTATGATACATATTGTGTTTAATGAAAGTGAAATTGCACTGATGCGACAGGTTATTGAGTTGGATGAAACATTGGCCGGGGATGTGATACAAATCAAAGATGATTTTGCGGTTGGGCCTTTAGCTGGTATTGAAACGGAAGGAGGTTGGCAGGTAAGGCTGGATTGGTGGAGAATGTTACTACAGGGTTCACCATATGGAGATCATCAAACAGGTAGTTTCGATGACCGGGAAACTGTGAAGAGCATTAAAACAAAATTGGATGAAAATCAAAAAGAAGAAATATGGATCTGGATGGCGCAAAATCAGCATGATGTAACTGATTATTTTTGGTTAATGCCTCAACTGAGGGAATACCAGGGAAGAGTGATGGTTTTGTATTTAAATAATCTACCATTTATTAATGAAAAAGGAAATATTTTTTACCCATCCTGGTTGCACGAAATACAACCTAAGGAATTTTTGAAAGCAAAAAAACTGGCAAGACCCATTACTTTAAGCGAATTTGAAATTGACCCCGATGAGTGGAGAAAGATTGCGGAAGAGAATGCAATGGTAAGAGTATTGGAAGGGGGTAAGAAGATTATTGGGAAAGAGGAGAGTTTTTATGATATTGAAATTCTGAAAAATGTAACCTGCGAGTGGCAGAAAGCGACAAGAGTTTTGAGCAATACCTTAAACCGGATGAAAATAAAAACCGGTGATGTGTTTGTCATGTGGAGGATGAAGGATTTAATCAGTCGTGGTAAAATAGAAATGACAGGCGATGTGACTAAAGGCTGGAAGGATTTTGATGTGAAGCTGGCAGGTTCGAAACAGGCAGAAGCTGTACAGACAGACGAAGAAAACAAATAATATGAAAAATATCATCAAACTGGAAGAAGCGGCCATGTTCGGCCTTAGTATTTATATACTGGTTTCATTTGATGCCCGTTGGTGGTGGTACCTGGTATTGGTAATAGGGCCAGATATAAGCATGTTAGGTTACATGGCAGGAAATAAAGCAGGTGCAGCCTGTTATAATTTATTTCATCATAAAGGAGTGGCTGTTGCCGTATTTGTAGTGGGTTTATTGTTGCCGCATGTATTATTTCAGGTAATTGGTATTGTTTTATTCGGTCATTCTTCTATGGACAGGTTGTTTGGTTACGGATTGAAAAAAAATGAAGGATTTAAGTACACACATTTAGGAATAATAGGAAAGAAATAAGCAATGAGTGCAGCAAAGAATAAAATATCAGACGTAGGGGCTAACGATAACGGATTGCATGGACAGTACAAGACATGGTTTCTCGACTATGCATCATATGTAATTCTTGAAAGAGCAGTACCAGCTATTGAAGATGGGTTGAAACCGGTACAACGCCGCATCCTGCATGCCATGAAAGAAATGGATGATGGTCGTTATAATAAGGTAGCCAATATCATTGGGCAGGCCATGCAATATCATCCGCATGGAGATGCCAGTATTGGTGATGCACTGGTGAATATGGGGCAAAAGGATTTGCTGATAGACACACAAGGTAACTGGGGCGATGTAAGAACCGGGGATGATGCAGCCGCTGCCCGTTATATTGAGGCAAGACCCAGTAAGTTTGCCCTGGAAGTAGCTTTTAATGCAAAGACAACAGAATGGCAAATAAGCTATGATGGCAGAAAGAATGAGCCGGTTACCCTGCCTATGAAATTTCCGCTATTGCTGGCTCAGGGAGCAGATGGTATTGCCGTTGGTCTTTCTACTAAAATTCTTCCCCATAATTTCTGTGAAATCATCGAAGCTGCTATCAAACATTTACGGGGTAAACGGTTTGAGTTGCATCCTGATTTTCTCACCGGCGGTATGATTGATGTAACTGATTACATCCAGGGGAAAAGAGGTGGTAAAGTAAAAGTAAGGGCACATATTGAAGAGGTTGATAAGAAAACACTGGCGATTAAAAGTGTGCCTTATGGGGTGACTACCACTCAATTGATGGAGTCTATCGTAAAAGCCAACGACCAGAATAAAATTAAAATCAAGAAAGTAACAGATAATACAGCGGCTGAAGTAGAAATACAGGTTGATTTAGCCCCCGGCATTTCTCCTGATATTACTATTGATGCATTATATAAATTCACTGATTGTGAAATTTCTGTTTCTCCTAATGCCTGTGTAATAGTTGGGCATAAGCCGGAATTTCTCGGTGTACAAGAGCTATTGAAACTATCAGTTGATAAAACAAAAGACCTGCTGGAACAGGAATTGAAAATAAAACTGAATGAGCTGCAGGAAAAATGGCACTACACTTCCTTAGAGAAAATATTCTTTGAAGAAAAGATATACAAAGAGCTGGAGAAGAAGCATGAAACATGGAATAAGGTGCTGGAAGGAATTGATAAAGCTTTTATTCCATTCAAGAAACAACTGAAAAGGGATATCACAAGAGAAGATATTATAAAGTTGACAGAAAAACCGGTTCGGCGTATTTATAAGCTGGATATTGATGAACTGAATGCACAGATAAAAGGATTAGAAGCCGATATAAAACTGGTAAAACATGATTTGAATAATCTGGTTGATTTTGCCGTGGCTTATTTTGAAAATCTACTGAAGAAATATGGCAAAGACCGGGAAAGAAAAACAGAAATCAAACAGTTTGAAGTAATTGAAGCTAAGAGTGTAGCCATCGCCAATACGAAGCTTTATGTAAACAGGGAAGAAGGTTTTATTGGAACAGGCTTAAAGAAAGATGAATTATTATTTGAATGTTCTGACCTGGATGATATTATCGTTTTTGCAAAACGGGGCGTTATGAAAGTAGTCAAGGTATCTGACAAGACATTTATCGGAAAAGACATTCTGCATGCCGCAGTCTTTCAAAAGAATGATGAACGTACTACCTACAATATGATCTATGCAGATGGGAAAGGGGGAAGGAGTTTTGCGAAGCGGTTCAATGTAACAGGTGTTACCCGGGAAAAAGAATATGACCTGACCAAAGGCGATGAGAAAAGCAAAGTGCATTACCTGAGTGTAAATGCAAATGGTGAAGCCGAGATTGTTAAGATTACTTTGACACCTGGCTGTGCCGCACATAAAAAGGAACTGGAATTTAATTTTGCTGAATTGGAGATTAAAGGCCGAAGCAGTATAGGAAACACAATTACGAAATATCCCATCAAGTCAATCCGGTTTAAGGAAGCCGGCAAGGCCACGCTTAGCGGACGGAAACTCTGGTTCGATGAAAAATTTGGTCGCCTGAGTGCAGAGGAAAAAGGAACTTTTCTGGGGAGTTTTGAACCGGAAGACAGAGTGCTGGTTTTATACAATGACGGCAACTATGAAATAACCGATCAGGAAATGACACAAAAAATCGATTCAGAGAAAGTATTAGCTATCGAAAAGTTTGATCCGGAAAAAATAATTACAGCAGTTTATGCAGATATGGATAAAAAGCAATTCATGGTTAAACGATTTAAGATAGAAACAACCACTCTTAAAAATAAATTTCTCTACATAAAAGAAGGCGATGGTAATTATGTAGAAACTGTTACTACTATGGAGGAGCCTGTACTGGCCATGCAGCAGGGCAGAGGCGCACAGATCAGGAAAGGGAAATTAAAAATCACCAAAATTGCAGAAGTAACGGGTTACAGAACAGTTGGCACTAAATTGGCTGATTTCAGTAAATCAACGGAGATGGAATGGGTGAAGACGAAAGCAGAGAATAATCAACCTGAATTGTTTGGGTAAAAAATTTTATGATTGACCACTGGGAAATATTAGATGTCTATAAAGCTTTGATGGCTGTAGGTGCAGGTATCATACTTGGCCTTGAACGGGAGCTGAAGGATAAAGTGGCTGGGCTTAAAACAATTACCATCATATGTCTTGGTGCCACATTGTTTGGTATACTCTCTTACAAAATCGGGGGAGAGTCTAATCCCACACAAATTGCGGCTTATGTGGTAAGCGGTGTTGGTTTTATCGGGGCCGGTGCGATTTTCAAAGACGGGTTTTCTATCTCAGGGCTTACTACGGCCGGAATTATATGGTTAGCAGCGGCGGTAGGTTTGGCCATTGGTTTTGGTGAATTTTATCTGGCTGCCACATTCATGGCAGGATCACTTATTATTATTTTTATCACACCTTTTATTAACCGGTTATTTCGTCCAAAGAAAACGAGCCGTCAGTTGCAACTGATTTTTACCAAAGAACATGTAGCTATGAAGGAAAACATATTAGCAGGTTTGCGGAAAGAAGGAGTATTAATAGAAGAAAAGAAAATTTCATATAAGGATGATGAAGTGGAAGTTTCATTAGAACTTCTGGTACCCGAAAAAAAAATACAATGGGTGCAGGATTACCTGCTGGAAAATAAAACGATTCTTTCTTTCTCTTTCTAACAGATTAATCAGAAATTTTAGTGCCGGCTTTTCTATCGATTCGTATGGTTGCCGTCTTTTCGAGATTGCTGGTTATTTTCACTTCATATTTGTTTTTGCCATCCCTGATTATCATTAAGGCTGTGTTCGGCGGGATCAAACCCAGATTTTCAGCAAACATGGATACTTCATTGAAAGGTTTTGTAAAATCAAGCGGTAAAGTTATACGAATTGATTTGTGCGTAAGTTTCTGATTCGACAGAATAAGTTGTTTATTAAAAAAGACAGATATGATGTCCCCATCAATTTCCCCATTATCATACACTTCTATATTTAAGGTATCCGATTCTACTTCTAATACATGTGTCACAATTTTTTCCCGTTTAATAAATTCACTTTCAGTCACATAATTAATCACTTTACGGGGTGTAATGTCAACAGCTACCAGGGTATCATCATATGATGGTTGCCAAAGCTGATTGGTTTCTTTAAATTCTCTGAGTGCTTTTATTACAGAATCTGTTTTACTGGCATCCGCATTCTGATGAAGTGAAAAATTGATCGGTGGGCATACATTTTTATAATCGGGTAAACTAATAAACGAACCAATCAAATCAGAACCTGTTTGTGATACTCGGAGTGTTGCTTGTAAATTCATGATACAATCCACCTCGAAACCTATTTGCGAGCCATGATACACAACCGGGATATTATATAAATTCAGCTGACGGTTAGCAGCACTGTAGTTTCCCTGAACCTGCAGACTCCGGTACGAATTTTTAAAATAATAGTTGATAATACCTTTGACATAATTCTTTTCAGGGTTTAATATCAATTCTACTAAATAATTATTTGCAGAGCTATTCGTTTTCACATTGGCATTGCCATACCAATAACCAAAAACAGATTGAGAATGGGATTGAAGTGTAATGAATAGAAAAAGGATGAAGAATATTTTCTGCATAAAGGGGGAAGATCGTTAAAAAGCATCCTTTTTTCTAACGAAGTTTTACACAGTTTGCTGAATATGTGGATTTTATATTTTTGGTAACAAAACTGATCATTTCAGAAACCGTTTCATTTCCCTATCTACATCTTTTTGCTTGATGGATTCCCGTTTATCATGTAGCTTTTTGCCTTTAGCAAGGCCAACTTCAATTTTTGCCAGCCGGTCTTTGAAATAGATACTCAGCGGAATCAACGTATAGCCCTTCTCCTTCAATTTGGCAGCTATTTTTTTAATTTCCCTTTTCTCCAGCAGTAGTTTTCTATCCCGGATAGGGTCATGATTATTGGTAGTACCATGTGAATATTGTGCAATATGCAAGGATTTCAACCAGATCTCACCATCAGCAATCAGGCAGTAACTGTCGTTAAAACTTGCTCTGCCTGCCCGCAGTGATTTTACTTCGGTGCCGAGTAATACCATACCTGCATCATATTTTGCATCTATGAAATATTCATGATAGGCCTGCCTGTTTTTTAATTCTATCATCGTAGTAATTCAAGGCTACTAGTTGATGATTCATAGTAAACGACCCGACTATAAACTATCAACAATGAACTAATAACCAAATCAATTTTTGAAATGAGAAAGTACCACCGTTAGTTTTTCTTTCAATTCTTTTCTTGGTACAATAAAATCCAGAAAGCCATGTTCCAAAACAAATTCGCTGCGTTGAAAGCCCGGGGGCAGATCTTTCTTTATTGTTTCTTTAATAACTCTCGGTCCTGCAAAGCCAATCAGTGCGTCCGGTTCAGCAATATTCAGATCACCCAGCATACCAAAAGAGGCGGAGATACCGCCAAAGGTCGGGTCGGTTAATAAAGAAATATAGGGAAGTTTAGCATCACTCAATTGTGAAAGTTTACCGCTTGTTTTTGCTAACTGCATTAAGGAGAAAGCACTTTCCATCATCCTTGCACCACCGCTT
This sequence comes from Chitinophagaceae bacterium, assembly GCA_031400855.1. Taxonomy (GTDB): domain Bacteria; phylum Bacteroidota; class Bacteroidia; order Chitinophagales; family Chitinophagaceae; genus JJ008. Next base: position 2,964 of record JANNQR010000090.1, on the reverse strand, counting down.
TTACTGATGACCATATATGGCATCCCGTGTATTATACAATAATCAACGGCCCGTGAAAATTTTTCACCCATTACACTACCTAATGATCCACCGATAAATTCAAAATCCATACAGGCGATTACAATATCATGATTGCCTACTTTACCTACGGCTACTCTCATGGAGTCTTTTAAGTCTGTTTTACTCCAGATATCATCTAACCTTTTCTTATAGGGTTTAAGATCTGTAAATTCGAGGAAATCTTTGCTTCGTATGTTTTCAAAAAGCTCGGTGAATTCCATTCTATCAAACAACAGATCATAATACTCACTGCTGTTAATACGATGATGAAAGTTGCATTTTGGACAAACGAATAAATTTTCCCGCAATTCTGATACAGTACCAATAAAACTACAATCAGGACATTTAACCCAAAGCCCTTCCGGAGTTTCTTTTTTCTCTGAGGTTTTGGTGTTGATACCCTTTTTGATGCGTTTGAACCAACTGCTTTTCGTTTCTTCAGTTTTTCCTTCCTCACCTGCAAGGTTAGCATCAAAATCTTCAATAAGTTTCGCCATATCCGAATGTTGATTTACAAATATAGTGGAGTTTGAGTTTCATTGTTCATCGACTCCCGGCCATCTACTTATTCGTATAAACGATTGTTAGTGAAATACTAATAAGGTTCTAACTGATTAATCGTAAGTCAGTTTCAAGGAAATGAAATTAGCTATATAGCACAAAGAAATGGAAACAATAGCCTGCGATTGTAATAAGGAATAAAAGGACTAATTATTCGGTGCGCCGCTATCTATCCAGCAAATAATGGAGTTCTTTTGTCCTGTACTTAGCGTAGTATTTTTTGGCATGGTGCCGTTAGAGACGGCTGTCCTGATAATTGACCTGTTACTAAAAACCTGGGTATAATTTGTCAATGCCCCCGGCCCATTTGAACTTAAAGCATCATGGCAACCAATTGTACCACAGGAAGCCTGCACAATGGGGTTGACATCAGCCGCAAATGCTTTATTGGTAACTGTATTGCAATCAACGGTGGTAGTGCCACCGCCACCACCATCTTTACTACAGGAGATACTGACGAAAACAGTTAGAAAGATGATTGTTAATACAATAAAAGCCTTATTCATAATTACCTGTTTTATTACAAAAGTTGAATCAATCTGATATAAATAAACGAAAAATAGTTGAATAAAGTTTCCAGTGTTTAAACTTCAATGGAGAAAGTCCGGTAATTGTTGTTATTTACAGATGAAAAGAGGGTAAGAGGGATGTTTCAAGAATGAAAGCAACGGCAGTTTGAAAAAAACCCCCACCGCTCTATAAATATACACACAATGTTCAGGCGGGCAAAGGAGTATGCTTTTTATGTAAGCAGGCAGCTTTTTTTACTAAACTAAGAGGGATGCAGGTAGCTGTCCGCTGTGGCGGAGAGACTACAAACCTGCCTGCCGGCAGGCAGGTAGGAAACGGAGTTGATTATAAACATCCCTAAAAAAACGGTCAAAAAGTTGTTCATTTTTCAGGGATACAGATGAAATATATAATTATGCAGAACCGTTTATAAACATATAATCCCCCTCATACCGCTTTACATCGGAACCCTTGTTAGCCGGAGTTTTTCTTTTTAAGTTGTTTTGCCATCATTAAAGAATGCTTCAATGAATTTATTTTTTTCCAATCGCTGTGTGCTATGATAATAAACTTTGGTTTTCGGCATTTTTTCTGAACTTTTTTTAGCGTAGATGCATATTCCGTTACATTTCCATCGTCTAAATATCCCAAATCGTCAGCATCAGCACCTTTTATTAAGCATCCACCATAGAGAATTTTTTCTTTTTTAAACCAGATTACAATATTGTCTTCAGTATGTCCTTGTCCGGGGTAATAAGTTTCAAAAGAATATTGTCCGACATTAAAGACAGTATCCTTTATCATTAAAAATTCAGCCCTTTTTTTATTATTCTTTTTACTTAATTCATCTGTAAGGGCAGTAGTATAGGTTTTAATTCCATGTTGCCTGTAATATTCAAGTCCGGCAGTTTTGTCGCTATGCCAATGCGTTGCAAAACACATTACCACACTTTTGTTATGCTTTAATTTTATGCTGTCAAGCAATGGTTGAAATTGTGTAGTGTCCCAGGGTGTGTCAAACATAACTACACCATTGTTTGTAACCAGATACATACCATTTGCCGGCACTTTACTTTCCTGGTATGTATTGTAGGTTGTATAAATGTAAAAATCACCTGTTAGATGTGAGATTTTAAGTTTGGTATTTTCTGTTTGTGCAAAAATATTAGTAAGAAGAAAAATAAATGCTGTCGTCAATTTGATTGTTAGCATAATACAACTGTAAATTATTGGGCGATGATTTTAAAAATAACAACTAATACACAAATATACTTAACTCTTTATATAGTGTTAGTATACCATGTTAGTGGCTGACTATTGTGGATTTAGTTTTTTTAATTGAAGGCAACCAAGAAATAAAAAATTCAACAACTAAAACCGGAAGCACCCAACTCATCCATTCATATGTTGCATCTTTAACATCCTCATTTTTTATAAAGGATAAAAAATTATGCTTATCAACAAGGTCAGACAAAATGCGAAGAAATACGAAGGCTAATGTCAAAGTATAGCTACGAATCATAAACAACCGATGTGCTTGAACATTCTTTCTTTTTATAGTAATCCACGCAGCCGATGTCATGAATAACCACAATGAAGCAAGAATTAATGTTGGTACTACAGAACCGGGATATGGCTGAGTAATGCCAAGATATATTGCTGAAAAACCTCCTAAAAGGCATCCAATAATGTATACTTTTCCTAAAAACCTGTGCCACTTAATATAATGTTTACGAAACTGGGTCCAGAATTGAAAAGGGCCTGTTATTAGCGGAATGACTGCTGTAGCGAGGTGAGATACAAACCAAAATTTTTTATTCCAAAATGTTGGGC
>JANNQR010000089.1:0-27590 GCA_031400855.1 Chitinophagaceae bacterium | reverse complement strand
AGAATTCCAGGTTTCTTTGGGTGCTGAGTACTGGTATAACAACCAGTTTGCCCTTCGTGCCGGTTATTTCTATGAGAATAAGAATAAAGGAAACCGCCGTTATTTCACCGCTGGTCTGGGTTTGAAATACAATATATTTGGTTTCAATTTTGCCTACCTGGTACCAACAGGAAGTGGTGTTAGCCGCAATCCATTGTCAAACACCATTCGGTTCAGTGTATTGTTTGATTTAGGTAAAAAGTAAGATTAATCAAATAAAATAAGATATCACATCCCGTCCCGATTCAATATCGGGACGGGTTTTTTTTATCTGACTTCATTTTATTTGTTGAAAAGAAAAATAAAAAGCCATCGTTTTCTTTTAAGGATATTTGCATATTAATTTCAATGTATGGCATATCGTATTGGATCAGGAGTTGATTATCACAAATTGGTTGCTGGCAGGGATTTATGGTTAGGAGGAGTAAAAATTCCTCATTATAAAGGCGCATTGGGGCATAGTGACGCTGATGTACTACTTCATGCCATTTGTGATGCATTGCTGGGTGCCCTTTGCCTGGGCGATATTGGTGTCCACTTTCCGGATACAGACGAAGCCTATAAAAACATTGACAGTAAAATACTACTAAAAGAAACTGCAGCATTGATAGAGAAGGAAGGATATTCAATTGTTAACATAGATAGTACAGTTTGCCTGGAGTCTCCAAAAATAAAAAACCATATTAGGCAGATGCAAGAAATTATCGCCGGTATATTAACTGTTTCCATAAAAGATATATCAATAAAAGCCACTACTACAGAACAATTGGGCTTTATTGGTCGTGAAGATGGGTTGATGGCATATGCAACAGTGCTGCTGATGAAAAAATAGGACATTGATAATGTTAAAAAATATGTGTGATCCAACCTTCATGTATTTATCTTATCGCATAGGAGAGGCGCTTCAAACAATCAGTGTAATATCTTTACCGAATGGCTGCAATTGAAATAAAAATAATCAATCAATCTTCCAACCCCTTGCCTGAGTATGCTACAACAGGTTCAGCGGGGATGGACATCAGAGCTTACCTTGACATACCAAAACTTCTTCAACCCTTAGAACGGGTGTTAATTCCTTCCGGATTATTTATTGAACTACCTGAAGGATTTGAAGCACAGATTCGACCCAGGAGTGGTTTGGCCATCAAGCAAGGGATTACCTGTTTAAATTCTCCGGGCACTATTGATGCTGACTACCGGGGAGAAATTAAGATTATATTAATCAACCTTTCACAACAAGAACAAGTCATTCAAAACGGCGACCGCATTGCCCAAATGATTATTCAAAAAGTGGAAAAAGGTGTCTGGTATGAAGTATCAGTATTAAATATTTCCGAAAGAAATAACGGCGGATTTGGACATACTGGCATAGAATAAAAGTTAATGATATACAGAATTTATATATTGATTATTGCACTTTCTGGATTTTTGGTATCCTGTCATTCAACCAAAAAAATTCCGATGAGAGTAGTGACTTCAGATAGTGCAGCAAAAATTGAGGTATTAAAACCTGTAGATCATTTGAAGGAAGATTCTGTAGCTTATATTAATGAAATGTACAAGGGGATAATGGACAATCGTATCAACGTCTCTACTTTTTCCGGGAAAATTGACGTGGACTATAGAGATGCTGATGGAAAAGATTATCATGTTACGGCACATCTGAGGATGTATAAAGACAGTGCAATTTGGATATCCGTTACTGCCATACTAGGTGTGGAGGGTCTGAGGGCTTATATTACAAACGATTCAATTAAGCTGCTGGATAAACAGTCGAAGATCTATACTGCCAAAAGCATCACTTATCTTCAGGAATTAACTGCACTCCCTCTGGATCTGTTCATGTTGCAGAATTTATTGTTGGGCAATCCTGTTTTCCTTGATTCTAACATTACATCGTACAATAAATCAGAAAATTCGGTTTCGTTGCTGAGTTATGGAACTTTTTTTAAAAATCTTTTTACCGTTAGCCTTACAGATAAATCAGTGCAAAACAGCAAATTGGATGACATGGACCTGCTTAGAAACCGGACCTGCATTTTAACATATGCTGATTATGAGCTTAAAAAGGATATTCGCTTTTCCACAAAACGGAGTATTGATATTGTTGATAAAAAAAAACTTAATTTAAAATTGAACTATAAGCAGTTTGATTTTAATGAAAAGTTAAGTTTTCCTTTTAATGTGCCTAAAAATTATACCCGGAATTAGTTTTATAAAATTTATTTTGCATATTATCGTTATCCCGTAACTATTCGCACCCTGTTTTTTATAACTTTACATTTGATTCTATTATGAAAAAAAATATCTTCATTTTTGTTTCGTTTTTTTTGGTCAATTCAGGGATTGCACTATCTCAACCTTTAAAAGACAAATCCCAGCTTGAAAAGGAACGAAAGGAAATTCAAAAAGAGTTAAGTGAAATACAAGGTGCCTACAATAAAGTAAAAGGCCAGACCAAACTGACAATCGGGCAATTGAATGTACTCAATAGAAAAATTAATCTCCAGGAGCAATATATAAGCAGTATTAACAAGGAAATCAGCAGCATTGATGAAGATATTTATCTGAGTAACCTGGAAATATATCGTTTGCAAAAACAAATGGACACCTTGAAAGCGCAATATGCAAAAACAGTAGTGTATGCTTATAAGAACAGGAGTAACTACGATTATTTAAATTTCATATTTTCTGCCAATAGTTTTAATGATGCCATCCGGCGGATTTCTTACCTGAAAAGCTATCGGTCATACCGGGAAAAGCAGGTGAGTATTATACTAGATACCAGGGAACTGATTGCAAATCGTAAGCAACAGCAATTTGGCAGGAAAGATCAGAAAAATAATGCTCTTGGTAATCAGGTAAAACAGGTAGATGAATTGGCCGTACAAAAGAAAGAGAAAGATATAATTGTCTCACAGCTTAAATCAAAAGGGAATGAACTGTCAAAACAAATTGCCGCTAAAAAGAAAAAAGATCTGGATCTGCAAAATGCAATTACGGCAATTGTAAGAAGGGAAATTGAAGCTGCTAAAAAAGAAGCACAGGCAAAAGCAAAAGCTGAAGCGGATGAAAAAAAGAAAGCGGATGATCTGGCAAGAAAAAATAAACCAATTGAAAATCCAGCATCAAATCCCACTTCAAACCCGACAGTTATTACAAATCCAAAACGTACTGAGCCGGTTAAAAAGCCAGAAAGCTATCTGAACTTTAATGCAACAGATGTGGCGCTGAATAAGGAGTTTGTATTAAATAAGGCAAAACTTCCCTGGCCGGTTGACAATGGAGTTGTCATATTAAATTTCGGGAATAATAAGATTGATAACACCCTGCTGACATTTGATAATCCGGGAATCACTATTTCAACTCCTTCGGCCGGCGTATCTGTTAAGGCGGTATTTGAGGGAGAAGTTGTTGGCATTCATGACCTGGGCGATGGTAAGATGGTAACGATCAGGCATGGAAAATATTTTACTGTTTATAGCAATCTCTCTTCAGTAAGTGTAAGTAAAGGCGTTGCTGTAAGTACAGGACAGCAAATCGGAAAGGCTGGAAAAGATGATGATAACAATGGTGGGCAAATTGATTTTATTCTGATGGTTGAAACAAGAAATGTGGATCCAAAACCTTGGCTACGCCGATAAATTTTAAAAATTTAAAAATTTAAAATAATAACATAAAATCCTCCTCATCAAAACGGAGGATTTTTTGTCAGAGGAATCGTTCATATAGTTTTTCGTAAAGCGGAACGATATTAGTAATGTCAAATTTTTTTGCATGAACCGCTGCTTTTATTTTAAAACTCTTTAGCGTAGCATCGTCTTTAAAAATGGATAATGCTTGTTGGCTCATAGCAGCTACATCACCAACATCACTCATATAGCCGGTTTCACCCGGAATATTAATTTCCCCCAACCCTCCTGCATTAGTAGAAATCACTGGTACACCGGCTGCCATCGCTTCCAAAGCAGCCAACCCAAAACTTTCATATTCAGAAGTAAGAAGAAATAGATCTGCTATCGCAAGTATATCTTCCATTTGCTCCTGCTTGCCTACAAACCGGATTTCATCGCAAACGCCCAACTCCCTTGCCAGGTCTTCAGCAGTTGAACGTTCCGGGCCATCGCCAACAAATAATAATTTTGAGGGTATTGTTTTATTGACTTCTGCAAATATTTTTACTACATCCTGTACCCTTTTGATTTTTCTGAAATTGGATGCATGCATCAAAATCCTTTCCCCATTAGGCGCTATTACTTTTTTAAAAGCATCGATGGGTTTGCGGGAAAAACGGCTAACATCTACAAAATTTAGGATTACTTCAATGTCTTTTTCAATCTTAAAGTGTTTAAAAGTTTCATCACGCAGGTTTTGTGAAACAGCGGTGATCGCATCACTTTCATTGATAGAAAAAGTTACTACCGGGGCATAGGTTTTATCCCGGCCTACTAACGTAATATCTGTTCCATGTAGTGTTGTTACAACAGGTATAGTCTTTCCTTCTTTTTTTAATATTTGTTTTGCCATATATGCTGCAGAAGCATGAGGTATGGCATAATGTACATGAAGCAGATCCAGGTTGTTATTTTTAATTACATCCACCATGGTGCTGGCGAGGGCAGTTTCGTAAGGTGGATAGTCAAATAACGGATATGTAGGTACTTGTACTTCATGATAAAAGATGTTGGGAATAAATCCATTTAGTCTTACGGGTTGCTGGTAAGTAATAAAATGAACCATGTGGCCTTTTTGAGCAAGGGCTTTACCAAGTTCCGTCGCTAAAACACCGCTTCCACCGAAAGTTGGGTAGCAAACAATTCCAATCCGCATAAATAGTGTAAATAAGTTTCCGAAGGTAACAGTTTTTGTGGGAGTAAGCCCGCCTGCTTTTATTATTAAATAATCAATAATAAAATTTGTCGGGCAGGGTTTGCCGTTTATCTTAAATCTTTATGTTCTTTTTTTGACTTTCTGTTATCTTTAACAAAACTGAACTATATGAGAAAGCTGTTGCCGGTTTTATTTCTTTCTATTGTATGTACGACCGTTTTTGGTCAAAAGGAAGACTCCATTTTAATAAAAAGGATATCCGATGAAATACTCACCAATGGAAAGGCGTATGAGAACCTGCGCCATCTCACAAAAAAAATTGGAGCCCGTCTTGCAGGTTCACAGGGAATGGTGAAGTCAGAACAATGGGGATTAAAAATGATGCAGGAAAGCGGTGCAGATAATGCCTGGATGCAGGAGTGCATGGTACCACATTGGGTGAGGGGTGGAAAAGATCTTGCAGAAGCTATGAACACAGTACCGGTAACCGGGACGAAGAATATGCTTACAAAAAACAGACCTCTGGATATAGTTGCATTGGGTAATTCTGTTGGGACCGGGAAGAATGGAGTAACTGAAGAAGTGCTACTGGTAAATTCATTTGATGAACTGGAAAAAAGAAAAGATGAAGTGATAGGCAAAATCGTTTTTTATAATTACAAATTCAATGATACGTATGTAAACACTTTCTTGTCTTATCGTGATGCAGGTCAATACCGGGGGCAAGGACCAAGCCGGGCAGCAAAGTATGGAGCTAAAGCAGTAATTGTAAGAAGCATGAGCCATGCTGCTGACAACAATCCTCATACCGGGGCTACGAGATATGACTCTGCTTATGCAAAAATTCCTGCAGTTGCAATTGGCCTTAGGGATGCAGATTGGTTGAGCGAACAATTACAAAAAAGAAAATTGAAGGTGACAATAAAGACAAACGGGCATTTTATGCCTGATACGATTGGGCATAACATAATCGGAGAATTAAAGGGGTCAGAATTTCCAGATCAGATAATTACAGTTGGCGGTCACTTAGACAGCTGGGATAATTGTGAAGGGGCACATGATGATGGGGCAGGTTGTGTGCAAGCAATCGAAATACTCCGGGCTTTTAAAGCTATTGGTTATAAACCGAAGAGAACTATCCGCTTCGTTTTATTTGCTAATGAAGAAAATGGATTGAGGGGCGGCAATAAATACGCCGACGAAGCAAAAGCTAAAAATGAAAAACATATACTGGCAATGGAAAGTGATGCTGGTGGCTTCACACCAAGAGCTTTGGGCTTTACAGGAACAGACGAACAGTATCAGAAATTTTTAAGCTGGAAAGAATTAGTTGCTCCGTATGGCTGCAATGAATTTGTAAAAGGTGGCGGAGGCGCAGATATCGGTCCGCTGAATCGAGCTTTTAAAACACCAATGGCCAGCCTGAATCCCGATACGCAACGTTACTTTGATATTCACCATTCCAGAAGTGATGTATTTGAAACAGTGAATAAACGAGAATTGGAACTGGGGGCAGTGAATATGGCTGCGTTGATTTATTTGGTGGATAAATATGGAATGTAAACCCCAATCCCTAAAGGGTCTTTGGTGGACTATTTTATCAAGTTATCTATGGCAACTTGAGTAGTAGAAAATGGAAATGATCCTATGACTCTCTTCATCTGTTTCTTTATTTCTTCCGTACAAAGATTATCAATACTTCCTTCATGTGTATGGCTGATATTAGTATCATAGCTGAAGTTCCCTGCTTCTATATCCATTCCCACCTTTTTATAAGCATCACGGAAAGGCATTCCTGCATTTACTAATTTATTTACCTCTTCTACGCTGAACAGGTATTTGTATTTTTCGTCTGCCAGAATATCTTTTTTGATTTCAATATTAGAGACCATCAGGCCAGCCATTTCAATACAATCTTTCAATGTTTTGAAAGCAGGGAACAAATGTTCTTTCAATAATTGTAAATCCCGGTGATAACCGGATGGCAGGTTAGTTGTCATCATGATGATCTCATTGGGGAGGGCTTTGATGCGGTTACAATGGCTCCTGATGAGTTCAAAAACATCGGGATTTTTTTTGTGTGGCATGATACTGCTGCCCGTAGTGAGCTTTGCAGGAAAACTGATAAAACCGAAATTCTGATTAAGATACAAACAAGCATCCATGCTGAGTTTGGCAAGCGAATCGGCAACATTGGCCAGAGATTGAGCAACAATTCGTTCAGCTTTTCCCCGCCCCATTTGGGCATACACCACATTGTAATTCAGATCATCAAAGCCGAGCAGTTTTGTAGTCAAGGCTCTGTTGATTGGGAAAGAGGAGCCATAACCGGCTGCGGATCCCAATGGATTTTTATTCACTACATCATAAGCCGCTTTTATAGTTACAACATCATCTACTAAGCTTTCTGCATAAGCTCCAAACCAAAGCCCGAATGAAGAAGGCATTGCTAATTGCAAGTGAGTATACCCCGGAAGTAAATCACCTTTATATTTTTCGCTTTGTGATTGTAATAACTCAAAAAATGGCTGAATAGTTTTAACTAATTCTTCCAGTTCATTTCTCAAAAATAATTTTACATCTAGCAGCACCTGATCATTACGGCTCCTCGCACTGTGTATTTTTTTACCGGCGACTCCCAATTTTTGTGTTAACAATAATTCTACTTGTGAGTGAATATCTTCAACATCATCCTGTAGTTTGAATTCACCATTTTGAATTTGCTGATAAATATTCTTTAACTCCTTTTGTAATTGTGATAATTCGTCTTTGGTCAGTAAGCCAACAGACTCCAGCATTTCTATATGGGCTAATGAACCTATAACATCAAATGCAGCCAGGTACATATCCATTTCACGGTCTTTGCCGGTAGTAAAAATTTCTACTACTTTGCCCCCGTCTCCGCCGACAGGCGGAGTGTCTTTTTGCCAGAGTTTCATACTGCCAGAGTTGTTTCACGCAGAGGACACAGAGGTCGCTGAGGTGTGATTATAGAATCTGTTCTAATAACTTTATATACAAGTCAATACCATCTTTAATTTCCTTCACATAAATATACTCATCTGCTGTATGACTTCGGGCGGAATCTCCGGGACCCATTTTTAATGCGGGGAAAGGCATTAAAGCTTTGTCGGATGTGGTAGGGGAGCCATAGTAAGTTATGCCAAGACCTAACCCGGCTTTTACCAACGGATTTTCCAATGCAATAGAAGTAGAACGAAGCCTCATACTTCTGGCTTTCACCTCGCAATGCACATTCGTTTTTATTAAATCCAGTATTTCTTCAAAACTGTAGAGTTCATTAATTCTTGTGTCAACTACAAATCTGCATTGGGCCGGAACTACATTATGAGCTTTGTTTTCTGTTTCTATTACCGTCACACTCATTTTATTGGCTCCTAATAAAGTGGATACTTTTGGAAACTCAAATGTATTAAACCATTGAATATCTTTTATGGCATTAATGATTGCATTCTCACCTTCATTTCTTGCTGCGTGACCAGCTTTTCCGTGGCTGGTACAATCCAGTACCATCAAGCCTCTTTCCGCAACTGCCATTTGCATTTGAGTAGGCTCACCAACAATTGCAAAATCAATTTTCGGCAAGTAAGGTAATGTATATTCAATACCACCAGTGCCGCTTATTTCTTCCTCAGCAGTGGCGGCAATAGCAATATTATATTTTAAATCAGTTTTGTCATAGAAAAAAAGAAATGCTGCTATTAAAGAAACTAAGCAACCGCCTGCGTCATTACTGCCTAATCCAAAAAGTTTATCACCCTCAACAACAGGTGAGAACGGGTCTTTCATGTATTGAGGATTCGGCTTTACCGTATCATGATGTGAGTTGAGAAGGATTGTTGGTTTGTTTTCATCAAAAAATTTGTTTAATGCAAACACATTATTGCCAACTCTTGTTGCCGCAATATCTCTGACAGCAAAAAATATTCCAATAATGCCCGCTGTCTGTTCTTCTTCTTTACTGAAAGAGGGAGTAGCAATTAATTCTTTTAGTAAACTAACTGCTTGGGGATGTAGTATATTTATATCATTACTCATTGATTATGGTTGTTCCGGATGTTCCGTTTATTAAGGGTTGTAAATTTTCTGCTTTACCGATAATTACTTTCTTTACTCCATTCTCAAGTGCTGTAAACGCATTGTCAAGTTTCGGAATCATACCGGCGAATATTTTCGCCCCCCCATCCCCCGATTGGGGGGATTTTAGTTCTTTATAGTTTGAAGGAGTTATTATTGGTATCACTGAAGTTTCATCATTCACATCTGATAGCACACCATCTTTTTCAAAACAATAAATAAGGCATACTGCAAAATCATTACTCAACCCTTTTGCCAACTCCTGTGCAATGGTATCTGCATTGGTATTTAATAATTGCCCTTGCTTGTCGTGTGTAATGGGAGTAAAAACAGGGGTAAGATTTTTCTCCAGCAAACTGCTGATTAAATCAGCATTAATACCATCCACATCTCCTACAAATCCATAATCGCCCCCGTCCCCTTGCGCAGCATCCTGCGGAAAAGGGGTGGTTCTTTTGTGTGCCAGTATCGCATCGCCATCAGCACCACAAAGCCCAATCGCATTGCAATTATTCATTTGCAGCTTGGCCACAATATTTTTATTAATATAACCGGCATACACCATTGTAACAATCTTTAATGTTTCCGCATCAGTAATCCGGCGACCATCTATTACTTGCTGGGGAATATTCATTTGCTCAGCCATTTTGGTAGCCAGTTTGCCACCGCCATGCACCAATATTTTATTACCCTGAATCGCAGAAAAATCTTTCAGGAATGGTAACAATTTTTTTTCATCGTCAATGATATTGCCACCGATCTTTATAATAAATAGCTTATCCATTTTTTAATATCTCTGAAAGTACAGCTTGTGCTGCCCAAACCCTGTTGCCAGCCTGTTGTGTTACGATGCTCATTGGCCCATCTAATATTTCGTCACTCAGTTCCACATTTCTTCTTACCGGAAGGCAGTGCATCACTTTGGCATTGTTGCTATTAACCAATCTCTTCTCTTTTAACTGCCACTTGGGATCATTGGTATAGATTTTTCCATAATCATGATAGGTACTCCAGTTCTTTACATAAATAAAGTCCGCATCTTTCAGCGCCTCTTCCTGGTTATGAGTTATTGTAGCACCTTTGGTGAACTCCTCGCTTAACTCATAATCTTCCGGGTGAGTTATTACAAAGTCTGCTTTGCCCCAGGCATTTACCCATTGGGAAAAACTATTAGCTACACATTGTGGTAACGGCTTTACATGTGGCGCCCAGGTTAGTACAATCTTTGGTTTGCCCCCATCCCCTAAAGGAGAATTAAGCAAACATTCATTAATAGTAATGATATCAGTTAAAGATTGTAACGGATGAAGAGTTGCACTTTCCAAACTCACCACCGGTATGCCTGCATATTTAATAAACTGCTTAATATATAATTCACTGTAATCATCTTCTCTATTTTTTAAAGACGGGAAAGTTCTGATAGCAAGTATATCAAAGTATTTTCCGAAAATCGGAGCCGCATCTTTTACATGCTCAACAGTTGTTCCACTCATGATCGCTTCTTCTTCAAATTCCAGCATCCAACCTTCGTTGCCTACATTGAAAATGATAGCTTCCATCCCGAGGTTTTGAGCGGCTATTTGTGTACTAAGCCTTGTCCTCATACTTGGGTTTAGAAACAAACAACCAATACGTTTATTGGTGCCGAGTGATTTGTCTGCAAAAGGATTGTTTTTGTAAGCCAATGCTTTTGCCACAAGGGCATCAATATTATTGACATCATCAACGGATACAAAATTTTTCATGCTTAACTAACGGGGTTTGGTGTTTCAACCAGTGTTTTAATTTCTTCTTTTATTGAATCAATGAATTGTTCGGCATCTCTTTTTTTCAACGACAATGAAGGTAATAGCCTGATAACATTTGGTTTTGCTTCACCTGTAAATATCTTCTGTTTCCACAACAAATTTTTCTTCAGGTCTTTTAATTCATCCGGTACATCAAAACCTATCATTAATCCACGGCCCCTTACATTTTTTAGTTCAGGAATTGATTCCAGTTCATCTCTCAGGTACTTGCCTACCATCACGGCATTGCCCATCAACTTTTCTTCTTCTATTATTTCTAGTACAGCTAATGCAGCTGCGCAGGCTAAATGATTACCGCCAAATGTAGTGCCCAATTGAAAATGCTTCGGTTTGATATGCGGAGCTACAATAATACCAGCTACAGGAAAACCATTTCCCATGCCCTTAGCCATTGTATAAATATCTGCATTCACTCCTGCAAAGTCATGGCTAAAGAATTTACCGCTTCTTCCATAACCGCACTGCACACTATCAGCAATAAATACGACCCCGTATTCGTCACACAATGAACGGATTTTCTTCAGGAATGAATCATCAGCTACATTAATGCCACCAACACCCTGAATGCCTTCAATGATGACTGAAGAAATTTCTTTTCCATTTTTTTTGAAACAATCATCCAATGCATCCTCATCATTGAAAGGAAGAAAGATAACATTATCAGTTTCATTTACAGGTGCAATGTAATTTTTATTGTCTGTTACCGCCACTGCCAATGAAGTTCTGCCATGAAATGATTTGCTGAATGCAACTATTTTTTTTCTTCCGTTATGGAAACTGGCCAACTTCAATGCATTTTCATTCGCCTCGGCTCCACTGTTGCAAAGGAATAACTGGTAATCCGTTTTACCGGATACTTTACCTAGTTTTTCTGCGAGTTCTAATTGTAAAGGTATTCTGATAGAGTTGGAATAAAAAGCAATTTGCTCTAACTGGTCTTCAATTCGTTTCACCCAATGCGGATGAGTATGTCCTATACTGATAACAGCATGTCCGCCGTACAGGTCAAGATATTGTTCGCCTTTATCATCCCACACATAAGAGCCCTTGGCTTTTATAATGGTGATTTCATTAATTGGATATACGTCGAATAAGTTCATAAGTGGCCTCCCCCAACCCCTCCAGGGAGGGGCTTTAAGTCGTTTAAAGGTTAAAAAATCATTTTATAATTGAAATTGTTATTCATCGTTATCAAAAGAAGTTCGCTTTTAATTTCAATCCACTCCTTTCGTCAATACCAAACATTATATTCATATTCTGTACAGCTTGACCCGAAGCGCCTTTTAATAAATTATCAATAGCAGAATGTACAACTAATTTATTGCCGGTCTTTTCTAATTGTATTACGGCTTTATTTGTATTCACCACTTGTTTCAGGAAAATTGGGTCTTTGCTTACATGTGTAAAAAGATGGCCTTTATAAAATTCTGTATACAATACATTCAGTTCTTCAAGACTTAAATCGCAACTCAACGTAGAGCTTATAAAAATACCTCTTGTAAAATCACCTCTCCATGGAACAAAGCTTAAGTCAATGCCCCCATCCCCTGAAGGGGAGCCAGGTTGTAATTGCAAAAGCGACTCACCTATTTCGCCAAGATGCTGGTGGGTTAGTGTTTTATAGGCTTGTATATTATTTGCCCTCCAGCTAAAATGTGAGGTAGATGATAAAGATTGCCCCGCACCAGTGGAACCGGTGATACCAGTTGTATAAACATCTTTCAGCATACCAGCTTTTGCCAAAGGCAATAAGCCTAATTGTATTGCCGTAGCAAAACAACCGGGGTTGGCAATATTATTTGCTGATTTTATTTTTTCCCGGTTTAATTCAGGTAAGCCGTAAACAAATTGCCTGTTACCAATTGATGATTGAGCTTCGAGGCGAAAATCATTAGCAAGGTCAATCACTTTTATTTTATCAGCGATTTTATTTTCTGTCAGAAACTTCTTTGATTCACCATGACCTAAACACAGAAACAAAACATCAATATCATCGCTCAATTTATCAGTAAATAATAACTCTGTGTCACCAATCAAATCCGGATGTACGGAGTGAACAGGCTTGCCTGCATTACTACGGCTATGAACAAAAGAAACAGCTACATCCGGATGATGAACCAATAAACGAATGAGTTCGCCACCCGTATAACCTGCTCCGCCAATAATACCTACTTTTATTTTCATACGCTGTGTTTTACTGCCCTTTAGGGGATGGGGGCTTAATGTTCGCCATTTGTATCCGTTTTTACCAAATGATAAATAGAAGTCTGGTTACCAAATATTTTACTGAATCCTCTTACATCATCACCCGTAAAGCCGGTATTCATTTCACCATATTTGCCAAACTTGCTGTTCATCAAATCATATTTAGATTCGATTCCATTTATTTGAAAACGATATGGAAACAACTGAACAAACACATCACCTGTAACGTTCCGCTGTGTATTTTCGAGATATACTTCAATATCCCTCATTACCGGGTCGAGAATCTGACCTTCATGCAACCAGTTTCCGTAAAATTGAGCCAACTGGTCTTTCCATTGTAATTGCCATTTACTTAGAACATGTTTTTCCAGAGCATGATGAGCTTTCAATATGACCATTGGCGCAGCAGCTTCAAAACCTACCCGCCCTTTGATGCCGATTATTGTATCGCCAACATGTATATCACGGCCTATGCCATAAGGCCCGGCAATGGTTTGTAAATATTGTATTGCTTCAGACGGATGTCCGAATTTCTTGTCGTTTACTTTTTTCAATTCCCCTTGTTCAAAATGTAGTTTCACTTCTTCACTCCCAGTTGCTGTTACCTGGGTTGGCCATGCTTCTTCAGGCAACATTCCTTTTGAAGAAAGTGTTTCTTTGCCACCAACACTGGTTCCCCATAATCCTTTATTAATAGAATACATGGATTTATCGAAATTCATGTCTACCTTTTTTTCTTTCAGATAGGCGATTTCTTCTTCACGACTCAATTTCAAATCTCTGATTGGCGTAATGATTTCAACGCCTGGGATCATGATGTGAAATATCATATCAAACCGGACCTGGTCATTGCCAGCTCCTGTGCTTCCATGAGCTACAGCACCGGCATTCATTTCTTTGGTATGCTCTGCAATATGGAGAGCCTGGCTCAACCTTTCTGCTGAAACTGAAAGAGGATAAGTATTATTCTTAAGTACATTCCCAAAAATTAAATACCTGACAATGCTATCGTAATAACTTTTTATAGCATTCACTGCTTTGTGCGATTTTACACCAAGCTTATATGCGTGAGCTTCTATCTGTTTTAATTCCTCATCAGTAAATCCACCAGTGTTTACAATAATACTGTGTACATCAAACTCTTTTTCTTCGGTCAGGTACTTTACGCAATACGAAGTATCTAATCCACCGCTGAATCCTAAAACAACTTTCTTTGACATTTTCTGGTGTTTTTCGAATTTAAGTTAATGAAATAAATGGTGTAGTAACGATTTTGGTTTACTTCCACCACTGCCAGTTTCTTTATCCTTTTTTAGAAACGGTTTTAATAATTTCCATTGTTTAAAACGAAGTAATCGTTCAAATCCTTTTACATTCTCTTTGAAAAATTCTTTTGTTTCTTCGGGTTCATAATGGTCTTTTGGATCGTAAAGCATAGCAGTACACATACAATTCTTTCTTTCTTTACTCATCAGTATTTCGTAGTTCACACAGCTTTTGCATCCTGCCCAGAAGGCCTCGTCCTGTGTAAGCTCCGAGTAAGTAACCGGTTCGTATCCCAAATCGCTGTTTATTTTCATAACGGCAAGCCCGGTGGTGAGTCCGAATATTTTAGCATCAGGATAGAGCTTCCGGCTCAGGTTAAATACTTTTTTCTTTATAGATTTAGCAACACCACTTTTCCGGAAAGCCGGAGCCACAATTAATCCGCTGTTGGCTACATATTCACCGTGGCTCCAGGTTTCAATATAGCAAAACCCCACCCATTCATTCAAATCTGTGATCGCAATGACTGCTTTGCCTTCTTCAATCTTCTGTTCAATATATTCCGGGCTGCGTTTAGCAATGCCGGTACCTCTTGCCGCTGCAGATGCTCCCATTTCATCCGTTATTGTTTTAGAATAAACTTTATCGGCTACGGTAGCTACCTTGATAATTATATTTTGTTGCACTTTGTGTAAATTGATAAAAAGGCTCACCAGTCCGAAAATTTATTTGCAGGGGATTCTTTCACTGACAGGGACCATGGTGAAGGGTTCGTCCTGTCAGCATAGAGGATTACGTCGGGGACGGGAGAAAGTAAACACATCAAACCCAACAGAATATACTCCACTGGTAATAGCTGCATGAAAAGCCAATTGTTTCGTATGTGTCAGAATGTTCGTCATGTTTACAAACAAGTTGTAAATTCGACTACAAATGTATAATATTAGTTTAAATAGTGCTTCAAATTTTTTGTTATAAAATTTAGTTTATGGAAGAGCAGCAAATACCATTATCAGCATCATCACCCGTTGAATCAATAAAGCCGGAAAAAAGCTGGAGGAAAAAACTTCGCCGGAATTTCAGAGCTGTATTATTTTTTCTGTTTCTGCTTTGTGCTTTCTTAATCTACTGGTTTTTCTTTAATGTATATAGTGACGGTGAAAGAAAGGGAACTTTGATTAAAATTACTCATAAGGGGAATGTTTTTAAAACTGACGAAGGTGAAATGTGGCTTAGTTGCAGAAATACTATGAATGCAGAGAAATTCTTTTTCTCGGTTACAAATGATAGTATTGCAAATACATTAAAGTCATTGCAGGACGAATGTATCCAGCTTATCTATAAACAATATAGGGCAATATTGCCATGGAGAGGCGACAGTAAATACATCGTTACCGGTGTGATAAAGATTCAACCCCGTCACGTAGAATAAAGCAAAAAGATTGCAGGCCTTTTATGAATATCAACTGTTTCTTTCCTCCATTCTGAAACGGATTTGGTCTTTATCCATTCTTTTTTCCCTGTAATTTCTACCGCAATACAAAGTTTGGTGGAGCCGTCGCAGGTTTTTAGTATTGCTTCAATCAACTGATTATTCCTGTATGGGGTTTCAATAAATAGCTGGGTACAATTTCTCTTTGCTGATTCTGTTTCCAGGTCTTTGATTGCTTTTGATCGTTGATGATTATCAATCGGTAAATACCCCACAAACCGGAACTGCTGACCATTCATTCCGGAAGCCATTAATGCCAGTAAGATTGAATTAGGGCCAACTAATGGTTTTATTTCCACATTCATTTCCTGAGCAATTGCTATCAGGGCTTGTCCGGGGTCTGCAACTCCGGGACAACCGGCTTCGCTGATAATACCAATATTTTTTCCTTCACCCAGTTTTTTTTTAAATATGGCTGTGACTTGAGGAGTGTCAGATATAGTCACCCATTCATAATCATCAATCACTATTTCCTGCCCCGGCAGGCAGGCCTTCCAAACCTGTTTGAAATAGCGGCGGGTTGTTCTTTCATTTTCTGCAAAAAAAATCTGACAGTTTTTTACAGCATCCATAACATATGGTGGTATAGCATCAAGTCCCTCTTCAGTCAATAACGATGGTATCAGGTATACAACCGCCATTTTAATCAATTGTTTTTTACTTTATGTACGGATAGTGTGGCGGCTATTACAGCATAGGCCGGGGCTAATATTATGACAAGGTGCATAATGTAAAACAATAGCCCGTTGCCAATAGCTAAGCCCTTATGCCTGCTGGTAAAGGCAATACTCTGAGCTGGTGTAAATTTAACCCTGGCAAAACTATAATCCAGCATGGAAAATCCGAAGTAATAACATTCCATCAAAAGGGCAATGACAGGTGTGATCCAGCCAATAACGGGTATGAGTGATAATAAAATTAATGTAAGCAGATAAACAGATTGCCATCCGCAGTTTCGTAAGGTCATTTTGATGTTACGGATACAATCTTTTTTCAGTTCAGACCAGTTGAATTGATGCTCTTTTTCTTCAATGATAGCTTCTGTCTTTTCACTCAGGTAGGCAAATACAGGGGAGCCAATAATCAGTATCATGTATTTGAAGAGAGAGAAATAAAATAATACCAGCACCAGCCTTAGCATCATCCCCATCATTACGAATATAAAACTCAGCCATTCGCTTCTTTCTTTCTGCAGCCAGGATTCTATTTTCAATTGACTGCTGATCCAGGAAATAACTCCATCTGAAGATTGCCAGAAAACGAACATTCCAAAAATAAACAGCAGCGTATATATAATGCCGGGAATAATTATCCATCTGAACAAACGATGTTGTTGAATAAAGCGGTGTGCTTCTCCCCATGACTGGACAGCTATGACAATTTCTTTCAGCAAAGCCTTAATTTGAGGGGTAAATATAGCTATTAAGGAACAAGGCACAAGGCACAAGAAACAAGGAGAAAAAGTTTCTATGAAAAAATTACCGGACTCATTTTATAAACGGGATAATGTTTTGCATATAGCCCAAGAACTGTTGGGAAAACTATTGGTAACTAAATGCCCGCCTGCCGGACGGGCAGGGAATGGAGTTATTACGTCTGGTCGCATAGTAGAAGTAGAAGCCTACAATGGTGTTATTGATAAAGCATCTCATGCTTCTGGAGGCAGAAGAACGAATCGTAATGAAATAATGTATGCAGATGGGGGAGTAGCTTACGTTTATTTGTGCTATGGCATTCATCATTTGTTTAATATAGTTACTAATAGTAAAGAAACGCCTCATGCCATTCTTATCCGGGCAGTAGAACCGGTAAAAGGGATTGATGAAATGTTAAAGAG
This sequence comes from Chitinophagaceae bacterium, assembly GCA_031400855.1. Taxonomy (GTDB): domain Bacteria; phylum Bacteroidota; class Bacteroidia; order Chitinophagales; family Chitinophagaceae; genus JJ008. Next base: position 10,015 of record JANNQR010000089.1, on the reverse strand, counting down.
AGTAAACAAAACGAAATTGGATAATACATTAACGAGTGGTCCGGGTAATTTGGCAAAAGCATTAGGGCTTTTTACATTTCATAGTGGTAAGTCATTGCGAAGTAAAGAGATCTTCATTGCTGATGATGGATTTGTTTTCTCTAAAAAGGAGATAGCCGCTTCACCCCGCATAGGAGTTGATTATGCCGGCAAGGATGCTTTACTGCCTTACCGCTTTTATGTAAAAGGAAATCCATTTGTAAGCGGCAAACCGAAATAGGTTGTATTTTCAGGGCAAATCTGACTGCTTGACAAAACAACAACTCAAATTCATTTCGCTGCTCGCAGGAATAGCAATTTCAATGCTACTATATTTTGTTAATCCGTTTGCTGTGCCACCTGCTGCGGCTAAAGTATTGGCCATTGCAGGATTAATGATTACCTGGTGGATAACCGAAGCATTGCCGATGCCGGTAGTAGCATTGTTACCATTGATTCTTTTCCCGTTACTCAATATTTCCAAATTAGATGAAACGGCGGCTCCGTATGCCAATCCTATTATCTTTTTATTTATGGGTGGATTTATGCTCGGGCTGGCAATAGAAAAATGGAATTTGCACAAACGTATTGCACTGAATATCGTTAAGATAACCGGAACAAGTGGTGACAGAATTGTGCTGGGCTTTATCCTCGCTACAGGTTTATTAAGTATGTGGCTGAGCAATACCGCCACTACCATGATGATGTTTCCTATTGCCCTATCGGTAATACATGTGATGAAAGAAAACAACAGGGGCGAAGCCCGCCCGGATGACCCGTTCGGACGGGGGAATATCAAAAATTTCTCACTTACTATTATGCTGGCTATCGCCTATGCTTCTAACATCGGCGGCATTGCTACTATAATAGGCACTCCACCCAATGTGGCGTATGTGGGTTATATCCAGAAGAAATATAATTATGATGTGGACTTTGTAAACTGGATGCTTATCTGTACACCGCTGGCAATTTTACTGTTAGCGGCTTTGTATTGGGTAATGGTAAAATGGCTTTTCCCTAACCGGATAAAATCTGATGATGGTACAAAACAACTGATACAAAATGAGATTCAACAGTTAGGCTCTTTATCAGTTGCTGAAAAAAGGGTACTATTTATTTTTATAACTACTGCATTGTTATGGATAACCAGGGGTATTATCAACGATGCGCAAAGTTTATTTAAACTTGATGATACCATTATCGCAGTAATGTGTGCAGTGGCTTTATTTATTTGTCCGTCGGGAAGTAAAGATGAAAACAACGATTCACTATTGGAATGGGGCGATACCAGTAAAATGGCCTGGGGCATTTTGTTATTATTCGGAGGTGGTATTTGCCTGGCAGGTGCATTGGAGAAAGCAGGACTGATGCAGCAACTCGGTCAATGGCTGGCGCAATTTTCCGGGAATGGATTTATACTGGTATTAGTAGTGGTTACCGTTTCACTTTTCATCAGCGAAGTAATGAGCAATGTGGCGCAGGTAATCGTTTTTGCCCCAGTGGTTTCATCATTGGCAGATGCTATTGGGATGAACCCACTTTTGCTCGGCATCCCGATGACATTAGCTGCAAGCTGCGCAAGCATGATGCCGATGGGAACACCTCCTAATGCTATTGTGTTTGCCAGTGGTCATATTAAACTCAGGCAAATGACGAAGGCCGGGTTTGTAATGAATATTGTAGCAGTAATTCTTATTACCCTATTCTGTTGGTTCCTGCTTCCGTTGTTGATGAAGATATAGTCTCCAGAGGTAATAAAATAAAAATGCGGGAATATAAGTCCCGCATTACTTTCAAATATATTGAGTGGCGTTAAAACCTCGGACAGTTCAGTTTCTTTGCGTTCGGGTCAACTGGTTTCTTAATATAAATCAGTGAAATTTCCATACCTCCTCTTGTATTAGTGGCAGTTTTAAGTCCGGAAGTAGTTGCATCATAACTGGCGCCTATTTGCAAGCCATTAAATTCTAAACCTATATAAGGAATGGCGGCATCATTAAAGCGATACCAGGCTCCAATAAAAACGTTTGTCGGGTTTACATCATCATTATTTACATTGTAAGAAAAGGCGCCTCCTACAACTGTGTTCGTTGCTTTGGCCTGAATACTATGATTGGCAGACATATGCAAAGCATGGTATGAGCCAATGGGTATTTTTCCTCCGGCTTGTATAGTTGTTCTTGGTGAAATAAGATACTGACCGCCCTGAAAACTTTCCTTCGGTCTGTTGATATGATACATGGATGCGCCAATATAGAAATTATTATATCCATTGGTGCTCCCGTTATAAAGGATACCCGCATTTATATCAACATAGCTTACATTAACCTCTTTATTACTAAAAATTTCACTGGTAACGCCAGTAAAGCCAAGTGGTGTTAACTGGTCAGCAAAATAGACTTTTCCTACATCCAATCGTTTATTTATATAGGTAGCTTGAAAGCCAGCACCAATCTGGTGGAACCCGTCTTCATCCAATCCTTTATGATAAGCCAGTGATAGTCCGGCATAGTTTGTAACCAATACGCCATCACCAGCCCTGTCCGTAACAGCAAGAACACCTACACCCAGTTGATCAATGTCTGCCAGGCGGTTTTTTAAAACACCAAAATCAACAGAAATAGTTTTGGTAAGAAAAGCATTTGGAATAGTAGGCCATTGATTACGATAATTTCCTGCAATGCGATAGCTTCCGTCAAACTTACCGGTAAGGGCTGGGTTTAGCGTAAGCGGAGATGCAAAGAATTGAGAAAAATTGGGATCCTGGGCATTTGTTACACTTGTCAAAGCCACCAAAACCGTAAGAGTAGAAAGAATTTTTTTCATCACAGTCATTATAGTTTTTTCACTGGTTGGGCAATTTCATAACCAAAGTCCTTATTTATAAACGGTTTAATTCGTTTTGAAATTGCCTAAACCTTCCTTTGATAACAAGTCATATTCGGTACGAAATGGCAAAATACGACTTTTTTAAGACCTATTTTGTAGAATTATTGCTGCTTTTAAGGGAAGCTGTTAGCCACAAGCTATTAGCTTTTAGCAGTTTCCCAGGGTCGTATACTTTCTCATATGCCCCAGCTAATAGCTTGAAGCTAAAGGCTAATGTAATGGCTTCCCTCACATCTGCACCTTTGTTCCAAATGCCAAATCCCCGGCATCTCCAAGTCCCGGAACAATATATCCTTTGGCAGTCAGTTCATCATCAATATCACCACACCAGATAGTTACCGATGGCTCTTCCCTCAGAACATATTCTATGCCAACCGTACAGGCAATGGCAACAACTACATGAATTGTTTTTGGTTTCCCTTCTTCTTTTAAAAAATGAATGGTTTTTACGAGGGAAGAACCCGTTGCCAGCATGGGGTCTGAAATGATGACAACCCTGTTTTCCAATTCCGGACAAGAAACATAATCAAGGCTTATTTCAAAACTACCGTCTTTATTATGCTTACGATAGGCGGAGATAAAAGCATTATCAGCCTGGTCAAAATAGTTTAATAATCCCTGGTGCAGTGGCAGGCCCGCCCGTAGAATAGTGGCCAGCACCGGTTGTTCTTTTAATACCTTATGTACAGCAATGCCCAAAGGGGTTTGAATTTCTTTTTCCTCAAAAGGCAGCACTTTGCTTATTTCATATGCTGCCACTTCGCCAATACGTTCCAGGTTCCGGCGAAACCGCATTCTGTCCGTCTGCACATTTACATCGCGGATTTCGCCTACCCAATTGCTTATCAGGGAATGTTGCTGGCTGAGGTTGACAATCATTTATTGAATATTTAATATTTTAGATTGAATATTGGGGAACATTCCAAAAATTTGTGGTTCTTTCCAATTATAGGACAAATCTAAAATCTTCAATCTGAAATATTAAATATGTTTTACAGGGCTATCGGTTTAATGAGTGGAAGTTCTCTGGATGGGCTTGACATTGCTTTTGTGGAGTTTCAGGAGCAGGGGGGCAAGTGGAGCTATGAAATTCTACAAGCTGAGTGCTATGCCTATTCGGATGAATGGGTGGCAAAACTGAAAGATGCTATCAACCTCTCTGCAAGGGATTATCAATTACTTCATTCTGAATATGGCCATTATACAGGGCAGCAGGTAAATAAGTTTATTGATAAACATCAGCTGCATTTTAAAGTTGCTGTTATCGCATCACATGGGCACACTACTTTTCATATGCCCGATAAAAAAATGACGGCTCAGTTGGGTGATGGAGCTGCTATTGCCGCTGAAACAAAATTGCCGGTAGTTTCAGATCTGCGGTCATTAGATGTGGCTTTTGGGGGGCAAGGTGCACCAATAGTGCCGATAGGAGAGAAAATGCTCATGAGTGAGTATGATTATTTTTTAAATATTGGAGGGATAGCAAATATTTCTTTTTCTTCCCCTTCTCTTAAAGGAGAAGGGGGGCGGGGGGATGAGGCCACAGCCTTCGATGTTTGCCCGGCTAACCGGGTGTTGAATATGCTGGTAAATGAATTGGGAATGGAATATGATGACGGTGGGCAAATAGCAGCAAGCGGTACTGCCAATGAAGCATTACTGGAAAAATTAAATGCTCTGGCATATTACAAATTACCCTACCCAAAATCTCTGGCCAATGACTTTGGAACAGACATTGTTTACCCAATAGTAAAACAAAGTGGCCTTGAAATAAAGGATGCGGTAAGAACCTATACAGAACACATTGTTTTGCAAATAAGTAATGCTATCAACACTTTAGCAAACAATAAACTACAAACAACAAACCATAAACTATTAACTACCGGTGGCGGCGCTTTTAATACTTTTTTAATTCAACGGTTAAGTGATAGTCTGAAACAAATGGAGATAGAAGTTATTGTCCCGGATAAAAAATTAGTGAACTTTAAGGAAGCATTAATTATGGCTTTTATCGGGGTACTCAGGTGGCGGCAAGAGTATAATGTGCTATCTTCCGTTACCGGGGCTGTAAGAGCAAGTATAGGCGGAGCATTGTGGACCGGGCAGGAAGCATAAGGATGTCTGGGGTGTCTGGCGTCTCGTAGAGCGTCTGACACATTGTTAAGCATCAATACACAGGAAAAAAATTGCAATCAAAGTAATTAATTTAAATTTTTTCTGCAATGGCAGTCGTTAAAAAAAATAATCCAGGTATAATTGGTAATGGTACTATTCCTGCCCGTGATTCGGTAGCAGAAGCCATACAATTCAAAAAAATACAGAAACGTTTTCCGCAGCAGTTTGAACATGTGTTTCCCGATAAACTGGCTCCAAGAACAGTTATCATCATTCCATCGCTAACGATGGATAAAGAAATATTATCCAAGATAAGCGGCGTAAATCATTATGAAGAGAGGCTGCTTTGTATGCTGATGTTGCTGAGGATGCCCCGCACCAACGTAATTTATGTTACCAGCGAAACGATTGACCCGGTTATAATAGATTATTACCTGCACATGCTGCCCGGCATCACCGGTTATCATGCACAGCGGCGATTGACTTTATTAAGCTGTCATGATTCATCATCCAATCCGTTGATTGAAAAAATTTTAGAACGGCCAAGACTGATACAACGAATAAAAGAATGTATTCCAGCCGATCATGAGGCACACATGTCTTGCTTTATTGTTACAGAACAGGAACGGTCATTGGCAGTGCAGTTACAACTTCCTATATATGGCTGCGATCCTGATTTATATGAATTGGGAAGCAAAAGCCATGGACGTAAACTATTCCGGGAATGTAATTTATCTGTGCCACCCGGTTTTGAAGATTTGCATACAGAAGAAGATATGATAGAGGGGTTGGTGCAAATGAAAAAAAATAATCCTGCATTAAGAAAAGGAGTGGTGAAAGTAAACGACGGTTTTTCTGGCGATGGCAATGCTATTTTTTCTTATAGTGGATGTGAAACAGCAGCAGATTTAAATACCTGGGTAAAAGAAAACCTGCAACAACGGTTGAAGTTGGTAGCAGAAGATCTTTCTTATGCCATGTTTTTACAGAAGTATGAAAACATGGGCGGCATTGTAGAAGAATTTTTAGAAGGAGAAATAAAAGAATCCCCATCCGTGCAATGCCGGATAACTCCAACAGGCAATGTTGAAATCATTTCTACCCACGATCAGGAGCTGGGTGGCGAAAGCGGACAGGTGTATGTCGGCGCACAATTTCCTGCATCGGCTGACTATGCCGTGGAGCTGGGAGTAATGGGAAAAAAAGTAGCCGAAGCATTACGGAAAAAAGGGGTGCTGGGAAGATTTGCTGTTGATTTTATTTCGGTAAAAGAAAAAGATGCCCGCCCGTCCGCCCGTGCCGGAACGGACGGGGATGACCTGGTCGGACGGGGCTGGAAGCATTATCCCATCGAAATAAATCTGCGCAAGGGTGGCACTACACATCCCTTCCTGATGCTGCAATTTTTAACCGATGGAATTTATAATGATGCAGAAGGAACTTATTATACTTCAAAAGGACATCTCGTCCGCTATTATTTCTGTTCTGATAATTTAAAAAGTGACAAGTACCGGGGCCTCAGTCCGCATGATCTCATTGATATTGCGATGGTGAATGATTTGCACTACGATGGCACTTCGCAGGAAGGTGTCATGTTTCATTTGATTGGAGCCTTATCCCAATATGGCAAACTCGGCGTTGTTTGCATTGGCAGCACCCCGGAACGGGCCAGGGAGTTTTATGCAAAAATTGTAACGGTGCTGGAGAAGGAATGTTAGCCCTGCTTTAAAAATCTTATAGCCTCATTCTTATTCTGTTAGGGAGAAAAAAAGTAAGTAAATTTAGTTTTTATCCCCTGCCCTTCAAACCTGCCAAACACCAAACAATGAGGGCAACATCAATCACCGGGACTTCAAAAAAAAAAACACTTATCCCACCGGGCTGGGTTGATCGCTGAGCTATGATATTGTGAAGGCACATGGTGGAGTCCCGATAGCTATCGGGATGAAAGTGGAAACCAAAGAGGGAGTAGGGAGGGAGTTTATTATTCTTTTAACTATACAATAGAAAATTATTCTTAATCATTAAAACCACAACCATGTACAAAGAACATTTGCTCAACAACATTGAAAAAGAAATAAACATTTGCCGCAGACTGTACACAAAGATACCACCAGGTAAAATGGATTTCAGACCCAAAGAAGGGCTGCGAAGCATTTTAGAATTATTGCAGTATTTGGGTATTGTCGGAAGTGCACTGCCATATTTTTGGTTGAAAAAACAGGGTACTGATTTTACTGCTTTTTTTAATGAAGGTGATAAAGTAGCCAAGACTATGCCTCATGAACAATTTCTGACTGTAATGGATGAGCAAATGGCAACCATAAGAGATCTTTTTAATGAAATAAGTGAAGAGGATTTACTGAATAAAGAAATTGATTATCCATGGGGTGGCAAAGCACCAATGGGAGAAGCCATCATTGCTACCAGTATTAAATTCCTGACTGGTTACAAACTTCAATTGTTTTCATTAATCAAACTTTGTGATGATCAAAAACTGGGAACTGGCGATGCATGGTTTTTAAGCGATATGTCTTAATAAAGGTTATTTCAAATTACCAGTATGGATAATAAAACCAATACACAGGATTTACAGGATAAAATAAACCTGCTTAACCAACAGGCATGGGATGCAAGAGTAAACGACTCGCCAAGATCATTAGAACTGAGCCGGGAGTCAGTTGAATTGGCAAGAAGTATAAATGATCATTCCGGGTTGGCCCATGGCCTCAAGTTATTGGGGTTTTCCTATGTACGCATTGCAAAAAATAATGAAGCACTGCCACTTTTACAAGAAGCCTTAACCTTGTTTGAATCGCTCAAAGATTTGAAAGGCCAGGCGGTGGTAAATGGATACCTCGCAATTATTCAACGTAACTGGGGCAATTTCGGCACTGCACTGGAGTTATTATTTAAAGCTCTCGGACTAAGTGAGCAAACTGAATTTGTAGAAAATATAGGAACCGATCACTACCAGATAGGTGTTACCTATAAGTATCTCGGAAATTTTGAAAAAGCACTTGATTCGTTATATAAAAGTCTTTCGCTTTACCAGGAAGTGAAGCACAGGACTTTACTGTCCTATCCTCTTAATGTTATTGGGTCTATCTATTTTGAAAATGGAGATTATACCCGGGCACTGGAATACTACCAGGAAGGGCTAGTATTGCGGCAGGAATCGTTGGACAAATTGGGAGAATCGGGCAGTCTCGACAATATCGGCTTCACTTATTTTAAACTAAATGATTATCCCCGGGCAATTGATTATTGTATACGAAGTCTTGTCATAAGTGAAAGTACCGGCGATCAAAAAAGCCAGGCCAATGCTATGCAGCATCTTGCTGAAATTTACAAACAGGCAGGTGATACTGAACAGGCAATACAGTTCTGTAATAAAAGCCTGCACATAAGAAAATTGATCGGCGACAAAAGAGGTGAAACGGAGATTCTCTTATTTCTTGCATCCCTTCATAAAGAACAGCCGGAAAAAAACCATGAAATATTGAAATGGCTTGGTAATGCGGTAACTATCTCGGAAGAAATAAAAGGGCTTGACTTGTTAAGCAAAACCCGTTTTGCATTCTATGAATATTATAAACAGGAAGAAAAATTCAAAGAGGCCATTGAACAGCTTGAACAGCATATTCAATTAGAAAAAGATCTGCATAAGAACAGTGTTAATCAAAAAATGCAGAACCTTGAAATTTCTCACAAAGCAGAAGAAGCAAAAAAAGAAACTGACTCGGTCAGGCTGCGAAATAATGAACTGAATGAACTGAATAATGAAATCAGGGAGCAAAAGGAAAAACTTGAAATATCGTTAACGGATTTGAAATCCGCTCAGGCACAACTCATCCAATCAGAAAAAATGGCAAGCCTTGGGGAATTGACTGCCGGCATTGCCCATGAAATTCAAAACCCGTTGAACTTCGTCAACAACTTTAGCGAAGTAAGTACAGAATTGGTAGATGAAATGAACGAAGAAATAAACAAAGGCAATTTGGATGATGCAAAAGAAATAGCTAATGACCTTAAGCAAAATCTCGAAAAAATAAATCACCACGGCAAACGGGCAGGCGATATTGTAAAAGGAATGTTGCAACACAGCCGCAGTAGTAGTGGAGTAAAAGAACCAACAGATATAAATGCATTAGCCGATGAATATTTAAGATTAGCGTATCATGGATTAAGAGCAAAAGACAAAACATTCAATGCTACGATGAAAACAGATTTTGATGAAAGTATTGGTAACATCAATATCATTCCGCAGGATATAGGGAGGGTGATTCTGAATTTAATTACGAATGCTTTTTATGCGGCCCCCCTACCCCCGCAAGGGGGGTTTTTGGACCCTGATTATAAACATAACCCCACAGTTTGGGTGAGTACAAAAAAGGTTGGCGATAAACCCGATAGCTATCGGGTGGAAATAAAAGTCAGAGACAATGGTTCAGGCATTCCCCAAAAAATTCTTGACAAAATATTCCAACCATTCTTTACCACCAAGCCCACCGGGCAGGGAACTGGTTTGGGATTATCATTGAGTTATGATATTGTAAAAGCACACGGTGGAGAATTGAAAGTGGAAACAAAGGAAGGTGAAGGTTCAGAATTCATAATCAAATTACCAATTGCTTAAACTAATTCGATGAAATTATTACTAAAAATACTGCTGCTTTTATTATTGCCGGCATTTGTTAATGCACAGACCCGGCGGCAAATGGACAGCGCCTATTTTATACTTCAGCATGCAGCAAATGATACTGTCCGTATGGGTGCTTGTTCCATGCTGGGGGGCTTTTACGATGATATAAACGTCGATAGCGGTCTGTATTATTGTAATAAAGGGATAGCTATCGCCGTAAAACTCGACTTACAATTAAACAAGGCTGAGATGCTGGCACTTATGGGTGTGCACCTCATGAAGACGGGAAATTACCCGGAGGCACTAAGGGTTATAAGCCAGGGATTGAAAATTGCCGAAGATCCTTCC
>JANNQR010000088.1:0-7086 GCA_031400855.1 Chitinophagaceae bacterium | reverse complement strand
CAAACCTTCTTTGTTTAAACAAATGTACAAACTGGGGTGGGAACAGTTTATTCCTTTTGTCGCTACTGTTATTGGTATATTACTAACTGATTTACTAAAGGGAATTACCATCGGCATCCTCTTCGGTATTTTTTACACACTTCGCCATAGTTATCGTAATTCTCACTACATGAAAGAAACAGTTACAACAGAAGAAGGGAATGAAGTACACCATATTGTATTAGCAGAAGAAGTTTCTTTTTTTAATAAGGCAAGTGTAATTAAAGAATTGGATGAAATTCCCGCTAATTCAAAAGTAATTATCGATTGTACTAAATCAAAATCAATAGCATATGATGTGGTGGAATTGATACGGGATTACAGAACTAATGCAAAACTTAAGAACATAAAAGTGGAGACCATCAACTTTATTGAACCAGCTTAAAAAAGTAATTCATATAAAATCATAAAATTAAATTTTAAAATGAAAGCACATACAAAAGAAACACAGGCTAATCTAACACCAAGAATGGCATTAGAAATACTAAGAGAAGGTAATGGGAGATTTATAAAAAATTTAAAGGCACAGCGGGATCTATTAGGTCAGGCAAATGATACCAGGGATGGCCAATGGCCTTTTGCTACGATATTAAGTTGTATTGACAGCCGGACATCAGCCGAATTAATTTTTGACCAGGGATTGGGAGATGTTTTTTCTGTACGCATTGCAGGTAACATAGTTAATACAGACATTCTCGGCAGTATGGAGTTTGCCTGTAAAGTGGCAGGCTCAAAACTGATTGTTGTATTAGGACATACGAAATGTGGGGCCGTAAAAGGTGCTTGTGACCATGTAGAAATGGGTAACCTTACTGAGTTATTATCAAAAATACAACCCGCAGTTTATTCAGAATCAGAAACTACCAATTCTGAAAAGCGTAATTCAAAAAACGGAAAGTTTGTTGAAAACGTTGCTGCCATTAATGTAAAGCGTAGTGTTAAAAATATTATTGAACGTAGTTATATATTAGAACAAATGGTAGAGAACGGAGAAATAGGTGTAATTGGCGCTATGTACAATATTGAAAGTGGCGAAGTAGAGTTTTATGATGATGTGCAATATATCCGGGATGAAAAAAATCCGGAGTTTAGTATGGCAGAATTAAGGCATTAATTACTTAAAAGGGTTGTAAGATTTTTACAACCCTATTCTATTTTATATGAACAATCAGTCATTTGATGAGTCACATGTTATTCATGAACTAAAACATTTTCTGCCGGCACAGCAGGCACTAAAAGATTTTATTCATCATAATTCTTTACATGCTTTTCAGCACATGAAATTTTATGATGCTATTTTTAAAGCATCAAAAATTTTTGGCTTTCAGGTGCATTTGCAGTTGCCGGAATACCGAGCCATGTATAGAACCGGAAGAATAAGGGAAGATGTGCTGCAAATGGTGATTGCGAATAAAAAGGGGGAAATTGCTGTCGCTGAATGGAAACAGAAACTCATCAACCAGGATTACGATACACTTAATCACCCAAGGATAGGGCAATTAAGAAAATACTGGAAAGATGTTTATCACCTCGATTTAGATAATAAAGTTCATCCTTTACTCTTTCGTATTCTCTGTGCTTTTTTAGACCAGGGTATCGCTATTGAAAGTTTCCCGGTAGTTAATAAACCGTTTATTGACAGTGTAAAAGAAATGGAACAAAATAGTTTTGTTAGTTTCTTTAAAACAAAAACAATCCGGCAAAAATTTATTACAGGCAATTATTCTATACCCGAGTTATTAAAAACGATTGTTGGAAAAGAAGAATACTTTGAACAATATTTATTCGACCAGCAATTTGCCCATCCCGGTTGGAGTGGTTTTGTAAGTGCGGTGGAAGATAATCCTCAAACCTTGCTCGACAGGAAACAAATAACCCTAAAAGAATTATTGGAGTTTGAGTTGCTGCTGGAACTGGATGCACTCAATCATGTGTTGGGAAATAAATGGCAGCCATTAGCTAATCATGTTACGGTGCCACCAGTTAATTTGTTGGCTGATGTTGGAAAAACAGAATTAGCTGTTGTAATAGAACTGTGGCAGGATGCTTTTGAATGGAGTTATTATGATTCGGTGTTGAAGGGGATATTAATGGCAGCCCCCACACCCCCCGAAGGGGAATCCTCCCCCGAACTACGTTCCCAACCTACGGTTGCCTCACAAGGAGGGGCTTTAGCCTCCGATAGTTCAATAATTAATAACGGGAACCAAAAATCTGAAACAAGTAAAACGACTTTATCAATAGCAGACTCTAAGAATCCCCTATCGGGTTCCCAAGCGGAGCGAAGGGAAGGAACGAAGTTCGGGGGGGCTACTTCCCTCCAGGCCATCTTCTGTATTGATGAAAGAGAAGATTCCATCCGTCGCCACATTGAAGCGGTTGATAAAAAAGCCGAAACATTTGGTGCTCCCGGTTTCTTTGGGGTTGAGTTTTATTTTCAGCAGGAAGGCGGTAAGTTTTATGATAAACTTTGCCCGGCACCAGTTACACCTAAATATTTGATTAAAGAGCATGATGCTAAATCAATAAGGAAAGATGAACTGATTTATACCAAATTGACACATGGTATCTTATCAGGATTTTTATTAAGTATCAGTTTTGGTTTTTGGGCTTTTGCTAAGAAGATACAATTATTGTTCCGCCCCAAAATGAGTCCGGCTATTTCTGATGCGTATTCACACATGGATAAGCTGTCAACATTGATTATCGAGAATAAAAATCCTGCAGATATTGAAAACGGATTGCAGATTGGCTACACATTGGATGAAATGGTGACAAGAGGAGAAAACTTTTTGCGGGGCATCGGCATGGTCAAAAATTTTGCACCCATTATTTATTTTGTGGCACATGGCAGTAGTAGTGCCAACAATCCGCATCACGGCGCACATGATTGTGGTGCCTGCAGCGGTAGACCCGGTGCCACCAATGCAAGGGTGCAGTCTTATATTTTAAATCATAAAAAAGTAAGAGAAGTATTAGCAACAAAAGGAATTACAATACCCGATACTACACAGTTCATCGGCAGTATGCATGATACGGCTGCTGATATGTGGGGTTATTATGATGAAGACATATTGACAACTGAAAATGCCAAACAGCATCTTATCAATAAACAAAATTTTGAAACAGCATTAAACCTGAATGCAAAAGAGAGAAGCCGTCGTTTTGCTTCTATCAATACCAAGCAGGAATTAGAACAGGTTCGCAAAGCCATTCACAACCGTTCAGTTTCTTTGTTTGAACCAAGACCAGAGTTGGGACATGGTACCAATACTTTAGCCATCATTGGCCGCAGGCAAACGACTAAAAAATTATTTCTTGATAGAAGAGCCTTCTTAAATAGTTATGATTATACCACGGACCCGGATGGCGCCATTTTAACTGCTGTAATGCGACCCATCGGTTTGGTTTGCGGTGGTATCAATTTGGAGTATTATTTCTCAAGAGTTGATAATATAAAAATGGGAGCAGGTACCAAACTGCCGCACAATGTAATGGGCCTTTTTGGTGTGGCCAATAGCAGCGATGGGGATTTGCGACCTGGTCTTCCCTGGCAAATGATTGAAGTGCATGATCCGGTGCGATTGCTCGTGATTGTTGAGCATCAACCAGACATTGTGTTGAAAGCTATACAATCTTCACCAGAAGTTTTTGAATGGTATAGCAATGAGTGGGTACATATTGTTGCCTTGCATCCGGTAGAGAAGCAGTTTTATTATTTCAAGAACGGTGCATTTGCAAAATATGAACCCATTGCTAATGCCAGTGAAATAAAAACCATTCACAACATGGAAGAATTTATCGAAGGGGCGAAGGAGATGGAAACAAATCATATTGTACATGCAACGGAAGAAAACTTGCCGGTGTATTTATTGGATTAGCCCCCAACCCCTAAAGGGGAGAAAGGGAAACTTCCCCGCTTGGGCGGGGTGAATTGAGTGAGCAATATACTTATTGAATTGGGGTGCCTGCCCGACTGCCCGCCCGGATGAACCGTTCGGACGGGTGTCATTCAGGCGGGGGTTTTTGAAGTGGCTTTAATCTTAATACTATTATTGACTTTTAATAAATTACTGTTATAAATGGACCAACTACTTATTTTATTTATTGCCATACCAATGCTGGCTTTTTTTATTACGTTGCTATGGCAGAATAAAAATGAAAAAGCTATCGGGAGTATTGTACGATTTGCCAAAGTGTCTAATATTTTAATTGCCCTTTCATTTTTTGTTTGGTGGTTTGTAAATGGCCTGGAACCAATCAGTCATAAAGTGGTTACTCTTTACCAAACCGACCATTTTGTTTTTGCCATACAATTGTATTATGATGAAGTAACAGCTGTGTTCAGTATTGTCGGGGCATTCTTATTCTTCTTAGTTGCCACGTTCAGCAAATATTATATGCACCGGGATGAAGGGTTCAAACGTTTCTTTAATACCATATTATTATTTGCCACAGCGTATAATTTTATCATACTTGCTGGCAATTTTGAAACCTTGTTCATCGGCTGGGAAATAAAAGGTATCTGCTCCTTTATATTAATTGCTTTTTATCGTAACCGTTATTTGCCGGTTAAAAATGCTTTCAAAGCGGTTTCTAATTATCGTATCAGCGATGTGGCATTAATGCTTGCCATGTGGATGATGCACCATCTTACACATCAGAACATTAATTTTTCCCAATTGGGTGAGGCAAAAGACATTGCTAATGCAGCAAACCAAACGGGCATGGCCATCTTTATTGTTTGCATGATTATATTACCGGCTACCATTAAGTCAGCACAGTTCCCTTTCACTACCTGGTTGCCAAGAGCAATGGAAGGACCCACTGCATCGTCAGCTATTTTTTATGGTTCGCTGAGTGTACATATTGGTGTTTTCTTATTACTGCGTACACATCCTTTCTGGGAAGATATGTTGTGGGCAAAAATTGTCATCATTGCAATTGGTGCAATAACAGCAATAATGGCTACCATGATAGCCAGGGTGCAGCCCAACGTTAAAACACAAATTGCTTATTCATCTGCGGCACAGATAGGTTTGATGTTTATTGAAGTGGCACTGGGTTTTCATTGGCTGGTGTTGGTTCATTTTGCCGGCAATGCTTTTTTACGAACCTACCAGTTACTGGTTTCTCCTTCGGTTTTAAATTATCTGGTACATCATCAATTTTTTCATTATATCAAGCCAACTCAAAAAGTAGTATCTAAAATGAAAGCTTCTTTGTATATGCTGGGGGTTAAAGAATGGAATTTGGATACTATCATGTTTACTTACCTGTGGAGTCCTTTTAAATGGATTGGAAAGCATTTACAGTTTTTGCAATCCAATATTTTTATTGGTATTCTTGCAGTTGCCGGTACAGCCCTTTTAATTCTCGGTTATACCAATCAGGCAGTTACCCCGGGTTTAGACGCCGCTTTGCCACTTATTTTGATGAGTATTGCTTTGCTGATTATTCTTTTTGCTTTCTCTTTTCGGAAATCGGCATTATCGGCATGGGTATATTTAATAATCGCTCATCTGTTTATTATAGCGGCTGTATCATTTAATGCCCCTGCTATTAACCTGCTTGAAATTATTTTTTATGCAAGCGGAGTAGTACTGGCTTTTTTACTGGGGTATTATTGTTTGCAAAAAATTAAAAGAATTGATAACGATATTTCACTTAACCAGTTTCATGGGTATGTATATGAACAAAATGCCACTGGGTTTTTATTTTTGGTAGCAGCCATGGGGATGCTGGGCTTTCCGTTAACGGCCGCTTTTATAGGTATTGATGTATTGTTTACCTATGTTCATAGCAACCAAATTGCATTGATTATTTTAATGGCAATGTGTTTTATATTTATTGAGCTATCGGCGTTCCGGATTTTGGTACGTATCTTCTTTGGTCCGCATAAAAAACTAAATCATCCGGTTGCGTACAGGTCTTCTTAGTTTTAGAAATGAGTAGTTATAGTTGATGGTTGTGTAATGATCAAGCAAACACCATTCACTTCTTGATACTGCTGAAAACCAAATCTTCAAGAAATAAAACAATTTTGAGTTCGTCCTTATTTTTTCCAAAATCAGTAAGAGAAGGAAGATTATTCATAAAAAAATTCTGAAAATGTGCCATTTCAATAATGGTACTGGATAAAGATTTTGGATACTTGTATTTGGGGTTGCACTCCAGAATAATACTACCAATTTTTGCACATAGGTTTTTGTATGGTTGAAACAGGTGGTCTTTGTTATCTTCCGATACTTTTTTAGTTAAATAGGTTTTTGAACCCTCGGTAATGATAATCTGGTGCAGAATGCTCTCATTTACATGGCTTGTTCTGTTATCATCTTCAACAGCGGTTGCTAATAACTTGATTACTTTTTTTAGTTTCTGTACGGGGTCTTTAATATTATTGGTGTGAACCGTTACCCTGTATTCGAGCCAACCCCAATACCAGGCAGAAATATAAATCAGTAAGCGGTGTTTATTTTCAAAGTACCGGTATATCCCTGCCTCGGTTGTGCCAATATCTTCTGCCAGTTTTTTAAAGGTAAATGCTTCAAACCCATTTTTATATATTAACTGAATACCATGCAGAATAATTTTTTTCCCTAACTCCGAGTGCTCCGGGTTCCTGAGAAACAATTTTTCATTCATTTTTATCTGTAACTGTAATTCCATTCTTTAATATTGATTTGCCGGTGTTTAGGTTATTCAAAAGTAGATTATTGGTTCCATTTATTCGACGGGCTTAGAAATATTACAATCATATGACATAGTAAATGTATCCTATATGATAGTAATACTATCTTCGTGGCTTAAAATCAAAAATAGCTTAACATGAAGGATAATAACCTATTTCAAGAATTAAAAAGTGACCTCCCTGCTAGTATTGTGGTATTTTTTGTTGCAGTCCCTTTGTGTCTTGGTATTGCATTAGCCTCTGGTGCCCCACTTTTTGCAGGCATTATTGCCGGTATAGTTGGCGGTATCATCGTAGGGATAGCTAGCGGTTCGCCACTTGGTGTTAGCGGCCCGGCAGCCGGTTTAGCAGTAATA
>JANNQR010000087.1:0-32192 GCA_031400855.1 Chitinophagaceae bacterium | reverse complement strand
CAAAACGATTTACAGCGTTAAGGCTATAAAGCCAAAATCAAAAACCATATTTGAAAAAACGCTGTTGCTTACCGAAGAACAAAAATTATTGGCCAGACTATTCAATTTTTAAAACTGGGTGTCCCAGTGCGGAAAACAGGAAGGAGGTGAAGGAATAGCTACTATTCTGAAGTTTGCATATACTAAGTAGTTACTGTTATTTCATTGTCAATTTTGCTTCTTTTTTATCAATAAACCATAAGCAGAAGTCAAGCCATACAAAACCAATGCATACACCTGCGATAACATCAGTGGCGTAATGGACCCGCAGGTAAATACGGCTAAAGCCAATGGCTGCAATGATAAATAAAAGCAAAACAATGACCATTCGCCGGAGCCATTTATTGTTGATATAAACGGAGGCATACCAAATCAGCAAACCATAAAAAGCTACACCCATAAATGCATGACCACTGGGGAAACTGAAATTGGTAATCCCTTCAACTAACGGATCCGGGGGTCGTTGTCGTTGTATCAATCTTTTCAGAAGGGACATAAGCAACAGACTGCTCAGCAGCACAGTGCCCGTTCTGATGGCCATCCATTTATTTTTTTTGATCAGAAAGTAAGCAATCAGTAAAAAAATGGCGGGGGTTAAAAAAGTATGTTTCGCCAGGAATGAAATAAACCGCATAACCCTGGTGCGGTCTTCTGTAATATGTGGTGCTATAAAAGAAAATGTATTTTGATCAAAAGAATTTCTGCCATATAAGAAAACCACCCAGATCAAAAGAAATATCAGCGCCAATGCTGCAATCAGCAGGATTTTTTTGGCCATTCTTCCATGGGCAATCCATTGTGGTAAGAGTAAGTTTTTAACGGGCTTAAAAATTTTTTTCATTTCAGGTATTATCACTGAAAGGTAAATTAAATTTTCAAGGCAAATAGTTCAATACTTTCATTTTTGCCTTTCAAATCTACCATGCCTAGGCTTTCTGTTTGCCAGTCTTTCATGTTCAGAAGTTCAACAAATTCTTTCGATACAACAAATTTTTGGTTTAGCTCAGTGCAGGCACTCCTGATCCGGGCTGCTGTATTAATAGTATCGCCACTTATTACCAGGTCCTTTTTTGTTATTCCCACCTGACCTACTGTTACATTACCGGTATGGATGCCCACTTTATATTCAGGGATAGTATCATAACCCCGTTTAAATTGTTCAGCATTGTGATTTAATATTTTTCTTGCCTCAATGATGGAGTTGATACACTTTCTTGCATTGGCAGGCGTATGTGGCCACCAGGCAACAATTTCATCTCCAACATATTGGTATACACGACCATCATATTCCGCAATGCCAGCCGCCATGCAGAAAATTACATCCCTGATAAATTTAAAATATTCCTTATGTCCCAGCTTTTCTGCGATGGGAGTAGAATTCTTTAAATCAATAAACATGATGATTCTCTTTTCATCTCTCGGTTGCAAGTACCTGCCAACAATAATATTTAAAAATACTCCCTGAGAATACTTTTGGTTGATTTCAATGGCAAGTTGCGTCATCACAAACAATAATATCCACTCAGGCATTTTCTCCAATAGCCACTTGCGGCGGAAAGTGTTTTCAATAAATTTATTGAAAGCACCGGAAATCGGTTGATGTTCAATCAGCAGGCTATAAGTAAAGTAGATAAAAAAATTCATTGCAATCGCAATGATTACAAGAAGAAACGTTTTAATAACAAGATTTATACCGGGAGATTTGTTACGCAGAAAATGTTTTAAAACAATTATCAGAAAGTACCCGATAATTAAACTGAAAATAAAAACATTCAATTCCCTTAATAAAATAGCTTTAAATGAACCTGCATGAGTGGACTCATATTTTGGCGTGTATGTTTCTGTAGCAAACCGGATGATAAAAATCAGGAAATCAATAACTGTCCATGCTACTGCAATAGCAAAAATGCGTTTCAGCTCATTTTTTTTTACCGCCGAACGCTTCGGCAAAACCATATAGGTGGGTTTCATTTTTAAAAATATTACAGGGCAAGATCCTTCTGGTGGTCAGATAAATACCCTAATAACCGTGCCGCATCAATAGGAAAGATTGATTTTGGTACCCAGGGTAAAATTGAACAGTTTTTCACTATCTGAAAATCCAACGGTACCAGACACGATAAACGAATTGAATGGAATAAAATATAAACCTCCACCGAATGCGCCATGAAATTTCTTTGAATCACCTTTTATTCCTACACGACCCATATTGACAAAACTGGTAAATCCGACAGTGCCGGGGAGAATATAGGAGTTTACGGTGAATAATTTTGCTTTCATTTCAAGACCTGCATAGAAAGATGAATTGCCTGCATACCTGTTTTTCCGGAATCCGGTCAAACCATTTTCCAAACCAAAAGTCATTGCCTGGAAAAATTCATTATTCCTGGTAAAATTTCTGCCACCTCCCACTTTTAAAACAAATACTACTTTAGCCGGATCGCTAAAACTGGCGTAGATGGTCATATCCGAAGAAACTTTTACATATTTTTTGGCATTATTGGAAAGTCCGGCAAGTGTTACCAATTCATTATGCCATATGATGCCACGGGTTGGAAAAAGTGTATTATTCCTGTTATCAAAATGAATAACAAATTTTGCCCCGAGGTACGATTTTTTACTGAATAACCGGGCTGAATCAAAACCACTGTTTCCCCCTTTGCCCAAAATGTTGTTTACATTATCCTTTATACTATTTTCATAGTGATAATAGTAAGGGCCGCCCATCAATTCTAATCTTTCAAAAATACGCTTACGGAATAAAGCCTCCAGTTCGAATGATTTATACCGGGTTTGATAATAGGTAAAGTTTTTTGCAGCATCTATTTTTGTGTTATTACCCAGGCCAAAAAAGTTTCTTAATGCCGGGGCTGCATATTTTCCTTCTACCACCACATCAAAGTTGCGGGTAAAATGATTCACTTCACCTCTGTACAAAATCTGGTAAGCATCCCGGTTTGGTGCATACAAAAAAGACAAGCTATGGTCGGATGCATACGGCAGGTTCCTGAAGCCATAGGTTCTTTTTGAAATTCCTGCGCCTAGTAACAGGGCATCATCCGTATTATAATTGAAATTTAGTTTGGGTAGTCTGGTCGTATTATAATTAAAACCAAGAAAACTCTGATCATTAGCGGGAGGAGAATTTGAAAAGCGGTTTTTTGCATGCTTTTTATTGATGATAATGTTTTCTTCCGGGAAAATATCATACAGTAAACTTTCAGCATTACCTTTTATATCAAACGTATCTTGTCCTTTGCCGCCAATAATCCGGATTTTGATCTTTGAAGATACAGTCGAGTCAATTTCGAATTTATCATCATTGTGAAGGCCATACAACCGGACCTCCTTTGTTTCACTCCGATGAAATATTCTGTCGAAAATGATGAAGCTGGTATCGGTTTCTTTTGAACGGGCATATACTCTTACTTGAAGCCCGTCGCCGGCGTTATTTACTTTGAAATATTCTTTTTCATTACTGCCGATAATGTTGACATTTTTTGAAATAAACCGGTAATAGTTCATTCCAGCTGTCGATAGAATGTTTCTCCGGCTTATCATTTTGTTAATGATATCCTCACCCCTGATATCAAATATTTCCGGAGGTAATTTTTTAACTGACTTTCGTATAACTGAGTCTGTCAGCCTATTTTGCAAATCAGTAATGGTTCTTCTCCACTCTTCTTTGTCCAGATCGGGAAGAAAAACACGGTCAAAATCTCTTGCTATATATCCCAACCAATTTATTTTTTGAATGTCGCTTCTGAATCCTTTTAAAAAAGGGATGGCTTGTCCACTTATCATTTTCATGATAAATCCATCTGAGTAAAAGAGTGCCTGATCCCGGTCTCTCGGAATAGGATAATAAATTTTCCCTTTTACATTACCGCCCCTGGTAGAATCTACCGTACCCCATTTCCATTGATCAAAGTGCCGGTCATAATCACCAACCACTATATCCAGAAGCCTGGCCTTTAATACAAGTTGAGAATCGGGACGATGATCATTATCCTCCAGCATCTGATTAAAGAGTTTAGCTGTACTTTCAGTTTTTTTCCCTTCCCTTGATGGATTGTGTTCTTCGAGCATGCATATTGTATTAGCGAAAAGTGGGCGATAATATCCAAAAGCTGGATCGTCTGGTACAAAGAATAACCGGGGCTTTGCCACCGGAATGTTCAGAGCATTTGCCAATTCGGGTACGATCAGGGCGGCATAAGGGTGGGAAGATGTGTTTAACTCGGGTTCTAAATATTTAGCCATTGAACCTCTGTAGTTCTCAGGAATCGTATTTAATGTGTTTTTATTGACGCTGCGTAGAACCCATTCTTTTCCAGTCGTATTATTTTCAAGTTTTAATGTTTTAGTTTGCTTACCGCCTCCAAGACTTACGATCTTAAATCCCCCGATTTCTTTACGAAGATTAAATACTTTCATGTTTACCGGGGTTGACCATTCAGGCCTGTAGTTTTGCCCCATAAAAAATTTCTTAAATCCTTTAATGGGGGGGTAGTTGTCACTTGCGGGAACGCTGATCGAATCCTTATATTTTGAAAACAGATCTGGTTCTACCTGGGTAGATGTATCAATTGCTGCTTCAGGAATTGTTGAAAAATTCAATAGGTTAGCAGTGTAAACGCTATGAAAAGAATCTGCTACAGTATAAAAAGAAAGTCTGACATTTTTATTTTTTGAAACTTCCAATACGCCGAACCCTGGAGCCTTGGAGTTATATAGACTATTTGGATGTTTAATGGTGCGGTTTTGTTTATAGCCACCGCTTCCGCTTACTATATAATTATGGTTACTATCGACAATGTGCTGCAGGTTATGATCATGCCCAGATACAAATACAATATTTGGAATTGTTTTTAAAGCATCAGTTATTTCACTCACCATATTGGCGTAAGCCGGGTATTTCAGATCCTGTGGCGATCCGAATACACCTCTGGCCAGGGGGTAGATAGAACCTATTGCCGGTAATGGGATATAGAGGTTTTTCCTGATGTCAGTTAAAGGGAAAATGTGTTGTTTTAATGTATAGGCATTGCCATGTGTCCCATTGCTTTTAAAGGGATGATGGCAGGCGATAATGATTAGTTTTTTTGAATTTTTATTGGCGATCTCCTGAATTTGTGTTACAAGTTCTTCTTTTGTTTTACTGTTGCAATCCGATTCAACCCCCGGCTTATCATGTGGATGTAACCACCACTGACTGTCAAAAACGATTATGGTGACGTCTATTCCAAGACTAATTTCCACTGGTCCGGGACAACCATCTTCCGGAAAATATTTCACATTCGGGATACGAAGAAAATCAACATATACCTGCTGTCTTACAATAGTTTCATAACCACCCCGGCCACCACTTTCCCAGTCATGATTGCCGGGAATCATAAATACTTTTGCCGGTGTATTCTTTGCTATAAATAGTTGAGAATCCAGGATGGCCCTTGCTGAATTATATTTTGAACTTCGGTCGTTGGGAAGCCCCAATGGATATAAGTTATCCCCAAGATATAAAATAGTGGTTTTTTTATCGAGAGTAATATTTTTCCGAACTGCATCCACAACCGGATGATTTCCTTTCATCAATTCTCCTGCATCTCCAATTAAAATAATTCGTTGTTCAATACTGTCCTCCTGAGCTGGTTTATTGGGAAGGGTATCTTTCTGTGCTTTCAGTGAAATATGCAATAGCAACAGCCAAACAATCAGTACAAAATTTTTAGTAATCACTTCAGTAAATAATTAATAGTGGTCGATTTTTCTGAAACTTCAATTGGTATGTTCGAAAGTAATTTTTATATAAGTGCAGGTTTCTGATTTATAAAGCCAGTGCTACCTTTTGTAAAACCCTTAAATGTACACAAAAATTTGGTTTTTAAAGCTGACTTACCTGATAAAATATTGTTGATTTTGTGATAACAAGATTATTCTTTTCCAAATAGAATTTTAAAACTTATGGACATACACCTGTTGGATAGATTTGTCATTAATCCCGTAATTGTATTACGAATGAGATGAAGCAATACTGGAATTCTTTCAAAAGTAATTGCGTCAGAAAAATCAGGGTTTTTCACAAAAAATCATGCTTGTCAAATGGACTTTATTACGATCTTTTTTATTTCATTAAGTTAATTACTCTGTTTTAAAATGGTTCGCAAATGATAAAGAACCAGTTAATGTTTGGTGGGTTTTAAAAAATTCGTATCTTTTTGCTCCCAAGACCAAATTTTAACTTAACCAAAAAACCTGCAACCATGAGACTGCTTAGCTTATTTATCGTATTTTTTATTATTTCCGCATCGGATGGTAATACACAATCTGACTCTGCTTCTGGCAAAGGGGGTGATTTTATTACTAGTGGAGGACGCCATTTCTGGATGGGCCGGAATTATCGCCAGGAATGGAATACTCCTATTAAAGTTCCGGTACTAAATCTTGCAACAGAAAAAGGCGGATTAACCCCTGTAAAAAGAGGGGGTGGCAAACAAACAAAATCTCTAAAGCTGCAAGATGCGAATGGAAGAGATTATGTACTTCGTTCAATACAAAAATTTATTACCGACAAAACATTGCCAGGCGGACTGCAAAGCGAAGCCGCAGCAGACCTGGTTTCTGATGGTGTTTCAGCATCTTATCCATATGCATCCTTATCCGTACAGATTATGGCCGATGCAGCCGGTGTACCTTATGGTAAAGTAAAACTTGTATACATACCCGATGATCCTAAACTGGGAGAGTTCCGTGAAGAATTTGCCAATATGCTGGCTACTTTTGAAGAGCGGATTCCCGCTTCTGTTGAGAAAGCCTTTGACACCGACGAAGTTGTAGAAAAATTAGAAAAGGATAATGACAATATAGTCGATCAGGCGGCATTGCTTCGTGCAAGAATCCTTGATATGTTTTTGATGGACCTTGACAGACACGAAGGCCAGTGGAACTGGGGTGCCACAGATAACGCCAATGGTAAGGGTAAAACTTATTTTCCAATCCCCAAAGACAGGGATCAGGCTTTCTATATTAATCAGGGCTTATTACCTGGTTTTGTAAAAGGCCGTTCACTCGTACCACAATTGGAAGGCTTTAAGCCAGCCGCAAAAAGCATCAGCCGTTTTAATTTTGCAGCCCGCAATCTGGACCGGTTCTTTTTAACCAGCCTGACAGCAGATGATTGGAAATCCGCAGCTGAGAAATTTGTTACTCAAATGACCGATGATGTTATAGATAGGGCGATGGCCTTACAACCTTCTGAAATCTACTCTATTTCAGCTGGTAAAATTGCAGAAACATTAAAAGCCCGCCGTAATAATATTGTAGCTGAAGTAATGACATATTATACTTTTATTTCACATACAATAAGTATAACAGGCAGTGATAAAAAAGAACTGTTTGATGTTACCCGTAATGATGATGGCAGCACTTTAGTACAGGTATATAAAATTGATAAGGACGGTACCCAGTCTAATAAGATGTATGAACGAAAATTTGAGCCGTTAATCACCAAAGAGATCAGGTTATACGGAATGGATGGAGATGACAAATTTGTCATGCATGGTAATGAAGACAAATCTAAAATAAGACTGATTGGTGGCGGCGGTGCAGATGTATTTGAAAATCCTGATTCAAAACAGAAGGGTACCCTGGTGTATGACAAAACTGACGGTGGCAATACAATAACCGGTGCTTTTAAAAATAAAATGTCGAATGATAGTGCCGTTAATTCATTCAACAGGTTGGGTTATAAATATCCGTTCCAGTCTGTGTTCTTTATGCTTGGATTTAACCCAGATGATGGATTTTTCCTGGGTCCTACACTTAAGTATATACGCCAGGGGTTCCGTAAAACTCCTTATAAATCACTACATCAGTTTAAAGGGTTATTTGCTTTTTCTACAAAGGCTGTTAATATCAAATACAATAATGAATTTATAGGCGTATTAGGTAAGAATACAGATCTGTTAACTGATATTGAGTATAAAGGACCAAACAATACAAGTAACTTTTTTGGTTATGGAATGAATAGTGTTTACGATAAAACAAAGCCGGGCAGGTTTAGGTTTTACCGCATCCGTAGCGATCTGGGCGATATTTCATTGCAACTGAGGCATCGCTTTTCTTCTAAAGTAATGCTGACTGCAGGCCCCACTTTCCAGTTTTATTCTTACGACTCCACTGACCAGTTTAATAAAATAAGAAATATAGAAGTAAGCCCGCCGGCAGGGATCACTTCTTCTATCAATAACAGACAATCCTATATCGGAGCAAAGCTTGGACTTACAGTGGATACCCGGAATAACCCTGCAATGCCAGGCAAAGGAATTTTCTGGAACACAACTTTCCGATACCTGTCAGGTAATAAAAAAAGCTATGATAATGTATCGCAATTCAATTCTGAGTTTTCATTTTATGTAAGTATTGCAAAAGACAATAAGCTGGTATTGGCCAACCGGACCGGTGTTGGTGTTACCCTGGCAGACGATCTGAATTTTGAATTTTACCAGGCACAATACCTGGGCAGTAACGAAGACCTGAGAGGTTACCGCAGGGAAAGATTTGCAGGAAAATCCAAATTTTTCAACCAGACTGAACTGAGATGGAAGATAGCTAACCTGAAAACCTATCTTTTCCCGGCTTCATTTGGCATGTTTGCATTTTTTGATGCAGGTAAAGTTTCGGCGCCCTCACCGCTTAATACCGGATCAATGGCTACCGGATTTGGTGGTGGCTTCTGGATTGCACCGTTGAACAGACTTATTATATCTGTCAGCTATGCAGTATCAAGCGAAGATAAAATACCGCTATTTGGGTTTGGTTGGAAGTTTTAATTCTTAATTGTCTATCAATATTTTAAAAGCCAGTTCAAAAGAACTGGCTTTTAAATGAGTAGAAAAAAATGATATTATATCGATACGACATTAAAAGCATGTCCTTCAGTCATACCTGTTGTCTATCGGTATTAATACCTCTGGCAAGGATATTAATTTAAAGTCTATTTGGTATTATTTATCAGTCAACAATTGCCCCGAAGTTGTATCTGATATTTCTACTTTTGTATTTTTTCCAGGCAGATCATCAAAGTTTACATCCACCCTTAGTGCTTTCATACCAACTACCCCCTGTAATTCTTCGAGATCATGATCTTCGATGCCTGGTTTTAATAAACCTTTGTTTTGTAAAAACTCAATGTATTCAGTGTACTCTGCCGCATCTTTTGCCTGGGAATAGACAATCGCTATTTTACCGGGTTGAGTAAGCCGTTCGGTAGTATTTTTAATATGGGCTTTATCAATCCGTTTCTTTACAATTTCGTACCGGATATTATAGGCGCCATCTACATCAAATTTTCGTTCTTCAGTACGGAAAAGAATAGATAAAGTTTGTCCATGCGATAAAATTAATTGAGTTGTTCGCAAAGGGTGAGACAATTCCTGTTCCAGTGTATGGGCAATCCTGGCAGCTTTGGTGAGAATAGTAAGCTCCCACATTTTCAGGTTTCTCAGGTATATCTCATCAAATTTTTTTCTCGGGGAAATGGATTGACCCATATAAATATTGAACTCCAGTCCATCGGTTACATAACGTTCAAAATAATGCGGATATACTTTTTGGGCAGCTACCTGTTCTTTGTCAATGAACCTGGCCAGTGTATCGTTAATGCGGGATACACTCTGCTCGTAATTTTTCCGGTGATGATATAGCATACCTATCTGCGGATCAAGGGATGCAAAATAAAGTTCCACATCATTTTTAAGAGAAGGTTCAGTGCTTTTCAGGTGATTGAAAACAGAAACTACCTGTACCTGTAAAAAATCCTGTATACTCAGTTCTTCACCTGATTGCAATACATCAGAAGCTGAGTATATGAATTTATCAATTTTATATTCAATTTCCTGTAACAAAGGGAATGTAAGTTTCTCCTGGGCTTTCTTAATTACTTTCAGCGCCATTTCCAATTGTTCTACTATGTCTAATTGTATGGCATGGGATCTTTCAGTAGAAGAATTCCGGATGTCGATAGCACCATATAACGGATGCACATCATTAAAAGCTATACGTTCTATTTTTGTGTCTTCTTTCTGTTGTTTGCCTACAATATAATTCAATGACGCCTCCGTAAACTTCCATTCAACAGCAGGTTGTACAGCAGTAAATTTCTTTTTTATCACTGTATCCACCTGGTTATTCAGCTGGTCAAGACTTTTTTCAAGACCTAATGTAAAAAGTGAAATAGCCCCTTCAATTTTTACAATATGGGCAGGTTTTAATTGTCCCGGTACTTTAGAAATTATCTCCAGCATACCAAGTAAACCTGTAGAGTCTTTCAATGGACAGATAATCAGGCTACCGGCACCCCCCAGATGATAATACTGAAGGAATTTTACATCTTTGGAAGTTTCTTCGTCCAGTGTTTCAAATAAAAGAGGCTGCTTATTATCACGGAAAAGGAGTTTACAGTAATCGCTTATTTCATCTTTATCAGATCTGGAATGAAAATGTTTAAAAAGAAGACTATTATTATTATGTAAATCGGAATAAACATAGTGACCGTTTATTTTAAAAAAAGGTGTGATACCAATGGCCAGATCCTTTAAACCAATCAGTGACTGCACATGTTTTTCCAATTCGGTATAAACAGAGGCATCTGAAAAAGCATCAATATCAAGCAGGCGGTTTTTTATTTGTGTGATCACTTCCTGTTCAGTCATATCATTTACCCGGATAACAGATAGGCCTTCAAAAACAAATTTATCTAACGGAATATGTTCCATCAGTTCTTCTATTGTCATGATGTTATTGGTATGTTTATTCAAAATGCTTGATGGTAATACAGGCATTTCACCAATAGGATTAACATCTATAAAACGGGCATCAATCCGTAATTCAAGGAATCGGGTAAGACCGGTTTCTTCATGCTGGTATGGATGAATGGAACGGGATGACTCTGCACTGTTTACACCTAAGTATTTTTTTAGGATAAGACCATAGGCAAACTGCATTTTTTCCTGATTCAGGTTGGTGCCCACCTTTCCTTCAGGTACATTTATTTCATGGGTGCCGGGTTTTAACATTGATTTAAAACGGGGCGATGCATAAACAGCAGTATGTTTAAAAGGAATGGCAACACCATACATGTAATTTGCTGTGGTTGGAGGAAAAACAGCCGATAATAATTCTTCGATCAACTCAGAGTTGGGTATCAGTATACCCAGATCAGTAATCGTTTTCATTAGTTCCGGATGCGACTCAAACTCCTTTACTACATTACCATATAATTTTTTCATGCCCGGATTACCTTCATCAATATTATTTTTCAAGGCCATCACTAAAGGGTAAAATGACAGGTTGCTTTTGAATAACGACTCATCAAATACTAATATATTTTCCTGCATGATAGTAATAGTTTATGGTACTGTAAAGCTAACAAATATGCATTGTTATAGAAAAGACCATTTAGCAATCAACTTTGGCATTCAGGAATATTCAAAAACCAGTATAATGATTGAATCAACGATCATTTGGTCATAACCTTATTTTGTGTTAGATGAATTACAAAGTGCGGGGAGAGGAGTACAATATTACCCGTTCAGGCAGATTATTTCTGGATGTTGAAAGCGTATAAAATAACTTAAATAGTCAATCCTGATGATTAGTTGAATCTATCTCTTTTGACGGCCAAGTGTTACTCCAAATTTTAACTGAATGGTGAAATAAGCATCATTATTTTCAGGATTGCCCCGTTGTAGATTCGGATCATAACCGATATCATTAGGATTTAATTCACCTGTCCTGTTAAATAATTGTTGTGCGATGGCAGCCCTGTTTGCGGGGAGATAAGTATAAAACAAGTTAGGGTCTATATAGTCAATTTGGCTGGCATCATCCAGGTAATCGGTACTTAAAAAACGATGATTGATTTCGAGTCTTGCATTAAATAATGAATTGATCTCATACCTAACCCCAAGCCCGGCTGAAAAATTTACCTGGTTAAGTTTGTAAGGGGAGCGGTCAGGGTATTCTGTAAAACCTTGTCCTTCTGTACGAAGTGGCTGCAGTGAATACCATTGGCCATTTAATTTTGCCTGCGGGTCGAAGGAGAAATAGCCGACACCAATAACTAAGTAAGGAGAAATGAGGGGTGGGTCATCATCTCCATAATCCAAAAACATCAACGGGTGTATTTCGAGGCCCAGTTGAATTTCGGATATCCTGCTTTTGAAACTAAGATTTCGTTCATAGCGGCCATAGGTGGTTGTTTTTACACTTTTTAAAATACTGTCATATGCACCTACTTCACCAAAAGAAGCTTCCAGCCGTAAGCCGATCTTATCCTGAAAATTTGCCAACGCATAAATGCCATAAGTGGGTTTCGCATTTTTCCAATTCAGGTCTTTGATGAATTTTTTCCCG
The DNA here is from genome assembly GCA_031400855.1 of Chitinophagaceae bacterium. Taxonomy (GTDB): domain Bacteria; phylum Bacteroidota; class Bacteroidia; order Chitinophagales; family Chitinophagaceae; genus JJ008. The sequence goes on along the minus strand of JANNQR010000087.1, from coordinate 19,739 downwards.
ACACCCTTTTTCCCGCCAAGATCTGTCAGTGAGTTCATTACGCCAAACTTGGCGCCTATTTCAACAACAATTGGATTGTCGTATAATTTAGAATTATAATAATAATACTGAGCTTTCAGGGGCTGATTAAATACAACGCTGCACACAAGGGCGAATACCAGAATTTTTCTCATCCTCAATCAAGTTTTCTATTAATTGAATAAAAAATACAGGTTTTGTCAGAAGGATTGGATTGGATATAGTGTTCAAGGGCGAAAACGAACGTTAAATGTATAGAATATACAGAACTGGCAAAGTTTAAATTATTATGATGGGGAAAACTAAATAAAAGGAAGATATCACTAGTCTTTCTGTTTTTTATGAAAAACAAATGGCCAAAACCGGGCCAAATTCCAATGAAAAGAAACCAGGCTTTAATTTTAAAAGACATTCATATTAATTGTATTTATAAATTATACCGATACGACATTAAAAGCATGCCCTTCAGTTATACCTGTTGTCTATCGGTATTAATACCTTTGGCAAGGATATTAATTTAAAGTCTATTTGGTATTAATCCAACTGCTTCCTGTATAAGAACAGTAACTAAAATCAAGTTGATAATTAACCAGAAATGAGATGACCCGGAAACCCCGTAATTGGCAATGACATGATTTGGTTTGTCAGGAAGAATTTTTAAGTTTATAATACCGGCAGAATGGCTGCAATCCACATCCATCACATTTAGGGCTTTTGGCACCACAAACATACCGGCCATGAAGTATCAACCAGTGATGTGCTTTGTGAATGAGTGCCTCAGGAATATTTTTTACCAACTCTTTTTCTACTGCGAATGGTGTAGATGCTGTTTGAGGAACCAGCCCGATTCTTTTACTGACTCTGAATACATGTGTATCCACGGCTATGTTCGGTTGCCGGTCAATAACCGAAGTAACTACATTCGCTGTTTTTCTTCCAACCCCAGGATGCTGTACCAGTTCATCAACCGTCATAGGAATGAAGCCATTGAATTTCTCCATCACTTTATTGGCCATGCCGATAGATTGGTATTTCAGGCGCAATGTTCTTTTTATTAGTGAATTTTTACAATATTCAGCACCTTCTGCAGCGACTGATTCTGCAACCGGATAAAATAAGCCCCGGAAGGGAGGCCGTCTTCATAGATGTCAATATTATATGTACCGACAGTATATTGTCCATCTGCCAGCACTTTCACCACTTGCCCGAGTGAATTGATCTGCTGTATCATGGTGTGTCCGCCTGTTGTGGAAAATTGTAGCGTAGCATTAAGAGTGTAAGGCATCGGCCACATTTTCAATATCAGTTTGTCAGAATTGTTATTGGTATCATCGGGTTCATCACCCAGACCACAGGGACCTCCTTTAATAACGGGTAATGACTGATAATTTTGCAACAGCAATGTATTAAGCAATGGTTGTTTTACACAAAACCATCTTTCCAGTACCGAGGCATATACACTTCTGAAATCATATTGGAAGGGAACATTATTCACCACATTTATATCAGAAGGAATATTGGGACTTGTGCCTAAAATTCCCTTTTTTACATGTTTGCCAAATAAGATCAGCGGTGCAGCAGCTCCATGATCAGTTCCTAAACTTGCATTTGATTTTATACGCCGGCCAAATTCAGAAAATGTCATCCCCAGCACCCGTTCTTCCTGCCCCATCAACTCCATATCTTTTTGAAAAGCATTGATTGCAGTTGAAAGGTCTTTCATCAGTTTGGCATGATTACCTGTTGACGTATCGCTGGCATTCACTTGTTTTTTATGCGTATCAAAACCACCGGTTGAAACAGTGAACACTCTTGTCTTTAAACCACCTTTTATAAGTCTTGCTACAATTTGTAATTGATGCGCCAAACTATTGTCAGGGTAAGTGGCCATATTAGCCGCTCTGCGATAAGCATTTCTTATAATGTCGGAATAGATCTTTGTTTTTTCTGAAATGACCCGGAGAAACCGAAGTTCTTTATTAGCTGGCGGAGTTATTAACGGGTAATCGGAGAATGGATTAGCAAATGTGTAAGTGTTTTCCGGATCGGTAATAGAAAGCCCCATGGAGAAAATAGAACCCTGTACCGTCACCGTTGGGATACTGCTGATTTGTATAGCCAACGGGTCAGGCATTTCTGCATTGGGGAAAGCATCAGGATAACCGGGATATTCGCTTTCAAGATAACGGCCCATCCAGCCTCTTTTTTCACGGGTCAGGCGGTTGTTATTAGTATCGCCACTCATCCAGATATCTGTAGAACGGAAGTGAGAAAAATTCTGATTGGCATAACCTACGGATTGCACCACATTCACTTTTCCTTCATTGAACATATTCTGCATATCCGTCATGGCAGGATGCAAACCCGAACGGTCTGTACCATCCAATCTCAATACACGGCTTTGTTGTATCGCCACATTGGGCCTTGCATTATAATAATTCGCATACATATCAAGCGGCACCACCATGTTCAACCCGTCATTACCGCCTCCCAGTTGTATCAATATCAATACATGATCGTTACTGGCTGTTGGCCCGAGCAGCCTTAACAATGAATTATTGGGGTCTGCCCCAAAAGCTGTAAATGAAAAGCCATTCAATAATGCAGGCAATGTAACTGCCGCCGGAACTGTATTATGTAGAAATTTTCTCCTGTTCATAGTTATTTTTTTTCACTGGTTATAGAATCAGCATAGATGAAACTCCGGCAGGTTCATGATGAATTTGAACATTTCATTCAATGATGCAATGATGACAGCATTGTTGTTACTATTCCACGCATTGGTCCAAACTGTATCATCATTAGTGTTATTTAACAGGAACCTGTTCTTGACATAGTTTTTGGAGTTAGTTGATAAAGGATAACGAAGTAATAAGGCTGTCACATCAGTTACCAACTGGTTGGGATCGGCCGGGGCCGATGAATAATTGGCAAATGCTTTTACATCAAGCATACTATCACTAATCAATGCATTGGTATAGTTTGCCCGCTTGGGTAATGAGTTGCTGTTGACCCACAATTCATAATACATTGGCTCCTGATAATAAGATGGCCAGCCCGAAACATCGGGGGGTTGATATAATGTTTGTTGCATTTCACTGGCTTTGTTATAAATATTACCGAAGAAGGGATAGCCATTCTGCCAGTCTGTATAGACCGGGATATTTACATTGAACTCTCTTAATGTACCCACAATAATGTCGTAGGGATTCTTTATAAAACAAGCCTGGTTCAGCGGGTCAAAGAAGTGTTCGCTTTTAAACAAAGCAGCAAGCACCGGTTTTATGTCAAAATTGCTGCTTCGTAATAAATCGCCGAGTGGTGTAATGACATTTGCTTCCGTGTTGTCATCAATCTGGTAATACACAAACCACTTATATAGTTTGCGGCAGATAAATCTTGCAGTTTCCGTAGTGTTGAAAATCATATTTACCAGGTCATCCACTTCCTGTACACCATTATTGGTAATGGTTGTGTTGTTATAGAAAGAGGAAAAAGTTTTACTGCCGGTATCATGTGCGTTATTATCAAGATAAGAGTTAAGTGTTGTGCTGTCAATCCGCCAACCCGTCAATACCCTTGCCGCTGCAATTACATCGTTTTCGGTATATAAGGAATCCGGCCCTTTCCCGATAGTAAATAACTCCTGCATTTCCCGTGCATAGTTTTCATCCGGTGCCAGTTTGGAATTAAGATACCCGTTCAGATGATAAAGCATTGCCGGGTCAACCGTTACGTCTTTTACTAATTGCTTTATATTGCCAATACCATTGCGCCGGAAAATGTTGTGGTGCCGCCATAGCAAAGTAGCATTTCCCACCTCTTCCTCCTGCACGGAGAAATGATGATGCCAGAACATGACCATTTTTTCTGCAATGCTTCGGTTTTGATTAATGATTAATCCTGCCCACCACTTATGCAAGCTGGAAATCCTTAGCCCATTGATAGAACCACGAACACCGGAATTGCTGAGTGTATTTAAATCATTGATCCATGTCTGCCCTTGCAGCACACCAAGGTCATCATGAAAGACGCCAAACTCATCTTCTATTAAACCATAATCTCTTAGTGGTGGGCTGACTGCCGGAATGCTATTGAGTAATTCATCCACTGCTGTGCCGGGAGACAATCCGAGAAAATAATCAATGTCCGCTTTTTTGGCACCAAACATGGTTCGTTTAAGCAAATGAGCCACTTCATTGATCGTCCAGTTTCCGCCATAGGGGTTTAATCCGCTGGAAATACGGCGGCCGGCATATTGATTTGTTTTTTTGCGGGTTTTTGTAAAAAATTCTCTTCTGTCCATAATAAAAATTTATTGCTGAAACTATAATTCGTTTAAATGAATCACCCCTCAACAAGCTCAGGGCGACAGCCGTTTCTATTTTATCACCGTATCAATGCAAGGGTTCCTTTTTTCAATACCGGTTTATCTTTGATATCCTTGTATTGAATGAGATATACATAAATGGCATTGGGCTGGATAATGCCATTGACTTTTCCATCCCATCGGATGTAGGTGGATGAACTTTTGAAAAATAAAGTACCGTTACGGTCATAGATCTGCATCTGAAATTCATGGGGCACTTTTCCCAGGGCACCAAACCAATCATTCAATCCATCACCGTTTGGTGTAAAGGCTGTTGGCATAAACGTCACTGCATCTTTCAGTACGACTACAGTGAACCTGCCACTTAGCTGGCAATCGTTGGCTAATGAATTGGTGGCGGTGTAAACCGTTGTGATAGCAGGTGAGGCAATGGGATTGGGACATACAGTGCAACTTAATGTGGGGTCAAAATTCCAGGTGATGTTTCCATTGCCATTGCTGGGAAGTTGTAAGGTTTGCCCAACAAAAATGGTGTCAATATTCTTTATGCCATCAAACGGACCTTTTAATACAACAGAGCGATAGGAAACATAAGCCGAATCATTATCACAAGCATCACGGAGTGTGTCAATTGGCGGAATGAAGCCGGTAAGGCTGCATACTGTTGAATCAAGTAAAAGAGTATCTAATTGTTTCAGCTTGATGATACCAAAATCAGTTTCTCCCTGTCCGCCGCTGAAATCGCCATCGCCGGAATCAGTATCACCGCAGAGAAAATATTCTTTTACGGCCGGCTGATAAATGACGGAACGTAAATTATCATTTCCTCCACCGCCAATGTTTTGTTTCCACAATACATTTCCGGTTGCACTCAGTTTCACCACCCAGTAATCACCTTCGCCCAATGGATTGGTTACATCACCATTATTCGAATAAGAAATACCGCCAACAATATAACCTCCATCAGCATCAGTAATAACAGCGTTTGCATAATCAGCATCAGTGCCCCCCATTACTTTTTGCCAGTTTAGTTTACCCGTGCCGGGGTGAATGTTTATGATCCAGTAATCCTGGCTGCCCTTTGATCCGCTTACATCTCCATCGTTTGAAGTAGTATAGCCTGCAAGAGTGAGGGAACCATCATTCCCTTTGGTCATGGAATAAGCCACATCATTTTGTGAACCGCCATATACTTTACTGAAAATTTTATTGCCATTAGCATCAAGTGCCAGCAACCATACATCATAATTTTTTTGTTGCGGTGGAATGTCGCCATCTGTTGAGTTGGCATAACCGGCGAGATAAGTTTTACCATTGATGATTTCAATGTCCAGTAATTCTTCATTTTTACTGCCGCCATAGCATCGGCTCCACAATAAATTACCATTGGCATCCAGTTTCATGAGTACGCCGTCTGTATATCCCCCGGTTCCATGATTGCCGGTAATATTTCCATCGTTGGAAGATGAAGAAGCGGTCAACAGAAAAGTTCCATCGGTTAATAGATGAATGTGATTGGCAATATCCAATCCTGTGCCGCCATACCTTTTTTGCCAGAGTAATGTACCTGATGCGTTTAGTTTTAATATCCAAATATCTTTCGTACCGCCATAACCTGCTACTACACCGCCATCCGTGGAATTGGTTTCACCGGCTACGATGTAGCCGCCGTCTGCTGTTTGCACCACATCCCTTGCACTTTCATAATTTGAACCGCCAAATGATTTTTCCCATTGTATGTTTCCACAGCGGTCCAGTTTTACTACCCATAAATCCCAGTATTCACGGTTTGGTTGGGGGCTTATATCGCCATTTTTGGAATCTGTGTAACCGGCTACAACAGTTCCGCCATCATTTGTAAACTTTATTGCAAAAGGAATATCTACATCAGTGCCACCGTATTGGCGGGCCCATTGTTGCGGGGGAAGTTGCGCCTGTACTATATTAAAAAAGCAACAGCATAGTAAACAACTTAGTTGGTGAAGGTTTCTCAACAGTCAACGGTTTTAGATAGAAATGAATAATCCGTTGACAGTTGCAAGTATTATGCTAAACCTTCATTTATGTGGATAAATTCTATACTTTAAGGCATATTTTTTTTGTGAATGATTTTTGAAACATCGTTTTATGCGAATCGTACTTAGGATTTTTTCTTTTGAAAATAAAGACACCCAAGCTGTAATCCGCATTGTTCGCATTTTGGATTTCTTGCTACGCAAACATACCGGCCATGAAGTATCAACCAATGATGTGCTTTATGAATGAGTGCTTCAGGAATATTTTTTATTAATTCATTTTCTACGGCTAATGGGGTGGAAGCTTTTTGAGAAACCAGCCCGATTCTTTTACTGACTCTGAATACATGTGTATCCACGGCCATGTTCGGTTGCCGGTCAATAACTGAGGTAATTACATTCGCTGTTTTTCTTCCAACCCCAGGAAGCTGTACCAGTTCATCAACCGTCATAGGAATTAAGCCATTGAATTTCTCCATCACTTTATTGGCCATGCCGATCAAATGTTTGGTTTTATTATTTGGATAAGAAATGCTTTTGATGATTGGAAACAGTTCATCGAAAGAAGCTTTGCTTAATGATTGTACATCAGGATATTTTTTAAAAATAGCCGGGGTTGTTAAGTTCACTCTTTTATCGGTGCATTGAGCAGAAAGAACGGTGGCAACGAGTAATTCATAAGGATCTTCGAATACGAGTTCTGTTTCAGCAACCGGCATATTTTTTTCGAAGTAATCAATGACAAACTGGTATCGTTCTTTGCGGGTCATGTTATGCCCCCAACCCCTAAAGGGGAGTTAGGAAAAAGCAAGATAAGAAAAGATACCCCTGTCTTCGCCAAACACCGGAAGACTTAGTTCAATGACACATTACTGGGTATATTTTTTTTAAGACGATAATCGAATAAGTAAAAGGTATGATGCAAGTAGGATAATATTATTAAAGCCGGGGTAGTACTTTTTTTCTTTTCGTCTATTTTGATATAGTAGTGAAACATAAATCTAAGTACCCTTTAGGGACAGGGCATAAAAAAGTCCCGTCTGGCCTAAGGCGAGACGGGACTAAATCTTTTTAAGCCGGTTGTAAATTACTGTACTTCTTCAACAGCCTGTTCCCGTGAATAGTTCAGTACATTAAGTACTACTTCTGTGCGGGGTGCGGTTGTTATTTTGTCCAACCGTTGCATAGAGGCTTTTAAAACAGTCAGCTTTTCACGAAGCGTCCAGTCTTTTTCTAAAGCATCTTCGATGGCTGCTGTCTTTTTAACAGAGCTTTCTTTGTACAAATACAATAATAAATCTTCGGGAGTAAAATTTGTCATGTGGCAAATCCAGTTAAGTGTCCAATAATTCGATGCGTCCTTATGTAGTTCCAATAGAATAAACGTCCGTGATGTAAACGGGAGTGGTGTTTGCCTTATTGTGTGTAGATGCCTAATTCTTTGGAATAACGGGCTTTTCCGATATGATGAAAAGTTCCTCATTGTCTCTTTTCATGAGGTGTTTTTCCCGGGCTACTTTTTCTACAGCCTCCGGATTAGTCTCAAGTGCCTGTAATTGTTGACGTTCTGTAGCCAGGCCGGCAGAATAATATTTAGAACTTTGTAAATTTTCCTTTAATTCTTTTCGCTTTTCTATTTGGTTAAAAAGGTTGTTTTTGTCAATAAAAAGCATCACAACGCAGAAAGCTGCAAAAGAGATAAAGTACTTGTTTTTGAGAAATGCGGGGATATGGGTTAGTAGTTTCATATTATCAGATGTTAGAGGTCTGAAATCTGAAGTCAGAGGGCTGTGTTATCGTCAGACCTCCGACTTCTTACTTCAGTTATTATTTCCCAAATTTAATCCTTCCTTTTGGATATACAGCAGAGCTGCCTAATAATTCTTCAATTCTGATCAACTGATTATATTTTGCTATACGATCTGTTCTGGATGCAGAGCCGGTTTTTATTTGTCCGCAGTTTAAAGCAACAGCTAAGTCGGTAATGGTAGTATCTTCTGTTTCCCCACTGCGATGGCTCATGATAGTATTATAACCATTATGCTGTGCCATTGTAACAGCGTTGATCGTTTCAGTGATGGTTCCGATCTGGTTAACTTTTACCAATAAGGCATTGCCCGTACCCGTATCAATTCCTTTTTGAAGACGGAGTACATTGGTTACAAAAAGATCATCGCCTACGAGTTGAATTTTTTTGCCCAGCTTATCGGTTAATAATTTCCAACCGGCCCAGTCATCTTCTGCCATACCGTCTTCAATAGAAACGATGGGATAATTTTTTACCCAATTGGCCCAAAAGTCCACCATTTTTTCGCTGCTTAATTTTTTACCGTCTGACTTATGAAAGTGATAAACTTTTTTAGCAGCATCATACATTTCACTTACTGCAGGGTCCATGGCAATGGCTACCTGAGAACCGGCTTTAAAACCGGCAGCTTTGATGGCTATCATGACGGTATCTATCGCTTCTTCATTGCTTTGTATATCCGGGGCAAAGCCGCCTTCGTCACCTACATTAGTACTATATCCTTTTTTCTTCAGTACACTTTTCAGAGCATGAAAAATCTCCACTCCCCATTGTAGCCCTTCACTGAAAGTGGAAGCACCAACAGGCATGACCATAAATTCCTGAAAATCTATTTTATTATCAGCATGGGCGCCACCGTTCAGAATATTCATCATTGGAATGGGCAGTGTTCTCGCATTTGTGCCGCCAATGTACCGGAACAAAGGTAATGAGGCTTCTTCTGCAGCAGCTTTTGCAACAGCCATACTTACGGCAAGAATGGCATTGGCACCCAACTTACTTTTGTTAGCTGTACCATCTAATTGAATCATCATTTCATCAATACCCGTCTGGTCAGCTACATCATAACCCAGCAGAGCCGGTGCGATGGTTTTATTTACATTGGCAACTGCTTTTAACACGCCTTTGCCTCCATATAATTTTTTATCACCATCTCTCAATTCCGCTGCTTCGTGTACACCGGTGCTGGCACCACTTGGTACAGCGGCACGGCCTAGGGCCATTTCATCTGTTATTACATCCACCTCTACAGTGGGATTTCCTCTTGAATCTAAAATTTGCCTGGCAAAAATTTCTGCGATGTAACTCATGATTGGGTTTCCTTTTTTTGTTTTGTTGAAATATTTAAGCTGCTCCTTCCGCCACGGCGGACAGATCTGCGGGAAGCATTTGTAATAATTAAAAATAAACCAGTTACCCCTGCTGCAAAGATGATGAGGGAATTAGTTTTTGATTTCCTGATTTTTTGAAGGGCTTCTTCCGCATTATATCCCAGTACGGCCAGTTTTTCAGCTTTCGCAGTTTCTTCATACTGGTTAATGCGGCCTTTCATATAATTCCATCCTCCATAAACAGTCACGAAAGAGCTTGCTAAAAAACAAAGGGCTATTAATGTGTCCTTTACAGTCATTTATTGGATAATACCGGGCAAAAACAATTTTGTTGATAATATGCAAAGAAACGGGTTTATTAATATTTATAACCGGGTGATCCTTGTCTTATTTTTAGCTTAAGCTAAGAGATAATATATTCATAGAGTGTGGTAAAGAAATGATGTTTTGCCTGGTTTTAAAAGATGAGTAAACAGGAATTATTTATATAACAAAGTGATTAGCAAGGAGCTTGATTGGCTTAATTAACTTGCCGGTTAATGCTTTTTTTTAATTAAGTTTGAACCTAATTCGGCTGTTTTCATGTCTATACGAAAACTCAATTATTTTTTACTTACAATCAGCTTTATTGTTTTTGGAAATCTTGCCAAAGCTCAGTCCGGTCTTTGCCCGTCCAATCTCGATTTTGAGCAAGGAGATTTTGCAAATTGGTCCTGTGAAGCCGGAATTGTTGATCCTTCAGGCAATCTAATCCTTTCGCCATCTCCTCCAATTCCGGGCCGGCATACAATTATCACAGCTGCATCTGCAGGCATAGACCCTTATGGCTTATTTCCCGAAAATTGTCCCAATGGCAGTGGGTATAGTGTAAGACTTGGTAACAGTGGTGGAAACCATGAGGCCGAAAGTATTTCATATACCTACACAATTCCAGCATTGGTAACAACGTTTTCTATGTTGTTTAATTATGCAGTAGTGCTGCAAGATCCTAATCATACTTTTTTTCAACAACCCAGGTTTCGGGCCAGAATAACTGATGTGTCAACTGGTTTGCCTATACCCTGCGTAGATTTTGACTTTATAGCTTCGGGTTCACTTCCGGGATTCCAGATTTCGCCAACTAATTCCTCAGTTGTATACAAAGACTGGACGCCGATCACTATTAAATTGGATGCCTATATCGGCAGAACAATAAAACTGGAGTTTATTACCAATGATTGCGTTTTTACTGCACATTTTGGATATGCCTATATAGATGTAAACACAAATTGTAACGGAGCTATTACAGGAAATGTAATATGTCCCGGCGATCAATCCATTACTCTTTCTGCTCCTTTCGGTTTTCAGGCATATGAATGGTATTCAGATATTACTTTTGCTACTTTACTTTCCACTTCACAGACCCTTTTATTGAATCCACCTCCTGCTGTTGGTTCAGTTTTTCCGGTAATAGTGATTCCCTATCCCGGATATGGTTGCCGGGATACTTTGTATGCAACAGTTACAATTGGTACAGCTCCTGCTGCCAATGCGGGTCCAGATCTGGATGTGTGTAAAAGCCAGCAGGTGCAGATTGGTGCTCCTCCTAATCCTATTTATTCCTATACTTGGACACCGGCAAGCCAGGTTACCAATCCAACAATTGCCAACCCGTTTGGCTGGACCGTATCACCCAATCCGGAAGAGTTCATTGTAAGGACTACTGACATTCTTACCGGGTGTATAGCTTATGATACAACTTATTTAACTGCCCGGCAACTCGATACCGCCATGACAGTAAGTGGCAATAAAAGCTATTGCCAGGGTGACCCAACTGCCGGCTCATTATCTGTAATGAATACGCTGACTGCTGTGCAATGGTATAATGGAGCCTCGGCAATTCCAGGAGCCACCGGATTTTCATATCAACCTGTTGTATCAGGAAATTATTGGGCACAGGTGCAGCAATTCAGTTGTATAGATTCTACCCGTCAAGAGATTTTCTCGGTTAACCCTATGCCTGTATCCGTTGCCGGTCCCGATGCAAGTATTTGTACCAACAATCAGAATATACAACTTGGCGCTGCATCCAACCCTGCATTTACTTATACATGGACGCCGGCAACACAGGTAAGTGATCCTTCTATCGGCAACCCAATAGCTTGGGCAGTTGGCACAACTACTACCGAATTTATTGTACATACTGCAGACCCGCTGACCGGATGTAATTCTTATGACACTACTTATGTTACAGGCCGGGTTGTGGATACCACAATTCAGTTAACAGGTAAAAAGGATTTTTGTAATAATGATCCCGCATGGGGAATATTGAATGTAAACAATACTGTTTCTGCTGTGCAATGGTTTGATGGTACAGCCCCGATACCCGGAGCTAACGGATTCAATTATCAACCATTGGTTACCGGAAATTATTGGGCGCAATTGCAACAATCTGGATGCACTGATTCCACCCTCACTATCCCTTTTGATATTCATGCCATGCCAGTAGTTTCTTTTACACCAAGCAGTGATACTGGTTGTGTTACCAATCACTCATTTTTATTTACCAACAACTCTTCGATTACCGATGGTTCCACCATGAGCTATTTATGGAAATTGGGTGATGGTACGACGCAGACAATAACTGATGCAGTCAAAACATATTTAACGGTTGGAAATTATCCTGTAAAACTGATCACTACTTCTTCTTTTGGTTGCACTGACAGTACTAATAATACAATTGTTCATGTGTTGCCCAATGGAAATGCCAATTTCCGATGGGATTCTATCTGCACCAATCGGCCGGCTTATTTTTATAATTTAAGTGATGAAAAAGGTTCGGCACAGGTAAATTATTCCTGGAACTTTAATAACGGCGGACCGGGCTCAACCATTAAAAACCCTATGCCGGTTATTTACAATACCGTTGGACAAACGGATGTTACTTTAATTCTTACTGCATTAGGTTGTGAAAATGATCCGGATTCAATCATTAAAAGAGTGCAGATGAATATACAGAAACCGGGTACTACCTACCGGACGATTACTGTACCGCAGGGGTATGCTCAATTTATTCATGCAAGGGATAGTGTCGGGGATATTTTCAACTGGCGGCCGAAAACACAATTGAGCAATTATAATATCCAGTACACCGAATTTCGTGCAGTTGATGATGTAAGGTATTATATAGACATCAGTGATATACATACCTGTGTTACCACAGACACGATGCAAATACTTGTATTGAAAAAACCAGGTTATTATTTGCCAACTGCATTTACTCCCAATGGTGACGGATTAAATGATGTAGCCATACCCTATCTCGTGGATATGAAATCACTAAAAAGTTTTTCTGTGTTTAATCGTTGGGGTAACCTTATTTTTTATACCAACCGGGAAGGCGAAGGATGGGATGGAAAATCAAAAGGTGTAACGCAGGACCCCGGTGTATATGTATGGATACTGGAGTTTTTCAATAAAGCAAATAAAAAAATTACCGAAAAAGGCACTATTACAATTATCAGGTAGTGGCTGATTAATTTGCCCCTTTTATTTTTTCCCCGATCTAATTGGTATAACTATTTATCTGTTTTTTTACCAGCGGTTCTCCGGGTTTTTCTGAATACCCGTATCTTTAAAAAAATCAACAACTATGCGTTTTATCCTTTTAACATTTGGCTTGTCATTATTATTGAATGTAAAAAATGTACAGGCACAAACAACGCCCAAACTGATCACTACTGTAGAAGGCATTAAAGAATTTGAATTGAATAATGGCTTGCGGGTATTGCTGATGCCGGATGCCTCACAAACAAATATCGCTGTAAATATTGTTTACAAAGTTGGCAGCCGCCACGAAGGACTTGGCGAAACAGGTATGGCCCACCTGTTGGAGCACATGTTGTTTAAGCAGTGCAAAAAATTTGTAGATATTAAAAAAGCAATTGCTGATAAAGGTGCACAAGCCAATGGAACAACCTGGTACGATCGTACCAATTATTATGAAATTCTTTCCGCATCAGACGAAAATCTTCGCTGGGCGATAGACATGGAAGCAGACAGGATGGTAAATTCTAAAATATTACCAGAAGAATTAAAGAAAGAATTCAGTGTGGTACGCAATGAATTTGAAATTGGGGAGAACAACCAATGGGGTGTACTCATGGAAAGGGTTATTTCATCCATGTATCTCTGGCACAACTATGGCAAATCCACCATTGGCAGCAAAGAAGACATAGAAAGGGTAAAAGCTGAAAATCTAAAAGTGTTTTACAAAAAATATTATCAGCCGGATAATGCGGTGTTGATTATCGCTGGCAAGTTTGATGAAAAAAAAGCCCTGCAGTATGTAAAGCAATATTTTGAACCAATACCCAAACCAACCAGAAAGTTGTTGCCTACTTACACGGTGGAACCGCCGCAAGATGGAGAAAGAAATGTGTTGTTGAGCCGCACAGGCGATATTCAATACCTGAGCCTTGGTTACCACACCCCATCGCTGGCAGATAAAGATTATGCCGCCAATGATGCATTGCTGGAAGTGCTTACCAATAACCCCTCGGGAGTTTTGTACAAAAAATTAGTGGATACAAAACTGGCTACCAGCGTTGGCTCATTTGCTTTTACCTTACACGATCCGGGCTTTACCTACATTTTTAGTGAGGTATCGAAAGATAAAAGTATGGACAGTGCCAAAACGGCCCTGCTGCAATCCGTCAATGAAATTGGCAGCATGAATATTACAGAAGAAGATTTGACCCGTGCTAAAAACAACCGCTTGAAAGGGATAGAGGATGCTATGAATAATACAACTGACTTTGCCATTGCTTTAACCGAATATATTGGTGCCGGTGACTGGCGCCTCTGGTTCCTTAACAGGGACAGAGTCGAAAAACTTACAGTGGATGAGCTGAAATCAGTTGCCAAAAAATATTACAAACCATCTAACCGCACCGTAGGTGTTTTTATTCCCGATCCAAAGCCGGATCGCACAGAGGTGAGTGAAACTCCCGATGTGGCTAAGTTGCTTAATGGCTATAAAGGCAAAGAGGTTGCCGCACAAAAAGAAAATTTTGAAAACAGCATCGCCAATATTCAGAAGAATACAGAGTATGGAAAATTGGCAAACGGAGGAAGATACGCATTGCTGCAAAAACCAACCAAGGGGGATAAGATAAATGCAAGCCTTACCCTTCGCTTTGGCGATGAAAACAGCCTGATGAATAAAGCAGAAGCAGCGGCACTGCTTGCTGCGATGCTGAAAACCGGAACCACCAACCGTACCAAAAAGCAAATCAGCGATGAACTGGATAAAATAAAAACGAATATCTTCTTTTCCGGCGCACCAAACGGGCTGGGTATTACCATCAGCACCGATAAAGCCAACTTGCCCGCTGCGCTGGCCCTGCTGGAAGACTTGCTGAAAAATCCAAAGTTTGATGAAGCAGAATTTGAAAAATTAAAATTGGAAAACAAAGCCAGTATAGAAGCGAACAAAAACGATCCGCAATATATTGCTGGCGAAAAACTGTCGAAGCTCACCACTAACTATCCTAAAGGCCATCCGCTGTATGCTTCTTCATCAGATGAAGACCTGGAAGATTTGGCCAATGCAAAAATAGATGACCTGAAAAAATTCTATGCTGATTTTTATGGAGCTAATAATTCGCTTTCATCATTTGTAGGAGAATTAGATAAAAATGCCATCACTTCATTTTTACAAAAAACATTTGGTGGCTGGAACAGCAAATTGCCGACTGCAAGAATTGCACAACGCCATTTTAATGTAAAAGGAACTACTGAAACAATTAATACACCAGATAAAACAAATGCTATGCTGCTTGGTGGTATCAATATCAACATTTCCGAAAAACATGCTGACTATCCGGCCATGTTTATGGCGAATGAGTTGCTGGGTGGCGGTGCTTTTTTAAGTTCAAGAATACCGCAACGCTTACGGGAAAATGAAGGCATGAGTTATGGAGCTGGTTCTTATATGAGCAGTAACTATAAAGATGCTGTGACCAACTGGGGTGTGTATGCCATGTTCAATCCATTATACAAAGGCCGATTGGACTCTGCACTTCATCAGGAAGTGGATAAAGCCATGCAGGGCGGGTTTACAAAAGATGAATTAGAAAAATCAAAAAGCAGTTGGCTGGAAGGAAACCGCACACAGTTAGGTGATAATGGCACCCTCGCCGGGCTTATACGGTTTTATATGCGGGATGATAAAGAGTTAAATTATTTTACTGATTTTGAAGCCAAAGTAAAATCGCTGACCATTGAAGCAGTAAACGCTGCTCTCCGAAAATATTTTGATAAATCTAAGTTAGTAATGGTGTACAGCGGCGATTTTGAAAAAGGAAAAACAACTGATAAGCCTGCTGAAAAGAAAGGGTTTTAATTTGTCAGGCTTTTGAAAATATGTTCTAAGCTCTGGCTTTCGCTTTGCAGTGAAACAATATTCAGGTTTTGCTGCAAAGCGATTTCAAAAAGTTGTTTTCTCACCGCCTCGGGATTATTGGTTTGCAATTTGAATTCTGAGCCTGTCGAAGGGGAAGTTTGAGCTTCTTCAACTCTTGAAACTTCTTTTATTTTTTCCAGTATACTTTTGTCAATTGCTTCTTTGAACTGAACAATGACTACATGATTGTCTTTATTTCCTTTTTGGAGAGTACTTAGCTTATCATCTGCAACCAATTCTCCTTTGTTGATAATAATAACCCTGTCGCAGATGGCTTCCACTTCCTGTAAAATGTGAGAAGAGAAAAGAACTGTTTTATTCAGCCCTTGCTTTTTTATCACTTCTCTTATTTCCACGATCTGGTTCGGGTCGAGGCCGGTAGTGGGTTCATCTAATATCAAAACTTCCGGGTCATGTATAAGAGCTGCCGCTAATCCAACTCTTTGTTTGTATCCTTTTGATAGCTGCCCGATTTTCTTTTTGCTTTCAATTTTTAATCCTGTTAATTCAATTACACTTTCAATCTTTTCTTTAGGACTCACCACCTTGTGTACCTCTGCTACAAATCCTAAATATTCCCTCACATACATATCATAATATAAAGCATTCAATTCCGGTAAATAGCCAATCTTCTTTTTTGTTTCTAATGGTTGTTCTGCTACGTTAATGCCACAAACAAATGCTTCGCCACCGGTTTGTTGTAAATAGCCGGTGATGATTTTCATGGTCGTTGATTTACCGGCACCATTGGGTCCGAGAAAACCAACAATCTCACCTTTCTCAATTTTAAAAGAAATATTATTCACAGCTTTTTGTTCGCCGTATTCTTTCAGCAGGTTTTTTACTTCAATTGACATATTGCAAACCTACAGTAAAAGCTTAAAATTATAATACTGACTTTCCCTGCTGGTTATTTCTGTATTTTTATAGCTGATGGTCACTATTATTGTAATAATTTTTATCATTGGTTATGCTGCTATTGCCTTGGAGCATCCGCTGAAAATAAACAAAGCAGCTACGGCACTTATTACCGGGGTATTATGCTGGACGATATTTGCCCTGTATGCAACCGACAAACATACACCGGCTCATCTGCTAACTGAAAATCTGGGGGAAGTAGCCGGTATTTTATTTTTTCTGATGGGAGCTATGACGATGGTAGAACTGATAGATGCCCACGACGGATTTGAAATAATTACCACTCGCATCAATACTACCAGTAAAAGAAAATTAGTTTGGATAATCGGGTTTATAACATTTTTCCTTTCGGCAGTATTGGATAATTTAACCACTACTATTGTAATGGTTTCTTTATTACGAATAATAGTTCCTGATAAAAAAGACAGGCTTTTGTTTGCAGGACTTGTTATCATTTCAGCCAATGCAGGGGGTGCATGGAGCCCGATTGGAGATGTAACCACTACGATGCTTTGGATAGGAGGGCAGATTACTGCCGGAAGTATAATCGTTCAAACAATATTACCAAGTCTTGTTTGTTTTCTGGTGCCTGCTTTTATTATCAGCAGGCAGGTAAAAGGAAATGCAGAAAGAATTGAAGAAACAGCAGAAAAAAAAGAATTTACTAATACCCAAAAGGAACGGAACACCGTATTCTGGGTCGGAGTTGGAAGTCTTCTCTTTGTACCAATATTTAAAACGGTTACGCATTTGCCACCCTATATGGGTGTTTTATTGGGTCTTGGAGTAATGTGGGTAATAACTGAAATGATACATAGCGAAAAAGATGAAGCAGAAAGAGGCCAGTTATCTGTAAACCATGCATTGAGAAAAATTGATACACCAAGCATTTTATTTTTTCTTGGCATCTTATTAAGTATTGCTGCATTGCAGGCCACCGGAGTACTTTCGAATCTGGCTGTGGCGATGGATAACTCAATCGGTAATATTAAAATTATTACCATTTCCATAGGATTACTTTCGGCGGTAGTAGATAATGTTCCTTTGGTAGCAGCGGCACAGGGCATGTATAGTTTAGACCAGTATCCTACCGGGCATTTCTTTTGGGAATTTTTAGCTTATTGTGCTGGCACTGGCGGCAGTTGTTTAATTATTGGTTCTGCTGCTGGTGTAGCTGCAATGGGATTAGAGAAAATTGAATTCTTCTGGTATATGAAAAAGATAGGCTGGCTGGCATTATTGGGTTATCTCGCCGGGGCAGCTGTTTTTCTTTTGCAGCATTATTTGACGGGATAAAAATTACAAATCATCGTATTCATACAAAGGGTCAATATTTGTACCCGCCTTCATTTCCACTACTGGTTTGATGATGCCATCTTGCAGGCCATAGACCCAACCATGCAAGTCGGGCCGTTGTTCATTCACCCATGTCTTTTGAATGATAGCAGTTTTGGCGAGATTAAAAACCTGCTCTTTTACATTCAGCTCCACCATCCGGTTTACCCGTTTATCTTCATCCGGTATGGCTTCTAATTCTTTGCGGTGAATACGGTAAATGTCTTTGATATTTCGCAGCCACATATTCAAAACCTGGTTAAAATCTTCATTAGACATAGCGGCTTTTACTCCCCCACATCCATAATGGCCACAAACTATTACATGTTTTATCTTCAAATGGTTAACAGCATAATCCAGCACACTCATCAAATTCACATCGGTATTCACAACGAGGTTGGCCACATTACGATGAATAAATATTTCTCCTGGCTCTGTTTGAGTTATTTGGTCCGGGGGAACCCGGCTATCACTGCAACCTATCCATAAAAACTCCGGGGATTGTATATGGAGCAATCGTTCAAAAAAACCAGGGTCTTCAGCCAGTTTTTTTGCAGCCCAATGCTTATTATCGTTCAATAATACCTCGTATGGCTTCATAAGAAAGAGGGTTTATTCAAATTTAGGACTAACTCTTTGTATTTAAGATAGTTAATGCCAAGAAAGCCTCATGCTTTTAAAAAAAGAATAGACAAAAAAAGAACTATTTAATGTTATTAGCTGTTATTTTGCCACCCATGCGGAAATTAGTTTACAAAATATTGGTGCTGGTACTTCTTTTCTCATTTACGGTAGAGATAGCAACACCTTTTTGCCGCAATTTTAGCTCTGTTAATTTGCTAATGGAGACACAGGAAGCTGACGAGAAAAAAGACAACGACAAAAAGGAAAAAGAAGAAGAAGCAAAAGACAAGATTTCATCAAACATAAAGTTTCTCTCTTTAATAGAAATTGTTACTGATTTCTATCTGAAAAATGACCTTATTAAAACACTGAGCTTTTTATCATTCCACGAAAGACCCCCCGATCAGGTATAATATTTCTCTATATCATTGATTCATTAACTTTCGCCAATAAGGCGTATTTATTTCATTTATATATTTATCTAATTCAAAACGTATGAACAAAGGGTTGTTTAAAAACCTGAAGTTTGATTTACCATATCTCAGGAGTTCTGGCAGCTTAAGCAATTATGTATTGAGTTTCTGTGTAGAAGTTTGGAAGAAATAGAAAATCGATTCCAGTTATACAAAGTGAAAATTATTTTTAATCATATACAAAGCAAACCTATCTTGTTTTCATTAAATCAAAACCTGTTGTCATGAAGGATAATAACATATTTAAAGAATTAAAAAGTGACCTCCCGGCTAGTATTGTCGTATTTTTTGTTGCAGTCCCCTTGTGTCTTGGTATTGCATTAGCCTCTGGTGCCCCACTTTTTGCAGGCATTATTGCCGGTATAGTTGGCGGTATCATCGTAGGGATAGCTAGCGGTTCGCCACTTGGTGTTAGCGGCCCGGCAGCCGGTTTAGCAGTAATA
>JANNQR010000086.1:0-31545 GCA_031400855.1 Chitinophagaceae bacterium | reverse complement strand
TGCTTCGAGCAGGTTCTCTATCCCACGAAGAGAAAGTTTTTGCCGGGCACGGAGATAACTTGAATAAGCTTTCGGATTTGTTGTAGCCGTTGCTACCAATTCTTTATCATGCAGCAAATGCACATTTAATGCAGTGATAATGGCCTTGGTTATTTTATCCTGTACGCCAAATACTTCAGTGAATTCAATGTCAAAAGTTTCTGTCCAGAGATGAAAGCCATCTTCTGTATTGATCAACTGTGCTGTGATACGTAATTGATTTCCTGATTTACGGAGACTGCCTTCAAGAATCGTACTCACACCCAGTTCATCACCGATTGTTTTTAGATTTTTATTTATTCCTTTATATGAAAAGGAAGAAGTACGTCCTGCTACTTTCAGTCCGGAAATCTTTGCCAGGGCATTGATCAGTTCTTCTGATAATCCATCGCTGAAGTAGTCCTGGTCTTTTTCGGGGCTCATATCAGTAAAGGGGAGTACGGCTATTGATTTATCTTTCGGTCTGTCCGTGGTTTTGCCGGTAAAGAAATTTTTATAAATAAAAAATCCGGCTACAAAAAGCAGAATGATTGAAAATGTAGCAATGATATTTTTTTTTGAAGCAGTTTTCTTCTTCAGTTTCCCTTCCATCTTTTTCCGCTGCGGTACAAACAGCCCTTCATTGGTCAATGCAAATACCTCCATTGACCTACCGACATTTTTAAAATCAAAATATCCGAGTGATGCGGCAGTAATAGAAGCGTTGTTTTTTATTTTATTATGGACTTCTTCAGAAATAAGAATTGTATTTTCCTGTCCCAGCGATTGAATCCTTGACGCCACGTTTACTCCGTCACCCAATGCTTTTTCATTCTCAAAAAAAACTTCACCAATGTGCAAACCAATACGAAGGGGAACAGGGGGTTCAGTCTTTAAATCTTTTTGTACGGCTAAAGAACAATTAACCGCATCGGTTGCGCTGGAAAAAATACAAAGGCTTCCATCACCATAATAATTTAATACCTGTCCATTAAAATGAGCCACCCATTTATTGAGTGTAGTATTATAATGTTTGATGACCGCCACAGCTGTATCTTCATTTTGCTGCATCATGGCCGTGTACCCGACAATATCGGTGAACATAATGGCGGCAAGTTGGCGATTTTGGGACATGAAATCCTTTAGTTGATGAAAGTTAGGTATTATAAAGTATTGAAATGCGGATAAATTAATAGTTCAAATTTCGTTTAATAATAAAAAACCCGTTCCGATAAACTCGGAACGGGATGTACTGCAAAGGTTAGTAAGCTTAGAAAGTAAATCTAAGCCCCAATTGTAACTGCCAGCGGGACAATAAATCAGGGCTATCATTAAATGTAGTTTTTAATGACGGATCAAACTGGTAAGTTGGGGCATTGTTATTATATGATACAGATAATGGTTGAAAGTAACCAGCAGTAGTAGCGTATTTGCGAACACCCCATTTACTGCTAATCAGGTTACCAAGGTTTACCACATCTATACTAAACTGAAGGCCTTGTTTTGTTTTGGTATTCAAGATTAGATCCTGCAGTATACGTAAATCAAGCTGGCTGAAACCTGGCGTTACACCACCATATTTTTCAGTATGTTGACCCCTTAAACCACTTAGATATTCATCCTGAGAAACAAAAGCTTTGAATGCCTGGCGTTGTGTTGCCTGATTTTGAATATTACCATTTACATCCAGCAGATTAGTAAAAATCATATTGTCTATTTCTATATCAGTGGGTACATATAACAAATCGTTAGAGCCGGTACCATCATTATTTATATCACCGCCATAAACATAAGCAAAGCGGCTGCCGGATGACCATGAACTGAACAGAGAAACGGTTGTTCCCCATTTTTTATCTTGTCCATAATTATATGTTTTTGAAGCTGCTACTATAAAGCGATGTCTATTGCCATAAAGTGAATTGGAGTTGATGGGTGTATTGGCATTGTTCAAAATCGGATTTCTGTCAAATGCATCGCTGGAAATTTCTGCAGAAATAGAACTAGCATCTTTGGCGACGCCAAAATTATAGGCTGCCATAGCAAATAGCCCTTTTTTAAATGTTTGTTGCGCCTGTAAAGAAAGGTTGAATTGATACCCTTCTTTTGTATTCGTAAAGACATAAGTATTAGCTGCTCCCTGGTTAGCAGCAAGATAAACGCTTCTTTTGTCGCCGATTCCGGAATTCAATACTCCGGTCGGAGTTCCTAATTTATAATTGCGGACCATCATAGCATTTACATCTTTAGTGTAAGCCAGATCAACCGTAAAAATTGTTCCTCCGGGAATTTTGAAATCAGTACCAATGTTGGTACGCCATACCTGCGGCCATCTGAAATTTTTGTCAGTTGCATTATAAAAACCACTTGTGGGATTACCGATGTGGTTGCCTATCCATACAAAAGGAAAGCGACCGGTGAAAAGTCCCGTACCTCCACGAACTTGTAAAGTCTTATTGCCTTTTACATCCCAGTTGAAACCAAACCTTGGCGAAAGCAATGGCTTAGTGGTGGGTAGTTGTGTATTGTCAAGATCCTTTCCTTTACCATTTGTAATTGGTTTGCCATTTTCATCAAATAAGGTCAGGTTATCAGCATTTAGAATAGTTGGGGAGCCAGTTGTAAATCCCCCTAAGAAAGTGCCTGCAGCTGGATTAAACACATCTTCCTGAATGTTTGGAGTTGTAAATGATACATTATTGTACATAGGTTTGTCAATCCTGAGTCCAAACGTCATCTTTAGTTTTGGATTCACTTGTATTTCATCCTGCAGATAGAATGACAATTGCCCAACGGTCATTTTAACAAGGGCCCATTTATCTGCCAAAGCCCTATTTTGGGCATAATTATTAAATTGATCAAGGTTAAAAACGCCAAACCACAATGGGCGGCCTGTAGGCACACTGTCTTTAAAAGTTTGAATATCTACATCACCCAAAAACATATTAAAACCATATCCAGTTAAATTGAATGAGTTTTCAAACTTGAACGATTCGTAAGAACCGCCAATGGTGATGGTATGATTTTTTTTGTAAAGGGTGAAATCATTTGTTACCTGGATGGCATCTTGCTTCAAAGTATTATTAATGGAAAATGGTTCATGCCCGGCTACAATGTAACGGGTATTGAACTTTGCAATATTGATAACGGGGAAGGGTGTGGAAAAAGGATTACGATTATCCCTAAACATTGTATAAACCATCCTCAGTTTATTGGCAGAATTGCCTTTGAAATTTGATTTCAACTCTGTACCAAATGAATTCAATTTATTGACGATTTCATATCCTGAATTCTGGAATTGTAAGGTTGTGTAATCCGGGCCACGCCGGCCAATGGCGCTTGGGTGGGCTGGTTTGTCTTTTTTCGCATTTAAACCGTTATAGGTGAATGATAATTTATGAACCTGGCTGATGTTCCAGTCAAGTTTTGCCAGCCACTTAAAATTTTTCTGGTTGTGTGTAAATCCCTGGTAAGGGCCGGTTACATAATTAAAACGGTTTTTTAATATATTGCTTACAGCTATCAAGTCTGATTCTAGAACCCTTGCTGTATTTGTTTTACCTACATTACCCGCATTTTGAGCTACATAACTGGAAGCTCCATCTTTTCGTTGTTCAGTTTCAAAACTTAAAAAATAAAACAGTTTATCTTTTTTAAGTGCTCCTCCAAATGCAAATCCACTCTGAAGTTGGCTAAGGTCAGGAACAACAAGCTTTGTTCCTGAAACTTTTTTGCCAGTGAATGATTCACTTCGGTAAAAAAGGTAGGCCGTCCCGAAAAATTTATTACTTCCTGATTTTGTAACTGTATTAATACCAGCTCCGGTAAAACCAGCCTGAGTAACATCATAAGGCGCAAGATTTACCTGTATTTGTTCAATGGCATCCAACGAAATAGGTTGAGCATTTGTTTGTCCTCCCGGTGTAGGAGCATCCAAACCAAATGGATTATTGAATACTGCACCATCGAGTGAAAAATTGTTGTACTGTCCGTTGCGACCTGCAAATGAAATACCATTATAATTGGCGGAAGCAGATGGTGACAATCGTAAAAAATCATCAGCCGAACGGGAGATAGTTGGTAATGTTCTTAATTGTTTGTTGCTGATATTAGTAGAAGCACCAGTTCGTTTGTCATCAAAGATTTTGGATCTTGCGGCAACATTTACGTTTGTTAATGTTGTTGCAGTTTCCTGCATAGCAAACTCTAAGGTATTGTTGAGACCAAGTTCCAGGAATATGTCATCTGAAATAACCTGTTGATGATTAACATGGCTTACTGTTACTTTATAAGGTCCGCCAACTCTAAGGTTTGGTACTGCAAAACGTCCGTCTGCCTTTGTGATTAAAACCTGTTTAATACCGGCATCAGGAAATTCTACTGTTACCGTTGCCAAACCAAGTCCAACTCCTTTAGCATCTTTAACAACACCGCTTATGGTGGCGGTAGTTACCTGTGCAGCAAGATTGATTGTAAAGAATAGCAAAACGGCAAAGAAAAGCAGGCTTTGCTTTTTAGTGTTTTTTATCATATCAGTTAGTTTGCTACAATGTAAGAAAGATTAATAAATTGTTATCACTACAGTTTTGCACAGGATATGAACCCATTAAAAAACTTAATATGAGAATTTGTTTTTTTTTAGTATTGAGATAATGGTAATTGGATTATAAATTCAAACTTATCCCCATCAAACAAACCCTTATCACTCAACTTTAAATGTGGTATGACCAACAAAGCCATAAAAGAAAGTGTCATAAATGGTGAGCCAAGTGTTGAGCCAAGTTCTTCTTTTGTCATTTTATCAATAGTAGTATAATCTGCAGCTACTTTGTAGCCATCTTCATTACTCATTAACCCGGCAACGGGTAAACCCAAAACCATTTCTTTACCAATTCCAACAGCACTTACCCCACCTTTTTTTTCGATTACCAAATTAACAGCCCTGCAAATACTTTCATCATCAACACCCACCGAAACGATATTGTGACTGTCATGTGCCACAGAAGAAGCTAATGCACCTTGTTTCAATCCAAAGTTTTTAATAAAAGCTTTAGCAACTGGGGCATTATTGTAGCGATTCACGACAACAATTTTCAGCACATCTTTTTCTTCATCACTTACAATTTTTTCATCTGCAACTTTTGGTGTAAATGAAATTCGGTTTGTTATTAACTGGCCGTCTAATGCTTCAATAACAGGTATTTCTTTTTCATTATTCCAGCTGACTTCAAAATCACTCACTTCTTTTTTATCACAGGAGAAATTATTTACAATCCCCGATTTTGTTGTTTTAATAGTTGACACCTTATTCTCCGCAACTAACTCACCATTGATAAATGTTTTCACCACTTCAAATTTTTCTAAATCTTTCACCATAATAAAATCAGCAAAGTCACCTTCTCTCAGCAGGCC
The DNA here is from genome assembly GCA_031400855.1 of Chitinophagaceae bacterium. Lineage (GTDB taxonomy): Bacteria > Bacteroidota > Bacteroidia > Chitinophagales > Chitinophagaceae > JJ008. The sequence continues at coordinate 26,118 of JANNQR010000086.1, read as the reverse complement.
TACATCTAATTTGTAATGTAAAGCAGGATTTACACAAGCTGCTTTCAATATTTTAAATATATCAATGCCTTTGGCTACTGCTCTTGCACAAAGCTGATTAATATGTCCCAACACCAAACTATCCGGATGTTTATCATCGCTGCAAAACATCATCATGTCCGGCCAGTCATTTAACAAATCAATTAATGCTTCAAAATTTTTAGCTGCACTTCCTTCCCGAATAAGAATTTTCATACCATACTGCAGTTTTTCCAATGCTTCATCAGCAGTAAAACATTCATGGTCGGTGGAAATAACAGCCCCCCCGCCCCCCGAAGGGGGGATCTCAGATACTGCTATTGCAGGAGTCGTTTTGTTGAGGCTAAGCAGAATTGCCGAAAGTACATTGTCTGTGTCACCGGTAACTTCTTCATTCGTAAATCTTATTACTTCAAATCCAAATCTATTTAGTTCAGCAGTTCTTTCAGCATCACTTATCTTATTTTCTGGTATCTGATGTATCAATCCATCTACTTCAATAATTAATTTTTTAGAAAGACAAATAAAGTCAGCAATATAGGAACCGATTATATGTTGTCTTCTGAATTTATGCCCATCTAATTGTTTGCTTCTTAATATTTGCCACAAAATATTTTCTGCAGGAGTAGGGTTGTCTCTATGTTCCTTTACGTATTTTTTCAGCAATCCATAAATAAAAGGTTCTGCAGTTTGATATTTATAATGAATGGTAGAATTATCGGAGTCTAAGATCCCCCCTTCGGGGGGCGGGGGGGCTTGAATATATTTTCTTGCTTTTTCTCCCCTCAACCCCGGTGCATGTCCATCAACTGGCTTTCCCAACCGATGCGCTGCTGCTATCTTCTTCATTACTTCTTCATCTTTAAAAAGCACACCCGGAAAATTCATCATCTCACTCAAATATTTTATCTCATCCCGCATCAATAACTTTTCTACATCACTTGAATCAAGAGCCGCACCAGCAGTTTCAAAAATGGTAGCTGGTACACAGCTTGGCGCACCGAAATTGAATTTGAAAGGAACAGTTTTCCCATTTTCAATCATAAACTCCACACCTTCCATGCCACAAACATTTGCAATTTCATGCGGGTCGCTGACGGTGGCAACTGTGCCATGCACTACAGCCAGCCTTGCAAATTCTGAAGGTACCAGCATGGAGCTTTCTATATGTACATGACTATCAATAAAACCGGGGAGGATGTAGTCTTGAGTCTGTAATCCGGAGTCGGAAATCTTAGTTACTGAAGTTATTTTACCGCCCTGTACAACCACTTCCGCCGGGTAAATCGTCTGTGAGTGAACATCAACCAACCGGCCAGTTATCAAAAATGAACTATTCATCTGCTTATTTTGTTATTTCACACTAAAATACTCATTTGATAACAGCTATACTTTACATTTGAACTCATTTTTAAAACAAAAACACACAATATGAAACGTATTCTTTTTTCTTTCCTTTTACTTTCGGCAGGAATTTCTGCTTTTTCACAAACAGCCGATGAGGTCATCAATAAACATATCGAAGCCATTGGAGGTGCCGAAGCCTGGAAAAAAGTAAATTCCGTGAAAATGGAAGGTACTTTGCAGGCACAGGGGGCTGAAATTGCTGTTACCCAAACTGTTTTGCACAATAAAGGTTCCCGACAGGATATTTCTTTAATGGGTATGACAGGTTTTATGATCGTCACACCTTCAGAAGGGTGGAATTATATGCCATTTCAGGGGCAGCAAGTGCCTGAAGCCATGACAGCCGAAGACCTTGCTGAATCGCAGGAGCAAATGGATGCTCAGGGCATCTTAATAGATTATGCCGTTAAAGGACATTCAGTAGAATACCTTGGTAAAGATGATGTGGATGGTACAGAATGCTATAAACTAAAGGTGAATAAGAAAGGTGGCAGCCCCGAAACCATGTATATCGAAATTAAAACCAACTATCTAATTAAGAGTGTTGCTGTTAGAAAAGCAAATGGTCAGGAAGCAGAAGTAGCTACCAGTTACAGCAACTACGAAAAGATGCCAGAAGGAATAGTGGTGGCCAAATCAATGACCCTTCCTTTTGGGGAACTCAATATCAGTAAAATCACCATCAACGGGGCGGTTGATGAAGCAATATTTAAAAAGTAAGCTATTGACTTAATCTGTCTGTGGCTTTATAATAGTAAAACAAACAAACCCCGGTTGAAAAGTCGGGGTTTGTTATTATTTTCCCAGTTCAATTTTTTTATATGAAAAAATTTTTCGCAGTAATTATCTCGTTATCTGTAACTGCCTGTTACGGCCAGACAACTATTAACAGCAGCACTTTTGGTATGATGGAAGCCCGTTGGCTAGGGCCTGGTACTATGAGTGGCCGCATTACTGCAATAGAAGGGGTGGCGCAGGATGGTAAAACAATTTATGTTGGTACTGCCGGCGGTGGCATCTGGAAAACAACGAATGCAGGAGCTTCCTTCAAACCCATCTTTGATAAATATTGCCAGAGTATCGGTGCCATCGCTATTGATCCCAAAAATCCGAAGATTGTCTATGCCGCCACCGGCGAAAGCAATATGAGGAATTCGGTTTCCATCGGTGATGGTATTTATAAATCAACCGATGCCGGTGAGAATTGGACAAAACTGGGACTGGAAAAAACAGAACATATTGCCAAGCTGGTAATAAACCCTGCTAATACCAACATTATTTATGCAGCAGTACCCGGCCCATTATGGAGCAGTAGTAAAGAAAGAGGATTATATAAATCAACTGATGGAGGAAAGAGTTTCGAAAAAATTTTATATATCAGCGAAGATGCCGGTTGTGCGGATGTAGCAGTAGATCCACAACATCCGGATACTTTATATGCATCTACCTGGGAGTTTCGCCGTAAGCCTTATGCCTTTAACTCCGGTGGAAATGGCAGTGGCTTTTGGAAAAGTACTGACGGCGGAAAAACATGGAAAGAAATAAAAAACGGATTACCAGCAAAACCATTTGGCAGAATTGCATTTACGGTGGCACCAAGTGCTCCGCAAAATTTAGTAGCCATTGTAGAAGCAAATGAAACCGGATTATATATATCAGCTGATGGAGGAGAAAACTGGAAGAAACAAAGTGCTACTTTCAATGTAGTGTCACGGCCTTTTTATTTTTCCACTATTGTAATTGATCCGAAAGATCCGAAAAGAGTATATCGTCCAGCATTATCTTTTTCTTACTCCAGCGATGGTGGTTATTCATTTGCCGATGCCAGTAATGAAGGTGGTTGGGTACACAGTGATCACCATGCTTTATGGATTAACCCCAACAACACCAATCAACTTTACCTCGGTACAGATGGTGGTGTTTACATCAGTTTAGATAAAGGAGCCACCTGGAGTTTTGTGCAGAGTTTACCCGTTGGACAATTTTATCATGCAGCTGTTGATGATAAAAAACCGTATAATATATATGGTGGTTTACAGGATAATGGAAGCTGGATAGGCCCTTCTGCTGCATCGGGCGGGGTAAGTAATGCAAACTGGAGATCACTGAATGGCGGCGATGGTTTTTGGGTGCAGCCTGACCCCAATGATATTTATACGGCCTATGCAGAATCACAAGGAGGAAATATTAACCGCATCAATTTAGTAAACAATAAAGCAGTTAATATAAAACCTCAGCAGGCACCCGGTGATGATAAACTTCGCTGGAACTGGAATACACCGATAGTAATTGGTGCCGCCAATAAAAAAAATTTATACATGGGCAGCCAGTATCTGTACAAATCAATTGACCAGGGAAGAAACTGGACCCGTCTTTCACCCGATCTTACTACCAATGATAAAAAGAAACAGGAGCAAGAAAACAGTGGTGGCCTGAGTGCTGATAATACATCGGCAGAAAATCATTGCACCATATTTACCGTTGCAGAATCACCATTGGATGAAAAATTAATCTGGGCCGGGACGGATGATGGCAATTTGCAATACACATTGGATGCTGGTAAAACATGGACAAATGTTGCTGGCAATTATGCAAAGGCCGGCATCCCTTCACAAACATGGGTTAGCAGTATAGAACCATCCCGGTTTGATAAAAAAATTGTGTATGCCACTTTTGATAACCACATGTATGGCGATCATAAAACCTATGCAGCCCGTTCTGTTGATATGGGTAAAACATGGACTTTATTTACCAGTACAGAATTTACAGGCTTTGCACATAAAATTAAAGAAGACCCGTTGAACAAAGACTTGTTGTTTCTCGGAGCAGAAATGGGCTTGTTTGCCACCTTAGATGGCGGGCAAAATTGGTTTCGGATGAAAAATAAAATACCGGAATATGTATTGGCAAGAGATATTCAAATTCATCCCCGCACACATGATTTGATAATTGCCACCCATGGCCGTGGTATTTTAATTGTAGATGATATATCGCCAATTCGAAACCTGAAGAAAGAATCAGCAGAAAAAAATGTTGTATTGTTTCCTAATGCACCCATAACATTAACGATGGGGCAGTTTGGCGGAGGCGGTTTTCCCATAACAGGTGGATGGGTGGCACCTAACCCACCTTCAATACCTCCCATAAAATATTATCTGAAAGACAGGGTAAGCAGCGGCGAAGTAAAAGCGGACATTTATGATGCAGATGGAAAATTGATACAGTCTATTCCCGGTGGTAAAAGAAAAGGGGTGAATATGATAGATTGGAACCTCAGTATGAAGCCACCGAAAATTGCCAGTGGTGGTTCTAAATTAGATTTTTCCGGATTTATGGCACCAATGGTATTACCCGGCGATTATACTGTAAAACTTAAAGTAGGCGACTCAGTTTATACTTCTGTCATCAAATTAGTGCATGATGCAACAGATAAAAACTTTACGCTGCAAGACCGTAAGCTGCAGCATAAAACGGCAATGGATATTTATAAAATGCATGAACAACTTGCTGCTGTTGTCGATACGATTAATGCACGGCAAAAATTAATAAAGGATAACCTTTCTAAAGTGACCGACTCTTCCTTTAAAAAAATGATGATAGCATATAATGATGAATTGGAAAAACTAAGGGCAGAGTTACTGGCAACAAAGCAAAAATCAGTGTTTGCAGATGAGAAAAAATTGCGGGAAGAAATAACAGAAGTGTATTCCGGGGTAACAGGGCAGGAAGCAGCCCCCTCTAACCTGCAAGTACAGCGGGTAACTGTTTTGCAACAGGAGGTAAAGAAGAAAGAAGAAACGAATAAGCAATTGTTAAAGAAGTATGATGAAACTTTAATGACAGGATTAAAAAAGGAAGGATTGATTCCGGGTGGGGCAAAGAAAGGGTTTTAGCAAAAACAGAAATTTTTTACAGCCGGCAGCCTTTACAAAGGCTACCGGCTTTTTTTTTAAAATCTATTCAGTGTCAACAATATTATTCCGTAAATTTCAATTTCAATTTGATAATCATGCGAAAACTAATTGCTGGCCTGGTGCTTTTTTCCTGTTTTGTTTCTCATGCACAGAAAACAACCCCTGTAGCTTCATCAACTTTAAATAATGATGAAGTTTTACTGTCAAAAACAAATTACCGTCTCATCGGTCCCTTTCGGGGCGGAAGAAGTGCCGCTGTGGCGGGTAGTTATAAAAATAAAAACACTTTTTACTTCGGTGCCACGGGTGGGGGTGTTTGGAAAACAACCGATGGTGGCAGTAACTGGAAAAATATTTCTGACAAATATTATGGCAGCACCATTGGAGCAGTAGCCGTTTCGCCTTCTGATGAAAATGTGATGTACGCAGGAGAAGGAGAAAATACGATGCGGGGAAATGTGAGTGAAGGCCTTGGCGGTATGTGGCGAAGCGAAGACGGAGGTAAAAGCTGGAAGAATATCGGATTGAAAGATGCAAGACATATTATCAGAATTGTTATCCATCCCAGAAACCCGGATATAGTGTGGGTGGCAGCGATGGGACATTTGTTTGGCCCCAATGAAGAGAGAGGAGTGTATAAAACTATTGATGGGGGCAAAACATGGAAGCGAACATTGTATGTCAATAATCAAACCGGCTGTAGTGATTTAGTAATGGAGCCGGGCAATCCGAATGTATTTTATGCAGGTACCTGGCGGTTAATCCGTACTCCTAGTTCTTTGGAAAGCGGCGGCGAAGGAAGTGGCTTGTGGAAAAGTACTGATGCCGGTGAAACATGGACAAATATTTCTACAAAAAAGGGATTACCAAAAGGAGTGTGGGGAATAGTTGGGGTAGCAGTAGCTCCTTCAAACACGGATAAGGTTTATTGCATCATGGAAAATAAAGATGGAGGATTATATTCCAGCAGTGATGGTGGTGAAACATGGACATTGCAAAGCAGCGATAATAATATCCGGCAACGGGCATGGTATTATACCAAAGTTTTTGTTGATCCGAAGAACGAAAACAAAGTGTATTGTCCCAATGTTAATTTTATGATCAGCACTGATGCTGGTAAAACTTTCAAAGGCATCAACACACCGCATGGCGACCATCATGATTTATGGATTGACCCCGAAGATGGAAACAGGATGATTGTAGCGGATGATGGTGGTGCGCAAGTAAGTTTTGATGGTGGTAATAACTGGAGTACTTACTTAAACCAACCGACTGTACAGGTTTACCGGGTGAGTGCCGACAACGCTTTTCCTTACAGAATCATGGGAGGACAACAGGATAACAGTGCATTCAGGATCAAAAGCCGTACATACGGCTCAGCCATTACGGCAACGGATATGGAAAATGCGGCGGGCAGCGAAAGCGGTTATGTGGTTGCAGATCCATTAAATCCGGATATTACTTATGGAGGTAATTATATGGGGTCTCTTCAACGGCTCGATCATCGCACAGGCGAAAGTCGTGCAATCAATGTATGGCCGGTTGATAATATGGGTGCGGGAGCCGAAGCTGCGAAATACCGTTTCCAATGGAACTTCCCGATTTTCTTTTCTCCTAATAATCCTAAAAAATTATATGCAGCCGGTAATCATCTATTTACTACAGAAGATGAAGGAAAAACATGGCAAATGATTTCTCCTGACCTGACTACGAATGATAAAAAGAAACAGGCATCCAGCGGCGGACCAATAACACAGGACAATACCAGTGTGGAATATTACTGTACTATTTTTACTGCTACAGAAAGTGCAACAGAAAAAGATTTACTCTGGACAGGTAGTGATGATGGATTGATACATGTAAGTAAAGACGGTGGAAAAAACTGGGAGAATGTAACACCAAAGGATTGCCCCAAAGAAATGATGTGGAATTGTGTTGAAGTTGATCCGTTTAAAAAAGGCGCAGCTTATTTTGTTGGAACAAGATACAAGAGTGATGATTTTGCTCCGTATATCTACAAAACAGAAGATTATGGCAAAACATGGAAATTGTTAGTGAACGGAATTAACCGGATGCATTTTACAAGGGCCATAAGAGCCGATAGAAAAAAAGCCGGGTTGTTATATACAGGCACTGAATATGGAATGTATATTTCTTATGATGATGGCGCCAGCTGGAAATCATTTCAACTGAACTTGCCGGTAGTTCCCATTACCGATTTGGCTATTAAGAATAACGACCTGATTGTAGGTACACAAGGTCGCAGTATTTATATATTAGATGATCTGACAACGGTACAACAAAAAAGTACAGCCATTTTAAATAAGAGCCTTCATCTATTTGATGTAAACCCTGCTTACCGGATGCCGGGTGGTGGACGACGGGGTGGTGGAGGTTCAGGCGGTGCGTCAATAACAAATGCAGGTATGAATCCACCAAATGGGGTTGTATTTAATTATTACCTGAAAGAAGTAACGGATTCTACAAAGCTTTCAATTGCTTTGATGGATAAAAACAAAAAAGTAATTAAAACCTATTCTACCCTGCCTACCGGACAGGCAGGCTCATCAAAGGAGAATAAAGTAGATGTGGTGAAAGGTATGAACCAGTTTGAGTGGGATATGAATTACACCGTGGCTGAAAAAGTGGATGGCTTGATTTTATGGAATGGATTTGTTGGCGGGCCTAAAGCTGCTCCCGGAAACTATTTTGCAAAAGTTAAATCGGGCAATGATTCCACAGAAATTCCATTTACAATTCTGGCTGACCCAAACTATAAAACATCACAGGCTGAATATGAAGAACAGTTCAATCATCTTATTACCATCCGGGATAAGTCGTCAGAAATAATGAAAGCTATTAAAAACATCCGGGAACTACGACAACAGATGAATGATTTCAGTGCAAGGGTTGGAAAAGATGATATGCCCAAAGAAATAAAACAGCAGATTGATACAGTCAATAAACAAATAACGGTAGTGGAAGAAGCTTTACATCAAACCAAAGCAAAAAGTGGACAGGATGTGCTGAATTTTCCCATCAGGCTTGATGATAAATTATCCAGTATTTACAATGCTGCTTCTGCAGGGCAATCGGGCCTTAGCCGCCAATCGAAAGAAGCCTATGCCGAACTGGTAGTGGAGATTGATGAGCAACTGAACAAACTGAAGAAGATAATGAATGAAGATGTGGCAAAGCTGAATCAGATGATTCATCAGAAGACGTTGCCGGTGATCGGGTTGAAGAAAGATGATTGATGTATGCATCAGGCCGCTTTTAAAGACTTCCTATTTCATGAATATCTGATTAGCGGCCAGATGCGTATTGATTAGTGAGATGCTTCAATTTTTTTAACCCTTTCTTTCATCAATGCTATTGCTTCTTCTTTGCTGGAAAAGGTATTTTCAATATTCACCAGGTTATCGGCCAGTTTATTATAATTTTTCGTCATCAACCAGATAAAAATGTGGAGATAATGAACGCCGTCAAACACAAATGTTTTTTTAGTGGCCATTTCCTTTTGCAATTTTAAAAACTCACCCGGAATTTCTGTGTAGTGCATAGCAGGACGAAGATGGTGAACAGTATGATAGCCATCATTCCAGCACATTTTATTATACTTGGTATTGATACAATTGATAGCACTGGTAAAATTATCTTCCGGGTCATTCTTATCAATAAAAGAATGCTGTGTCCAGTTGCCTAACATCATTACGATACGGGCAAACACAAAAGGAATTATAAAGACAAATAGGGTGGCTTTGAAATTGACAAACGACATCCCCACACAAAAAGCATAGAAAGCCAGTTCGCCGTACGTCAGCTTCATGTACAACTTCTTTCTTTTACGATTAAAGAAATACATGAATGTATCCACAACCCCTAAACTCAGGAAACGGCCGACATATTTAAGAAAATCAACAAGGCTGTCCCTTTTATACTTCATGGTACTGCTGGCATCATCTTCCTGATTATTTTCCACATGATGCATGCCCATATGATGAACAAAGTAAGTTTCCGGAGTATGACCAAAGAATGGACATACGAACCAGATAACGTAATTATAAAGCCAGATATATTCTTTTTTAAACGGCTTCCGATGGCTGATGCAATGCAGCATTAATCCAAACCGGCCTTTAAAATACATTTGAGAAACATAGAAGTAAGGAATGTAAGCCAGCCACCAATACCACCCCTGCAACAGAGGCGTATATAAAATAACGGCAGCAGGGATTACCAATATATGGATAGCAGTAAGCAAATAAATAAAAGGCATATCCCTTTTATCATTCATAAATTTCAGCCAGAATCTTTCATATCTGCTGAAACTTTCAGGTTCTACATATACGGGGTCTGTTAATGCTCTCAGTGTCTTCATTCGATGTTTTATGAACTATTATTCGGTAAAAGGAGATCTAAATCCTAGATCCCTGAAAAGCCAGTTAGTTGATACTCAGCAAAAAAAGCTTTTTAGAACGGTCAAAACTACATTATTCTGCTGAATGTGAGTCATTTGTTTAGGGTTCATTTACCATAATCCGGGTCGCCATAAAATTAGGATTTGTGATTACGAAAACTATGCTTTTCCTGGTAGCGGTAATCTATATAATTATTCAGGCCGAAAATTTTAACAAATTCTAAATCTATAAAACTGTGTACACCGTATATAACATTCCGCACCCCTCTTCCACTATCCTTACTTTTTATTTGTATTCGTTTTCGTTTTAACCAATGTATAGAACTGACAGTTCCATTAAATGGCATTAATTTTTTTATTTACAATTAAAACAAACAATTTATGAGAAAGAAGATCTATGCATCAGCCCTATTAGTGGCAATGCTGGTTAATGTATTCCCTTTTGGGGCATTTGCATCAAGCCACCGGGAAGCTCCGTTAATTTCTAATGATCCGCTGGCCGACAATACGGATCTCTATGCTTTCCGGGATCCGGGAAATGCTAATAAGATAAATATTATTGCCACCTATGTGCCCGGTCAGTTACCACAGGGCGGTCCTAATTATTATTCTTTTGGCGAAAATATCCGCTATGAAATTCATGTGGACAATAACCTTGCTACGGCAGGGGATGACATTACTTACCGTTTCACTTTTAGTAAAGTGAATGAAGATCCGACCACTTTTTTTAATATCCGGTTAGGTAAGCAAAATTTGAAAACCACCTATAAATTAGAAAGAAGTATGGATGGGGGAAAGAAATTTACTACCATCGTAAACAATGGAATAGTGCCACCTCCAAATATTGGCCCCCGTTCTATTAGCTCACCGGTTGGTTTAAATGCACCAAACTATGAATCACTGATTGAAAGCGCCATAAATACAGCTTCAACAGGCGAGAAAGTTTTTTGCGGTACTTCGGATGATCCTTTTTTTGTTGATCTGGGTGGAATTTTTGACCTCGGTGATGCTCCCCGTACTACCGGTACACAATCTATTGATGGATTAAAATGTTTGAATGTTTCTACGATCGCCTTGCAAATAGACATATCCACTTTACAGAAAGATCGTCAACCAGTATCAGCAGCAACTTCAATACTAGATCCTAATTATGTAATTGGTGTATGGGCATCAGCCAGCCGTCAGAAAATAAATGTGTTAAAGGATTACAAGGATTATGAAAACAATAATAATGGAACCGATAACAGCGGCCCCTGGATCCAGGTTTCCCGCCTTGGAATGCCATTAACCAATGAAGTGGTAGTGCCAATCGGTATGAAAGATTACTGGAACTCATTGACTCCTTATCAGGACCTCGCAAGATTAAATGTTTTTGGAAAGTATTTTTATAATCCTGAATTGAGTCTCTATATGGATGATGCCTTATTCGGTGGTGCAGTTCCGGCATTGGCGCCATTGCGTATTCAGAAAAATTCACTGGCATGTGCATTTGGCGGAACCGGTTTTGGTTTTGGCAATGGACAAAATGGTTTGTTTGGTTTGAAAGGAAATCCGGCACTAGCTGGTGGAGCATTGGACGATGCTATTTTCGGAAATCTTCTATTACCGGCAGCCAACTCACCTCGTTCTGTTGATCTATGGCCCATTTTTAATACCGGTGTACCCAACTTAAAACCTTACCAGTTAGCAACAGGTAAAGCTGGCAATCCTTTAGCGGCAGGCAAACCGTTTATCAATAATTTTCTGCCAAATGGTGGCGATATGCTACGGTTGAATATGGCAGTACCCGCCACACCACGAAATGATGCCAAGTTCAGCAATCTGGGTCTTGTGCAGGCAGCAGTTTTAGGATTAACTGATCCTGCTTATAATACAAATGCTTCTTTGCAAAATATTCCAAACATGGATGGCTTTCCTAATGGAAGAAGATTGGAAGATGATGTGGTAAGAATAGAATTGCAGGCAGTAAGTGGAATTGTTTTGGCAGCTATCGGGCTTTGGTATGATGATTATAATTGTACAGGAAGCCCAGTAACTCCTGATCTGTTGAGTGTTTACACCTACACTGCTGGCGTTACTTCTAACGATGCTCCTTTGAAAACTATATTCCCGTATGTAGCATCGCCATGGGCGGGCACACACAATTGTGATTGCAATACGACAAGTAGTTCATCAAAAGGTAATTCAATAAACGGTACTGTACCTTCTGCAAAAGTTAACCCGGGTAACCTTGGGCTTGCTGCAAAAGAAATAAATCTTACTGCCTATCCCAATCCAAGTGATGGAAGCAGTACCCTCAAATACAGTGTAGATGCCACTTCGCAAATCAAAATAGTAGTTTTTGATTTGCAGGGCAAGTTAATAAAAGTGCTTTCTGATAAAAAACAGGATGCTGGTGTTTATACGATGCAATGGGACAATAGTGGCCTGGCAAAAGGCACCTATGTAGTTTCTGCATTTAAAAATGGGATCACTAAACAAGTGATAAAAGTTGTAAAGAATTAAGACAATACAATAAGCAACAGGTTCGCAATTATTGTGGGCCTGTTGCTTTTAACCAATAAGGAACTAAAAACTACCGGTTATGAAAAAAAGATATCTCTATGCTTTCTTGTTGCTTTTGTTTTTTGCAGCATCTGCTTTTGCTGTTATCAAATTTAAAAAAAGTAATCATAAAGGCGAAACGCTTTACAGCGAATTACTTCCCCGGAAAGCATCTCTTACCTATACGGCAGAGTGGACGATGGTAAAAAGCAATGCCGGCGTTTTAATAAATAAAATCCAAAAAGACCCGGCTGATATAAAATCGCTGATGGCATTAACAGCCCTGTACATTCAGGAAGGCCGCATTACAGGAAATTTAAATTATTATAATGATGCTGCATTAAAATGTATAAATGCAGTGCTTGAAAAAGATATAAAGAATTTTGAGGCTCTTACATTCAAATCAACCGTTCTTTTGTCACAGCACCATTTTAAAGAAGGTCTTGCCATAGCAGAACAGGCGCAAACACTTTATCCGATAAATGCCTATGTGTACGGATTGATTATAGACGGAAATGTGGAATTGGGTAATTATAAAACGGCGCTGGATGCTGCTGATAAAATGGTTTCTATCCGTCCGGATAATCGTTCTTATTCCCGCATTGCATATCTCCGGGAAATTCATGGTGATATTCCCGGGGCAATTGAAGCAATGAAACTAGCCGTGGATGCAGGTGCTGTAGGGGATGAAAATACAGAATGGTGTCGTGTACAACTTGGTAAATTAAATGAAAAGCTGGGTAAGATGGCGGAGGCAAAAATGCAATATACCATTGCATCCAATAACAGGCAGAACTATCCTTATGCACTGGCTGGCCTGGCAAGAATAGCCACTGCCGAAAAAGATTATGGCACAGCACTAAGCCTTTATTTCCAAGCCGACTCACTAATACCCGATCATACTTTTAAAGAAGGAATTGCCGAAGTGTATAGCCTGACAGGTAAGTCAGAAAAAGCAGCAATGATTGCCAGAGAAATTCTAGACAACATGAAGAAGTTGTCGTCGAATGGAAAGAAAGATAAGAGTGCCGGACAAAACGAGGATCATGAAATGGCACATGCATACATGGGTGTTGGCAACTTTGATAAAGCATTGGAATATGCTTTGAAAGAATACAACCTCCGCCCGGCAAACATTGAAGTGAATGAAACAGTTGCGATTGTTTATTATAAAAAAGGCGAGTATGCCAAAGCGTTGCCATATATAGAAGCGGCATTAAAAACAAATTGTAAGAATCCGGAATTACTTTGTCATGCAGGATTGATTTATGCAAAGACAGAAAATAAAGCAAAAGCAAAAATATTTTTACAGGAGGCATTAAAGAATAATCCGATTATTTTTCTGTCATTACAAAATGAATGTAATGAAGCGCTTTAATCTTCTTAAACTGAAGTGATTGATGAGAAACAGCTTACCAAGCTTAACTGCTGCTTTTGGTTATTTCATTTTCAAATCAGGTTTTATGTTTCGAACTCTTGTAGTAGCTCCTCCATTAAGTGTAAGGTCAACAGGCTTATTCGTTTGCCAGGCACCTCTGGTAAAGTCAGGAATATCCACGGTTCTTGATTTTTTTGCAACCGACCTGCCGCTTAAAGCAAAAATTGAACTCCAGCTTGCTGCATCATAAACATCTTGATCTAGTGGTAAGCCATTGCGAAGACAATCAATCAATCGCCAGTCCATAATAAAATCCATACCACCATGTCCACCTACTTCTTTTGCAATGGTGCCAATATGATTGATAACAGGAGGGGAATATTTTTTATACAAATCATCGAGTTCCTCTTTTTTGATCCAGCTATGGCCAAAGGCAATACGTTCAGGTCCCGGGTATTTTTGGGCTGCACCTTTTGTACCACTCAATAGATGAAGCCGTGAATAAGGACGGAGCGATGAAACATCATGTTGTAACATAATGGTTTTTCCTTTGTACGTTTTAATGGCTGTTGTATTCATATTGCCACGGTATGGTTTGTTGGTAAACTCATTGAAGAAAGGATCTTTTGCGGCCATTTCAATGGCAAGATTATTTAACGTAAAGTCATTGCTACTCATACTTACCAGGTGATCCATTTTATCGCCCCGGTTAATATTTAAGCATTGTGCAATGGGGCCGAGCCCATGAGTAGGATAGAGGTTTCCATTATGCTGAAAATTTTGTTTCAACCGCCACATATCGGCGTACGCATTTTTATTAAAGAGCCAGGATTTACTGAGGTCGTGTATGTAAGCTCCTTCTGCATGTACTAATTCACCCAATAGACCATTGCGTACCATATTTAATGTCAGCAGTTCAAAAAAATCATAACAACAATTTTCCAGCATCATACAATGCTTGCGGGTTTTTTCTGATGTTTCCACCAGCAACCAACAATCATCAATAGTAAGTCCGGCATTTACTTCCGTAGCCACATGTTTACCATTCTTCATAGCATACACAGCTATCGGTGTATGCAAATGCCAGGGAGTAGGTGTATAAACCAAATCAATACCATCGCTTTCACATAAAGCTTTCCATCCATCTTCACCGCTGTATTCTTTTGCTTTAGGTCGTTGCATTTTTTCCAGTGCTTTCTGTGATTTGGTAATCCGGTCGGTGTACTTATCACACAAGGCAACAATTTCTACACCATCAATATAACTTAATCGTTCAACAGCTTCGGAACCTCTCTGGCCCAGACCAATCACTCCGATACGGACCGTTTCAATTTTTGGAGCAGCATAACCACACATATTAAAACGCTGGGTTTTATTTTCCAATTCAGATGAACGGCCCATTTGTTCATCGGAAGTGCCAATTACTTTGGCGAAGGAAGGAATGCCTGTCGCTAACACTCCACTACCAATAGCAAGACGGCGAAGAAATTTTCTGCGGTTATTATCCATATAAAAAATTATTATTACTGCAAGTTCATTAAATAAAATGGAGAAACAGTTGCCGAAAATAAAATCAGGCAATCGTTTGATGAATGATTATTCATCCAGTAAGCCAGGCCTTCTTTCTTTGGTTCGTTTAATTGACTGTTCATGCCGCCATTCTTCAATGAGTTTATGATTGCCACCCATTAACACTTCGGGTACTTTCCATCCACGGAAATCTTCTGGTCTTGTATAAACAGGGGGGGCTAATAAATTATCCTGGAACGAATCGAAAAGAGCAGAAGTTTCATCATTTAATACACCGGGAAGTAAACGGCCAATAGCATCAACTAAAATAGCAGCGGGTAATTCACCACCACTGAGTACATAATCGCCGATAGAAATTTCTTTGGTAACGAAATGCTCTCTTATTCTTTCATCAATGCCTTTGTAATGACCGCAGATGAGTAACAGGTTTTCTTTTAACGATAAATTGTTTGCGGCTTTCTGGTTAAATAATTCTCCGTCAGGGGTTAAAAAGATTATCTCATCAAACTTTCTGTTTTCTGATAATTCGTCAATGGCTTTTGCCAAAGGCTCACACATCATCAACATACCGGCACCACCGCCAAATTGATAATCGTCTACCATGCCATGTTCATTTATGGCCCATTTTCTAAGTTGGTGTATTTGTATAGTCAGTAATCCTTTCTCCTGTGCTCTTTTCATCATACTATGTTGAAAAGGGCTTTCCAATAATTCGGGCAATACGGTAAGAATGTCTATGTGCATATAACCCCCATCTCCGCCAATTGGCGGAAGTTATGCGGTCGTTCAAAGTTACGGGCTACTTATAAGCAAGAAAAACACATTTTAAAGTGCTGAAACTTCCACAGAGCTTCTACTTTCATTTACAGCCCGGTCTTTAGCAATGACCTGAATTTTGTAATTGATATCTGCTACGGCTGTAATAGATTGATTAAGGGTCGCAGGGCTGCCATTAGGATATAAATGAACATCCATTAATAAAGCACCGGTGTTGGTATTGGTAACATGAATATGTACCTCGGCAATAAATTTATCATCAGTAATGCTTCCGGTAATTGGAATTGTTTGACCTGACGTAAAATTTTGCCCGTTTGCGGGTGAAGTAATTGTAATATCGGGCAGCACTGTATCTTTTTCTGTTGCCGGATCTTTAGAGCAACTAATACCAAATAGACTTTAAATTAATATCCTTGCCAGAGGTATTAATACCGATAGACAACAGGTATGACTGAAGGACATGCTTTTAATGTCGTATCGGTATAAAAAGGACTATCACAATTTAAAAAGTCAGGATAGTTTTCATCTGCAAAAATTTAAGCAAAAGAAGAAACCCCCGGGGAACCGGGGGTCGGAATTGAAACAAAAACCAACATAGCCCCTTTGCAGGAGCTGTTATGTGTAAATTCTGATGATAAAAGTAGTTGTGATCAGACACCAGAATATTGATACCCGTCAGGCTGGTTAATGATATGAATCACCCTTTGTTTTAAGGATGGCATATCACCGCGGTACCATTGACTTGTGGCAGTTCAGGACTAATAAAAGGAATTCCAAGATTCATACCTCTTAAAATGAGGATGACCCCCATTAATGAAATAAAAACCGGTACCAGCTTTCTTAAATTACTTCTCCATTCCGGATTGAGCATTTGCCCTGCATAGCCTACCAGCATCATCGCAGGTAATGTGCCGGCACCAAACATGGCCATAAAGCTGACACTTTGTATTACTTCGGTGAAAGATAATGTAGCAGCTAACGCAATATAAATCATGCCACAGGGGAGTAAGCCATTGGCCATTCCCATTAATAGAAAACTAAAAGGTCCATTGGCGGATTTCAACAGCCTGCTTATTTGTTGCTGGACAAAAAAGTAAAAACGATTCAGAGATTTTATATGAACAGTTTTCTGACCAATAAAATAAAGAGCAGCAATACTAAGAACCAATATACCCATTGCAATGGAAAACCATTGCTGGTAACCAGCGATATAAATTCTCCTCCCTGCCAGGCCAAATAATAATCCGATAGTTGAATAAGTGAGGATTCTTCCAAACTGATACAAAAGAAACGAAAAAAACTTTTGTGTTTTAGATAAATGATGAACGGGTAATGCAAGACTCAACGGTCCGCACATACCTACGCAATGCAGGCTACCTGTGGCGCCGAGAGTAAAACCTGATATCAATACCGGCCATAGCATTACAAAACAATTAAAGTTTTTTCTGAGAAATAATTTTTTCCTTCATTACTCCAGTTGATTTTTACGGTATAGTTGCCTGGCGAAATAGCTGTTGATTGAAACAATTGTACACCATCAGGTCCGGGCTGCAAGGAGAATTTTTTGTCTTTGTTTTGATCATAGGAGCAATAGAATAGTATGTCTCCGGAAATCTCTTTATCCCTCATTTCCTGCGGGAACTCCAACGTAATACCAGAATCTGTTTGTTCAATTTTAACGGAAGTGCTTAACTGATTAGCCAGATTAGTTCCATCAATTACTTTTTGGTATCGGAGTTCGCTTTTATAATAATCTTTTTCCACCAGTTCATAATTGGTATTTACCGAACGGTAAACCAGGTAAAACATTCCTGCTCCGAATACGATAAAGGTTAGTAAGAGTTTATTTCCCCAATTCATAAAAATCAATTAAGTGTTTTTAATATTTACCAAACGGGCCTGCAAAATTTGTTTTGAGCGTTGTGATTTTTTTATCACCATCATACAGGCCTATTGCTAATTTCATTTTCCGGTTGTTCACAAATGTTCGTGGAAGTACCACAAAGAATGTACCACTGGCCTGGTCTTCCTGTTTTAAATGAATATCTGTAGCACCTACCAGTTCAATTTTCCCGGCATTATTTGCAATTCCTTCAAGCCGCAGTGTAACAGGTATGTTTTTATTTGTTTTATTAATCACTTTAATGTTAAACAGGTTGCTAAGACTGTCTTTTCCTCTTTCCTGGTACACCATTCCTTTGGTGCGGATAATGGTGCCGTCAATATCTTTCCGGCTTATAAGTAACAAAGTAAGAATGCCGGAAAGTAGTATTAATAATACCGTATACAGTTTCATTCTTCCGGTGTAGCGGAGTTTTTTTCCTTCTGTTATGCCATTTTCAGATGCATAACGGATAAGCCCTTTGGGTTTGTGAATTGCCACCATCATTTTATTACAGGCATCAATGCAGGCGGTGCAACCCACACATTCCATCTGTGTGCCATTGCGGATATCAATACCGGTAGGGCACACTTTTACACACTGAAAACAATCGATGCAATCGCCGGTGTTGATTTCTATAGTTTGCTCCTTTTTAAATTTATCCCTCGGTTCACCTCTTTTATGGTCATAAGCAACAATCATGGAGTTTCTGTCGAGCAATACACTCTGTAATCGGCCATAGGGGCAAATCACCGTGCAGACCTGTTCCCTGAAGTAGGTATACACTCCATAAAAAATAAATGAGAATAAAATGATAGACAGGAAGCCAACCATATGTTCACTGACTGGCTCACTGATTATTTTTTTCAATTCATCTATCCCGATAATGTAGGCGAGGAAGAAGTTGGCAATGATAAATGCCAGTAAAAAGAACGCAACATGTTTTGTAATCTTCTTTCTTATTTTCTCTGTGGTCCAGGAAGAATTTTTCAGCATCTTTTGTTTTGCTGCATCTCCTTCTATCAGGTATTCTACCTTACGGAACAGCATTTCCATGAAAATAGTTTGCGGACAGACCCATCCGCAAAATAACCTGCCAAACGCTGCCGTAAAAAGAACAATGAAGATAATAAAAGTAACCATCGTTAATCCGAAGATGAAAAAATCCTGCGGCCAGAATATTTTTCCGAAAATAATAAACTTCGCTTCGGGAATATTAAACAAGAATAGTGGCCTTCCATTCATTTTTATAAATGGCAAAGCGAAGAACAAGGCAAAGAACCCCCAGCTGACCCAGGTGCGGATATTATAGAAACGACCAACGGGTTTTTGTACAAATACCCATTTCCGTTTTCCTTTTGCATCTACAGTAGCAATCCGGTCACGAAAAGATTCTTGTTGTTCGTTGGTTTTTGTTTCAGCTATCTCGTTCATTACTTAATTTTCAATTCACTATTTCATCACCACTTTTTTATTGTCATTTGTTGTTGAATCTGTTGCTGGTTTGGCGGGTGCAGCTTCTTCCTTGTGCAACTCTCCTTGTGGCTCTCTTGGATTAGCAGGTTTTGTTCCTTTCAACGATAGTATATAGCTGGTTAATTGTGCCATTTGTTTGGCAGATAAATCATCCTTCCAACTTCTCATTCCTTTGCTGGTGCCATACTTAATCGTTTTAAAAATATTTTTTAAACTACCGCCATATACCCAATAGTCATCCGTAAGATTTGGGCCAACCGCATTACCACCCCCGTCTGCATTGTGACAGGCAGGGCATTTACTTGGATCCATAAAGATGGCTTTACCAGCAGCAAGATCATCCGCATTGGTAAGAAGTGTGACGGTGTTTTCATTAACCAGATCACCTTTCTTCTTCAGGTATTCCTGTATTTTTATTTCAGCTCTTGCAACAGAAGTTTCATATTCCTGCCTGCTGGAAGGGCCAGTGTGAGAAACTTCAAAACGCCACAGATAAATAACAGCGAAAACAATAGTGGCATAAAAGCCATATAGCCACCATGGTGGAAGACGGTTATTCAACTCCCGGATGCCATCATAATCATGTCCCAGATCAAGTTCAGCCTCCTCGCTGACCGGGCGGAGTTTATTAACTCTATCCCACCAGCTGAGTTTTTTTTCTTTTTCTTCAGGAGTTAATGCAACTACTTTTTTAACAAAAACTTTTTCTTTTTCCTTCCTTAAAAGAAATTTTATATTGATCAGCAGTGCCAGAATGGTTGATAACTCAATAAATAAAACGGCAACCATTACATAGAAAGTGGAAGCATCCATTCCGCCAATTAGTTTGGAAGTTTTTTGTGCTGAATCAACAGCTGCATTTTGGGCTAATAGTGATGACGATACCAGCATCATCAGAATTATCATTACAGCTGCTGTACCACCAGCTTTTTCAGTCTTTCTGTTTTTCAACTTCACTTCCGCAGTTCCAATTACAATATTGGCCAGAATTCCTATAACAATCAGCAACACCAGCATTAAAATAATAAATGTTAATGCTAATGGGTTACTAAATATAGAAGGAGCTGGCGGACCAGCGGCAAAGGCTGGCTGAAGGGTGAATGCCAACAGAGTGGCAATTAATCCTGCAATACATTTTATTTTATTTCGCATATAAAAATCGTTACGGGTTATTATTAATTTTTATTGTCGAGTGGAATACGGCTTTCTTCATCGAAATCTTTCTTTTTGGTTTTAAATACCCAGGTAAGCATTACTACAAAAAACAAAAAGAAGATAGTTAATGACAACAGCCCCATAATATCTACCCCGCTTACTTTTTCTAAATAATTGATAAACTTCATAAGTTGTTATTTATTTATTTCTGTAATGGGTTTTGGTTCTCCTTGTATATCCTTGCCAAGGCGTTGCAGGTAAGCAATCAGGGCAATTATTTCCCGGTCTGATGATGTTTCAATCTTATCTTTTTTCAGATTAGCGGCAATTGAATCTGCCTGCTTCATCAAATCAACATTAGCTATTTTGTCGTAGCCCTTTGGATACGGAACACCCAATGTTCTCATCGCCCTAATTTTTGCCGGTGTAGATGAAATGTCCAGTTTATTATCCAACAGCCATATATATCTTGGCATGATAGAACCGGGTGATGTTAACTGTGGGTCGTACATATGCGTATAGTGCCAGGAGTCAGGTCGTTTGTTTTTATCGGCACCTTCTCTTGCCAGGTCGGGCCCTGTTCTTTTACTTCCCCATTGAAAAGGATGGTCATATACAAACTCACCGGCTTTTGAATATTCTCCGTACCGGGCCACTTCATCCCGGAAAGGCCGTATCATTTGTGAGTGACAGGTGTGGCAACCTTCCTTTACATAAATATCTCTTCCCTGCAACTCAAGCGGAGTGTATGGTTTTACACTAGCAATCGTTGGTACATTGGATTTTACCAAAAAGGTGGGAATCATTTGCACCAAACCACCAATTGCAACAACAATTAAACTAAGTACCAGCATGGTTAATGGTTTTCTTTCAATAACACGATGCCAGTATTCTTTTTTAGCAGAAACTGCCTTTACCAATGGAGGTGCTTCTGCTGCTTCGTTCGGAATAAATTTTCCTTTGGCAATGGTTTTATAAAGATTATAGACCATTACAAATGCGCCAACCAGGTAGATAGAACCGCCAATGCTCCGGGCAATGTACATGGGTTTGATGTTAGTAACCGTTTGCATAAAGTCAAACTTCAATTGACCTTCGGGAGTAAACTGTTTCCACATCAGGCTTTGTTCAAACCCTGCCCAATACAATGGCACGGCATAAATAATGATACCGATGGTGCCTAACCAAAAGTGATTAGTCGCTAATTTTTTTGAGTACAAGGTTGTTCCCCACATTTTGGGAATCATATAATATAAAATGGCAAAGGCCATAAAGCCATTCCATCCTAATCCACCAATATGTACATGCCCGATTGTCCAATCACTAAAATGAGAGATGGCATTTACACTTTTCAAACTCATTAATGGCCCTTCGAAAGTTGCCATACCATAACAGGTAATGGCTACCACCATAAATTTTAAAACAGGGTCTTCTCTTACTCTATCCCATGCACCACGCAGCGTAAATAATCCGTTTAACATACCACCCCAACTCGGTGCAATCAGCATGATGGAGAACACAATGCCCAAGGATTGAGCCCAGTCGGGCAATGCCGTATATAATAAATGGTGTGGACCCGCCCAGATATAAATAAATATCAATGCCCAAAAGTGGATGATCGAAAGTTTGTAGGAGTAAACAGGACGGTTAGCTGCTTTCGGAAGAAAATAATACATCAAACCTAAGACTGGTGTTGTAAGGAAGAATGCAACCGCATTATGTCCATACCACCATTGTACTAATGCATCCTGTACACCTGCATACCAACTGTAACTTCCGGTGGCGGAGTAAGGAAGTTCAATAGAACGAACGATATGCAACAAAGCAACAGTAACCCATGTGGCGATATAAAACCAGATGGCAACATACAAGTGCTTCTCTCTTCTTTTCAAAATGGTACCAAACATATTGATACCGAATATTACCCATACTAATGCAATGGCGATATCGATCGGCCAAATTAATTCTGCATATTCAGCTCCATTGTTCAACCCAAGCGGTAATGTAATGGCAGCAGCAACAATGATCAGTTGCCAGCCCCAGAAATGAATCCAGCTTAATTTATCACTGAACATCCTGGCTTTACACAACCGTTGCAACGAATAATAAATACCAGCAAAGGAAGCATTACCTACAAAGGCAAAAATGATTGCATTGGTATGTAAGGGGCGGAGACGACCAAATGTAGTAGGTGCCCAATTCAAACTGATGGGTGGATAATACATCTGGATAGCAGCCCACAAGCCCACCAACATACCAACGATGCCGAAAACAACAGTGGCGTATCCAAAGGCTTTTACAATTTTATTATCGTAATAAAACTTTTCAACTTGCATGCCTTGATTTGTTTCTTGCATAACGGAGTTTGTTTATTTTGTTTTGGTTGAAGAAGGTTTGTCATCAAAAAGGATACGGGAAGGTGGGGAGTAATCATCTTCAAACTGGCCTGATTTGACGCCCCATAAGAAAGCAACTAAAAAAATAGCAGCTACTGATATGCTGGCAATCAGCAGAATAATGATGACACTCATTGGTTTTTATTAAAAAAGTAAAAGTATTTTGAGGCCTGTCGGCAGGAGGTAATGAGTATCAGGGGAAAAACTGATTTTTATCAGGTAATGCTGATTAGATACTTAAAATACATTTTGCACACGGATTACACAGACCTGCCTACCGGCAGGCAGGTTGGATAGATGAACACACCTGCCCGTCCGGTCAGGCGGGGATTATTTTGATAAATCAAAATCTTGGATTTCTGCGTAGCAGAAAAATCCGTGTTCATCCGTTTATTCTGTGTCATCCGTGTGCAAATACACTGTAAAAGAGTATACTCTCAATAGTTTGCTTTTTATCTAAGTGGAATTAGATAAAAAGTAAAGGCAAGGATTAAAGTTTCATCCGCTTTGCCAGCAGGCTGCTGCTGCCAAAAGTGATAAGTAAGATGCTGAGTGAACTACTGGGCATCAGAATGGCGGCAACCAATGGCGAAAGATTACCCTGTACCGCAAAAAACAACCCGATTATGTTATAGACGATTGAGAGTACAAAACTTGCCATTACAATATTTCGGTTGGCCCGGCATAGTTGTATGAATTTGGTGAGCCGGGATAATTGTTTCGCCTCAATAATTGCATCGCTGGAGGGAGTGAAATTGTTGGTTTGTTCTGCTACGGCAATGCCAATATCACTTTGTTTCAGGGCACCTGCATCATTCAGGCCATCACCTATCATCATCACTTTTTCACCTTGCTGCTGCAGGTGTTGGATGTATTGCAATTTGTCTTCTGGTTTTTGATGAAAGAGCAGAACAGCTTTTTTGCCCAATAATTTTTGCAGGTTCTCTTTTTCTGTTTCATTATCGCCGGATAAAACAGACAGATGGTAATTGCCTTTTAGCTTTGTTATCAATTCAGGAATTGCTTCCCGGTAATGGTTACTGAAAAGAAAATACCCGTACAGCTTGTTTTCGATGCTGATAAAAATGGCTGTTCCAGTTTGTCTTTCTGCACTGCCCGTTACAAACCTGTAAGAGCCCAATTTTAATAAATCATTATTCACAAATCCTTCAATGCCCTGCCCGGTAGTTTCTTTGAAACCGGCTACATCAATCCTTTTTCCTGTGGCAAGATGTTTTGCGAGTGCTTTGCTCAACGGGTGAGAAGAACAGGCAGCCAATGTGGCCACCTGTTGTAGTTGATAAGCAGTCAGCGTTGTTCCTTCATAGGTTATATCCTGCTGTTGGGTAGTAGTCAGCGTTCCGGTTTTATCGAAAACAATATGTGTGGCTTTTGCCATGTCTTCAATGGTTTGCGCACTTCGCAGGTAAAAATGGTTGCGACCAAATATGCGTAAAATATTCCCGTTGGTAAAAGTGTTGGATAAAAACAGGGCACAGGGACAGGCAATGATGAATATCGAAGTAACCGCAGGCCACAACTTTGTAGCATCATTAATTTGCCAGTAAACGGCAGTGATTGCAGCAATTGATAAAACGATATAAGTGAAATAGCGACTTAGCAAATGCACGAACGAAACACTTTTTATCTGTTCTTGTTTTTTGAATTCATCCTTGTTCCATAGTTTGGTGAGATAACTTTGTGCTACTTCTTTTATTACCAATAGTTCAATATTCCCTTCTGTTTGTTTGCCGCCTGCATAAACCAATTCACCTACTTCTTTTACTACTGGAAACGATTCGCCGGTTACAAAGCTATAGTCAATAAAGGCTTTTCCTTTTGTCAGTATTCCATCGGCAGGAATTAATTCTTCATTATGAATTAATAAGGTGTCACCCGGCTTGATGTCTGGCAATGCGGTAGGAGTTTCCTTATCTTCTTTTACTACTGAAACAGCAATAGGAAAGTAAGAAGTATAATCCCGTTCAAATGAAAGCTGACGATAGGTTTTATCCTGTACTATTCTTCCGGCCAGCATAAAGAATACGATACCGGTCATGGAGTCAAAATAACCACCACCGGTACCGCTGATGACTTCGTAAGCACTGCGGATAAAAGTGATAATGATGGCCAGTGCAATCGGCGCATCAATATTCAAAAATTTATGTTGCAGGCTTTTCCACGATGAAGTATAAAAAGGTAGAGCTGAGTATAATAATACCGGTATAGCCAGACCAAAATTTGCCCATCTAAAAATACTTCTCAACCCTGTTTCACTTGCATCAATACCAAGGTATTCGGGAAAACTCATCAGCATAATATTTCCGAAACAAAAACCGGCAATACCCAATTGATACACCATGCTTTTATTAATAGCAGGTCGTTTTGCTTTCAGGTCATTCAGACTGATATAAGGTTCGTAGCCAATGCTCGTTAAGGTCTCTGCTACTTTTCTGAGACTTGTTTTTTCTGTAAGCAGAACAATATCAACTTCTTTGCGGGTAAAATTTACTTTGCTGGATATTACGCCAGAATTCAGCCGGTATAGATTTTCCAACAGGTAAAGGCAGGAGCTGCAATGCATCTGCGGCAGGTAAAAAGTTATATGCACCTGTTTGTCATCTCTGAAACTGATAAGCTGTAACAGTATTTTTTCATCATCCAGGTAGGCAAACTTGTCTTTTCTTACTTTAATCCGCTGACTGATACCGGGATTTTCATTCAGGTTGTAATAATCACAAAGGTCGCTTTGGTTCAAAATCTGAAACACCATTTTGCAGCCTTCGCAGCAAAACTTTTTCTCCTCCAGCGAAATTTTTTCATGAGGGCATGATTCGCCGCAATGATAACATGATGTTTTATTGACTGTCAGATTCGATGAAGGCATAATATTCCCTAGAATAAGGAGCTAAAGTAACTGCAGGTTAAAAGGCGGGGTATGAGCAACTTCAAAAGAAAACCTGATTTATATCAGGCAGAAGTGAAATAGGATTACAGCCTGAAAGCAGTAGTTGAAAGAATGAATTTTAAAAGAAGAATTGCATATTTTTTCTGAAACCTTTTCTAATAACTAATGTAAAAGTTCACTAGCGTTTTGATATTAGTCGAAGATATTCAATTGGTTACGATTTAGATCTTTGAAATTTTGTTGTATTGGGTTTGCGAAAAGTTCTCTAATTGGCACTTTATCAAAGATAGATATGCTGATAATTTGGAGCATTTCA
>JANNQR010000085.1:0-51819 GCA_031400855.1 Chitinophagaceae bacterium | reverse complement strand
AGATCTTTGAGAGTGTAAGCATGTACTGCGTTGCGTAATTAGCAGTTTAATCTGAATACGAAAAACTCAAATGGCAATACTCAGTATGCCATGGCTGCCTAATCAGTGATTAAGTAGTCATTAGGGCCGCCGGGCCGGTTGGTCTGTTACCAAGCCCCGCCGCCGACATTAAAATAAATACAGAATGCTGTGACCGTAGGCTGTGCCGGTTACTTAAGACCATCCAGCTAAGTGATGAATTGGTTTGCTCGTTTCCTGTTCATTGCCGACAACTAATAATGAAATAAACATGTAGAAAGCTTTCGGCGAATATGTTTGGACACCGGTTCGACTCCGGTCGCCTCCACTTTTATTTTTGAAAATAATAATTGTTTTTAAAAATAACACAAGGCCGATCCTTCCGGGTCGGCTTTATTATTGTTTCAGGATTTGCTCAATATCATGCAGTATCCGGTTAGAACTTCTGATAGTCAAGTCCACATTTTTACCCATTAACGAAACCATTTGTTTTGTTAATGGGGTTTTTATTTATTACGTTCAGCCAACACCAGCTCTACATCTTTCAACGAGTATTCTTTTGTTTGTAACAGGATCAGATAATGAAAAAGAAGATCGGCCGCTTCTCCAAGAAATTTTTCTTTATCATTGTCCTTGCTTTCAATGACCAACTCTACTGCTTCTTCTCCTACTTTTTGGGCTATTTTATTAATACCTTTTGCAAAAAGGGACGAAGTATATGAGGTGTCAGCAGGGTTTGCTTTTCTATCTGCAATTACCTGTTCTAATTTTTGTAAAGTGAATTCACTGTTGTTTTCTTTAAAGCAGGTGTCAGAACCGGTATGGCAAACCGGGCCGGTAGGGTCAGCTTTGATCAGCAATGTGTCATTATCGCAATCGGTCAATATTTCTCTTACTAATAAAAAATTGCCGGAGGTTTCTCCTTTTGTCCATAGCCGTTGTTTGTTGCGACTGTAGAAGGTTACTTTGCCTTCCTGTTTGGTTTTTTTCAATGCTTCTTCATTCATAAAGCCAAGCATTAAAATTATTTTTGTGCTGTTGTCTTGTACAATCACGGGAACAAGGCCATCAGTGTATTTAGAAAAATCAGGTGTCATAATCTTACAGGTATTTTATTGTCAGCTAAATATTTTTTTAAATCTGGAATAGCTATTTCTTTGAAATGAAAAATGCTTGCGGCTAATGCTGCGTCGACATTTGCCATTTGAAATACATCCTTAAAGTGTTGCATGGTGCCTGCACCACCAGAGGCAATAACCGGAATAGAAACAGAGCTTGAAATTTCTTTGGTTATATCAATAGCAAATCCAGCCTTTGTTCCGTCATGCTCCATAGAGGTCAAGAGGATTTCTCCTGCACCTCTTTCTGTTATTTCTTTAGCCCAGGCAGTTGCCAGAAGGGTAGTGGCAATCCTGCCACCATGTGTCACTACTGTCCATTGTTTGTTAATGATCTTTGCATCTACCGCTACTACTACACATTGACTGCCGAAATTATTTGCCAGCTTATCAATCAATACAGGGTTTTTTACGGCAGAAGTATTGATCGATATTTTATCTGCCCCATTTTCCAATAATACAGTTACATCTTCGATTGTATTAATGCCACCACCTACGGTGAATGGGATGTTGATATGTGTCGCAATATCCCTGACCAATTTTGCCAGTGTCTTTCTTTTTTCTGTTGTTGCAGTAATATCAAGAAAAACCAATTCGTCAGCCCCTTCTTCACAATAACGAACAGCCAGTTCCACCGGGTCGCCGGCATCCCTCAATTCGATGAAATTGGTTCCCTTTACAGTTCTGCCATCTTTTATATCAAGACATGGTATGATTCTTTTGGTTAGCATTTTTTATAAAAATCTTTTTAAATCATTCAGCGAAATTCTGTTTTCATAAATCGCTTTACCAATGATAGCTCCGCTGCAACCGGCTTCTCTCAATTCTTCTATTTCTTTGATGGTGGTAATGCCTCCACTGGCAATCAGATCAATGGAAGGGTGTTCATTTATTAGTTTTGTATATAAATCAGTTGCTGGCCCTTGTAATAAGCCATCTTTATTTACATCTGTACAGAAAAATTTCTTTACACCTTTTGATTTGTATTTTTCGATCAGTTCAAAAACCGTTACAGTTGTTTTCACTGTCCAACCTTTGATGACGATGATTTCATCTTTTACATCGGCACCAATGATAAATCTGCCTGCCCCAAATGCAAGCAGCCAGCCGGAAAAAGTAAATTCGTCTTGAACAGCAATACTGCCGACTGCAGCATAAGTAGCTCCTGAATCAAAAGCGATTTCAACGTTCTTTTGTGTGCTGATGCCTCCGCTGAAATCAATGACCAGCTTTGTTTTACCGGCAATTTTTTCCAGCACCTTCCAGTTTTTTACTTCACTGGCTTTGGCTCCGTCAAGGTCAACCAGGTGCAACCGTTTTAATCCGGCATCTTCAAATTGAAAGGCTACTTCCAACGGGTCTTCATTGTAGATTGTCTTTTGGCTGTAATCGCCTTTTGTCAATCGAACACATTTGCCATCTATTATATCTATTGCAGGAATGATTGTCATGTTATATAACTAAAAATTTTTTTAATATTTGTTCTCCTGCGACAGCACTTTTTTCAGGATGAAATTGTACACCGTAAAAATTATCTTTTTGTAAGGCTGAACTATAAGGCTGCACATAGTCAGTTGTGGCTATGCTGTAATTGTTTTCTTCGGCATAATAGCCATGTACAAAATAACAGTAACTGTTTTGTGCAATGCCGCTGAATAAATTTGATTGAAGATTGTAAATAGTATTCCATCCAATCTGCGGAACCTTTAATTGAGTATCAACTGGATTAAATTTTCTAACTGATACGTTTTCGAAAATATTCAGACAATCAGTATTATTTTCCTCGGAATGAGAACACATTAATTGCATGCCAAGGCAAATGCCGAGGACTGGCTGTTTCAATGAAACAATCAATTCATCCAATTTCCTTTCTCTTAAATAGTTCATAGCAGTACTTGCTTCACCCACTCCGGGAAAAATTACTTTATCAGCTGCCTTTATTAAAGCCGGATCATCAGTTACAGTTGCTTGTACACCAATTCTTTCCAATGCAAAGAGGACTGATTGGATGTTGCCGGCGTTATATTTTATGATTACAATGTTCATTTTTTCCCTTTTCATGTGTCAGACACTCTTCGAGATGTCAGACACTATAAAATTCCTTTAGTACTCGGTAACTGCTGATTATCCACATCTCTTTTAACTGCCGCCTTTATTGCTTTAGCCAATGCTTTGAAAATAGATTCTATTTTGTGGTGTTCATTATCACCTTCCACTTTTATATTCAGATTGCATTTAGCTGCATCTGAAAACGATTTAAAAAAATGATAAAACATTTCAGTTGGTACATCGCCGACCTTTTCTCTTTTAAAATCAACTTCCCACACTAACCAGCTTCTTCCTCCAAAGTCAATAGCCACCTGTGCAAGGCAATCATCCATCGGCAGGGTGAAGCCATAACGCTCAATTCCTTTTTTATTTCCTAGGGCCAATGCAAATGCTTCTCCCAATGCAATGGCGGTGTCCTCTATAGTATGGTGTTCATCAATATGTAAATCGCCATTTACATTAATGGCTAAATCAATACCGCTGTGCCGGCCAAGCTGGTCAAGCATATGATTAAAAAAGTTCAACCCTGTATCTATTGCCGTGTCCCCTTTTCCATCAAGGTTCATCAGTATCTGAATCTTTGTTTCATTGGTATTCCGTTCATGCTGAATGACTCTTTGGCCTAACCGTAGATACTCATAAATTGATTTCCAATTGGAAGATTCTAATGCAATAGTTGATTGCAAACTTGTTATCTCATCATTTATTTCGGCAGCACCAAGGTTGGTATCGTTATTCAGCCAGATGGCTTTGCAGCCAAGATTTTTTGCCAGTTGAACGTCCGTAATTCTGTCTCCAATAACAAAGGAATCAGCTATATTATATTCATCGTTATTAAGGTATTGTGTCAGCATTCCAATTCCCGGTTTTCGGGTAGTGGCATTATCTTTTGGAAATGTTTTGTCAATATGAATTTCACTAAAATTTATTCCTTCATTCACTAAGCTTTTCATTACAAAACTGTGTACAGGCCAGAAGGTGTCTTCCGGAAATGAAGGAGTGCCCATTCCATCCTGGTTGCTCACCATTACCAGTTTGAAATCTAATTCGGTGGCTATCCTTCTCATCCAGGTAAACATATCAGGATAGAATTCCAGTTTTTCAAACGAATCTAACTGGTAAGTTGGAGGTGCTTCTTTAATTAATGTTCCATCCCTGTCAATGAATAAAATCTTCTTCATGGTATATAATCTTTTAATTCGTCAATCAGTTGTTTATTTTCATCCGGCATGCCGATAGTAATCCGGAGACAATCATCACATAAAATTATTTTTGAGCGGTCACGGACAATGATGCCTTTATCGGCCAGGTATTCATATATTTTTCTTGCTGCAGTCATTTTAACCAGGATAAAATTTGCATCAGAAGGATAAACGCTTTGAGTGAATGGCAGTTTCAGAAGCTCAGTTTTTAACCAATCTTTTTGCTCTACAGTTGTCTTTGTCCAGTTATTTACGCTGGAAATATTTCCCAATGCTTCTATTGCGAGTTGTTGTGTAGCCGTATTGATGTTATAAGGGTATTTTACTTTGTTCAGATAATTGATTATGGGTTCTCCTGCGAAAGCCATGCCCAGTCTGAGTCCTGCCAGTCCCCATGCTTTG
This sequence comes from Chitinophagaceae bacterium, assembly GCA_031400855.1. Taxonomy (GTDB): domain Bacteria; phylum Bacteroidota; class Bacteroidia; order Chitinophagales; family Chitinophagaceae; genus JJ008. The sequence goes on along the minus strand of JANNQR010000085.1, from coordinate 47,030 downwards.
CTCAATGTTTGCAGGATAACAAGGTTAGGATATTCTGTCAGTTCAGGAATAAACGTTTTCTGGCTGGAGTAATTGATGTATGCTTCGTCAATTATTACTATGCCATCAAAGTTATTCAGCAACACTTCAATGTCGTTTCTGTTGATACTGTTGCCGGTTGGATTATTTGGGGAGCAAACAAAAATCAATTTGGTGTTTGCATCAATCGCTGCTTCAATTGCTTCCAAATTCAATTGAAAATTTTCTGTTAACGAAACTTTTTTCACTTTCACATCATTCATCTCTGCACAAACTACATACATGCCATATGTAGGAGGAAAGATGAGGACATTATCTTTCCCCGGCTCACAAAAAATACGAAATAATAAATCAATCGCTTCGTCACTGCCATTACCTAAAAAGATATTTTGAACCGGAACTCCTTTAATGCTGCTTATCTTATCTTTTAGTTTTAATTGCAGTGGGTCAGGGTAGCGGTTGTAATTCTCAGATAGCGGGGAACCAAACGAATTTTCATTCGCATCCAAAAAGATATTAGCCGTTCCTGAAAACTCATGCCTGGCTGATGAGTAAGCAGTCATTTTTTTAATATTTTCCCGTACAAGATTATCTAAGTTAAATTCCATACTTTTTTTTTAAACCTCACCCCAGACCTCTCCTTAAAGAGAGGGGGCATAAACCCTAAAGTAAATTATGGTTTATGGGTTTCGTTTTTTTGTTATTTTAATCTTATTGCTATTGCATTTTTATGTGCATCTAATCCTTCGGCTTCGGCCATTGTCATTACGGTATTGGCAATATTTTCTAATCCTTCTTTTGATAATTGCTGATAAGTAATTTTTTTGACAAAACTATCTACGGAAACCCCGCTGTACATAGCGGCATAACCATTGGTTGGCAATGTATGGTTAGTACCGCTGGCATAATCTCCCACACTTTCCGGCGAGTAATTGCCAATAAATACAGAGCCTGCTGAAATAATTTGATTTGAAATAGTTTCTGCATCGGCACAGGAAAGTATCAAATGCTCAGGTGCATACAAGTTGGAAAGAGTTACTGCTTCCGAAATAGTTTCAACAATAATCAGTTTGCTATTTTTCAAAGCCTGTTTAGCAATTTCTTTTCTTGGAAGTGCTGCTACTTGTTGTTTAATGGCTGCTGAAATTTTTTCTGCAACGGGTTCATTTATAGTTATTAAAATTACCTGCGAATCCGGTCCATGTTCTGCTTGTGATAAAAGGTCGGCTGCTACAAATTCCGGGATTGAAGTTTCATCTGCTATCACCAATACTTCCGAAGGACCGGCTGGCATATCAATTGCCACATCCTGTTGCTGAACAATTTGTTTAGCTGCGGTTACATATTGATTTCCCGGTCCGAAAATCTTAAAGACTTTGGGAATGGTTTCTGTTCCATAAGCCATTGCGGCAATGGCCTGTACACCACCGGCTTTGAAAATATTTGTGATGCCGCAAAGTTGGGCTGTATATAGTATTGCAGAATTGATAGTGCCATCTTTTGCAGGCGGAGTACAAAGAATAATTTCCTTGCAGCCTGCTAATTGTGCCGGAACAGCCAGCATCAATACCGTAGAGAAGAGTGGAGCAGTGCCACCAGGTATATAAAGCCCAATTTTTTCAATCCCAACCGATTGCCGCCAGCAAACAACACCGGGCATCGTTTCAATTTTCTTTGAACTTTCTTTTTGTGAAAGATGGAATGTTTCAATATTTATTTTTGCCTGCTGAATCGCCTGCTTCAATTCATTGCTTAATAATGATTCGGCTGCCAATATTTCTTTTTCACTTACTAATAAGTATTTCTGTTTTACACCATCAAACTCTTTTGTGTATTTGCGAACAGCCTTATCACCATTTTTGTTTACTTTTTCCAATATCTTTCTTACAGTTTTCTCCATCGAAGCATTATCTGCAACTGGTCGTTGAACAATTTCAGTCCAAACATTTTTATCCGGGTATCTATAAACCTTCATATACTTTTGGGTTTTAATTCCCCTTTAGGGGTAGGGGGCTTACAATATCATTTTTTCAATCGGAATAATCAGGATGCCCTGTGCACCATTGGCTTTTAGTTTTTCAATCACATTCCAGAAATCAGTTTCGTTGATCACTGAATGAACAGAACTCCAGCCCGATTCTGCCAAAGGAAGAATCGTTGGGCTTCTCATACCAGGTAATAAACTGCAAATTGTTTCCAGTTTATCATTAGGGGCATTTAATAACACATACTTATTATTTCTTGCTTTTTTTACAGAACTGATACGGAACAACAGGCTCTCCAGTATAACTTTCTTTTCGGCAGTAAGATTTTTATTGCTGATCAGAACTGCTTCAGAAGTAAGAATGGTTTCTATTTCTTTTAACTCATTAGTGAAAAGGGTACTCCCTGAACTGACTAGATCACATATGGCATCCGCCAGGCCAATTCTCGGGGCTATTTCCACAGAACCGCTGATTTCGTGGATGGATGCGGTAATTTCATTTTCTTTTAAAAACCCGGAAAGAATGAATGGATAACTGGTAGCAATTTTTTTGTTCTGCAGGTCATTGATTGATTTGAATACACCGCTTTTAGGTACAGCAATTGACAAACGGCATTTGCCAAAACCAAGTTTTTCGATGATATCAGTTTCTTTGTTTGATTCCAGTACTACATTTTCACCAACAAAGCCTATGTCAGCAACAGCATCCTGTACATATTCCGGAATATCATCATCCCGTAGAAAGTAAACTTCTATTGGAAAATTAGCGGCCTGCACCCTTAATTGATTATTGCCATTGCTAACTTCAATGCCACATTCCTTCAGCAATTTCATGGAGCCTTCATAGAGACGGCCTGATTTCTGTACGGCGATTCTTAGTGTTTCCTGCATAATTTGTTTGTTGTATTACAAATAAAAAGGGCTTACTGTTTAGTAAGCCCCTGATTATGTTTATACATAATATCTTCACGGCCTACCCTTGCGGAGTAAGAAATGATGATGGTTATGTGTGTATTTTCTCATGATTGAAGGGCAAAAATAGGCATAATTTCTTTTCGTACATCGTTTTGCTGGCATTTTTAAATTAGTAATGTAATTTAAAGGCAAAATTGAACCAACCTAAACTGAATGGCTGAGGAAAAAGATACAAGTATAGGCGAACCGGGCTCAAACATTGGGGACTATGCTACCCGTGCGGCTACACCCTCCTTTGATTTGCTGCAACCCTGGAAAATAATTTCCCAGAATAATGTATATATAATATACTTGTCTGTTCTATTGTTTGCTTTTTATGCTTTTACACGACACGGTTTCAACGGGATAGCATTATCCACTTCATTGATAGTAAGTGTACCAATTGGCTTTGCCATTGCCTTTTTTGAAACACAGTCGCAGGAGTTTCGCCGCAGGCACCGCCGGACAAGATTTTGGTTTTATCTCGTTTATCGCACCTTCAGGGTTGTTTGCTGGTTCATAATATTATTTTTCTTTATTATGGTTATTGTAAATTGGCTGAGGATTAATACTTACGAAACTATTTTTCCGCATAGCCTTTATGATTTTTTTACGACAAGAAAAGTGTTTGAGTTTTTAGGGATAGCTCTTATCATTTCATTGTTCTCTAATTTTTTAGATGAGTTACATCGAAAATTAGGCCGGGATGCTATTTATAATCTGGTGTTAGGCAAGTATCACCAGATAAAACAAGAGGAAAGGTTGTTCCTTTTTATTGACCTGAACAATTCTACTGATATAGCAGAAGAAATGGGGGAGATGGAATACAGCCATTTTCTGCAAGATTATTTTTATGACATCAGTGAGCCAATAGCAAGATATTTTGGAAGGGTGTATCAATATGTGGGTGATGAAATAGTTGTTACCTGGCCGCCGAAGAAGGGGATACGGTTTGCAGTATGTGTAAGATGTTTTTTTGCTATTCAAAAACAAATTAACAGGTATAAAAAGTATTACGAAAAAAGATACGGACGGGTACCTGCATTTAAAGCAGCACTGCATGGTGGGCCCGTAGTAGTATCTGAGGTAGGAAAATATAAATCAGAAATTGCCTATCACGGAGATGTGCTGAATACTACCGCCCGGATGCTAAGCCGTTGTCACGACTTTGCTGCTGAGTTTATTGTTTCTGGTTACATTCTTGAAAATGTGGATATGCCAAAATATCTGCAGGCCGAATCATTGGGAGCCTTTCAAATGAAAGGAAAGCAGCAGGAGGTAGAATTACATTCTGTTTATCTCTCTGTTAATAAAGATGCCGTTGCTACGCGGCGCAAGAGAATATTCAGGCGGAAAGCCCAAAAAACCTAAATGAATTTGTTTACTTAAGAGGGAAATTATCCTTTGAATTTGAAATTAGCATTTGGATTGCCAGGGCAACCTTGTTTTTGGGAGGCACATGAGGTAACTGCCAATACAATAGACAGAAGAATTAAAGCGATAAAAGATTTACTTTTCATATGTGGTGGATATTTGACTGATTAACGTAAAGATTGGTTGATTATTTTGTAAATGCAAAGATAAAAAGACTAAATATACAAACCTAAGTATAATTAATAATCCTGATTTAAGTATAAACTACTGGTTATCTTTGTGTCACAATGATTTTCTCCTTTCAATTTTGATTTTGTTAACCACCACAAACTGTTAACTTTACCATCCTGATTTTTAAATACTAAGTGAAATTACTAACCTGATGTTGCAACTTAAGAAACCCCTTGCCTTTATTGATCTGGAAACAACCGGTGTTAATTTAGGAACCGACCGGATTGTTGAAATAGCTATTGTAAAAATTCTGACAGATGGAACCCGGAGTGTAAAAAGAAAGCTACTAAACCCGGGTATACCTATCCCCCCAAATTCCAGCGATATACACGGTATTACGGATGAAATGGTGAAAGATGCACCCGAATTTAAACAAGTGGCACAGGAACTTAAACAAATACTTGATGGTTGCGATTTCTCAGGCTATAATTCTAATCGGTTTGATATACCACTTCTGATGGAAGAATTTCTTAGGGCAGGGGTAGATTTTGATATGAAGAACCGAAAATTATTGGATGTTCAGAATATCTTTCACAAAATGGAACCAAGAACTTTGGGAGCTGCCTATAAGTTTTATTGTGGGAAAGTGCTTGAAGGAGCACACGGTGCTGAAGTAGATGCATCTGCCACTTATGAAATACTGGAAGCACAAATTGTAAAATATCCGGAACTTGGAAATAATATCGATTCTATTTTAAAAGTTATTGGCGAAGACCAGATCGTTGATTTTGCCCGCCGGTTTATCATGGAGAATGGTACCGAGGTTTTCAATTTTGGAAAATTCAAAGGCCGGCCGGTTTCTGATGTCCTGAAATCAGAACCGCAGTATTATGACTGGATGATGAAAGGTGATTTTCCACAACATACTAAGCAAAAACTGACTGAAATCTATACCCGGTCGATGTTGAAAAAGAGCTGATCACCGATTATTGCCTGTGAACAATTTTTAACACAGTATCTCTGTCGTTTTTAGTAAATTCGATATTCACTTCTATTTTCCACTGTGGAGAAATTAGTTATCATACCGACCTTTAACGAAAAAGAGAATATCACCAGTATTCTCCAAGCCGTCTTCGCTATGAATGAAGGCTTTCATGTGCTGGTAATTGATGATAACTCACCTGATGGGACAGCGCAAATTGTAAAAGAACTGCAGAAAAAAAATCCCGAAAAATTATTTATCGAAGAACGAAAAGGTAAATTAGGACTCGGAACTGCTTACATACATGGCTTTAAATGGGCTATTGCAAATAATTATCAGTTTGTTTTTGAAATGGACGCAGATTTTTCTCATAACCCTGCTGATTTACCCAGGCTTTATATTGCCTGTAAGAATGAGGGAGCAGATCTGGCTATTGGCTCACGGTACGTTAAAGGTGGGGGTGTGGTGAACTGGCCGAAAAATCGGATTGCTCTTTCAAAAGGAGCTTCACTCTATACAAGAATCATAACCTGGATGCCCATTAAGGACCCTACGGCCGGGTTTATGTGTTATAAAAAAGAAGTGTTGGAAACGATTAATCTTGACGAAATACGTTTTGTGGGATATGCTTTCCAGATTGAGATGAAATATGCTGCCTGGAAATTAGGTTTCAAATTAAAAGAAGTACCGATTATTTTCCAGGACAGGACAGTAGGTGTTTCCAAAATGAATAAGAGCATTGTAAAAGAAGGCATCCTTGGTGTATTAAAACTTCGCTGGCATAGCTTGTTTAATAAATACCGGAAAAGGGTAAAAAAAGCTGAAGTAGAACATGATTCTATTGAGCCAATTCAGCAAAATGAAGTGCTGGCTGAAAGCTTTCCTACCGGGCAATCTGGTAAATAATACCATTTTGTATTGATAAATTAGTACCCAACTGTTTCCGGTATGACAACTATTATTTCTTCACTCTTTTGTTTAGTTTGCAGGGGTAATGAAAAAAGCCTTTCTCCAACTCCATATTGCTGTGTTTTTAGCCGGGTTTACAGGAATACTGGGTCGGTTAATTACTTTAAATGAAGGGATGATTGTTTGGTACAGGCTTTTGCTGACAGCCATTACCATGTGGATTTTATTTGGCCTGATGAAGAAGCTAAGAAAAATTTCACTGATTGATATCCTGAAAATCGGAGGCGTTGGATTTATTGCTGCCATGCACTGGGTTACTTTTTATGGGTCTATAAAATATGCCAATGTATCTGTGGCATTGGTATGTTTTTCTGCACTTGGGTTTTTTACTGCTCTGTTTGAACCAATAATTTTAAAGAAAAGAATTAATTGGATTGAATTGCTGCTTGGACTTATCACTTTAAGTGGCATTTATATTATTTTCCATTTCGATACACAATACAAAACCGGTATTATTATAGGGGTTATTTCTGCAGTTCTGGCTTCTTTATTTCCTATTTTCAACAGAGAATTTTTAAAAAGGATCAATGTGGAAACGATGCTCACCTGGCAGCAGACGGGCGGTTTATTAGCATTATCATTATTGCTCCCTTTTTATTTGCAAAAATTTCCAACTGCTTCTTTTATTCCAAGTCTGGAAAACTTTGGCTGGTTATTGGTGCTGTCCTGGTTCTGTTCAGTTATCGCTTTTCAGCTTTCATCAAATGCATTGAAACGATTATCAGCATTTACTGTAAATCTCACCTATAACCTGGAACCCGTTTATGGAATTGTCCTCGCTTTTATGGTGTATAGAGAAAATAAATTACTAAGTAAATGGTTTTTTGTTGGTTTTGCTATTATTGCGGTAGCATTGATCATACATATCATTATGCTGGCAAAAATTGAACGAAAACTAACCGTGCATGCAGGCGACTGATTATCATAATAAAATAATACAATATTATAAAGACACGGAGAATGCTTATAAAGATTCCTGGGACTTGAATAACAGCCTTGCCATTCATTATGGATATTGGGATAAGGCTGTAAAATCATTTCCAGAGTCATTAATCAGGATGAACGAAGTGATGATGATGGTTGCAGATATAAATCCAGCTGATAAAGTACTGGATGCTGGTTGTGGTGTGGGGGGTAGCAGTATTTTTTTAGCTTCCACACTTGGTTGCCGGGTTACCGGCATTACATTAAGCGAAAGACAGGTAGAGCAGGCAACGGAAAATGCAAAGAAGAATGAAAGTATTGAAGGCTTGGTTGATTTTAAAACGATGAACTACTGTTCTACCGGCTTTCGGGACGCAAGTTTTGATGTGGTATGGGGTTGTGAAAGTATTTGTTATGCAGACAGCAAAGAACAATTTATTCTGGAAGCATTCCGATTGTTGAAGCCCGGAGGGAGGTTAGTAGTAGCTGATGGATTTGTTTCTGCATTTGATAATAATGACAATCCGATTATCAGGCAATGGTTAAATGGCTGGCAGGTCAATTATTTAGAAACGCCACAGCGATTTGAATCGTTTATGAAACTGGCAGGTTTTCAAAATATTAATTACCGTAATATTTCAAAAGAAGCCGCACATTCCTCCAGGCGACTTTATAAATTTTATTTTTTGGCCAGTTTATATTTAAGATGGAAGAAAATTAATTTTTCCAAACCGGCTACGGAAATGCAGAAGAAGAATATAAAAGCCTGCAAATTTCAATATACAGGGATGAAAAAAGGACTATGGCAGTATGGCTTAATCACTGGCAAAAAGCCGTGACGGGTTTTGGTATTTCCCTTTATCTTTAGCAGATTCAATTTAACTGCTATGAAGAGTATTCTTTTTTCCCTGCTGCTATTATTTTCTGTCTCCTTTTCTTTTGCCCAAAAAAAACCGCTCGACCACTCTGTCTACGATAGCTGGCAGCATATCGGCGAACGGATGATCAGCAACGATGGCAAATGGGTGGTTTACACCATTGATCCGCAGGAAGGCGATAATGAACTGGTGATACAAGGTTCCGATGCTAAATACAAGAAATCAGTTCCAAGGGGTTATGGTGCTGTTATAACAGAAGATAGCCGCTATGTAGTATTCAAAATAAAACCATTTTATAAGGATACAAGAGAGGCGAAAATTAGAAAGAAAAAGGCGGATGATATGCCGAAAGATTCTATTGCGATTGTAGAATTAGGTAAAGAAGAGGTCTGGAAAACAGCAAAAGTCAAAAATTATAAAACACCACAGAAGAGTTATGGTTGGATAGCTTATCAGTTAGAAAAAACTATTGAACCCCCAACTAAATCGAAACCGGTTGAAACAGGGGGGAATAAAAAAGTAGCAGACAGTCTTAATCACATTATAGATTCTTTGGAGAATATTATCCAATCTATTCCGCAACGAAATAAAAGGAGTAGAAATAGCGACGCTGATTCTCCTGACTCCGGACTAATGACTCCCGACTTTCTCCAGGATGCAGATGGCGACGAACCCACCGGGCCTGCTGCCGATGCAGGAAGTGATTTAGTAGTTCGCAGATTAGAAACCGGAACCGAAAAGACTTTTGACAACGTATTGGAATATTATTTCAGCAAGACAGGAGACAAACTGCTGATCGAACAGGCAAAAAATCCAAAGGATTCATTGAGCAAGGCAACCGTATCGTATTATGATTTAAAAGAGGGCAAATCAACTGTATTAAGTAAAGGTGGGAATGAGTTTAAAAACTTTACTATGACAGATGATGGCTCACAAATTGCTTACCTCGCAGAAAGAGATGCCCGGCCAAAAGAGTTGCAGAAGTTTTATCGTATCTGGTATTACAAGCCTGGGATGGATAGTGCAGCATTACTAGCCGATAAAAACACTGTGGACATGAAACTGGGCATGGGTATCAGTGAATTTGGCAATTTGAATTTCAGCAAAAACGGAAAACGATTATTTTTTGGAGCAGCACCGATTCAGCCACCCAAAGACACATCCCTGGTAGATTTTGAACATGCAAAAGTTGACATCTGGCACTATAACGATGATTACCTGCAAACAGTACAGTTAACACCTGCCCGTTTACGGGCAAAACTGCAGGAAAATTTTCTTGCTGTTTATGATTTGGAAAAGAAAACTATACACCGGCTCGGTAGTAAAGAATTACCGCAGGTAATTCAAACCAATGAAGGTGATGGCGACATATTTGTAGGGGTAACAGATTATGGTAAAAGAATAGAAAGTCAGTGGGTAGGAGGAACCGTAAAAGATATTTATGCCATTGATGTAAATACAGGAGAGAAAAAATTAGTAAAAGAAAATCTGCTCGGACAAGTATATCCATCCTCTACCGGTAAATACATAATGTGGTACGATCGTAAGGCTAAGAATTATTTTTCCTGGGACGGGTCTACAACAAGAAATATAACAGAGAAAATAAAAGTACCCCTATACCAGGAAGGCTGGGATACTCCGGATGAACCGCAACCTTATGGGATTATGAGCTGGATGGAAAAAGATAGTATTGTGTTTTTATATGATAGGTATGATATCTGGGCAATAGATCCTTTGGCAAAGAACCCGCCAATGCAAATAAATTCTTATAACGGACGTATTAAAAAGCAATCGTTTCGCTATGTTCGAACTGATTTAGAAGAGCGGTTTATTAGAAAAGGACAGCCAATTTTAATGCGATCATTTAATGAAATAGACAAGAAAACCTCCATCTCATTTAAAGACAAATTAAGTAGCGATTTATTTACATCTATACCCTTTTTTGAAAACTTTAGCTTTGGACAAATTCTTAAAGCAAAAGACACAAAAGGAGATTTTATTTATACAAAGGAGAATTTTATTGATAACCCTGATTTATGTTATTTGGACGAAACAGGAGATGAAACCAAACTATCCTCCATCAACCCACAACAATCCAACTACAATTGGGGTACCGCCGAACTTTTCAAATGGAAAGCTTACAATGGGAAAGAAGCAACAGGGCTTGTTTATAAACCCGAAGATTTCGACCCCCAAAAAAAATACCCGATGATTGTTTATTTCTATGAAAAGCTTAGTGATGGTTTGTATGATTACAAAGAACCGGCACCCATCCGTAGTTCAATCAATGTTCCTTTCTTTGTCAGCCGGGGTTATATCATCTTTATTCCCGATATAGAATATACCACCGGACATCCGGGCAAGAATGCCTATGATTATATTGTAAGTGGTGCAAGGGCAATAGTGAAAAAAGGTTGGGCAGATAGTACTAATATGGCATTGCAAGGGCATAGCTGGGGCGGTTACCAGGGCGCACAGGTTGCAACGATGACGAAACTGTTCAAAGCAATATGGGCCGGCGCACCAGTCGCTAATATGACCAGTGCTTATGGCGGCATACGATGGGAGAGTGGTGTAGCCCGCCAGTTTCAATATGAGAAAACACAAAGCCGTATCGGCGGAACGCTTTGGGAAAAATTGCCTTTATATTTAGAAAACTCTCCCTTGTTTCATCTGAATAAAGTAACAGCACCCATGGTTATCATGGCAAACGATGCAGATGGTGCCGTACCCTGGTACCAGGGAATTGAATTGTTTACCGGCCTCAGAAGATTAGGGAAAAAAGTTTGGATGTTTAATTACAACGGACAAGGTCATGGTCTCTCACAGCGACAAGACATGAGGGATTATCAAATCCGTATGCAGCAGTTTTTTGATTACATGTTAAAAGGTGAAAAGCCTGCTAAATGGATTACAGAAGGTGTACCTGCGGTGAAGAAAGGAAAGGACTGGGGATTGGAGATAGTTGATTAGTAAATTGGGTTATTAGTTTTTTCGTGTCGTGTTATCCGAAATAACCATACAAGTTTTAAAACTCTTGTATTCACCAATAAACTAATTAACCATTTAACGAGCTTACGCCGCCGCCGAAATAAACTTCACTAAACTCCTTTTTGCCACTGGCAACAATGTTTCGTCTATGGGAAAAGTCAATGAAGTTTCTATGGAGTAAACTGCCGGGTTAGGCAAATCTTTCCAATGCCGGATCAACTCTGACTTTATATTTTCATAAGTGTTGGCAATACTTCGCTGCCAGTTGTCAACAAACAAAGTTCGGATGCTGCGGTATTTTTCGTCATGCTTTTCAAAAATCGAAAGTCTGTAATGATATACTGCGGTGCTTTTATCCTGACCGCTGCTTAAAAAGAAATAACCCTCCTGTATATCCAGCGGAATAATTCCAACAGGCGTTATATTTATTTTTTCAGATACAAATTCATAAATCTCTGTCCCATTGTGAATGGTATTTTTTATTTTACCTGCTGAGTAATGGATTATGTCTTCCAGTTCCTGCATCAGTTCATCGTCCTCTATCATCTGTTCATACAGTAATTGCAGTTTTTGCATTTGCAGTCCAGTAATTTTTTTGGGAAAATGTTCCTGCAGGTATTTTTTGTTTTCACGAAAAGCCACGATGTTATTGTAATGAAAAATCATATCTGCCAATTGGGGATAGAGCTTGTTCTCATTAAAATGTTTGTTTACTTCCTGCAGGTAGGCAAGCAGAGTATATTTCTTGAGTTCGAAGTCAATACGGCCTTCGGCAAACCAGGTTTCGGATAACTGTTTCATGTGTTTATTTTTATTTTCAGGGGTCACATGGAATTCGCTGTAAATAATCATTACCGTTTTGATAATCATTATTTGCTCATTTCATAGTGTTCCAGAGGTTTAGTTATACTAATTTACAAAAAAGACGGTATTAATGACAATGAAGTTTAATTTTAGTATGTTAAAATAGTCAATATGAAATCTCTGCTTCCCATTTTGAGCCTTTTTATTCTTAGTTCTTGCGGCAATACCTTTTATATCACCCGCCATGCAGAAAAAGCAAAACCTTTGGCAGGCATGTCAGTGTTAGAAGCTAATGAACCGCCCCTGTCAGATTCAGGTATTATAAGGGCCCTTGTTTTAAAAGACATATTAAAGAGTAAAAGCATTCGTTATATTTTTTCAACAAATTATAAACGTACAATTTCTACAGCGAAGCCATTGGATGAGTATCTGGCATCTGTTCAGACACAACTTTACAATCCTAAAAAGGATTCAACAGATGCTTTTATTGAAAAACTAAAATTGATTAGGAAAGGAAATGTGTTGATAGTCGGGCACTCCAATACCATTGATGATATAGCCAATAAGTTATGCAGCTCCACCGTTGTTCCAGGCGATTTAAAAGAAACCGACTACGACAATCTTTATCAAATTAAAAGAAGAGGAGATAAATACATCTTCAAAGGGAAAACCTACGGCGCACCTACGGAATAAAAAATCCTGAACGCAGTTCAGGATTTGTATAATCATGTATTAATCTTTGTATTTATCTGTGTAACCTGCCTGCCGGCAGGCAGGTCTGTGATCAATATTCTCTGTCACTTTTAAAATTCTCCAATTCTTTCGCCACCGCCGTCAGGAAAGTAGCCCCCAAACTTCCATCTACAATCCGATGGTCGTAGCTCATACTTAAATACATCATATGACGGATAGCAATGCTATCACCAGACTGAGTTTCAATTACCACCGGACGTTTCTTAATGGCACCAACAGCCAGAATAGCTACCTGAGGTTGATTAATAATTGGTGTTCCCATCAAACTACCAAAAGTTCCAACATTCGTCATAGTAAAAGTGCCACCTTGTGTGTCATCTGCTTTTAGCTTACCATTGCGGGCAGCATCTGCCAGGCTATTTACTTGTTTAGTTAGTCCAACTAAATTTAACTGGTCTGCATTTTTAATAACCGGGACAATCAGGTTGCCACTTGGCAATGCCGTTGCCATGCCGATATTAATATCTTTCTTGATAATAATATTGTTACCATCCAGTGAACAGTTAATTAACGGGAATTTCTTGATGCAGCGAACAACAGCTTCAATGAACAAAGGAGTAAAAGTAATTTTAGTGCCTTCTCTTTTTTCGAAATCTTTTTTTACCCTGTCTCTCCATTGTACCAGGTTGGTTACATCTGCTTCGGTAAAGCTGGTTACATGCGGACTGGTCTGTTTGCTCCTCACCATGTGGTCAGCAATCAGTTTCCGCATCCGGTCCATTTCTATAATTTCTACATTACCTGTATAAGTTGTTAGTTGCTGGTTGCTAGTTGTCTGTTGCTGCTCTACTCTCGAAACAGGGATAATCATCGGTTCGTTGCGGTTACCAACTCCCGACTCCCGGCTTCCGACTCCTGATTTTCTCTGACTCACAAATTGCAGTATATCTTTCTTCGTCACCCTGCCTTCATTACCAGTACCCGGAATATTTTCCAGTTCCGTCATACTCACTCCTTCACTGGCTGCGATATTCAAAACCAATGGAGAATAAAAACGATTGGATGAACCATTAGTAGTTGGTGGTTGGTAGTTGATAGTTTGTGGGGCTTCTACAACCACTGCTTCCTGAATTTTTTCAGCCATTGGTGCTTTCGGAGTTTCACCCGGAACTCTAAACTCAGAACCCGAAACTGCTTCCGTCCTGATTTTTGCAATCACTGTTCCAATCGGCACCACATCATTTACATTAAATAGAATTTCTTCTATCACACCGGCTACAGTACTCGGCACTTCGCTATCTACTTTATCAGTAGCAATGTCAAGCAGCGTTTCATCCATTTGTATGGAATCACCGGGTTGCTTATGCCATTTGAGCACAGTAGCTTCCATGATGCTTTCACCCAGTTTCGGCATTACTAAATCAACAACAGCCATAATTTTTTATTTGTTTACCAGCAACAGAATATAGCTCATCGTCCCTTGCATCGCACACTTGTACTGTATATCGCTATTCGGCAAGTTGAAAGGCTAATCGCTTAATCGGTCAAAGGTAATTGTTTCCTTTTAATCCGTTTATCTGGAAAATCTGTTCGTTGCCGGATCGGACTTAATTCTTAAGGATAAATTTTCTCAAAAAATTGAGAACATTGTTTGCAGTGATGGTAATATTTCGTTGCCTGTCAAACCGCAGATTGAGTTTCAGGGTTTCCACTTTTTCTTTGTTGCCCACAGCAATCCATACAGTTCCGACTGGTTTTTCTTCTGTGCCGCCATCCGGCCCCATAATGCCGGAAACCGCCAGCGCATAATCAACATCTATAATATTAAGAACACCATTCAGCATTTCCTTTACTGTTTCACTGCTAACGGCACCAACTGTTTCCAGTGTTTTGTGATTAACGCCCAATACCTTTTCTTTAACTTCATAGGCATAGCCCACCACACTACCTTTATAATACACCGATGAACCGGGAATGGAAGTAATAAGGTGAGCAATATAACCGCCGGTACAGCTTTCAGCAGTTGCCATTGTTTTTCCTTTTGCTTTCAGGAGTTTACCGATCACTGTTTCCAGGCCTTCATCTTCATTGCTAACAAGGTATTCTTTTACTAACTCCTGCAGTTTTTCAAAGTAAGGCTTCAATTCTTTTTCTACTGCCGCTTTGTTATCTCCCTGCGAAGTCAATCGCAGTTTTACCATACCATAATTAGGCAGATAAGCCAGCTTGATATGTGAAGGTAGAGAAGGCTCGAAATCTTTCAACAGTTCTGCCAGCATTGATTCTCCCTGCCCGAAAGTGAATGCCGTTTGGTGGACGATGGCAGGCAGTTTGAATGTTGAAAGCAATCTTGGGATTACTTCATTTTTTATCAAACCTTTCATTTCATGTGGCACGCCGGGAAGGGAAATAAATACAGCCCCCCCGCCCCCCGAAGGGGGGATCTTGTTCTCCGATAATTTAGACTTTCCTTTTTTAACCTGAAGAACAATGGCGTTGATTACATTATCAGTATCATTTAGTACTTGTGAATTTGTGATGCGGAGAACTTCAAATCCGAGTCTATTTAGATCTTTTGTTCTTTCTTCATCACTTATTATGTTATCTGGCAATTGATGATATAGTCCATCAACTTCAATTATTAGTTTTTCAGATAGACAAATAAAATCAGCAATATAATTTGAAATAATATGCTGTCTTTTGAATTTGAAGCCTGCCATTTTATTACCTCTCACAATTTCCCATAAAACTCTTTCAGCTTCAGTAGGATGTTGACGATGTATTTTTACAAACTCTTTGAGCAGCCCGTATGTTAGGACATCAGCTCTTGAATAGGCTTGCTGTTTTTCTGAACTATTGGGTTTCAGATCCCCCCTTCGGGGGGCGGGGGGGCCGAACCACATCCCCGGTGCAGTCCCCCTCTCATTGTGCAATACCGTACACACATCCGGAACTTCAGCCTGTTTCAGGTTTCTTTCCAGCATGGGGCCGGTGCGGCGAAATACTATTTCAAATAAATATTTTACATGTGCCAGCACTTTTTCATTGACCACTAATTTTCCACCAAAGTATTTACAAAGCAATGGTTTAGTAATATCATCCGCAGTAGGGCCGAGGCCACCGGTAATGATTATAATATCAGCAAGTTTACTTTCTTCATCCAGTGCCTGCCAGATATCGTCATACACATCACCAACTGCTACCCGGCGGCGTACCCACACCCCGATTTTATTCAGTTCCTGGGCGATAAATGCACTATTGGTATCAATGGTCTGGCCTATTAGTAATTCATCGCCGATAGTGATGATGGAGGCAGTAATTTGTTTCAAAGGAGTTTTTTTAATTATTCTTGGATACTCACATCTTCATATACATCTTTCAGAAGAAGGGTGAGATCGATCGTAGCAATATAAAAACTATCAGCAATGTTTTTACATTCCGATAGCAACCATTTCGAATCATGCTGTTTTGAAAATATTTCAACTGATATTTTTGTGGAGTCTATTAGTATATATTCTTTAAGTGATGTTATTTCCCGGTAAAAGTTAAATTTAGTACCTCGGTCGTAGTCAGCAGTTGATTTAGAAAGTATTTCTATAATAACAGATGGTGCGGCAAGATTATCAGTATGAAGAAGGGATGACAGGTTATCTCCGCAAACAATGGTGAAATCAGGGTAAGTATAAAGTGTGTTGGTTGGAATGTGTACTCTGAAATCGCTTCCAAATAGTTTACACCCTTTTTCATGGGCATGTGGGCCAATAATCCTGTTAAGGTTAGATGCAATAAAATTATGCTGCTTAGATGCTCCCGACATTGCAAACACTTCCCCTTTGAAGTACTCATGTTTTTCCTGCGAAGCCCTTTCCATGACCAGATAATCTTCGGGAGAAACATAATTGTACTTAGCCGCCGGTTCTTTAACTTCATTTTCCATATTCCAAATTTAATTCTTTTTAGCTTTAAGGCATAATCGTTTTTAAATATGAATAAACTCCTTTTAGTTTCTGGTTGCTTGTTATTAGTTGCTGGTTCTTACGGTCAGACAGTTTCCCAAAAACTCCAAAAAGCCTTTATTCAATTTGAAGGTGATAGCCAGTTAAAACATGCCATCAGTTCTCTGTATGTAATTGATGCAAAGACCGGGCAGGTGGTATTGGATGAAAACTCACAGGTTGGGTTAGCACCGGCTTCTACACAAAAAATTATTACCAGTGTGACAGCGTTTGAATTGCTGGGAAATGATTACCGGTATAAAACGGAATTTGGTAGATGTACTGGTCCTGAAAAGGAATTGGGTTTATGGATAGGGCCTTCCGGTGATCCAACATTTGGAAGTTGGAGATGGGAATCAACAAAAGAAAAAAATATTCTGGATGTTGTTATAAATGAGATAAAAAAGATCGGGGATTTAAAAAACTACAAAAGCTTAATCATTAATACAACGGGATGGAATGGTGAACAAATTCCTGATGGTTGGATATGGCAGGATATAGGCAATTATTATGGTGCTGCTCCAGGAATAATAAATTGGAAAGAAAATCAGTATGATATTACTCTTCGTTCGGGGTATGAAGTCGGAGGAAAAGTTGACATAATAAGTAGTGGGGGCTATTTGAATGAACTTAAAGCAGCTGCAAAAGGTACCGGTGATAACGCATACGCCTACTTACCTCAAGGTGCAGGTCCCACATTGATTGTTGGTACAATTCCAATAGCCGAATCGTCGTTTAATATTTCCGCATCTAATCCCTATGTTATTGAAGAATTTTTAAATGATTTTGGATATTTCATTTTTAAAAAAGGGATCAAAGGCAAACACTTAAATGCTATTGGTGCTTATGATATGTCTAGCAGATTGATTAAAGGTGAAAAATTTAGAATCATTAGTACTCACTATTCTCCCTCCCTCGATTCCATCATCTACTGGTTCCTCAAAAAAAGCATCAACCTCTACGGTGAAGCGTTACTAAAAACATTTGCCTACGAAAAAAAAGGTTTTGGCTCTACAGATAGCGGTGTAGCTATTGTAAAGAAATTCTGGAAAGATAAAGGTCTTGATGAAAATGAACTGAATATCTATGACGGCTCTGGCCTTTCGCCACTAAACAGGGTAACGACCCATGCACAAGTTGAGATTTTGAAATATGCCAAAACAAGGGACTGGTTCCCTTATTTCCTCAAATCATTACCGGACTATAACGGTATGACGATGAAAAGTGGCACCATTAGCGATGTAAAAGGTTTTTGCGGCTATCACAAAGCCAAAGATGGGAAGGAATATATTTTCTCTTTTTTGGTCAATAACTACAGTGGGAAAACTTCCGGAATGGTGGGTAAAATGTATAAAATGCTGGATGAACTGAAATAAATGCAGCCTCCCCAAACCCCTCACAAGGAGGGGCTTTGCATCTCACAGCCCAAAGAGCAGGAAATGTCCTACTTTCGGATACTAACCCGAAACTCAAAATTCATAACCCAAAACTTTCCTTTATGTCAGAACAAAATTTTAAAAATCACAGCCGCTTGGTCCCGTTGTATCATTATGTAGCTGGAATGCTTGTTATTTTAGGTTTCGGCGGCAGTATTGTAAACCTGCTACAGGCCGATGCTCATACACATTATTCTGCCGCTTTGATAGTGGTGGCTTTCTTTGTGTTAATATTAATATTTTGGTATGCGAGGGCTTTTGCTTTACGGGCACAAGACAGAGCTATCCGGGCCGAAGAAAATTTTCGCCATTTTATGCTGACAGGTAAGCCTTTCGACAAGCAACTGAGAATGGGACAAATCATTGCCCTTCGTTTTGCCAGTGATGAAGAAATGCCCGCATTGGCAAAAAAAGCAATAGAAGAAAATCTTACTCAAAAACAAATCAAAGAGTCTATTCAGCATTGGAGAGGCGATTATCACCGGGTGTAGCGTTGTAATTTATCAGTATCTAAAACGGCTTAGAATATCCTGGTACATTTCCAACAACCACGGTGCAGCAAAAGCACCCAGCCAGATAACTATAATAATTATTTTCGCAAAAATTGAAAGGTCTTGTATCAGATGACGGTGCAGCAAGCTTTGAATAGTCGTCATTATTTTTTCTTCTTTCGCAGCGTATTCATAAGGCGGTGAAGGGGCTACTTCTTTAAATGCCGGATGTTCTGCTATTATGATGTTCCGGATTCTCCAGTAATCTTCGTCTGGTAAGTCTTCATAGGATTTATCCATGTCAATTTCACTGTCATGAACTTTTTTCTCCAGCGATTTTAATTTGGAGTCACCAAACATTCGTAATATCATCATCAATGGAAAAAGCAGCAAGACATAAAAAGGTTTTGGCCCACCAAACAAAGCAAACCAGATCATAAACCCTATAGAAGCAAAAACAAAAACTTTGCTTACCCAGCTTTCTTCGTCTAAGAAAACCCGGTTTAGCAATTGGCCACCGTCCAACGGATATACTGGTAAAAGGTTGATAAGGTTTAATAATATAAATGATAAAGAAATAGTATAAAAAGATAAACCGGCTAATGAAAGCTCCGGATTTTTTTCATATAAGAAATAAAAAACTATACCAATAACAATACCCGGTAGCGGCCCTGCCAGTAAAATAATGGCTGATTCTTTTTGTGATACTTCCCTTTTACTGCCCGACACATAAGCACCCAGCAATGGAATAAAAAAAATACCAAGATCTTTATAACTAAAAAATTTCATAGCAAAAAAATGCCCCAACTCATGAATCATTACGATGGCTGTAATTAATAATAAAATTTTATAACTGGGAAAAATGTAATATCCCAACACCAGATAAGCCGCCAGGCTAATAAATGATCGTAGCCATACATTAGCTGGTTGTTCCTGCCTTTCATATTTAGGAGGATAGATAACTGGAATTTCAGGTCCCGCAGTTATCATATCACTATTCACCTTACTGTCGGCAGGCAGGTCTCCGGGCAATGGCTCAGAAAAATTCTCCATTGGATAAAATTAGTCAAAATAGGGTTGTAGTTTCTCCAGCAGTTGTGCAGGCATAGCGGTTTGTTTCATGCCATCGGTTTCCATAAAGTATAAGATAATCTGAGCAGCTACCAGCAGTTCATTTTTTTCATTGAATACTTCCTGTTGAAATTTTATTTTATGATGAACCGGCAATTCTTTCAGGACTGTTTTTATGGTCATCAGGTCATCATATTTTGCAGGACGAAGATATCGGCAATGCACATCTGTCACCAGCATCAGCACTCCCATTTTTTCCATTTCTGCATACGTAAATCCCAACTGCCTGATTGATTCTGCTCGGGCTGTTTCAAAATAAAGAAAGTAATTGCTGTGATAGACAACACCCATCTGATCTGTTTCGGCATAGCGGACTCTTATTTGTGTTTCGGTGATGAACATTATTCCTGTGTTTCTATAGTAGTATCAAAAGTTAGCTCATCTACTTCGTTTTTTCTTATAAACCAATTACTGATATCTTTAGAAAGATATAGTACGACAAAAGCAATTATTGACCTGACAGCTGCTACTTTAAACATATATTTACTGACACTGGTTCCTTCGTTTCCAGTATTTCTTCTGCCGGCTTCTTGCTTAAATGTTTCAAATAAGTATAGCATAACTTCTGCCAGATTTGTGAGGATGGTTGCCGCACAAATGCCAATAAGAACAACCTGAAGCAGAGAACGTTTTCCAATTTTAAACGGAACATTTTCACTTGAGGACATACCAGCAAGATAAACGGCAATTTGACCGCTTCTTCTGATCAAAAGGATAAAACAAACTGTGTAAGCTGTCAGTATCAGAAAAGTTGGTTGAAGAGAACCAATGTCATCGATGCCGATACCACCAAACATATAGAATAGCTGTATTATAGTCGCAAAGAAACTTTCAAATGCCTTATAGCCAAATATGAGGCCGATGGTGATTATACCATATTCGATTAGTTGTACTCTTTTCATAGAAGGGAAGATAATAACTATTTCCCTATCAGCCTGTCTATACTGATTTTACCCGGTCCGGCAAAGAATATGATGAAATAGCCAAACAGGTACAAAGCTGCATGTTCACCATCACCAAAAATTTGCCCTTTATGGGATACAAAGAGAGCTACTGACATAGCGATGATAAGAGGGATAGTTGCAAGCCTTGTCATTAATCCAAGAACAATAAATATGGCACAAAAAAATTCAGCAAAAATAGTAAGGGATAAAGAGGCCGATCCACCTATATGAAAAGGGTCCGTAAATTTTTCGGAATATTTTCCAAAATTCAGTAATTTTTGATACCCATGAGGAATCATTAATCCCCCTAGAGAAAGACGGAGAAGAAACAGTGAAAAAGAAATGGAAGAGTCGGAATACCTGATACTAAATAATTTTTTCATTTATTTTCTTTTGGTATGCAATGATAATAAAATATTTCAGGTAGCTAAAGGAAGAATAATTTGTCCTTAACTTCCCTAAACAACCAACAAAATGTTAAACATCTCACCACAAACCACTTATCCACACATGTTTGGAATGATGTTTGGTCTATGCTGAAATAATTCGAATATTCGCAACGTTAACCCACCATCGGTTTAAAGAGCAAAATCAATGAAGAATCAAAGTTTACTGGTAATAGCCTTTTTTTTAAGTATTGCGGTTAATTCTCAACAGACCCGCTACTATACAGACCCGGAATCTACTTTCAAAGAAGCAAAAGAATATTTTCAAAAAGATCAGTTTAGCCTGGCATACCCACTGTTCAAAGAATTAAAGCAATCTGTCCGGGAAACAGATAAAGCCAATACAGCCATCACGGTTCAGGAAATTAATTACTATACCGTTGTTTGTGCATTGAAGCAGGGAGAAGGGCGGGCAGAAACAGAAGCGCAGGAATATATTGAAGTGGAAAAGAATACAGCCAGAACTCAAATGATGAGTTATCATTTGGGAGAGTATTATTTCCGCCAGCAAAAATTTACAGAGGCCATACAATTATACGAACAGTCAAATATTGCCAATCTCAATAACAGGGAGATTGCTGACATGAAGTTTCACCAGGGTTATGCTTATTTTAATCTGCAACGCTTTGCGGAAGCAAAACCACTATTCAATAGTATCCGCACCCTGAAAGATGATCCTAACTACATAGATGCAAATTATTATTATGGATTTTTAGCGTTCAGAGATGGTCAGTATCCAGCAGCATTAGAGGCTTTTAAAATTGTGGAAAACGAAAAAAATTATGGGAATGTTGTCCCTTATTATATTGCCCAGATATATTACATACAGGGTAAAAAGGATGAGGCTATTACTTATATCCAGAATAAATTACAGTCCGGCAGCAGCTCCCAATATTACGATCTTGAGTTAAAGCAATTAATCGGGCATGCCTACTTTGAAAAAAAGGAATATGCCAAAGCATTGCCTTATCTGGAAGATTATGTAAGCCGTTCCAAAAAAGTGAGACGGGAAGATTTGTATGAACTGTCCTATTGCTATTACCAGGCCAATAAACTGGCAAAAGCGATTGATGGCTTTAAACAATTAAGCGGTAAAGACGATTCATTGAGCCAGCATGCTATGTATTTGTTGGGGGATGCCTATTTAAAGACAGGACAGAAAACAAATGCAAGAAATGCTTTCCTGTTTTGTTCTTCCAACAGCAGCAATGCAGAGCAAAAAGAAATTTCAAAATACCAGTACGCCAAGCTTTCTTATGAATTGGGTTATCAGGACGAAGCATTGAACAGCCTGAGTGCTTTTCTTGCAGACTATCCTGCTTCTACTTACAATGCAGAAGCAAAGGAACTGATGATAGATGTGCTGGCCAATACAAATAACTATAAAGATGCACAGGCATTACTGGAAGGGTTGAGCAAGCCATCAGAAAATGCAAAACGACTTTATCCAAGAATTTTATATGGCCGTTCCACCGAGTTAATCAACGATGGAAGATTGGCGGAAGCCGATGCCTTGTTGGATAAAGCATTAGCAGATAAGAATAACGGTTCGGTTCTTCCTTTGCTCAATTTCTGGAAAGGCGAGTTGGCTTATCGCAACAATAAATTAGATGATGCCATAAAATATTATCATGAATATGTGAATGGAGGCTCTCCGACAAGTGGAGAAGCCAATGTTAATAATGTTCGATACAATCTTGGCTATTCTTATCTGCGAAAAGAAAACTATGCTGTTGCGGTAACTTATTTTGAACCATTTTCAAGAAACCCTTCACTCAGTTCCAATTCTTTTACACAGGATGCATATATCCGTACTGCTGATTGCTACTATATGCAGAAAGATTATGCAAAGGCGAAGACGATGTATGATAATGTGATCAAATTTTCCTGGCCTGCGGAAGATTACGCTACTTTTCAAAATGCCATGCTGGCTGGTGTTAAAAACCCTAAGGATAAGATTACTTTAATGAATACGATGATCAGGAAGTTTCCCGAATCATCGTTGACGACAGACGCCAATATGGAGATTGCTAACACTTACATGAGTGATGAAAAATTCAGCGAAGCCATTCCGTATTTAAGTGCTGTAACTAAGACAAGCGGCAATACAAGTTTAGTACCCCAGGCTTATTTAAAAATGGGAACGGCGTATTACAACCTTAATAATAATTCAGAAGCATTGAAGCAATTCAAAATATTAGTTGATAAATATCCGAACTCACCGGAGGCAGAAGATGCCATTGATAATGTGAAAACAATTTACATCGAAGATGGTAAGCCGGATGAGTATGCGGTGTTTATGCGGGATGCTGGTCGTCCGCTGAATATAAGCACTGAAGATTCGCTGACTTATGCTGCTGCTGAAAAGCAGTATGATGATCAGAAAATGAATGAAGCCCTGACAGGATTTAATAATTATCTCCAGAAATTCCCTGATGGAGTATATGCATTGGAAGCAAATTTCAACAAGGCAGAAATATATAATGCAAGAAGAGATTGGAACAATGCTCTGATTGGCTATGATGCTGTGGCAGAAAATGCCCCTAACCAGTTTGCTGAAAGATCTGTACTGACAGCAGCCAGAATTAATTTCTTTGAACTGAAAAATTATGCAAGGGCAGAAACATATTATATACAGCTAAAGCAAATCACTGCCAGTCAGGAAAATAAATTAGAAGCCATGCGGGGATTGCTCCGTTGCCAGTACCAGCAACAGAAATGGACAGAGGCACTTGAGAATGCAAAAGAATTAACCGAAGCAAAGGGTAGCAGCGCAGACGACAAAACACTGGCGAATATGGCAATCGCCAAATCTTACCAGGTTGGCGGACAGTATGATTTAGCGATCACTAATTTTAAATCGGTAATACAATTAAATAAAGCAGCATTAGCAGCAGAAGCCCGGTACGAAATTGCCAATTGCTGGTTGCAGGTAAATAAATTAGCGGAAGCTGAAAAAGCAGCTTTTGAAACCATCAATAAATCCGGGTCATATGATTTTTGGGTAACGAAAGCCTACATCTTGCTCGGTGATGTTTATTTCAAACAAAAAGATTATTTCAATGCTAAAGCTACCTTCCAGAGCATTGTTGACAATACGATCAATGCGGAATTGAAAAGTGAGGCACAGGCAAAGTTGAATGCGGTAACTGAAGAGGAAGGGAAATCAAGCAAGGTTAATAATTAAAAGGCCAAACAGAAAAGAACATGATGCAGAAATCAATATACAGGACATTATTTTTGGCATTGGGAGTTTTCTCCTTTGGAATTTCATTTGCCCAAAAAGATACTACCAAGAAAGGCGGCATTGATATTGTGTCCAACTTCAAACCAGTATTGCGGGAAGCTGCAAAAATTAATTTCAATGCCTCACCGCCTTCGCCGGATACCACCAAGGCGAAATTGAATTACGAGATTCCCAATCAGAATTTACTATTTGCTTACCAGCCCGGTTCATTGAAACCGCTTGCAATGGATATTGATTCTGTAGCAAAATTTAATAACAGCAGTTATGTAAAAGTTGGGTTCGGAAGTTTAAGAACTCCGTTTGTACAGGCAGGTATTTCCTTTGGCGATGGAAAAACTGCAGGGCTAAATATTTTTGCCAAACATGTTGGCTCTGATGGCAAAAGAGAATTTCAGAAATTTACCAATACTGATATTAAGCTGGCTGGTTTTTTCAAATCGGGAAATAACCTGGAATGGGATGCAAGCATAGGCATGAAGCAGAATAAGGTTTACAAGTATGGTTACCAACCTGAGACACTTTTATTTTCTATTGATTCCTTAAAACAAAATTTTAATACAATTGCGGGCCGTGTAGCAGTTCATAATATGAACAAAACAGCATTTGGGTTAACCTATTGGCCCGAAGTAAAAATTGATGTGTTTAGTGATTACCAAAAAAATTCGGAAAGCAATACGGTACTGAACCTCCCCTTGCAAAAATCAATCGGGAAAGAGTGGGCAGTTAACCTCGGTATCACTTTCGACCTTACCCGTCTTTCTCCTGAAAACAAAACAGCTTTCAACAACACGATGTATTATATTTCTCCATCGGTATTGTATAAAACATCAAAGATTAATGTGCAGGCTGGTATCCGTCCATCGTGGGATAATAAGACCTTCAAAATGTTCCCGAATGTGCTGGCAGATATTACAACCTCAGACAAAAGATTCACTTTCCAGGCAGGATGGACGGGGTATGTCAGGAAAACAACCTATCAATATTTAGCATCACAAAACCCCTGGTTGTGGTTGCCGTCTTCATTTAAAAATACCTGGATTGAAGAAAGATTTGCCGGTTTCAAAGGGTCTGTAGGCGATCATTTCAGTTATGCAGCTAAAGTAGGGTTCAATAAATTAAACAACCAGCCTTTATTTATTAATGACACCACAACAGGGCTGGGTGGCAAGTCCTTCCGGGTAGTAAATGAAAGGGAAATTAAAGTGACCAATTTTGGGGGCGAACTGGGTTTTGCCATTCACGAAAAATTCTCCCTCATTACGGGCTTAACCTTTAATCAGTATTCCGGATTGAAAGACAATGCGAAAGCATGGGGATTAACACCACTGGAATTTAAAACTGCGATGCGGATACAGATAATAAAAGACCTCTGGCTGAAAACAGACCTGTTTGCATGGACAGGCCCGCAGTATAAGAAGAAAGATGGTACTGCTGATAAACTGGCCGGGGCTGCGGATCTGAATGCAGGTCTTGAATTTAAGATTACTAAAAACATCAACCTGTGGACACAGTTCAATAATGTTTTCAACAAGGAATACCAACGCTGGAACCAGTATCCGGTGTATGGGTTCAACTTTGTTGGAGGAGTCGTATTTTCGTTCGACCAAAAGAACTGATGATGTACGACAAGCTGTATCAATACCTGATTCAACATAAAGAATTACCTGTGCCGGGCATCGGCACTTTTTTATTGAAAAGAAACTCAGCAGAAATAGATTTTCCCAACAGGAAAATTAATCCGCCATCTTATGCTGTTGCGTTTCTACCAGCCAGTCATGTACCTGGAAAAAATTTCTTTTACTGGTTGGCGCAGTCACTCGGTATTTCTGACCGTGAAGCTATCTTTCGCTTTAATGATTTTGCTTTTGATATGAAAAAGCAGATAAGTGAAGGCACTGTTATCAATTGGGATGGTGTAGGTACATTAAACAGGGGGCTTGCCGGTGATGTTAAGTTTACCGCATTAGCTCAGACAACAGAATTGCTTGCTCCAATTACTGCTGAAAAAGTAATCCGGGAGAAAGCTGAGCACATGGTAAGGGTGGGAGAGGATGAGAAAACTTCCGTGGAAATGACAGAAATGCTGAATCACCAGGAAGAAAAAAAATCCCATTCGTGGACCATTGCTTTGATATTGCTTTTATTGTCAGTGATATTTATTGGCTGGTATTTTTCTGAACATGGGGTTGACGTTTCTGCAACTGCGAATGGGCTGAAATTAATTCCGCTGGAAGCTACAGCCACTTATCAGCCACTTCCTTAGGTTCTCCGCACTATTTAACCAATTTCAATTTACTTTGCTGCTGCATGAGTCAACTAATTCACTATACCAATTGCCCTGTCTGTGGTTCGGCTGATATAAAAACAATTTTATCAGCCAAAGACTATACTGTAAGTAGTGAAACATTTGCTATTGCTGAATGTAATTCCTGCTCACTATGCTTTACACAGGATGTACCCGATGCTTCTTCAATTTCTCCTTACTATAAATCAGAGAATTATATTTCGCATACCAACACTTCCAAAGGATTAATAAACCGGTTGTATCAATCTGTTCGTAAAAGAACATTGAAACAAAAAAGGAAAATGATTGAAAGAACAACCGGTATTGCAACCGGAAGTTTATTGGATCTGGGCAGCGGCACCGGTGCATTTGCCAATGAAATGAAGCAATCAGGATGGCAGGTAACTGCATTGGAGCCAGATGAAGATGCCAGAAAAGTAGGACAGGACTTGTACAACATCGATTTGACAGACATCAGCCAGTTTTATCAGTTAAAGGAATCTTCTTACGATGCAATTACCATGTGGCATGTGCTGGAGCATGTGCATGACCTGCAGGGATACATTACAAAACTCAAGTCATTGCTAAAAGAAAATGGAAAATTGTTTATAGCCGTTCCTAACTATACGTCTAAAGATGCGGCTGTTTATCAAGAGCATTGGGCTGCGTATGATGTGCCACGGCACTTGTATCATTTTTCTCCCAAGTCTATGCAGGTATTGATGGAGAAGCATGGGTTAAAGATTACAGCATATCAACCCATGTGGTATGATAGTTTTTATGTTTCGATGTTGAGCAGCAAACACAGGCACGGCAAAACAAATCTCTTCGGTGCTTTTTTTAAAGGTCTTGGCTCAAATATGAAAGCAATGGGTGATGTGAAGCGGTGTAGTTCGGTGGTTTATATTATTGGTATTTAACGGTCAGGCCGCTACAGGATTTCATTTAGAAGAATGTTTTTATTTAGCGGCCAGACCGATTACTACTGACTAAACTGCACCTCATATAACTCCGGCCACCATTTTCCGGTAATATAAATTTTCTTAGTAGCTGCATCATACGCAATACCATTAGGAACTTCTGCATCATGGTCAATTGCCTTTATCCTGTCCCACATTTTGGTAAGATCAGCTTTTGCAACAATCTGTCCGTTGGCGGGGTCTATTTTAAATATATACGGTAATGTATATTGGTTGGCGTAAACAAAACCGTCAATATATTCCAGCTCATTCAAATTATAACTTGGGCTTCCTGATTCAGTTACCGTTTGTGTTTTTAACAGTTTTAATGTGGCGGGATCATAATAATTCAGATCACTGCCACCGGTGCTGACAATAAGGTTTTTGCCATCGTTCGTCAATCCCCAACCTTCAAGATCTACAGTAAATTCTTTTACCTTTTTTAAATCTTTCAGTGTGTAAGCAAATACTGTTTTTTCTTTCCAGGTAAGCTGGTATATGGTATCATTCAATATAGTAACACCTTCACCAAAATATTTTTTATCCAACACTACCTCGCTAAGTGTGTTTCCCGTTTTCAAATCCACTTTCTTCAATTTGGAAAAACCATAATTCCCGGTACCTTCAAACAGTTCGCCTTTATAGATAAGCAGCCCCTGTGTATAGGAGGAAGTATCATGCGGGTAGGTGCTGATAATAGAATAACTCATCATTTTCGGAGCATTGACGTCTGGTTTGACTTCAGCATCTTTATTCTTGCAGGACACAAAAACAAAAAGGACAGCGATAAATAATAGCTTCTTCATGAGAGGGGAAATTGATTTTAAACAAAAATAAGTTCCGGGAACGGATATGGCTGTTAAAGCTTTTAAAAGGTACCAGCCGGTATCGGAAAACTACGATACAAAAACTTATTGCCCAATTACTTGCATAACAAATTAAAAGAATTATATTTATGGCTGAATAAGTTATTAGAACTAATTCCACCCTTTCGAAATCCTATCCCTGAATCGCCTTACTTAATTCCCCAATTTCCTCTTATTATTTCCAATCCCACTTGATTAGCTCATGGCAATACTGTATTTGCTATGTTTTAATAACGTACTAATTGCATATAACAATGAAGGTGGGATACATTCTTATAAGCTTTTCTTTTTTGCTGATCAGCCAGCTATCAGCACAACAACGATGTGCATCTGCCGATTACCAGGTAGAACAATTGGAAAACAATCCTTCACTAATTGAACGGATAAACGCAATAGAATTATTTTCTAAACAGCAATTAGCTCCTGGAACATACAACCGGATTGAGGGAACTGTTATTAAAATACCTGTAGTTGTTCATATACTTTATCACACAGCATCTGAAAAAGTAACAGATGAGCAGGTAGCCAGCCAGATAACTGCCCTTAATAAATACTTTCGAAGGAAAAATAACGATACAGCCAACGCTCCGGCCTATTTCCGACAGTTTGCTGCCGATTGTGAGATAGAATTTCAATTAGCCATTTCTGACCCGGGAAAAAGATCAACGAGCGGTATTATCCGTAAATACACTCCCATTACTAAATGGAAGGCAGATGATAAAATGAAATTTTCTGCAAATATGGGTGATGATGGCTGGGATCCTAAAAGTTACCTGAATATCTGGGTTTGTAACCTGGATAAATTTGCAGGTTATGCCACCTTACCAGGTGGGGATGAAAAAAAAGATGGTGTTGTTATATCTTACGCAGCTTTTGGGACTGGTTCCGGGACTTTAGGATATGATTTAGGTAAAACAGCAGTTCATGAAATTGGACACTGGCTTCATTTAAAACACCTGTGGGGAGATGAATACTGCGGCGATGATGGAGTAAGTGATACACCAAAACAAGCCAGTTACACAGTTGGCTGCCCTTCTGCAATACGTATTACTTGTGGCAACAGCCCGTATGGTGACATGTATATGAATTATATGGACTTTACCAATGATAATTGTACCAATATGTTTACGCAGGGTCAAAAGGCAAGAATGAGGGCTCAGTTTGCTAATGGTGGGGTCAGAAATTCTTTATTATTATCGAAGGGGCTGAATACACCACTGATATTTAATTCACCTTTGCCAGAACAAGACCCACAGTGGCTTCACCCCAAATTGTATCCCAATCCCACAGTAAACCAATTAAATCTGGATTTGAATTACGATCCTCGTTGGATTGGCAAAATTATTTTTGTGACGAATATGCAAGGACAAAATGTTATGAATGTGATGATTACGTCTAAAAATATGCAAATTGACATAAGATATCTTCAAAGCGGTGTATATTTCATTGCAGCGAAAAAGGATGATGGGGAGTCTATGAAGATGAAGTTTGTAAAGTTGTAACTGTCGCAACCAAAATTATACTAACGGCAAGCAAGGCCCTGGAGTGATCCGGGGCTTTTCTATTTTTTTTGGCATTGCTTAAAAGAAATTTCTGATACGAAAGGGAGCAAATCTTCATTTTATTTGGAACATGTCTATTAAGCAAGGGAAGCAATTAAGAGAATGTAAACCAGAGTTTTTGGTTGTTTTGCAGACCGGAGGTGATTTTTTGGTGATAATTATATTTAAATACCCTTATTACTTGCTAGCCTGGTATAGCTAAATCAACGTCTTCATTATCTGCCCGATCATATATCCATTGTGATAAAGTTGTAACGTGTAGGTGCCATTTAAATATTCTTCAGCATTCAGCGAAAAAATTACCTTTTTACTTTCGCCTTTCTGATATTCGAATTTTACTCTTCTTGTGTAGTTGATACGACTACCTGATTGTAAGTTGAGTGTGTTGGTTTCCCAGGCATCTTCATTTTTTAATATACTTCCGTTTGGTTGAGTGATAACAACGAATACACCTGTGTTTTCATAGTCAGATAAATTGTTTTGTACTGTAAATGAAATGACAAATTTACTCACTTTATTTGCCTGGTTTGTTTCCAGCTCTTTATCATTTTTAAAAGTTACAGGAGAAAATTTTATTTCCGAAGCCATAAATGTGGAGGCAAGGGTTACTTTTTCAGTTAGCACCTTATTTGCCTGGTCCAGCTTTTGCACATTCCCTTCAAGACTTTTTACCTGTATGTTTACCTTATCCAGTATATCTGATATCTGGTTTTTCTCTTCTTCAATGGTAGTGTTCTTGTTTTGTAAGTCTGCAACAAGCTGCTGAAGCTCCACTGTTTTTTTCTTTGCCAGATCAAGATCTTCTTTATTGAAATTATTTCTTTTAAGGATGTTGGCTATTTCAAATCTTAACTTTTTTATCTCAGCAAGTTTAGTACTGAGTTCCCCCTTCAGTAAGCCTGCGGTACTTTTTGTAGAATCTAATTCAGCATCAAGGTTATTGATTGTATACGAATAAATTTTATGTAAAGAATCCCTGACCCCCTGGGCTACTGCAATAGAATCTTTGATAAATACTTCATTTCTCTTATTTGTGTATTGTGTTTTATCATAGAGATGATAAACCCATGTACCAACAAGTCCTGCAGATAACATGCCTAACAAAAGTGTTTTTGTATCTTTCACCAGAGCAAACTAATAAATAAGAGACTATCAGGAAGAAAAAAGAGTCCACAATGTGGAAAACCTATGTTCAGTTATTTTTCTATACTCTCATCAACATATGCTGAAACCCAACCAACCTGGCCATTTTTAACAAGAAAAAATTCTTTTCCACCAAAAGCTGATTCAAACTGCCTCATGATCTTTAATAAAAGTCCAACACCAGCCATCATTGCTTTCTGGTCGAAGACCTTGTGAACAGTAGTTACTTGTTTAAAAGCCGCTTGTTTTTGGTCGGGTACATTAATGTTCACCGATAAAAAAGTAGGAGATAAAGCATCAAAGTTATTATATAGTTTGTTACTGAATTTTTCCAGTTCTTTATAACTGATTGGTATGATGTTCTTATCTATCATTTCCGGGTGTATTAACGTGGCAGTAGCCCAGGCTATACCACCGCTTATTGCTACATTATCGCTAACAGGGTATGCACCGCTGGAATTGACCGCATAAATAATTTCTGAATTTTCGGCACCTGCTAAAACCCTAAAAAGTTGTTTTTTATAATTTTCAAATGTTTGATCATCTCCGCAATTTTTATTGGTCGCATTGGCAGTACTCTTGGTACCCCAATTAATTTGAAAAAGTTTAAAATCTTTAGTATTACCATAAGGGAAAAATCCGCCTTTTGTGTTACCACTACCAATATCAATTAAAAAAGTGGCGTAGCGTCTTGCATCAGGAACAATTCCCAGATGAGATAATCTGCCTTCTTCTTTTACATCTATAATTTCAACTTTACGATTGGGTTCTTTTATTTTAACCCGAAATGAATCGATCAGGTTAATGACCCAGGCTTGTTTTGTGTCTTTTTCTGCCTGCATTTTTACGCCGCTACTGATAACGGTAAAAATGTTTTTAGATGGAATTTTGTATTCTTTTTCAGCAGTATTATACAAACTGCATAACCCTTTTAAAGTGGCTTGAAAAGTGGATTCAGTAAAGGAAATAAAATCTGTATTAATTGAAGTATCCTTGATAATATTAATTGCTCCATTGGTCCGGGCATTTTTTCCCATTTCAATAACACTCATCTTTACCCCTTTGGACCCCACTTCAATACCGGTATATGTAGTTGAATTATTAAAAGTTGGTTTAATACTGTTTTGTGAGGCTAAGGAAAATGCCGATAATATTAAAAAAGTCAGCAATGATAACCGTTGTAAATAATTATTGAGCATGGGGTAGTAATTTGCTTGATGGCAAAATTACTATAATGAGATACAGGATTTGCGAATTGAGATAGATAAGGGAGAATATGTGTAGAAAATGTGTTTAAGTGCGATACCCATTCTATCAACAATAACTACAAGGAATGGGATTGTATATTTTTAATGGGTTTAAGATGATCTTTCCATAAAAAACATAATAAAAAACCGCCTCTGAATTAAATTACAAAGGCGGTTTTAAGTGCTTTTGGGCTAATTGCTTTTAACTGAATAGGCCACCTTTTTTAAGATTTCTTACACTTTGGCCAATTTTGAACCCATTATGATAAATTTCAATTTTATAATCACCTG
This sequence comes from Chitinophagaceae bacterium, assembly GCA_031400855.1. Classification (GTDB taxonomy): domain Bacteria; phylum Bacteroidota; class Bacteroidia; order Chitinophagales; family Chitinophagaceae; genus JJ008. The sequence continues at coordinate 14,246 of JANNQR010000085.1, read as the reverse complement.
TTTGAAAATCATCCTTTCTAATCGGAAACTCAACTGGTCTGCGCTGGCCTTGAACAAATTCAACCGGAATTTTTGCCGTAAAGTTTTTATCTCCATCAGTCCGGGTATTTAATACACCACTTTCTGAAATAATTTTTCCATCAGGAGCGGTTACAATCAGGTACATATCTGCAGGACCAGTTTTTGCAATGCGGTTTTCCACTTCAAATGAAACAACCAATTTATCTACCTTTTTTGCAGTAGACTGTGATTTTTCCTTGCCACTCCGCTTTTCATCAATAGGTATTACTTTTATGTTTGAAGCTGAGAAAGTAGAAGCTACATCAACGGTTTTTTCCAATTCTTCTTTTTCCGCATTCTTAGTCACAAGATTAGATTCCAGATTTGATTTTTCCTGACTCAATGTGTTATTAGCAACATTAAGGATCTGATTTTCACCATTGAGTCTTGTAATTTCCACTTCATAGCCAGAAATCTTCGAGTTTAGCTCAGCGATCATAATCTTTGCTTTCGCCAATTGTGCCTGTGTTGCGTTCTTATCATTAAGGATTTTACGAATCTCAACTTTTTTGGTTTCTATATCTTTTTGTAAGGCTGTTTTTTCACCCTGTAAATTATTATTAGCACCAGTAATCGAATCTAATCTGGCCAATGATGAGTTGAAATTGGCCAGCAACTCACTCTTTTCATATGTTATTTTTGTAATAGTCGCCAATTGTGAAGTTTCAGTTTTTTTGGCTTTACTTTTTTCAATCAGTAAATAGGCCCAGCTGCCTAATAATCCGACAGCGAGGAGACCAATTACTAAGTTTTTGGTGTTCTTGTTTTTTGGAACCTGGCTTACTGGGGTGGGTGTAGGCGAGGGATAATTAGTGTTTGTCATAAAAGGATTTTGTGATTTGGTGTTAAATTAATATTTTTTTTTGATAATTAATAATGGCCGCAAGGTAATTTGCCGCATGCTTCCATTTTCTCTATTTATTGTTAAATAAACTCCGTCAGGGTCGTAGACTTTCGAAAATTGTGCCAAAAAGATTTAAATAAAACCAAAAAGGAAAAAAATTACACAGATTTACACAGCTGAAAGCCTGTATCTTAGCGTTTTATGAGTGTGGAAAAGATCATCTCCGATTGGAAAAAGAAAAGCTTTAAACCAATTTACTGGTTAGAAGGTGAGGAGGAGTATTTTATTGATAAAGCTGTCAATTTTGCTGAACACCATATTTTGAATGAAAGTGAGGCATCTTTTAATTTATCAATATTTTATGGCAAAGATGCTAATTGGGCAGATGTAGTAAATGCCTGCAGCCGTTATCCGATGTTTGCTGAACGACAAGTGGTATTGCTGAAAGAAGCCCAGCAAATGAAGGATATTGAAAAACTGGAGGCCTATGTAGAGAATCCTTTAAGTTCCACCGTCTTTGTAGTTTCTTATAAAGAGAAGAAACTAGATGCCCGGAAAAAGTTTACTAAATCAGTAAAAGAGAAAGGGGTATTAATTTCTACCAAAAAAATGTATGACCGGGAATTGCCCGGTTGGACACAGGAATTGCTTCATTCAAAAGGATTAAGCATTACGCCTAAAGGGTTAGCCCTGTTGGTTGATCATATTGGTAACGACCTGGTTAGGATTGAAAACGAAATAGATAAGTTGTCGGTAAATCTGGATAAAAGGACAAGCATTACAGAAGATGATATTGAACAATATATCGGGGTAAGTAAGGATTTTAATGTTTTTGAACTTCAATCTGCCCTGGCTGCTAAAGACCTTGCCCGGACTATCCGGATCATCCAATATTTTGAAGCCAATCCAAAAGCAGGCCCCATACAATTAGTGTTGCCATCCTTATATAGTTTTTTCAGCAAAGTTTTTATGGTTTTTGGTGCGGGTACAAAAGATGAAAAGATAATAGCCGCATCCATTGGTGTTAACCCTTATTTTATAAAAGATTATTTGCAAGCAGCCAAACTGTACACTTATCCTGGCGTGGAAAAAGTGCTGTTGCTGCTTCACCGATACAACCTGAAGAGTGTGGGAGTGGGCAGTGTTAATACAGAAGATGCCTCGCTGTTGAAAGAAATGGTGGTGAAAATGATGGACTGAACAATAATATAGTGATTCGTGTAAATCCCCTTTCTTTGTGCCCCGAAAGGACGCCTTTGGTGCAACTTTTTTTAGAACTACATCATCTATTTTTCCCAAATAAACCACTAAATAATGCAAAAATTAATTTTATCTCTTCTTACAGCAGGTACACTCTTTTTATCTGGCTGTTTAGAAACTGTACAAGAAGTAACACTTAATGATGACGGAAGCGGAACCTATGTGAATACAAATGATATGGGAAAGATACTCACCGTTGCAAAAAATATGGGCGGTGCATCCACTGATAAAATACCACAACAGGCTGTTGATACAAGTTTTTCATTTGCTTCAGTGGCAGATAGTATGACTAACCTGTCTATGGAGGAAAAAGAATTAATGAACAAAGGTTCTATTCATATAAAGATGAATATGGAGAAGGAGCAATTTCTTACCACGATGAGTTTCCCGTTTTCAACATTAAATGATATTCAGAAATTTAACAAGCTTTCGGGTAAGATGATGATGGAATCGTTGAAAGGACAGATGCCAGCTGAAATGCCGATGGGAGATGAAGGTATGCCAGAGCCTAGCACATTTGACGATTACTATACGCTGGAATTTTCGAACGGGGAAATACAAAAGAAATTGAACAAAGAAAAATATGCTAATGCAGAAAGTGACAAATATCTGAATGGGCTGAAACAGGCCAGCGCCATGGGATTGCCGGTAGTAAGCACTTTTATTATCAATCTTCCCCGGCCAGCTGAAAAAGCTGAAGGGAAAAATGTGAAACTTTCTGAGGACAAAAAGAAAGTGACAATTACCTCTACAATGGATGATTTTTATGATAATCCGGAATCGCTGGAGTTTAAGATAAAATACTAAGAGTTACGAGTTTTGAGTTTCGAGTACATGGTTCATAGTTAACGGTTTGACAGATACAAGCCATTAGCTATGAACTTTTTTTTACAGGACTTTGAGGCTGTTAATTTTATCCTGGTCCATTTGTTTTATCAATGACAGCAGTCCGTCGAATTTTATTTCTTCCCGCAGGTATTTTTTTACAATTACTTTTAATGGCTGGTCATAAATTTCTTTATCGAAATCAAAGAGATTTACTTCTATTACTCTTGTCTTTCCGTCTATAGTAGGGCGGAAACCTATACTCATCATGCCTTTTAAAAGTGAGTGGGGAGTAGGAAGAGTGGAGTGGGAAGAATCAAGAAGATCACTATTCTCTAATTTGGCATAGACTGCATAGATTCCATTGCCTGGGGTAATTTTTTCTTCGTCTGTTATTTTCAGGTTGGCAGTGGGATAGCCTAGGGTTCTGCCTATTTTATTTCCATGTACCACAATACCGGAAAAGAAAAAATCATATCCAAGTAATTTATTTGCAGTAGCAATATCGCTATGCAGGATGGCTTCTCTTATATTGGTAGAACTGATGGAAATATTTTCCAGGATGTGTTTAGCTATTTCTTTTAATTGATAATTGAATATACCGGCGGCTTTTTCAAGTAAGCGGTAATCGCCCAGCCTGTCACGGCCAAAACGATGATCGTAGCCGATAATTATCGTATGCGGTTTAAACTTATCAATCAGGAAATTCTTTACATAGTCTTCGGCCGGTTGGTTGGCAAATGCATCGGTGAATGGCACTACTACTAAATGATCAATACCTAATAGCCTGAGCAGTTCGATTTTCTCCTCAAGAGTATTAATAAGCCGGATGCCAAGAATGGTAGATGAAATCACTTTTCGGGGGTGAGGATGAAAAGTAATGATAACTGTTTCGCCATTCACGGCTTTGGCTTCGGATAATAGTTTATCAATAACCTGGCGGTGTCCCATATGAACACCGTCAAAAGTGCCGATGGTTATTACAGGATTACGGAATACCGGCAATCTTTCAATATCGTAGTGTACTTGCATAAAGTGGTGCGAAATTAGTTGATAATTGAAAATTGATAATTGATTATTGAATATTTAGTTTTGCTGCTCAATTATTTACATGAGTCTTTACAGTAAAAGAGGGGTATCTGCCCAAAAGGAAGAAGTACATGCTGCCACAAAGCACCTTGACCAGGGTCTTTATCCGAAGGCTTTCTGTAAAATATATGCCGATGTATTGTGCGGAGATGAAAATTGGGTGAATGTGATGCATGCGGATGGGGCGGGAACAAAAAGCATTCTTGCTTATATATACTGGAAAGAAACTGGGGATGTGTCCGTTTGGAAAGGAATTGCACAGGATGCCATAGTGATGAACCTGGATGATCTGCTTTGTGTGGGGATTTATGATAACCTTCTTTTTTCTTCTACGATCGACAGAAATAAAAATGTAATCCCTGCGGAAGTACTGGAAGCAGTAATTAACGGCACCCAGGAATTTTTTGATACGATGAAAGGGTTTGGAGTTAACATCACATTTATGGGTGGCGAAACGGCTGATGTGGGTGATGTGGTAAGAACGATGGCAGTAAACGGAACGATGACGGCCAGGTGGCCAAAGTCTAAACTAATTACAAATGAAAAGATAAAGGCAGGTGATGTGATAGTTGGATTAGCAGGGTTTGGTCAGGCTGATTATGAAACATCCTACAACAGTGGCTTAGCCAGTAACGGACTAACGAGTGCAAGGCATGATGTCCTGCATAAAACTTATGGTGCCCGGTTTCCTGAAAGTTATGATACTGCATTAGATGAGCAAGTTGTATATATTGGCCCTCATAATATTACCGATGAAATAAAAGATGGCGAACGATCAACAACAATCGGTCAACTACTCTTAAGTCCAACAAGAACTTTTGCCCCGGTGATGAAAGAATTACTCGAAAATCACTTTGATGCAATTCATGGATTGATTCATTGCAGCGGTGGCGGACAAACCAAATGCCTGAAATATGTACCGGAAAATATGCGGATAGTTAAGGATAATTTATTTGAACCACCGGTTATTTTTAAACTGATACAAGAAGCCAGCAAATCTGATGACCGGGAAATGTACCAGGTTTTTAATATGGGAACAAGAATGGAGATATATACGAGTGAGCAAAATGCTGCTGACATAATCGCTGTTGCAAAAGGGTTTGGTGTGGATGCACAGGTTATTGGCAGGGTGGAGAAGAGTGAGAAGAAGACATTGCTTATTAAAATTAAAAATCAGGAACTAGTTTTTTAAATTTGTTAACCTACTTTCCTTTATTTTGCAACAAACCTTTCAAATGTCAGAACCCATCATTGAAATACGCAACGCTAATATCTACCAGGGCGGTAATCTTATTTTACAGGATATTCAACTTACAGTCAATAAAGGAGAGTTTGTCTACCTTGTTGGTAAAACCGGAACTGGTAAATCAAGCCTGTTAAAGACTCTTTATGGAGAATTACCATTAACTGAAGGTGAGGGAACTGTCGCAGGTTTTAATCTTCGTGACCTGGACTGGAAAAAAGTTCCTTATCTACGCCGTACGCTGGGTGTGGTTTTTCAGGAATTTCAATTGCTTACAGACCGTAACGTAAATGAAAACCTGAAGTTTGTGTTAAAAGCTACAGGTTGGACTGATGAAAAGTTGATGAATGAAAAAATAATGGATGTACTGGATAAAGTAGGCTTGAAATCGAAGGGGTTTAAGATGCCATTTGAATTGAGCGGTGGCGAACAACAGCGGGTAGATGTTGCCAGGGCTTTATTAAATTCTCCCAAATTGATACTGGCAGATGAGCCCACTGGTAACCTGGACCCAGAAACATCTGATGAAATAATGGGATTACTCTTTCAAATTTCAAAAGACTATAATACGGCTGTGGTTATGGCCTCACATGATTATATAGTTGTACAGAAATTTCCTGCCCGTATGATTCGCACCGAAAGAGGCAGGGTAATCGATAACGCTAGTATAAGTATTGAATAAATCCGTGGGATTATCTATCCTCATACCGGTTTATAATTTTGATGTCAGCTCATTAGTTAACGAACTATCTGCGCAATTAACTGCAAGTGGAAAGGAAGGTGAGATTATTTTATTGGATGACGGCTCTGACCTTTCATTCATTTCTTCCAACCAATTATTACAAAATAAATCTTCTGTTTCTTTTCACCGTAATGTGAAGAATGAAGGCCGGATGGCTTCCCGTTTACTTTTATCACAATTTGCAAGATTCGACTATTTCTTATTTCTTGATTGTGATAGTGAGATTATCAAAAGGGATTTTCTTCTCACTTATTTTGAAATGATGGAGATGGGCATTGAACTTGCATCCGGTGGCAGGAACTATAGTGATTCACCCCCATCTGCTTGTGAGTTGATGTTGCACTGGAAATATGGAACAATCAGGGAAAGCAGGAAGTCCGGTGATCTTCATTCACCGGGGTTTATGTCTAACAATTTTCTGATCAAAAAAGAAATATTTTATCAATTAGATAATTTTCTGGAACTGCCCGGGTATGGTCATGAAGATAGCTTTTGGGGAATCCAGTTTGAACAGGCCGGAGTAAAATGTAATTATATCAACAATCCGGTTATACATGCATCTCTTGAAAAAGCTGATAATTTTCTGACAAAGTCTGAAAATGCACTTGGCAATCTTCTTTTACTTGAAAAAAATATCGGCAAAACATTTTTGAGCAGTCATGTTAAGATATTCAGGTGGTATTGCAGGTTAAGAAAAACAGGACTCTCAGGTATATATTTATTTTGTGAAAAACCTTTTCATCAATATTTCCTGAAAAATTTACTAAGCTGCAAACCGAATCTTTCTTATTTTGATTTTTACCGGCTTGCCCAATTAATTAAAAAAGCAAAATCTGCCAGATAGCCAGGTTCATAGATTGAATGCTACTTTTTTAGCCAATTATTTAATTCAGTTGCTATTTATTAAAAAAATGGGATTGTTCAGGGTTGAAGAGATCAGACGGTTTAGCGATTAAAAATTTCCTGATAGAATTGGAGTAGTTTTTTTTCTTCCAGATGCCAGTTTAAGAATTCCCTTGCTTTCAGACAGTTCGTTCTCAGCTTAGCATATCGAACGTCATCTGTCATTAAATTATTAATTGCTGCAGCGATACATTCAGGAGTTATTTTTTCAAGTAATACGGCAACTTCAAACAGGTTATTTATTTTCTGGTACTCGGGATAGTTTACTGTTACTTGTGGCAATCCGGAATGAATATAATCGAAGAATTTATTGGGAAGAGCCAGGTATTGGTTCAACCCTTCTTTTTCCGGAACAGCTACCGCTATATATGCTTTTTGTGCAATCTGTTGAAGCTGGTCAGGGGGTAACATCCCCTTCAGTTCAACCTTTCCTTCCAGTTTATACTCAACGATAATTTTTTTTAACTGCTCCATAAAATTTCCATCACCGCAAATTACCAAACGGCTGCTTACCCATTGCATCGCCGGAATCAGGTATTCCAGACCCCTTGCTTCATTTACTGCACCCTGGTAAAGAATAAATCGTTCATTATTTTCATTAGGTTTAAGATGTTGCAGTACCGGCAGATTGCGGATTGTTTTATAATGAACTTTGTAGCGGCGAGAAAATTCTTCTGCAATACTTTCACTTACCGTATAACCGTATTTGAATTGGGGTATTGTCTTTTTTTCTATTCTTGTCCATATTTTTTGAATGGAAGGTCGGGTGATGACTTCTTTCATTTCCGTAAATAATTCATGAGCATCATAAATGCGGGGAATTTTTTTTATCCGGGAAATACGAAGGCAGGGTAGGATTGTATCCAGGTCAATTGCACAAATGGCATCCATTTTTTTAAATAATAAATAAAAGAACAGCCGCATATTGTATTCCGCATAAAAGAATTTAGTCTTGTTGAATAAACAACGAATCCTTTTTTGGTTAAACTTTTTTTCTGTTAATGAAAGTGAGGTGGAGAGCCGGCGACCTACTAAAGTGACCAGATAGCCATTTTCCGCCAGTGTATTGCATATCCTGTGCATCCGCTGATCATAACTGAGATCATTTGTAACGGTAAAATAGATTTTCTTCAAAGTCTGGTTTTAAAAAAGAAAAAGGTTTTGCAAATATGCAAAACCTTGATCGCTAAATCTATTAATATTTTACTGACTATGAACCCATATTCATGCCTTCCATTCCTCCACCATCCTGGTTCTTCATATTCTTCCGTTTGAAAAGATTAGCATCAAATTTTCCAAATCTCCAGCTAAAACTGGCCCGCAAAATCTGCGGATCACGACGACGGAATATATCCTGAATAAAAAATGGAGATTCAGAACGAACATCAGAACGACGGGTTCTGAAAATATCATTGACATTGAGGGATATTGAAGCTTGTCTAGTCTTCATAAACTCATATCGTACACCTGCATCCACATAGTAATTAGCCCGTATAAAACCCTGCGCTGAAGTAGCCTGACCAAACATCCAACCTCCGCCACCACCGCCACTAAACATTCCACCACGGCCGCCGCCGCCGCCCCCACTTGGAGGTAAAATAGTTTTGGACTGGTATTCACCCGACAATTGCATGGTGAAATTCTTAAAGAGTTTAAATGTATTATTCAACTTTCCAAACCAACTGACAAATTGATCCGTTTCTGGTTGACTTGCAATACCCGTATTTATTTTCGAAGTAAAGAGATTCATATTAGTTGTCATATCCCACCACTTGGTCATTTTTGTTTTTAAAGTTACTTCCAGTCCAGTTATATAGCTGGAAGCAGCATTGATATAGGTATTTACTAATATATTTTTACCGGTAACAGGATCTATTTCCTGTACCTGGAAACGGGAGATGAGGTCAGTTGTATTTTTATAGTAGATAGACGCCAGTAAATTATTCTTATTTTTTTTGAAAACTTTTTGATAAGACAACTCAATTGAATTGGTAAATTCAGGATTTAGTCCCGGATTACCACGGCTGATGTTGAGTGAATCTGAGAAATCAGTAAAAGGATATAACTGAAAGAAATTAGGGCGATTGATTTTCCTGCTGTAATTAAATTGTAATTCCTGGTCGTTTTTCAATTTGTTGCTCAGGAAAACACTGGGGAAAAGGCTAACGGGGAATTTGATATTAAAAACCTGCCCTTTATCGGGTAGCCGGCCATCATATTCAGAGCTTTCCAGTCTTAACCCTAATTGGTATCCAATTTTTTTAAACTGGCTGGTGTAAGTAGTGTAAGCGGCATATACTTTGTCTATACTATTATAATTTATAGAAGCATTTGGGTTGAAAACATCAGATCCGGAAGGGGTAATAAAATAAAAATTGTTTTTATTATCAACTTTTCTGATACTTACCCGGGCTCCCATTTCCAATTTTGATTTATCATTCAGTGGATTAGCATAATCTGTCTGTATTATTATAGTTTCGAAATCACCTTTTCCATCCTGTCTTTGCGAAGATGATTTCAATATATTTTTACTTGAGTAATCCAGCGAATCAGTTTTTATAAGATTAGAATTTGAGCTTTTGCTGGAATTATAATTGATATCAGCGGTTAATTCATGTCCCTGTTTGGGAAAATTTCTTTTATATCCTAATGTTGCCCCTTTATTTTGGAAGCTATTTTGTGAATTGGAAAACCTGTCAGACAATGAAAAAGTTCCTGGATTTCCCAAAAAATTAGTTTCCATAATACTGCTGGTAGTTGGTTTGGAGTTTCCTTTTACCATATTACCAGAAAGCGATAAAGTATTGCGGTTATCAATAAAATAATCAAAACCAGCACGTCCGGAAGCAAAGTTACTAATGCTGATATTTTTGTCGTTTTGGGATAACAGAATATTTGGTGTACCATAGGTAGTTCTGTCTGTAATTCCGGTACTAATCGATTTGCGTTGGTTGAAATTGCCACCTAAAAAGAAATTTATTTTTTCCTGGCGAAGATTTAAATCTGTACCCAATCCAATTCTTGCTCTTGAATCAATACTTGAGCGGATACTACCATTATAGCCAATCTTTTTATTTTTTTTCAAAACAATATTCAAGATACCGGCTGTACCACCTGATGCGTCAAACTTTGCAGATGGATTAGTGATGACTTCTACACTTTCTATGATATCGGCTGGTATCTGATCCAGGCTTAATGTTGTTGGACGACCATCTACAAAAATTTGTGGGGCATTATTTCTCATCGTTACATTTCCATCAAGATCAACACTGACAGAAGGAACATTATTCATAACATCTACGGCTGTACCACCTGCAGAAACGATATTTTTATCTACATTGAAAACTTTGCGATCAATACCTAATCTTAAACCGGGGTTTGTGGATGCTGTCACATTCACATTATCCAGTAATTTTTCGTCAATCTCTATTTTCAAATTACCCAGATCTTTATCTAAAGCACCTATCATGGCACTCATATCGCCACCCATTTTTAAATCGAAGGAAGCAAGTTGTTCAAATGTTTTATAACCAATTACGGTGATTTTTAGTTTTAACTGACCAAATGCCGGAACATTGTCAAGGCTGAATTGGCCATTTGCTTTTGTGATCATTCCTCCAATTATGATATCCTTCTTTTTTTTGGTAACAGTGTCCATTTTACTCTGGATCAACTGAATAGAGGCGTATTCTAAATGTTTTCCCGATTTGGCCTCCACTACTTTGCCATAAAAACGGCCGATTGGCATCTGACCGCCGCCCCTGTTTGCCATTCCTCCGGGAGGTTGCGAAAATGTTATAACAGACACAAATACAAGGAGTAAGGCAAAAATCAATTTTTTCATTTTTCTGAATTTAGTCTTTAGACGAACAAAGCTGTCTTAACTTGTTGACACAGGCATGACAACTTGATGAATGGCAGTATGACAACCACAAAAGGAAAAAGTTCGGTGGGGCTTCTAAAAATTGAATGTTAGGAAGTGAATTGGGTGATAAGTACCTGGACAAAGCCAATTATAAAGCCAATAACGGCACCTATTATTTCTACAAACCTGAATTCCTTGGACATAATTTGTTGAAGCACTTCTTCCAATTTATCGGAAGAAAAGCCGGATACTTTCTCAACAACGATTTTTTCCAGGTCAAGTTCATCTTTCAGATTAGCAGCATATTTTTTCATTACCATCGGAAATAATATTTCTATTTCCTTCATAAAAGATTCTTTCAGTTTGATGATCGTTTTATCACCTATGAACATACTTATGACAGGCATTTCTGTACTTAGTTTGTTACGTAAAAAATCATCTACATGATTTTCAATCATAGGCATAATCTTCTTCAGATTATCAGGGTTACTGATTTTTTGTTCAATATCATCAAATGAGAGAAATTCGGCGCTGACCAGTTTTCCCAGCTTTTCAGCAAACTGTTTTTGTCTTTTGGGAAATATACCCTGGAAGGTAATGCCCATTATTCTTTTGGGTTGACGTGGGTGAAATAACATCTTTATCGCAACCCAATTGGTAACCCATCCTATAAATGCTGAAATAATTGGAATGATAATTAATAGCCAGTAGTTCATTTTATTTTTTAAAAGAGTTGCAAAGAAACTGAAAGGAGGGCCGTATTCAAAATCTGCTTTTGGAAGCAGGCCTGATTTTCTCTATTTTTGCCTTCATTAAACGGTAGCCATAGCTCAGTTGGTTAGAGCATTAGATTGTGGTTCTAAGGGTCGTGGGTTCGAGCCCCATTGGTTACCCCCAAAAACTCTGTTTTATCGACAAGGTAGAATAGAGTTTTTTTTATTTTAACCCTGATGGAAAGTAATGAGTAATAAAAGTAAAAGAACTTACTATTTTTTCTACCTTTCATCAAAAACCCTTGTTAAAAGCCTGTAAATGTAAGAAAAGCAGTGATTTTGCGTTATTTTTGGATTATGCATAAAGCAGTTAAATACCTTATGAATATGAAAAGACTTCCAATTGTAATTATGATGGTGGTGGCAGGTTCATTTCTTGCCTTTAAGACCATGGGAACCGGAAACCGTACAACTTCCAATAATCCACCCTCCAAGTATGAAAAAATTTTGAAATTAGTTGGCGAAATGTTATCGCAAGCCCATTATGACCCCCAATCAATCAATGACGGGTTTTCAAAGAAAATTTTCAATAAGTACCTGAATGACCTTGATCAGGATAAAAATTTTTATCTCCAAAGTGATATCGACGCATTGAAAAATTTTGAAACAAAAATAGATGATGAAATTAAAGGTGCTCCTGTTCAATTTTTTCTTGCTGCTGGTAAACTGTTCGATACACGGATGCAGGAAACATTAAAAATGTATACCGAAAGTCTTTCCATCCCTTTTGACTTTACAATCGATGAAGAAGTAATCCTGGATGGCGACAAGCTGAATTATTCAGCTACAGATGCAGATAGAAAAGATCGTTGGAGAAAGAAAATGAAATATATGACCTTAGAAAGATATATTGATTTGCAGGATACCCGGGAAAAGAATAAAGGCAAAGATGGATTTTTGGTAAAGTCCGATGCAGAGCTCGAAAAAGATGCCCGTGATAAGGTAAAGAAAATTATAGACAGGACATTTGACAGATATCGCTTAAAATTTAATGATGATGATAAATTTAATTTGTTTGTAAATGCCATTACAACTACGATGGATCCGCATTCGGAATTTTTTCCTCCTGTAGATAAAAGATATTTTGATGAAGAAATGAGCGGACAGTTTTATGGTATCGGCGCCTCTCTCCAGTATGAAGATGGCAATATAAAAATAGCCAGTGTGCTATCCGGAAGCCCTGCCTTTAAGTCTGGCGAAATTCAACAGGGAGATCTTATTCAGAAAGTAGCTCAGGGTAAGGAAGAACCTATCGATCTTACAGGCTATAGTGTTACGGATGCGGTTAAAATAATTCGTGGTAAAATGGGAACGGAAGTCCGTCTTACTATAAAAAAATTAAATGGGGAAATTAAAATAGTTACTCTTATCCGTGATAAAATAGTTCAGGACGAAACATTTGCCCGCAGTGCTATTGTAAAAGAAGGAAGTTCTAAAATCGGCTATATCTTTTTGCCGGAGTTTTATGCAGATTTTGATCATGCAAATGGACCCCGAAGTTATATTGACGTTGCAAAGGAAGTTACAAAATTAAAAGAAGAGAATGTTGATGGCATAGTAATCGATCTTCGTAATAATGGAGGCGGTTCTTTATATGATGTAGTACAAATGGCTGGTCTCTTTATTGAAGATGGCCCGATTGTACAGGTAAAGGACAGAGATAACAAGCCCAGTGTGTTGAAAGATAAAGATAAAAGCGTTTTATATTCCGGCCCACTGGCAGTTATGGTGAATGAATTCAGCGCATCTGCTTCAGAGATATTTGCTGCCGCCATACAGGATTATCAAAGAGGAATTGTTATTGGCAGCACATCTACTTATGGAAAAGGTACAGTACAACGTAATATAGGTCTGGATGAAAATGGCTTTTCAGTTTCAAGTGCAGAATTAGGGACTGTAAAACTCACCTTACAAAAATTCTATCGTATCAGTGGTGGCTCTACACAGCTAAAAGGTGTTTATTCCGATATAGTTTTACCTGATGTACTTGAAAACCTGAAAGTGAGAGAAAAAGATGACTCTGATGCCTTACCCTGGGATGAAATTGGTAAAACTCCTTATACAAACTGGAGTGCCGGGTATGATTTAAAAGTCATTCAGGGACTAAGTAACCAGCGGCTGCAAAATGATGTTACTTTCAAAACGATAAAAGAAAATTCGGACTGGTTATCAAAACAAAATGACAAGCAATATTCTCTAAAGATTGATAAATACCGCAAAGAGCAAACTGCAATCCGTGCAACGGTTAAACAAATGGAAACACTGTTGAAACTGGCAGATTCAATAGACGTTTCGGCGCTTCCTAGTGAAGTGAACCGCTGGGAAAATGATAAGAACAAGCAGGATCGGTTTGCACAATGGATAAAAAGCCTGCAGAAAGATATTTATCTTGACCAGGCTATAAAAGTTATGAATGACATGATTGGTCAGCAAAATCTTGCAAAGACAAAAGAACAACCAGCAATTAAAAAAGGATTTTAAGATTTGTTTAATATGAAAGCGAAAAGAGGCTGTCCCAAAAGGATGACCTCTTTTCTTATTTAAAGCCCGTTTCAAGATTCAGATTTTTTTGTGTACCCGAAGCTGTGTGTGATTTACAATGAGAGTCGATTTAAAAAGACGTTTTTCCCCGCCTTATGCTG
>JANNQR010000084.1:0-100389 GCA_031400855.1 Chitinophagaceae bacterium | reverse complement strand
ATCTGGGCAAAAACATATTTTCCGGTATTCATCGCCCAATTTGGACAATTTCAAATCGTTTGAATGCTTTTTTAGCCGCAAACGCTTTATTTATCAATATTTCAAAGAACTTTAATTTTCGTGTTTAGGACGTTAGTGATAGCAAATATTAAAGTATTAAAAATAATACAAATCCCTGAGAAAAGCCAATGCAGTGAAGGATTAGAGGCAAATACGTAAAAACCTTAAGCAGAAATTGCAGAAAACGAAAAACAGTGCCTATGCATTGATTGTAAAAACCGGTGCATATCCTCCATACTCATCATATTTTCAGCTACCAGGAGAAAAAGTTTACCGGTTTGTTTTAGTTTGCCTTTGTTGGTAGCAGTTTGCAGAAACTCAATTATTTTCTGAAAAGTAGCTGATTCAAAATAAGGAGAATCGGGACGGTTGATAAAGAAGCAACGCAGCGTCTGCATCTTCAAACTCATTTTTTCAAATCCCAAATCAACGGCCAGTTTGCGGCAACGGACGGTGATAAATAAATCTTTAACCGGTTGTGGTAATGCACCAAAACGATCTTCCATTTCCTGTTGCATACCCAGCAATTCCTCTTCCGTTTCACAATTATCCAATCGCTGGTATAGTGACAATCTCTCACCAATACTTTCTACATAGTCATCGGGGATTAAAATTTCCAGGTCAGTATCGATGGTACAATCCGCCACAAAATCATCCTGCTTCGCAATTTCATCTTTAAACAATTCTTTAAACTCCGTTCGCTTTAATTCACGGATGGCTTCATCCAATATTTTTTGATACATTTCAAAACCAATATCTGCCATAAATCCACTTTGCTCACCACCTAATAAATTGCCGGCACCACGGATATCTAAATCCCGCATGGCTATCTGAAAACCACTACCGAGTTCACTATGCTGCTCTAATGTTTGTAATCTTTTCTTTGAATCATTCGGCAACGTACTCATCGGCGGAGCCAATAAATAACAGAAGGCTTTTTTATTACTTCTTCCCACCCTTCCTCTTAACTGGTGTAAATCACTTAGCCCAAACTGGTGTGCATTGTTGACGATGATCGTATTCATATTCGGAATATCAACACCGCTTTCTACAATATTAGTACATACCAGCACATCATATTTCCTGTCTATAAAATCGAGGATATGTTTTTCCAATTCATGACCTTCCATTTGTCCATGTGCATAGCCAATACTTAAATCAGGACATAAAGCTTGTAAAATCGCAGCCATCTCAGCTAATCCTGCAATGCGGTTGTAGATAAAGAAAACCTGTCCGCCTCTTTCTGTTTCGAAATAAATGGCTTCCCTGATAAAATCTTCATTGTACACCTGCACTTCAGTTTGAATTGGTTGCCGGTTCGGTGGTGGCGTATTCATGATGCTTAAATCCCTGGCACCCATCAATGAGAACTGTAATGTTCTTGGTATTGGTGTCGCCGTTAATGTTAAACAATCAACTGCAGTCCGTATTGTCTTAATTTTTTCCTTATGCCCTACACCAAATTTTTGCTCCTCATCCACTACTAATAATCCAAGATCTTTAAACTTCACTTCTTTGCCCAGCAAACCATGTGTGCCAATGATGATATCCACTTTGCCTTCTTCTACCCGCTGCATTGTTTCCTTTTTCTCTTTGGCAGATTTAAAACGGTTGATATAATCCACCGTTACTGGAAAATCTTTTAGTCGTTCTTTAAAAGTCTGGTAATGCTGAAATGCAAGAATAGTAGTGGGTACTAAGATAGCAGCCTGTTTCCCATCCAAACAGGTTTTAAATGCAGCCCTGATTGCTACTTCCGTTTTTCCAAAGCCTACATCACCGCAAACCAACCGATCCATCGGTGATGGAGATTCCATATCTTTTTTTACATCGGCAGTAGCTTTACTTTGGTCGGGAGTATCCTCGTAAATAAAAGATGCTTCCAGTTCCGTTTGCATATAAGTATCAGGCGTATGCTGAAAGCCCTGCTGTGCTTTTCTTTTAGCATAGAGTTTTATCAGGTCAAATGCAATTTCCTTGACCTTTGTTTTTGTTTTCTCTTTTAATTTATTCCATACATCACTTCCCAGTTTATTTACTTTCGGCACACTACCATCTTTACCGGTATACTTGGCAATTTTATGCAAGCTGTTGATATTGACATATAAGATATCTGTGTCTTTATAAATTAATCTTACAGCCTCCTGCAATCTTCCGTTAGCTTCTATTTTTTGCAACCCGCTGAATATACCAACCCCATGGTCAATATGGGTAACAAAATCTCCGGGTTGTAACTCCCGAAGAGTCCGTAAGGTTATAGCTTTGTTCTTATTATATGCCTGTTTGACTTTATATTTATGATACCGCTGAAAAACCTGGTGATCAGTATAGCAAATGATTTTCTGGTCTTCATCGATAAACCCTTCATGTATTGAAGTAACAATGGGATTAAAAATAATTTCCGCTTTCCCACCGGGCCCTGCGGGCAGATCATGGAAAATACTTCTTAACCGTTCCAGTTGTTTAGGATTTTCTGCAAATATGTACAGTTGAAACTTTTTGACTTCCCATGCTTTTAAATCTTTAATCAGCAAATCAAACTGACGATTAAAGGCCGGTTGTGCTTTCGTATGAAACTCAATTTCAAAATCAGCCAGGTAAGACTGAAAACCAAACTCCACCAAATGCTTATTCATGAGCTCATCTAACAGAACTGCAGAAGTAATAAAATCACTTTTGCCAACATTATTCTTTATTAATTTATCATCCAGGTCTTCCTGCTCTTTTCGTTTTGCGGCCTTTTGTCCCGCAAAAGTTGTATTCGCCAGGAAAGATGCTTTTATTTCTTCCTGCAAACCAAGAAATGCCTCTAAGTCATCTTCACTGTCTGCCAAATGGCCTTTACAGAGTTCATAATCCTGCATCCAGATAATCGTATTGGCCGGTAAAAAATCAAACAAAGAAATCCTTTCTTCGCTTTCAAATTGAGTGTGCACATTTGGAATGATACTTACCTGCAATAATTTTCTTTCGCTCAGTTGTGTTTCCGGATCTACAATTCTGATGGAATCCACCTCATTGCCATATAATTCTACGCGGTATGGTTTTTCATTTCCAAAGGAATAAATATCAAGGATGCCACCTCGTATGGCAAACTGCCCGGGTTCATATACAAAATCTGTTCTTTCAAATCCATAATCAGCCAGTTGCAGCAAAAGCTTTTCTACGTTCAATGTGTCGCCTGACTTAATGTAAATGATGTTAGATGAAAGAGTAGTTGGTAAAACTACCTTTTCAAACAATGCTTCGGGGTAAGTAACCAGTATCTTCTTATTGCCGCCAGTAGCAATTTTTGTCAATGCTTCTGTTCGTAACATGACATGAGAAGAATTAAGCAGTTGATAGTTCTTCCTGTTTTTAAATGAAGAAGGAAAATAAAAAATATCCAGTGCTTCAGTAAGATTTTCCAGTGTATTATGGAAATAAGCCGCTTCTTCTGCATCATTTAAAATAACAAGATGATTGAGTTGAGAACAGGAAGGATGTAAAAAAGCCGCTGCCACTACAAACTGTGATGAGCTTCCCTGTAAATTTTTAAGATAGATTCGTTGAGGTTGGGTCTTCGTCTGAGACAAGACAGGCATAGAGACCCTGTCCGCCAATTGAAAAAGGCGGGGGGTGTTTTGATACTGTTCCAGCAAATCCTTTACACTCATGAGAGTCGCAAAGATAAATCATCTTCAAAAATCATCGAACAATAATTTCCCTTTTTCAGAACATATAACCGTTTTATTGGTTTTATCTTTATTAAAATCAACCAATAATGGCCCTTCAACCCTGGCGCAAAGGCAGAGTAATACGAATAGAAGATCACACCCACAATACAAAACGGTTCTGGATTGAAATTCCGGAACTGGATCGATTTGATTTTGTTCCAGGTCAGTTTGTTACTCTAGACCTTCCTATTCATGAAAAGTCTAATAAAAGGTGGCGCAGCTACTCCATTGCTTCCTGGCCGGATGGCACCAATGTATTTGAACTAGTAATAGTGCAGGCACAGGCCGGAGCAGGTACTTCCTATCTTTTCAATGATGTAAAAGCAGGAACGGAACTTACATTTCGTGGAGCACAGGGAGTATTTACATTACCTTCCACAATCGAAAAGAATATTTTCCTTATCTGCACAGGTACCGGAATTGCGCCGTTCAGAAGCATGGTCAATTATATTCATCTGCACAATATTTCAATCAAAAATATTCACCTGATTTTTGGCTGCCGCAAAAAGGAAGACCTGCTGTATTATAATGAATTGAAAGAATTAGAGCAACAAATACCCGGCTTCCATTATCACCCCACCCTGTCCCGTGAACATTGGGAAGGACGCTATGGATATGTTCATCCCATTTACATGGAGCTTTGCAAAAACAAACAGGAAGCCCTTTTTTTCCTATGCGGCTGGAAGCATATGATTGATGAAGCAAAAAAACATATTCTTGAAATGGGTTATGATAATAAAGCAATACATCTGGAACTGTACGGATAAAATTCCTGTAATGCAGCAAGGAATTTACGGATGACATTCAGAAATTCCGGCGTTGATAACTGTCATATTTGGTTTTAACACATAGTTACTATATTCGTACTAAACCAATCTGCGTATGGGTGCTTCTTCGCTTATTGTCCTGATCATTGCCGCCGTTGCTTTCTCTGGCATTGCGATACTTCTTTCGAGGTTCGTACTCAAAGCATCTACCAATAAACAAAAAGGTGAGCCGTATGAGTGTGGAATCCCCACCCAGGGTAAAACATGGACACAATTAAATGTAGGTTATTATTTATTTGCCCTCATATTCCTGATTTTTGATGTGGAGCTTGTTTTCTTATATCCTTGGGCGGTTGTAGCCAAGAGCATGGGCTGGGTAGCTTTTATTGAAATAGTCATTTTCTTTTTTATTTTATTCATGGGCTTTTTATATGCCCATAAGAAAGGTGCGTTGAAATGGATGTAAGGCCTCCCCAAACCCCTCCGTAAGAGGGGCTTCGCACCACACAAGGCCGGCTAATTTGAATATCAAAAAAATTGTTTATAAATCTTGAATGAATAAAGAAATTAAAATAAAAAACGACTCTTCGGAAATCCCCCCTTCGGGGGGTGGGGGGGCTGCTTTTCCCGGAAAAATTCATGAAACACCGGGTGGCGGCATTGTCCTTAGTAAACTGGATGATGTCATCAATTGGGCAAGGTCAAACTCCTTATGGCCTCTTACTTTCGCTACCAGCTGCTGCGGTATTGAAATGATGTCAACTGCAGGTGCTAAGTATGATTTCTCAAGATTTGGTTTTGAAGTGGCGAGAGCAACTCCACGCCAGGCAGATGTTATCATCATTGCCGGTACCATTGTAAATAAAATGGCGCCAGTATTAAAAAGATTGTACGACCAGATGGCCGACCCGAAATATGTGATTGCCATGGGCGCCTGTGCTATCAGCGGCGGTCCATTTTTTTATAATACTTATTCTGTTGTAAAAGGCGCCGACCATGTAATACCGGTGGATGTATATGTGGCGGGTTGTCCGCCAAGACCGGAAGCATTATTACATGCTTTGATAACATTGCAGGAAAAAATAAAGAGTGGGATGACTAGAGAACAAATAAAGACCCCAAACCCCTGATGGGGCTTTAGAGTTTCAACGTAGAATATTTACTAATGATTGCAGAAGAACTTAAAATAAAAATTTTGGAATTGCTTCCATCAGCCACTTTTGAAGAAGCTGGCGAATGGCTTAATATTAATATAGATCCGAAAGATTGGTTACCGCTGGCACAACAGCTTCACAATGATGATGCATTATTTTTCAATTTTCTTTTTTGCCTCACTTGTATTGACTGGAAGACACACCTGACGATGGTGTATCACCTGACTTCAACCAAGTACAGGCATAATATTGTTATCAAATCAAAACTCGATAGAAGTAATCCTGAAATTGAAACAGTTTCCCATATCTGGAGAACTGCTGAGTTTCATGAAAGAGAAGTGTATGAAATGTATGGTGTGAATTTTTTTAACCATCCTGATTTACGGTTACTGATACTTCCCGACGGATGGGAAGGAAAGAACCCGATGCGAAAAGATTTTGAAGACCCGATTAATATGATTAAACTGTAAAGACCGGCCTCCACAAAACCCCTCACAAGGAGGGGCTTTGCAAGGCACAAAGCCAGCTTAATTGAAGATTAAAGTTTTTGATTAAAAAATCTGAGTATACTAAGTGTATAGAGAAACACAAATAATAAACGACCCGAAAGCCCCTATTGCAGAGGGGTTTGGGGAGGGTGATATGATAATAAACGTAGGGCCGCAACACCCTGCCACACATGGGGTATTGCATTTGGTCATTACATTGAATGGAGAAACCATTAAAAAAGTTGAACCTCACTTAGGATTTATACATCGCTCTATCGAAAAAATGTGTGAGAGCCTAAGCTATCGCCAGTTCATTTATGTAACCAGCCGGATGGATTATCTCTCATCTCATATTAATAACCATGCCTGTGCTTTGTGTGTAGAAAAAGGATTGCAGGTGGAAATTCCTCCAAGAGCACAAGTGATAAGGGTGCTGATGGATGAACTGACAAGAATTGCCTCACATGAATTATGGTGGGGAGCAATGGCGATGGACCTCGGTGCTTTTACTCCTTTCTTCCATGCTTTCCGTGAAAGAGAAAGCATTAATGACATTATGGAAGAAACCTGCGGAGCAAGACTAACGATGAATTATATGGTACCCGGTGGAGTGATGCAGGATATTCATCCAAACTTTCAGAAGAAAGTAAAAGAATTTATTCAATTGTATAAAAGCAAGATTCATGAATATGATGAAATGGTAACCGGCAATATTATTTTCCAGAGCAGAATGAAAAATGTTGGCTGCCTATCTGCAGAAGATGCTATCTCATACGGATGTACCGGGCCAACAGCAAGAGGAAGCGGCGTTAGTTGTGACATTAGAAAATATTATCCCTACGAAGTATATGATAAAGTAGAGTTCGACGAAGTACTGGAAACAGGTGGCGATTCATTTGCCCGTTACATGGTTCGGATCAGGGAGATGCAACAATCCATCCGCATCATTGAACAATTGATTGACAATATTCCCGAAGGTGATTTCCTGACAAAAACAAAAGCGGTATTGAAATTACCCAAAGGAGAATTTTATACAAGAGTGGAAACCGCCCGTGGCGAATTGGGTGTATATATTGTAAGTGAAGGCGGAACAACCCCGTACAGAATTAAATTCCGTTCACCAGGGTTTTCTAATCTTTCTGTTCTTGATCATATTTCCCGTGGTAGCAAGTTGGGAGATTTGGTAGCGATGATGGGAACACTGGATTTGGTGATACCGGATATTGATAGATAAACGGCCTCTCTGCCCTCCGAAGGAGGGTTCCTGGACTCCGGTTATTTAAAAGTTCTTATTGTTTTGTATAGCGTATTTGTACACTATTGTTTTAGCCCCGGAGGGGCTGAATGTTAGTAGCCCCGATAAAATTGGGGGAATAAAACGAAGAATGTATTACGAACCCCGGAGGGGTTCAATATTGATGAATAGAATTACAGAACGATGAAGAGTGATTATTCTTTCCTTTCACTGAAAGAAAAGAATAACAGAACAAGTTCGCAAGGGACGATGATAGTAGTACTGGCGATGACAAAATAAAATATAGAACACCGTACAGAGAGCATTGAATGATGAATTATAGAACACTTAAATTATAAATGACCTAAAACCCCTCCTGCGGAGGTAACCAAACGATAGGGTAGGTTACGAACGAAGTTCAAGGGGAGGCCTTATGTGGAGTTTTTCTAACATAGCAAACAACTTACATGATTGGTTAAGCAAAACCTTCAACCCGACAATGACATTAATCATTGAAATGGTGCTTGCGGGTGTTGCAGTAATTGGTTTGTTTGCCGGACTTGGGTTAGTATTGGTAATCATGGAAAGAAAAGTATCGGCGTGGATGCAGATACGATTAGGACCCAACCGTGTCGGGCCAAAAGGAATGTTGCAATCATTAGCTGATACATTAAAGTTATTAGTGAAAGAAGGATTAACTCCAAACGGTGCTGATAAATTCTTATTCAACCTGGCTCCCTTTATCGCCATGATTGTTGCTATGCTGCTGATGGCGCCTATAGCATTTGCAGAAAATTTTCAAATGTGGGATTTAAATATCGGGGTGCTGTTTGTTTCCGCCATTTCATCGCTGATGGTGATTAGTATTTTAATGGCCGGATGGTCCAGTAATAATAAATATTCGTTGATGGGTGCCATGCGAAGCGGCGCACAGATTGTGAGTTATGAATTATCGGCAGGGCTTTCTGTTTTGGCCATTGTAGTTTTAGTGGGTGACTTGCGGGTATCTGAAATTATAGAATCGCAAAGAAATGGCTGGTGGATATTTAAAGGACATATTCCTGTTCTTATTGCATTTGTAACATTTATTATTGCGGTAACGGCAGAAACCAACCGGGCACCTTTTGATTTGGCAGAAGCAGAATCAGAATTAACCGCCGGTTTCCATACTGAATATTCAGGGATGAAGTTCGCTTTGTTTTTCCTCGCTGAATATGTGAATGTATTTATTGTTTGTGCAATTGGTGCTACACTATTTCTCGGTGGCTGGATGCCTTTCCATATTGGCAACTGGACAGATTTTAATCATGTGATGGATTATATTCCCTCCAGTATCTGGTTCTTTGGAAAAACGTTCTTCTTAATATTTGTTATTATGTGGTTCAGATGGACATTTCCAAGATTGAGGATTGACCAACTATTAAACTTAGAGTGGAAGTATTTATTACCGATAAGCATGATAAATTTATTGGTAGTAACGGCAATGGCAATATTAAAGTGGCATTTTTAAACCCCCAATCCGCCAATTGGCGGAGAGTTTGGGAAAAGTTCTTATAAAATAGTTTATTTATGAACCCTGCTGTAGTGTTACTACCTGCCTGCCGGCAGGCAGGTCATCGTCTGTGCAGTTTACCCTGAGGTAACGAAGGGTCGCACACTTCAGGATTCTGTTCGCTAATCAACAATACGAAAGAAGATTATACTGATGAGTAAAGAAAATACCAAATTATCGGAAACCAAGAACCCCCCATCGGGGGGCAGGGGGGCCGTTAAATACATAAAAGATGTTTACAATGGTGTAAAATCATTGCTGGTGGGCATGAAGCGGACCATGTATTATTTTACCCATCATAAAGAAATCATCACACAACAATATCCCGACAACCGTGATACACTGGTATTGCCTGAACGGTTCAAAGGTGAAGTGGTCATGCCGCATGATGAAAAGAATGAACATCGCTGCACCGGTTGTCAGGCCTGCGAACTTGCTTGTCCTAATGGCACTATCAAAGTAATTTTTAAGAATGAAGTAAATGCAGAAGGCAAAAAGAAAAAAACGATTGATAAATTAGTGTATCACCTTGAACTGTGTACCATGTGCAATTTATGTATTGAAGCTTGTCCTTCCGACGCAATTGTGATGGCACAAACTTTTGAACACAGTGTGTTTGACAGAAACGAGTTGACAAAAATTTTAAATAACCCAGGTTCTAAAATAATGGATGGAGTAGAATAGCCCCCTAAATCCTCCAAGGGGGACTTTATATGCTTAAAGAATAAATTGAATAATTGAAATGAATGGCTCGACTATCATATTTTATTTATTGGCAGCATTAACGCTGACCTGCGGCCTGCTATCTGTTTCAACAAGACAGATTTTCCGTGCAGCTATTTATTTATTGTTCTCCCTGATAGGCATTGCGGGTATTTATTTCTGGCTGCAATATGAATTTATCGCTGCTGTTCAAATAGTCGTTTATGTTGGAGGTATTGTTGTACTGATTATATTCTCCATATTCCTGACACAACAAGCCGGCGAAAAATTAGCGAAGCAAAAAGTAGGCAGAAAAATATTTTCGGCATTGGCTGTATTCTGTGGATTTGCCTTAACCATGCTACAAGTGTATCAGCATACTTTTTATGAAACTTCTGAAACACCAGTGCCAGCAACCGTCTTTAATATTGGTAAAAAAATGTTGGCAGTGGACGATGGAGGTTATGCTTTACCATTTGAAGTGATTTCAATGCTATTGCTGGCAGCCATGATTGGATGTATTGTGATTGCGTTACGAAGTAAACCAGAAACAAAATGATGGAGCCCGGACTATACCATATTTTATTCATCAGTGCCGCACTGTTCTTTATTGGTATGTATGGTTTCCTTACCCGGAGAAACCTCATCACTATGCTGATGAGTATAGAATTAATTCTGAACAGTGTAAACCTGAATTTTATTGCCTTCAATAAATATTTGTGGCCGGGGAAAATGGATGGTCTGTTCTTTACTTTATTCATCATCGCAATTGCTGCTGCTGAAGCTGCAGTAGCAATTGCCATCATTATTAATTTATACCGCAGTCATAAATCAATAGATGTAGAAAATGCTGAAGATTTAAAGTATTAAACAAATATGCCTAACGCAACTATTATAGCACTTATTCCTTTGTTGCCGCTTGCCGGATTCTTATTGCTGGGTTTATTTGGCAGGAAATTATTTAAAAACAGTTCAGGTATTATTGGAACAGCACTCCTATTGACTTCCACCATTCTTGCATTGTACACAGCCTATGATTATTTTTTTGTGTACGGTAAAGTTGATGGTGTATATCAGCAATTCATTCCGATGAAACTGACCTGGCTGGAATTCCTGCCTGCCGGACAGGCAGGTTCTCCCGGCGTATCCATTGACATGGGATTGACAGTTGATTCAATTTCTGTCATGATGCTGGTCGTTGTCACTTTTATTTCGTTGATGGTGCATATTTATAGTTTGGGTTACATGAAAGGCGAAGAACGATTTCCAACCTATTATGCCTATCTCGGATTATTTACTTTTTCCATGTTGGGGTTAGTATTGGCAAGCAACATATTCCAGATTTATATTTTCTGGGAACTGGTTGGAGTGTCATCGTTCCTGTTGATTGGCTATTACTATGACAAGCCAAGTGCAGTAGCTGCTTGTAAAAAAGCATTTATCGTCACCCGTTTTGCAGACTTAGGATTTTTAATAGGCATACTCATACTATCATTCAGTTCAGGCACATTGGATTTTGCTACTCTTATCCAACGATTAACTTCTCCTGAATCAAACGAAATTAAAAACGCAGTTAGTTATTCTTTCCTTGGTGCATCAGCAATTACCTGGGGAGCGGCGTTGGTGTTTATCGGCGGTGCTGGAAAAAGTGCTATGTTCCCGTTGCATATCTGGTTACCCGATGCGATGGAAGGTCCCACTCCTGTTTCCGCATTGATACATGCCGCAACCATGGTAGTTGCCGGAGTTTATCTTGTAGCAAGATTATTTCCGGTGTTTGCCCTGACTACTCCTGGGGTGCTGGAGATAGTTGGTTGGGTCGGTGCTGTATCAGCAATCATTGCTGCTATCATTGCCTGTACACAAACTGATATTAAAAGAGTGCTGGCTTATTCCACCATGTCGCAGATTGGATATATGATGTTTGCATTGGGTGTATCAAAATATGGCGGTGAATCAGGATTGGGTTATACTGCTTCTATGTTCCATCTGTTCACACATGCTATGTTCAAAGCACTGCTTTTCCTTGGAGCAGGTGCCGTGATACATTATATACATAGTAACGATATGAAAGACATGGGCGGTCTCAGAAAATATTTACCCATCACCCATATCACTTTCTTAATAGCTTGTCTCGCCATTGCAGGTGTGCCTCCGTTTGCGGGTTTCTTCAGCAAAGAAGAAATTCTGCTGGCAGCATACCAAAACAATATGGCAATCTACTGGATAGCATTAGTCACTTCCGGTCTTACTGCTTTTTATATGTTCCGTTTATACTTCAGCATTTTCTGGAATAAACCAGCTCCCTCTCTTGTGGAGAGGGCGGGGGGAGAGGCCTATGGTGAAGGTGGTTTTGCCATGATGTTGCCCCTTGTATTATTAGCTGTAGGTGCAGCCGCTGCGGGTTTCATTCCATTTGGTGAATTTGTTAGCACAGATGGAAAAGCACTGGAATCACATTTTCATCTGCAGTTCTCTATTGCACCAGTTGCACTAGGACTGGCTGGAATTTTTACCGCTATGTGGTTGTATAAAAAACAAAACAGCAAACCAGATAAGTTAGCTGTATCGTTCAGCGGATTATACAAGGCAGCATATCATAAATTTTATATTGACGAAATATATCTGTTCATTACCAGGAAAGTGATGTTCAACCTGATTGGAAGACCAGCCGCATGGTTTGATAGAAATGTAGTGGATGGTATGGTGAACCTGACTGGTTCAGCAACTCAGGCCGTTTCGGAAAAAATTAAAAAATTACAATCGGGAAAAGTACAGCAATATGCTATTTACTTTTTAGCCGGAGTGATTGTACTGGCAACATTGTTTATTTATATTTTGAAATAGAATATTTCGACAAATAAGAATTGATGAATCTATTATTACTCATAGGAGCACCATTGCTGACGGCTGTTGCTGTATTGCTTTCCCGCAATCAACAACAGGTGAAATGGATTTCATTGGGTGGCTCTGTTGTACAACTGGGATTGGCATTTGCCTTATTGTTTGCTTTTAACAATGAAAGAGCAGCAGGCAACGCAACACAAATGCTATTTGAACAGAATTACACACTATTTACTTCGCTGAATATCAATTTTCATTTCGGTGTGGATGGCATTTCAGTAGCAATGATATTGCTAACTTCATTTGTTCTTATTGCTGGTGTACTTGTATCATGGAACATAGAAAAGATGACCAAGGAGTTTTACTTTTTGCTGATACTGCTGGCTCTGGGTGCTTACGGATTCTTTATTTCTCTCGATTTGTTTATTCTTTTCTTCTTCCTGGAAATATCTGTGATACCAAAATATTTACTGATTGGTATCTGGGGAAGCGGCAAAAAAGAATACAGTGCCAACAAACTGGCACTGATGCTGATGGGTGGTTCCGCATTGATACTGGTAGGGATTCTTGGTTTGTATTTTACAGCAGGGAATAGTTTTGATATAATGACTTTATCAAAAACAAAAATCTCCGCTGATTCCCAATACATAATATTCCCGTTGTTGTTTTTAGGTTTTGGTGTATTTACAGCATTATTTCCATTACATACTTGGGTGCCTGATGGTCACTCATCTGCACCAACGGCCGGTTCTATGTTTCTCGCCGGTATTTCCATGAAACTTGGTGGCTATGGTTGCTTACGGGTAGCAACTTACTTGTTGCCGGAAGGGGCAAAACAATATGCCGACATTATTATTGTTCTTTCGGCCATTGCAATTTTATATGGCGCCTTTGCCACCATGATGCAGAAGGATTTGAAATACATCAATGCCTATTCATCCGTAAGCCATGTTGGTTTTAGTTTATTGGGTATTGGTATGCTGACACAAACAGCTATTACCGGTGCCTTGATGCAGATGGTCTCACATGGTTTGATGACAGCTCTTTTCTTCGCCGTAATAGGAATGATATACGACAGAACCCATACCCGGATGGTAAATGAAATGGGCGGACTAATGAAAGTGATGCCATTTATCACTACTGTATTTTTTATTGTAGGACTTTGTTCATTAGGCCTGCCGGGGTTAAGTGGGTTTGTAGCAGAAATGACTGTCTTTATTGGTTCCTGGCAAAATGATGATGCGTTTCATCGCATTGCTACCATTGCTGCTGCCATGTCAATAGTGGTAACGGCGGTTTATATATTGAGGGCTATTGGAAATGTGGTGATGGGGCCGCCTCACCCTCAACCCCTCTCCATAAATGGAGAGGGGGGCAACAGCCTCACCGATGCAAAGTGGAATGAACGATTAGCAGCGATAATATTAGTAGGGGGAATTTTAGCAATAGGTATTGCTCCCGGCTGGTTGAACGATTTGCTCCGACCTGCTGCTGAAGAGATAATGAATAAGATTGCTGGAAAATAAAATTGACCGGATGAATGAGTTTCTCACATTGATGAAAAATGAACTGGTGATTACTGGTATCATCTTCCTGTTGCTGTTTGTAAAAATCGGCAAGGGTATGAAGAATGAATCTTTGTTATCACTCATACAGGTTCTATTGCTCATCAATTTTATTGCCGGTTTCTTTTTTAATAAAGAAGGTAGTTTGTTTGGCGATATGTTTCATACCAGTTCGCTGATTGTTTTTCAGAAGAATATTTTAAGCCTTGGTGTTTATCTTATTTCATTACTCTGCGCAGATTGGTTAAAGAAAAGCCAGCACCTTCCTGAATTTTTTATGCTGATGCTCTCCGCATTACTCGGCATGTTCCTGATGATTTCAAGTGGCAATCTGCTGATATTTTATTTGTCATTGGAGCTGGCCACCATTCCTGTAGCAGCAATGGCTAATTTTGATGTAGAGAAAAAACGTTCGTCCGAAGGAGCTATGAAGATGATTCTGTCTTCGGCATTCTCTTCTGGTATTTTATTATTCGGCATTTCATTATTGTATGGCGCCACCGGCACTATCAGCTTTGCCGAAATTCCGGGACAATTAGATAATTCACCTTTGCAGATACTGGCATTTGTATTCCTGTTCACGGCATTTGCTTTTAAACTTTCCATCGTTCCTTTTCATTTATGGACAGCCGATGTTTATGAAGGCTCGCCGATTGCAACTACATCTTTTCTTTCTGTCATTTCAAAAGGCTCCGTAGCTTTTATTTTCATTACAACGCTTTACAAAGTATTTCAGCCGATGCATGATGTCTGGTACACCATGCTGGTGATACTGGCAATTGCCACCATGGTGATTGGTAATTTATTTGCGTTGCGACAGCAAAATATCAAACGTTTCCTTGCCTTCTCTTCAATAGCACAAGTTGGTTTTATTTTAGTTGGTATTAGTAATGGTGGCAATCCAGGGACTACTTCCGTTGTTTATTTTATTCTAATCTATGTATTCTCAAATCTCGCAGCGTTTGGAGTAGCCTCCGTTATTTTTGAACATGCCGGCAAAGAAAATGTTGACGATTATAAAGGATTATACAAAACGAATCCGTTCCTCGGCTGGATTCTGGCATTAGCTTTATTTTCACTGGCAGGTATTCCTCCAACAGCGGGTTTCTTTGGCAAACTATTTTTAATTACTGCCGGAGCAGCAAAAGCAAATTACTGGTTCATCACTATTGCAGCTCTAAATATGGTTATCTCACTTTACTATTACCTGCGGATTATCAGGGCTGTGTTTATGGATAAAAATGAAAATCCGGTTTCACCAATAAAACCAAGTCCGGCTGTACGATTAGGATTGCTAATTTGCGGAGCAGGCATTATCCTGGTTGGTTTATTAAGCTGGATTTATGATTACATTCAATCAATAAGTTAGTTACCATGGCACTTAATAAAAATCATGAATTTGAAGAATTAGAAGGTGTTAAATGCGGCATCGTGGAAAAGAATGTAAAGCCTGAAAGAGTCGCTTTTATTAAAGAATTACTGGAATACAATGGCTTTACGGTTGTAACAATCGCCACACCTGCACCTAAGGCTGCTCCTGTTCCTACTCCCAAAGAAGGTGAAGCAGCAGCTCCGCCCCCACCTCCTCCACCGGCACCTGAAACTTTTACAGTTGGTGTAACTGATTATACTTTCAATACCATCAATGCGATTTTTGGCAGGATGCTGAAAACGAAAGATGGCCATATTGTAACGTTGGCCTACTGGCAAGAGCAGCATGCAGTCAGTAATGATGAAATACCATATTATGAAAAATAAAAAATAGTTTATGGAAATATTTAATTTACTTGACACCTCTGTTAAACAACAAATAATCAACCGGATTAATCAACTAACTCCACAAACAAAAAGCAAATGGGGCAAGATGGACGTTGCTCAGATGCTTTGCCATGTGCAGGCACCAATAAGTGTTGCCTTTGGAAATACAACTGTAAAAGGTAACTGGTTGATGAAACTGATATTGCCGTTTTTTAAATCCATGTTGTATAACGAAAAGCCATGGAAGCAGGGTTTGCCAACAGATAAAACTTTTATTACAACTGATGAACCGAAAGATTTTGAGAAAGAGAAAAATCTGTTGCTCGACATGCTAAACCGTTTTACAGAATCCAATATGATTAATGATAAGCACCCTATATTTGGCCGCCTTACCAAAGAACAATGGAGTAAGGCTACCTGGAAACATTTAGACCACCATTTGCAACAGTTTGGTGTATAAGAAATTAAAAAACCGTCTCGCCTGAGGCGAGACGATTTTTTTTATGCAATTGCGTTCAATACTATTTCTCTCAGTTTTTCAATCGGCACCCTCTCCTGCTCCATCGAATCCCGATGCCGGATAGTAACGGTGCTATCTTCTTTTGTTTGATGGTCAACTGTTACACAGAAAGGAGTTCCGAGTGCATCCATACGACGGTATCGTTTACCGATTGAATCTTTTTCTTCATAGAAACAACGGAAAGAAGATTTACAATCGTTGATGATTTGCTCTGCTATTTCAGGCAACCCGTCTTTTTTTGTCAATGGCAGTATAGCTAATTTTATCGGCGCCAATTTAGCCGGAAACTTTAATACTACACGGCTGTCTTGCTTTTCTGCGGTGCTTAAATCTTGTTCTTCATATGCCTGGCTCATCACTGCTAAAAACATTCTGTCCAGGCCGATAGATGTTTCAATTACATAAGGTATATAATTGCCGTAAGGTTTACCCGTAGCCGGGTCAACTTCATTATCAAAATACTGCATTTTCTTTTTACTGTATTCCTGGTGTTGTTTTAAATCAAAATCAGTTCGGCTATGGATACCTTCCAGTTCTTTAAAACCAATCGGGAATTCAAATTCAATATCACAAGCTGCATCTGCATAATGTGCAAGTTTCACATGGTCGTGGTAACGGTATTTTTCTGTTGGCATTCCGAGGCTCTTATGCCATTCTAGTCTTGTTGCTTTCCATTTTTCATACCATTTTTTTTGTGTGCCTGGGCGGATGAAGAATTGCATTTCCATCTGTTCAAACTCCCGCATGCGAAAAATAAATTGTCTCGCTACAATTTCATTCCGGAAAGCTTTACCTATCTGTGCAATACCAAACGGAATTTTCATCCGGCCGCTTTTCTGTACATTCAAAAAATTGACAAAAATACCCTGTGCTGTTTCCGGACGCAGATAGATTTTATTATCCTCACCATCACTTGAAGCAGTAGAACCAAATTCGGTGGAGAACATCAGGTTGAACTGGCGGATGTCTGTCCAGTTGCAAGTACCGCTGATGGCACATTTTATTTTATTCGTTTCAATCAACGTTTTCAATCCTGCAAAATCATCTTTTGCGATTAAGCTATCCAGTTGCTGAAGGGTATCTTTTGCCATCTGCTCATTGCCTGCTGCTGACTGTTCTTCTGCAAAGCCTTCTATTAAATGGTCAACCCGGTAACGTTTCTTGCTGTCTTTATTATCAATCATCGGGTCGTTGAAGTTATCAACGTGGCCCGATGCCTTCCAGGTGGTGGGGTGCATAAAAATAGCCGCATCAATGCCGACAATATTATCCTGCAACTGGGTCATGCTTTTCCACCAGTAATCTTTGATATTTTTCTTTAACTCACTCCCCATCTGGCCATAGTCGTACACCGCCTGCAAGCCGTCATAAATTTCACTGGATGGGAAAATAAACCCGTACTCTTTACAATGCGAGATAATCGCCTGGAACCTGCCTGCCGGTAGGCTAGGTTTATTGGTATCGTTTGCCATAAGGCGGCAAAGATAATAGAAGTAAGATTTATATGATTGCAGTGATAAAGAGAGAAAATAGAAGCAGTTTACTCAGGTGTTTCGTCTTCGAGCTTCTTTTTTTTTAGATACTCTCCAACTGGGTCAAGGTCACCTAATGGAAGTCCCATTTCATTTTTTAGCTTTCTCAAAGCAAAACGCATTTCCTCTATATCTTTTATAGTCTGGTAAAGCCTTTCGCCAAGAGGCTTTTCAAGCCAAAGCTTCAGATGAATATCCTTAATATGCTGGGGTGTGTCAGTCATTTTTTAATAAATCAAATGTACTCAATTTTAGCTTTTTTATCCAACCCAATATATAAGACCAGTCTAATTGGTCCAATTTTGACAACTGAATTATATCATTTGATTGTTGTGCACTTTGCAATTCCTGTATCCATTCAAGCTTTGATAATAATAAATCCTCGGGTGAAATAATAAATACAGTAAAATCTAAAAATCGGACAGGTCTCCGTTTTGCAAATTTTACTTGCTCAAATTCGTCATTTCTTAAAATTATAAAATCAGCTTTATAATTGCTTTTATGGTCAATAATATTAAACATGCCCTTATTAAGTATAGCATCCTTCATTGCTGCTTCATCGCTATAGTACCCGTCCTTAAAATATTCTTTTAACAGGAAAACATTGGATGGCTTTAAATGAACAATAAAATCAAAGTCTCTTGTGTAGCGAGGCCCTGTATACATACTAATTGCCATACCCCCAGATAGCATATAGGGGATTTTATGTTCATCAAAAAAGTAAATCAGTATTCTTAAAAAATCAAACATCCCACAAGTTAATTTTATTTCAATTTCTCATTATTCTTATGTCTTTCTCCATCCCTGGTATTCTTTTTCTCAAAATTTTTCTCCAACGCTTCTGTTAAATTCACTCCGGTTTGATTGGCCAAACAAATCAATACCCACAAGACATCCGCCATTTCATCGGCCATATCTTTATTCTTATCGCTTTCTTTAAAACTCTGGTCGCCGTATTTGCGGGCCATGATGCTGGCTAATTCTCCTACCTCCTCCGTAAGAATGGCCATATTGGTGAGTTCACTAAAGTAACGGACTCCAACAGTTTTTATCCATCCGTCCACATTTTGCTGGGCTTGTTGCAATGTCATAACAAATATTTTAGAATCTGTTTTGCAATATAGCATGATTCTTGCCGTTTAGCACTTCCTGTCCCTTAGAAACTCAAACCAATTCCTTTAAAAGATTAAATGTATTCTATGATGAATGCAATCCGCCTCCGGGGCCCTGTGGGCAGGCTATTGGCCATTATATCACTGTCTGTTATAGTTGTAGCAGCACAGGCACAGCAAGCGAATAGTGAATCTGCAAAGAAAGAAATAAAGCCCTATAAAATCCTTACTTCCGGTAAACAGATTACTATTAAAAGTACCAGAGATATAAAACATGTGATGCTATGGACCACCAGCGGCTACCGGGTAGTGGAGCAAAAAGAAATAAACAACAGCTTTTTTGTGTTAAACATTCCGGTGAACCAGAAAACATTTTTTCTGATGATTGGATTGAATAACGGGAAGATTTATACGGAGAAGATTGGGATAAAAGAATAGGCTAAGAGAAGGAAAGAGAAAATGAGAAAAAAGAGATTATATCAAATTTTTCCTACACTTTTAAAAACTCTTTGATAATAAGTTAGCGATAAACATTACTCTTTTCCTCCTTCTCTCCATTAATCTCTTAGCTTGGTATCAAAAATAATAGTAACAGGGCCATCGTTTAATATTTCAACTTTCATATCGGCCCCAAAAATGCCGGTTCCGATTTGTTTTCCTAAATCAGCTGACAACTGCTGTATCATTTTTTCATACAATGGAACAGCGAGATCAGGCTTACTGGCTTTGATATAAGAAGGACGATTTCCCTTTTTAGTGGATGCATGTAAGGTAAACTGGCTGACTAAAATTATTTCACCACTTTTTTCTTTCACCGATTCATTCATCACCCCATCAGCATCATCAAAAATGCGGAGGTTAACGATTTTACCACTCAGCCATTCAATATCCTCCAAAGTATCTGCATCTTCAATACCCAATAGCACCAGCAACCCACTCCCGATTTGTGAATGAATTTTACCATCAATAGTTACACTGGCTTTACTAACTCTTTGAATAACTGCCCGCATTGTCCGTAATTTTGTTTTACAAATGTAATAGCTGGCAAATGATTGACATAACTAAAGAAATATCTTTTCAAACTACCCGCAGCGGTGGCAAAGGCGGACAGAATGTAAATAAGGTAGAAACAGCGGTCATCGCTTCGTTTCATGTTGATTCATCACAATTGCTTACGGAGGAGCAAAAAATAACGCTGAAAGAAAAACTATCCAACAGAATAAGTGCTGACGGCTATTTGAAAGTAAAATCACAAACCCACAGGACGCAGTTAGCTAACAAGCAAGAATCCGTTGAAAAAATAAATGAGTTGATAAAAAGGGCTTTGGAAAAGAAAAAGGCCCGCATTGCCACTAAAGCCAGTAAAGGCTCCAAGGAAAAAAGGCTCGAATCGAAGAAAAGGAAAGCCGATATTAAATCCGGACGGCAAAAATTAAAACCTGACAGTTACTAAAACTATTTTCTGCTAAAAGTTGTAAATTGTATGTTCAATTGAACCCTGTGCGAAAAAGCATCCTGACGATACTTTCCTTAATAAGTATAGCTGTTCTTTCTTCTTACTTATTAGGTGCCTGCAAAAAAGACCAGAATACTGATAGACTGCAACTGCTTCAACAGGAAATACCAGCCGGTTTTCCTTCGCCTGTTTACACTTTTCAGGATAATCCTCTGACCAAGGAGGGTTTTGAACTGGGCCGGAAATTGTTTTACGATGGCCGTCTTTCAATTGATAACTTACATCCCTGTTCTTCCTGTCACCAACAAATAGGTGGCTTCGGAACGTTTGAACATGACAGAAGCCACGGAGTTTTTGATTCTCATACTTTAAGAAATGCACCGGTACTTTTCAATCTTGCCTGGAACAACAGCTTTCATTGGGACGGAGAATTCAGTTCACTAAAAGATGCCATAGCACAACCTATCAACGGACATATTGAAATGGGAGAATCGTTTGAAGGTGTTATTAATAAAATAAAAGATGATAAGGAATACCAGGAACAGTTTAAAAAAGTTTTCGGTTATCCTTTCATACGTCCGGAAAATATTTTAAAGGCATTGTCACAATTTACCGGCTACATGGTTTCAGCTGATTCAAAGTATGACCGCTATAAAAAAGGGGCCATCGCTTTTACCACAGTGGAAGAAAGGGGCTACCAACTTTTCAAAGCCAACTGTGCTACCTGCCACCCCGAGCCGATGTTTACTGATTACAGCATCAGCAACATCGGCTTGCCGGTAGATAATTTTTTGAAAGATTATGGAAAATTCAGAATCACCGGTAAAAAGGAAGACTCACTAAAATTTAAAGTACCTACACTACGAAATGCATATATTTCTTCTAATTACATGCATGATGGAAGGTTCAATACGCTGCTCCAATGCATCAATCATTACCGCAGCGGTGTGCAGCAAAGTGCATCACTTGATCCCTTACTTACAAATGGAATTACTTTAACCAATACAGAAGCTAATGATATCACCGTTTTCCTCCGCACCTTAACGGATTCAGCATTTTTGAAAGATCCCCGGTTTCAACAGCAGTAGTTACGCATCTGGCCGCTAATAGTAGCTTTAAAATTTAGTAACTCAATTAGCGGCCTGATGCTTAATTAATTCTTCTTTCTTTTCCCCCGCAGTGTTTCAAGGCTTAATTTCTGTGCTTCAATATCCTTTATCGTGTCGTCCTGCGACTTTGCATTTTCTGTCAGCTTTCTTTCCAATTCTATCTTATCGTCCTGCAGGACTTTTAATTTCTTCTCCGCTTTTACCACCACTTCCTCCTGGGCCTTTATTTGCAATTCAAGATTTGCCCCTTCAATATCAGGCAGCATATTATTTAAATACGATTTCGCACTACCTATATCATAAGATTCCAGCTTGCCCAAAGCATTTGTTCCGTCTTTCTGTATGATTAAGTAAAGAATGGCCTCATCGCTTTCTTTCCTGCTTTTACGTTCCACTTTGATGATATAGTCCAATTTGTCTTTGCTGATGTCAGTGATATAGGCATTCTTAAATACTAAAAACCCTTTGTCCCTGTTTAAAATGCCTTTTTCTTCTTTAGCCCGGTAGCCCAATTTTTCCAACCGCTTTACAATAGCATTCTCTACTGCTTGTGCGGGATAAGAATAATCGATGGCAATAGCAGCCTGCTTTTTCTTATCGTATGAAATTGTCCCTTCATATGCTTGTGACAATGCAGATATGGTAATGGCCAAGCTCATTAACAAAAAATTTATCTTCTTCATAGTACCTTTTATTTTGGCAATAAAGATACAGGAAGAAAAAAAATCGTTGAAATTGTCTTAAATAAAAGCTGCCAGAACCAGCCATATTCGTTTTTTGACAGCGCAAGGGCTACTTTTGCCTTGAAATTTTCATTCCTTTGAGTAGTATAAAAAAACTGGCAGGGCAAACATTGTGGTATGGCGCAAGCAGTATTTTCGGCAGGTTTCTTAATTACCTGTTGACTCCGCTTTTGGTTACTATTTTTGCTTCTGACGAATACGGTAAAATAAGTACCCTGTTTACTATTGCTGCTTTTCTTAATATTGTTTACACCTACGGATTGGAAACTTCCTACTTCCGATTTTCAGCATTGCAGCCGGAAACAAAAGTTTATAATACCTGTTCATCTTCCATTATTCTGACTACGATACTTTTTACAGGACTTTTGCTTTTTTCCACACAAAGCTTTGCTTCTTTTTTAGAAATGCCGGACCACCCTGAATATATTTTATGGGTGATAGTGATCGTAGCACTTGACACATTGAGTGTGATGCCATTTGCAAAACTGAGGTATGAAGGAAGACCAAGGAAATTTGCAGCGATAAAAGTGCTGAATATTTTAATCAATGTCGGCCTGGTATTATTTTTCTTACTTGTTTGTAAAAATGCTCATGAAAAAGGATCAGATAATTTCTTTGCATCACTTTACAATCCAAAAATTGGTTTGGGGTATGTTATTATAGCTAATCTTATCGCCAGCGGATTAACATTGTTATTATTAAGCAAAGAGTTTTTTCAATTTCGCTTCCGGTTGAACCCCAAATTCTGGAAAGAAATGATGAAGTATAGCTGGCCATTGATTATTGTAGGCTTTGGTGGAATGATTAATGAAACGATTGACCGGATCATGCTGCTGAAATTCTATCCCGGTACTACGGAAGAAGCATTTTCTCAATCAGGTATTTATTCGGCCAACTATAAACTGGCTGTGGTAATAGTTCTGTTCATACAGGCCTTCCGGATGGGGGCTGAACCTTTTTTCTTCAAACAATCCACCAGCGAAAATGCGCAGCGTACCTATGCCCGGATCATGAAGTTTTTTGTGATAGCTTGTTGTTTTTGTTTTCTGGGTGTTACTCTTTTTCTCGACATCTGGAAATATTTTATGGGTACGGCACACAAGGAATATTATACCGGTTTGAAAGTAGTGCCGCTGCTGATGACAGCCAAAATCTTCTTGGGCATTTATTACAATCTTTCTATCTGGTATAAAATAAAAGAAAAAAACCTGACCGGCGCCTGGATTACACTCGGCGGTGCTGCCATTACCATTTTGTTCAACTGGATTTTCATCCCCATTCTTGGCTATATGGCATGTGCCATTGCAACGGTGCTTTGCTATGGCTTTATGATGCTGGTAAGTTACCTGCTGGGGCAAAAACATTATCCTGTTCCATATGCCTGGAAAAAAATATTGGCTTTCATCGCAATTTGTTTAATAATGTTTGGCTTGCATCAGGCATTTCTACTTCTTGAATTAAACAGGTGGGTGAACCGGGGAGTAGCAGTTGCGTTTGTAGGTTTGTTTACACTCCTTGTTTTGCATGTGGAAAGAAAAGAGTTTCAGAGGATGCCGGTGATTAGGAGGTTATATAAAAAAGCAATCTAACTTTATGTTATGTTGATTATTCCATCTATAGTTTTAATAGTTGGCTTAATATTTTTAGCTATCAGCAAAAAATTAAACAATGATGTTGAACGGCTCGATGCTAATTATACTGGCAATTTAATACCTGATGCAGAGGAAAAACTATGGTATGATTTTGACAAGAAGAAGAAGATTCGAAATTCAAAGGGAGCTAAATATTTCGGTTACTTCCTGATATTTTGGAGCATCATATTTTTAATAGGACTAATAATAGGGGGAGATTTATTACGTATTAGTAGGAATTTTTGATAACTGACATAATTAAGATTAACCAACACAACTCACATTTCTTTCTGCTAATATAACTTCACAAACGGGTTATTCATTTTCTCAAACCCCACCGTCGTCACTGGCCCATGCCCGGAATAAACTTTGGTTTCATCTGGAAGCGTAAAAAACTGGGTTTGGATACTATTAATTAATGTATCCATATTTCCTCCCGGTAAATCAGTTCTGCCAATACTCCCATTAAATAATACATCGCCGCCGATGATAAAGCCACCCGCTTCATGATAAAACGATACACTTCCGGGTGAATGGCCGGGGGTAAACCGGATTTCCAGTTCATCCTCGCCTATTTTTATCGTATTCCCCCGTCCGACCGGGTCATCCGGGCGGGCTTCCTTCAAATAAACCAACGGCCCATCGTAGTTGTCGAAAGGCAACTGGTATATAATCCCTGATTGAGGGGCAAAATCAAGAACCGGCTTCTCTTTTTCGTGCAGGTGCAGGGATAGACCCCAGGTGTCGTGTACGAATTTATTGCCAAAAACATGGTCAAGATGGCAGTGGGTGTTAAGCAGCAAAACAGGTGTCAGACCTGTCTCCTCTATACCCGTTTTTAATTCGTCCCTTTCCTCCGGGAAATAACAGCCCGGATCTATAATGCAACACTGCCCTTTTTCGTTATACAAAACATAAGTATTCTCCTGAACAGGGCTAAAAGTGAATGACTTAACAGCTAACATGGATGGTTTTTTCGTACTTTTAAATCTGAATGGTTACTCGTCGCAAAGATAGCCTGTATTAATACTGCTGAGCAGAATTACAACAGTACAAGTGTGCCCTTCGATAAACTCAGGGTAAACTTGCAAGGGACGATGCCATATTAAACTACAGCTGGCTGCCAAAAAATAAAAAAGACCGATTAATTAAGATCCCGGTAGCTATCGGGACGAAACAGTAAACGATATTATGAATAAAGTATTAAGCCTGATTACCTGCCTTTCCGTTTTTCTATCTATGGAAACTGGAGCACAAGTGAACACTGTTGAATTCGGCAAAAACAGGGTTCAATACCAAAAGTTCAAGTGGAAATATTACCAGACTGACAATTTTAATACTTATTTCAGTCAGGATGGACTGGGACTTGGTAAGTATGTGGCGCAGGTTGCTGAAATTGAATTACCGGGTATTGAAGAATTTGTGGAATTTGGTTTGCAACGCCGTATTAATATTGTTGTATATAATAATTATGATGAAATGCAACAGTCTAATATCGGGCTGGGCATTGACTGGCAAAACACCGGTGGTGTAACCAAATTAGTTAACAATAAAATGATCCTGTATTTTGATGGCAATCATGATAATCTGCGCAAACAGATACGCCAGGGTATTGCAAAAGTACTGGTGGATAATGTACTGTTTGGTGATGACCTTGGGGAATTTGCCGCTAACCAGGCATTGCTTGATCTACCAAAATGGCTGACCGATGGTTATATTGAATATGCAGGAGAAAACTGGAGCCCTGCATTAGATGATGATCTTCGATCTACCATGCTAGCAGGCAATTATAATACTTTTTATCATTTTGCTTTTGAAAAACCGCTATTGGCCGGTCATGCATTCTGGAAATACATTGCCGATAAATATGGTAAAAGCAAAACAACTTATTTTCTCTACCTGGCCCGCATTTACCGCAACCTGAATAATGCCTCAAACAAAATTGCCAAGAAAAAATTTAAAATTCTGCTAAAAGACTTCATGGAAGAAGTGCCCCAACAATATTTTAAAGATATCCGTGGCCGGCGCAATACACCTAAAGGGCAATTATCAATAACAGAAGAAATCGGTAAGAAAGATTTTATTCGTTTTAATGCAAATCCGATACCCAAAAATTTCAGTTATGCCGTAGTAGAATTCAAACAGGGCCGCTACCAGGTAGTGCTAATGGAAAATTTTGTAACCAGAAAGGTATTATTAAAGTTAGGTGTAAGAACCCGGGAAGATGAGAAACATCCGAACTACCCCTTATTAGCCTGGGATGGCAAGGGAACCCGGCTTGCGGTATTATATAGTGATGAAGGGAAAACAAAATTCTTTGTGTATGATCTGGTAAACCGCTCAAAACTCTGGAAGCAGGAAATAGAAAAATTTGACCAGATACAGGATATGAAATACATGTTGGACAACAACACTTTATTGTTCAGCGGTGTCAGAAGCGGTCAGACGGATATTTATATTTACAAAATTGATAAGCAGACATTTGAACAAGTTACCAATGATGTGTATGATGATCTGGATCCATCATTTGTAGCATTTCCGAATAAAACAGGTGTTCTCTATTCAAGCAACCGGCCTTCTGCACTTGCTGCCAGTAGTGATGACTCCCTGCCCGGAGAACATTTCAATATTTTTCTGGTGGACAACTGGAATAAATCCGAAGCAAAACAAATTTCAAAACTAAGTGACTTGAAACATGGTAATGCCCGTTTCCCATCTCAGTATAATCAATCCCATTTTACTTTTATCAGTGATGAGAATGGTATCAATAACCGGTATGCAGGATTCTTCACCACAGAAAGAGCCGGGTTGGATACCCTGGTATTTATAGGCGATGAAATGTTGCGAAATCCACCACAAAAAGATGTAGACAGTTTATTGAAAGAATGGAAAAAGACAGATATCGATTCTGTTGGTTTTGTTTCTATTACGAATGATTCATCGTATGTATTTCCATTGACTAATTATCAGAGCAGTATGCTGGAAACCAGAACTGCCGGCGATAACCAGCAGGTAAGTGAAGTAGTAAAACTGGGAGATATAAAATTATTGTACCGGTTGAAAGTGGATGAGAATAATCTTCGCCGCCGCAACATCAATGCAAGGCCTACGGAATACATGAGGAAAGTGATTGAAGAGGAGAAAAAGGCTGCGAGAAAAGAATCAACTTATCAACCCAAGACCGATACACTGACGAAAAAACAAAATGATTTCTTTAATACAGGCTTTGATGATGAAAAAAAACCGGATAGTACCAAAGTTGGAAAAGTTGTTACTGCAGATGTGGTACCGAAAGAACCGATATTGAAAAATGCAAAAGTATATGAATATCGTCCGCCAAAATTCTTCAACGATTACCTGGTAAGTGGATTTAATAATAATGTACTGGTAACTCGTTTTCAACCCTACCAGGGTGGAAATGGTCCTATACAACTGAGTAATGGTGATCCATTAAACGGTATAATCCGGGTAGGCACATCTGACTTGTTTGAAGACTGGAAATTTGCAGGAGGCTTTCGTATAAGTCCCAATCTGAATAATAATGAGTATGTATTAACATCCCAGTATTTAAAGAAGAGGATTGATTATGGTTTTACTTATTACCGGAATGTAGTAAAAGATCCACCATTATATAATGACTCCAGCTTTTTCAGTAAACAATATTCTAACCTGTATCAGGTAACATTGACGTATCCTTTTAACCGGATAAAAAGCCTTCGGTTTAATGTTGCTTATCGTAGTGATAAAGTAGTAGCCCTGTCAACTGATCCTAGTTCATTAAAAAGAACATTTGACCGGCAAACCTACGCCCTTGCCCATTTAGAATATGTACATGATGATGTTATCAATCCAGCAACCAATATATGGTATGGCCTTCGCTGGAAAGTCTATATGGATGTGAATGCACGGATCGGAAAAACCGGACCCGGAGGAAAAACTGAAAACCATCCTACTACTTTTAATTTTGGATTTGATGCGAGGCATTATCTGCCAATTTATCGGAATATTATCTGGGCTGTTCGGGCTGCTGGTGATTTTTCATGGGGTAATCAAAAGTTTATCTATTTCCTCGGTGGTGTTGATAACTGGCTGATGTTTGGTAATAATCAAAAAATTGATAATAATGGGAATGTTACTTACCGTTATTTTAACCCGGCCAACAAACCCGACCCTGATGGCGATTATGCTTTTCAATCACTGGCAGTAAACCTGAGAGGATTTAAACAAAATGTGGCGAATGGAAATAATGCGGTAGTCATCAACAGTGAAATAAGAGTACCTGTATTTACTTCCTTTTTTAATAAGCCTATCAATAATGCTTTCCTGCGCAATTTCCAGATAGTGCAGTTTGTTGATCTGGGTACCGCCTGGAATGGAGCTTATGATAAGATTGAACGACCCAATGTTTTATACGTAGCACCACCGGTTACCGTTAAAATAAAAGCAGGCGGTGTTGGACCATTTGCCGGTGGCTACGGCTTTGGTGCAAGGAGTACATTATTGGGCTACTTCCTCCGCTTTGATGCTGCCTGGGAAATGAATGGTGTGTTTAAAGGAAAGCCGCTTTATTACTTTGCGATGGGACTGGATTTTTAAAGAATTAAATTTTTTTAAATAGAAAAGTCTCCCTGTTGGGGGACTTTTTATTTTACAGGCACAAATGTTTCGCTCATTTTTTTTATTGTAAAATATATCAGTGTCATAAATGCTGAATAACATACAGTCATACCCCAGGCATAGCTGTTTTCAAATGGATGTATGATCATGTCAGTAATTTCACCGGCCAGTGAAAACGGATCGGTAATTATGTCCCAGCTATTATAGCGTAAGAACCGTCCGATATAAATACCAAATGCACTCAGCCACATTACTGAAAAAACCAACAGGATGGAAAAGCTTTTTCCCCGAATTAACGAGATAACAACCTCAACCCGGCGAAGGGAAATGATGCCACATAGTAGACCATTCCACGCAAATGAAAAAATCATCAATAAATCAAACCATTGCGGGGCAGACCGGAAATGTGAAAGATGAAAAAGGTCGGTAATAATGTAAAATGAATTCGGGATAAACAAAAGCCATGCAGCAAGGGCAATTATCAGCTTTACTTTGTTTTCAATAATGGTAATATTTCTTGATATCCACCAGGTAATCCAGTAAGGGATAAAAGCCAGCAATAAATTCCATGGCAAAAAAAGATAGGCCATAGAATCGGTAGCGATTATCCTTGTCAACAATAATAGTCCGCTAAAACAGGCAGAAGCAATCAGCCATTCATGTATAGTAGCGGGAGCTGAAAAATTAAATTTTCTGAATGATTTAGGGATAGTCATCTTACTAATTTTGGTATAAATACAATACACCCGGTAATAAAAGCCATAACAGCAGAAACTAATACTGCAGCAGCCGAAACATCCTTGATATACCTGATGCGGTGATCCTGTTTGACAGTTATTAAATCCATTATTTTTTCTATAGCTGTGTTAAATAATTCTGCAAGCCACACAAACCCTGTTACCAGTGTGAGGAAAATGATTTCGGATCTTGACACATGAGTGATAACTGCCATCACAATTACAATCAGGGTTCCAAGTAAGTGAAGAAGGGCATTGTGTTCGCTTTTGAAAAACCTTTTAACACCATTAAAAGCGTACTTAAAGCTTTTACCTCTTGCCCTTAACGAAAAAGATTCATTTGTTTTCATACTTCTTATTGATATAGTTTCCCCGCCTCCTGTTTCTAAAGAAAAAATAACAATTACATATTTTCTCCCGCCAAATAAAAAAACAAAATGGCAATTATTAGTCCGCTGAAAAAAGTAATAAACAACGGAAGCCATTTTCTTTTTACAAAAATGTTGAA
Organism: Chitinophagaceae bacterium; assembly: GCA_031400855.1. GTDB lineage: Bacteria > Bacteroidota > Bacteroidia > Chitinophagales > Chitinophagaceae > JJ008. The sequence continues at coordinate 70,584 of JANNQR010000084.1, read as the reverse complement.
TTGAAATTGTTCTTTTGAAAAATGCCATTCAATGTGCAATACCTGCGAAGCAGAAAGGAGCAAAGCAATGAAAGGTCCGCATACTATCAGCAGGTTGATGTTCCAACCGAGCCGTTCCTGAATACCTAACCTTTCAAAAAAAGGATATGATAAATTGTATGGGCCATCAATTCCTGCTTCATTCAGCATATTGACACCAATAAACCAGGCTGAGGGTAACAACAGCAGCAGGGGTATAAAATTGAGCCAGTAGCGACGTAATGTGATTGCTTCCATGATTAAATTTTTATGTGTTAAAAACATTTTTTTTGAAATTAAGGACAGGAATAAAAATTCCCGTCCGGGTTAAACCCCGTCCGACCTTATCATCCCCGTCCGTACCGGCACGGGCAGGTGGGCGGGCAACATCAACCATAATTACCATTTCAATCGTTTTGAAAAATACATGATTACTGCAAGGGTAAGGAACAAGCCAATACTTCCCAGCAGCAAAGAATAATCCTGTAATTGTAACAAACTAAAAATATAAGAATACACCAGCACCAACACTACCGATAAAATTGTAGTTGCCCTTGATGATTGTAAAATACTTTTGACAAACCAGGCTATCAAACTGATTGTGGCAAGGGAAGCAATCATATAGGCAGTATTAAACCCGGTGTATTCAGAAAAAGAAAGTAATAAAGTATAAAACAGGATCAATGCAAGCCCTACTAATCCATACTGAAAAGGATGCACTGATTTTTTATGTGCCGTTTCAATCAGGAAGAATGCAGCAAAGGTGAGTAAGATGCACAGCAGTGCATACTTTACTGTTCTTAGTGTTTTCTGATAACCGTTTACAGGAATAAACAAATCAACACCGAAGGCAGCGGAGCCAATTGAATCTTCTGGTGAGGGTATGTACCTTCCATCAGTCCTTGCGATAGCGGTTCCGGGAGGTAAAGGGAAATAATAATCAAGACTATAGGCATTGTCCAGCCATTGTTGCGGGAAACTTCTTTTATGAGACATGCTTTTCCAGGTGGCTTTGAAACCGCTATCACTTATTTCAGTTGTTTGTGGTAACATACTCCCGGAAAAACTGGGATGATTCCAGGCAGATTCAATGTCAACAATGGTTGTTTTACCAACAGGCGTAAAAAACAATTGTTCTGACCCATTCATATCAATAGTGGTACTAAAATTTATATTTCTGAAATCAGCAGCAGAGGATGCTTTTAATAAAGCCATCATTCCATCATTTTTTGAACCGGCTTGTGGAGATAATTCAATCAGGCTGTCTTTCCAGTTTAGCATTAACTGGTCGTTTAATCCCCTGCTATCTGTAATGTTCATCATTACAAAGGCTTCATTCCAGATAACGTTATTCTCCGGAATATTTAATTTGGAAAAGGCAAGATCGTTAAACGTTCCGTTAATTTTCAGCTTGGTGTCATACAGCATTACTTTAAAAATGCCTCGATGTTTTTCTTTTGGGTTTACGGTAGCTTTTATATTTAGTTTATCAGGTAGAAAATAAGCAATATGTTTATGTTTATTTTTTTTAGAAGTAGTATCATCAGGATATGTTTCCCAAAAAGGGACAGCAATTACGGGTCCGATAATATTTTGTTTACCCGCCCACTTACTGCTTATTTCAAGGGCAGCTTCCTTTTGTCTCTCCTCTCTTTCGAGTATCAGGTTTTTGACATATAGCATAGGTATCATCATGAGTAAAGCGAGGAAGCCAATGATAAACCCCTTGACGATCCATTTACTTTTATGCCAGGCCGTTTTTACTGTTTCTTGCAAATTTATTTCCATATTTATTAATTATTAGTTGTTTCAGGTTCAATTTGTTTTATTTTTTTAAGACAGATAAGCAAAGGCGCCAAGCCAGCTATCCCAAATGAACAATCAATTATCCGCCACCAAACCGGGATACCTCTGAAATGTCCGGCAATGAATGCAGTAGGAATAATCAACAGGCAGGCGATGATGCCAAATTCTATTACCCAAACATTTTTTACAGGATCTTTTAATGGGCCTATAAAAAGAATAGCAAGCACAAAATGAGCAAAGGCCAGCCAGTCGTAACCATAAGCCAAAAACGGATAGATGTTACTTGTGTAACGAATTGCTATATAAACCTGATCGAGCCAGTTACCCACAGCCGACCCTGTTGGAAATACCCGGCAAAGAAATTCCAGTTCCTTTTCAACCGGGATAGCAGTAAAGCCGCTTATAATTAAAGCAGCTATAACTAAGCGAAGCCAATTTTTGATAAACCTTATTTCTTTATTCATAAAAAGTACTTTGTAATTCAAAGTGAATTAGCAAAAAAAATTATTTTAAATTTTTGATCATTCCTTCTAAAGCTGTTATGTGATCGGAAAATGCTTTTTCACCAGATTTTGTCACGGCATAGGTGGTATTTGTCTTTTTACCTATGAATCCTTTATGCACTTTAATATATCCATTCTCTTCCAGGTTTACCAGATGTGTAGCCAGATTTCCATCCGTTACTTCCAGCATTTCCTTCAGGTCATTAAAATTTACTTCCTCATTCACTACCAGGATACTCATTACCCCGAGGCGGATTCGGCTTTCAAAAACTTTATTTAAACCTGTTATCGGATTCTTCAACGTTAAACTTTTAATCTTATTTATCCACTCAATTTTGAGAGACTTACAAAGTCCCCCTTGGGGGATTTAGGGGGCTCCTCTCGTATTTCCACCACATACTTATTCCGTACACGATATGTAATACACCAAAGCCGAAGGCCCAAAACCATAAACCATAGCCAATAAAAAACATATTCACCAACCCCACAATTATTTCGCAATAACCGAGATAGCGAATATCTGTTAATGTATACTTACTTGCATTTACCAATGCAAGTCCATAAAAAATAAGTGAAGCGGATGAAACAAACATCCACATATCATACCTGAGCATACCAAGGATAAAGGCAGCTCCCGCTACTAATGGTATGGTCATATTCCAGGCCAGTCTTTTTGAAGTAAGGTTCCAGATAGGTTGCCCCATCTTTTTGGCTTTTCGCCAAGTCAGATAAAAAGATAAAATAAATGCAATTACAAAAACAGCAATACCGAGTAAAGTCAGCTTTATTTTCAAACGGCTGAAATCATCTCCTGAAAAGAATCCAGAGCTGTTATAACTACCATAATACTTATCTAAAATTTCATATGCAATAAATGCTCCGGCTAATGCACATACCCCTGCAGCAATTCCGCTTAAGCCGCTTAATGAAATAAACCGGCTGGACCTTTCCATTATCTGCCGGATGTCTTTAATGTCCTGAAGAGAGTCGGTAGGTTGGTTTTTTTCTTCCATAAAAAGCACTTTGAAATACAAAGTAAATGCTCCAAATTCATATTTCCAAATACTTTTACCAAACAGAAACGAACGACTACCAATTTAACATTTCAAAATTCACTGCTTGGCTGTAATTTTAGCCAAATGTTCCAACTGAAACAATACCGCTCCATTGTTTTACTATTTGCTTTTCTGGCAACCCTTTCGGCAGCCACTGCGCAGCAAAAAATTATCCGGGGCATTACCCAGGACTCGCACAGCGAAGAAAGGGTTCCTTTTGCCTCGATCAGTTTTAAAAACACAACTATTGGCAAACAAACCGATTCATCCGGTACGTTTACTTTTACTTTTACTTTAAATGATTGGCCATCGGACACATTGGTAATAACCTGCGTAGGTTACCAACCCTACCGCTACATTATTGATAAAAGAAAAGACACCATCAATATTACACTTAACATGGAAAGAGGAACTTTCAATGATGGTGCCTCAGTAAAAGTAAAAGTGAACAAAGGTTTACTGGTATGGCGAAAAATAGTGCAGAACAAACCGGATAATGACCGCTACCGCTTTAACAATTTCTCCTATGAGCTGTATAATAAATTAGAATTGGATTTAAAAAATATCAACTTTCAGAAATTTGGTAAATTCAAACCCTTAAAACCAATCAGCGACCTAATTAATCAAAATATTGATACAGCAGAAGGAATAAAATACCTGCCCACATATCTTACCGAAGCCTTGTCAGATTATTATTACCAGAAAAGCCCGAAACGAAGAAGAGAAATTATCAAAGCTGCCAATACGAATGGTGTTAAAAATGAAAGTGTATTAAAACTTCTTGGTGGTATGGACCAGGTAGTGAATGTTTATAACAACTTCATCCCTGTTTTTGATAAACTGTTTGTAAGCCCCGCCAGTGATAATGGCGACTACTATTATAATTACCGGGTGGCCGATACACAAGTCATCAACAAGCAGCGATTCTTTCATTTAATATTTACACCACGTCGTCTTGGTGGTGATACATTTGAAGGCGACTGCTGGGTGCATGTTGGCACCTTTGCTATCCAACGGATGAACCTGCGGTTGGGAAAAGAAGCCAATATTAATTTCCTGGAAAACCTGAGCCTGATACAGGAATATAAATTCCTCAATGACTCCATTTGGTTTTTATCAAAAGATAAATTTGTGGTTGATATTTCCCCTGTAGGAAAAGACCGGCCAGGATTCATTGGTCGCAAAACAACTACCTACCGGAATGTAATCGTCAATGACAGTTCTGTATTGAATGAATTGGCGAAAAACAAACTAATGGAAGAAATAATCACTCTTCCAAAAGCCGGTGAAAAAGAAAAAGAATTTTGGGCAACAGCACGGCATGAACCGCTTACTAAAACAGAAAGTGGCATTATTAAAATGATTGATACCTTAACCAATGCCCCGGTCTTTCAAAAATTTACCCGAACAATGTCTTTTATCGGCACCGGGTATAAAGACGTTGGCAATTACCAGATTGGTCCCTGGTTCAACTGGATAACGTCCAATGGATGGGAAGGGCTACGGGTAAGGTTTGATTTGGCAACCAATAAATATTTTAATAAAAAATTTAAATTCCATACTTACCTCGCATATGGCTTTGGTGATAAAAAACTGAAAGGCATGGGTGAAGTTTTTTTTCTTCCTAACAAAAGCCCCAGAACCTATCTCTACACCTCCTTTATCAACGACCTGGACTTCGGGCAGAACTTTTATGGTGAAGTGAGTTCTGATAATATTTTTGCTTTAGCCATCCGAAAAAATAATGTACCTATAAAAAATATTAAAGTGAATGAGAAAAGGTTTGAGTTTTTCAATGAAACCTTGCCGTGGATGTCAAACCTGTTAACCGTTTCACATAAGACAACTTTGCCTTTACGAAATCTTTTACCTGCCGATTCGTTTCAGGTGGCTACGAGGGGTAACCCTTTTACTAATTTTGAAGTAGCCATCCGTTTACGCTTTGCATGGCTGGAACGTTTTTTAGAAAGCCATTTTTACCGTTCAAGTTTAGGCAGCGAGTATCCTGTTGGCGAAATCAATATCAGTAAGGGTTTTGCCGGTGTATTAAAAAGCAGTTACAGTTACACCAAAATATCCGCCAGTGTTTCCGATAATTTAAAAATCCCGCCATTAGGCAACATCGCCTTGTTGATATATGCCGGAAAAACTTTTGGCACATTACCTTATATACTACTCGATATTGCCCCGGGTAATGAATTATTTTATTACAACAAATATGCTTTCAACATGATGAACCGCTGGGAGTTTATTCATGATAAATATGCAGGCATCAATATCGAACATAATATTGGCAATGGCATCTTCCGGTTGTTCCCTAAACTGAAGTTTCGCCAATTCTGGACAGCTAAAACTTTATGGGGCAGTCTATCCCCCGCCAACAAAGCTCTTAACTTTAAACAAGGTCACAACTTTCAAACATTGGATGGTAACACTTATCTCGAACTCGGTACTGGCATTGACAACATCTTCCATGTTTTCCGGATAGATTTTGTTTGGCGGGTTCTGCCATCAACTGTTACAAGGGTGAACGATAAGAACTTTGGGGTTTTTGGAAGTTTTAGAGTGGCGTTTTAAAAGATTCATTCAACTCCCGCAGCCGGGTATATTTCAGAAAAGTGTACCAGGCTCCCATTTTTGCACAAACGTATCCTTCCCATCCGTCTAAAAACCCGAGTTTGAAAAAATAGTTTTGGATAAAGGAAAAGGTGGGTGAAAAAAATAATTTGATGCTTCCTGCCTTTTTGCCCTTGCGATGGTAGTTTACTGCAGATAGCAGCGCATCATTCATAACTTTTTTTGCTAAAAAATTACTACCCTTTAATGTATGATGAATGATATAGCCTTTTATGTATTTAACCTCAATGCCAGTATGCAAGATAAGTTTCTCATCAACTGTCCCACCAGTAATTTCAACACCTTTCCGGTTAGCAATCCGTATATATGAATACCTCCCCAACTCACCATGACGAAGCCACCTGTTACCAAAATAATTTTTAAACCGAACCCTGTAAGCCTGCTTTTGTCTTGTAAAATCAAGGTGCGCCAATGCCTCCTTCAATTCATCATCTATCACTTCCCCTGTATGGAGCATCAATATCCAGTCGTATTTAGCCAATTGTGCGGCCTTAAAGCGGATACGACCATAACACTCCCATTCACCTTCATGTAATCTGGCTCCATTTTTTAATGCTACTTCTTTTGAACCGTCCGTACTGCCAGCATCGTACACAAGAATATCCACGTCAAGATCAGCCACACTTTTCAGCGTACTTTCTATTCCGGCTACATCATTTTTGCAGATGATAACAATAGAGAGTTCCATGAATAAGGTTTTAGTCAGACAAAATACCAAATAAATACTGAATAAATAACGATATTGATTTCATGTCATTTATTTGAAGTAATTTTCTTACCAGACTTAATATTATCATATGCCACATTACATTCTTGCCCTTGACCAGGGCACTACAAGCAGCCGCAGTATGCTGTTTGATAAACAGGGCAACATCATCAGTGTTGCTCAAAAAGAATTCAAACAAATATTTCCGCAGCCCGGATGGGTGGAACATGATGCCAATGAAATCTGGAGTACACAGTTTGGAACAATGGCAGAAGCTGTCGCAAAAGCTCATATTAATATGAAGCAAGTCGCCGGTATCGGAATCACCAACCAGCGGGAAACAACGGTGGTGTGGGACAGAAAAACCAGTCAGCCTATTCACAATGCCATTGTGTGGCAGGATAGAAGAACGGCTGCTTATTGTGATGAATTGAACGCCGCTAATCATGCTGGTACGATACAACAAAAAACCGGATTGATCATTGATGCCTATTTCTCAGCCACTAAATTAAAATGGATATTAGATAATGTGGAAGGGGCCAGAACAAAAGCAGAAAATGGTGAACTAGCTTTTGGAACTATTGACACTTGGCTTACCTGGAAACTGACCAATGGCGAAGTGCATGTAACGGATGTATCCAATGCTTCCAGAACGATGTTATTTAATATTCATTCGCTTCAATGGGATGAAGAACTCTTGAAATTATTTAATATCCCGGCTTCTGTTTTGCCGCAAGTAAACCCAAGCAGTAAAATATATGGCGTTACCGGAAATATAATTCCTGATTCAAGAATTCCTATTGGCGGCATAGCCGGAGACCAGCAAGCGGCTCTCTTTGGCCAGATGTGTACGCAGCCGGGCATGGTAAAAAATACATACGGCACTGGTTGCTTTATGCTGATGAATACAGGAGAGAAAGCTATCACATCAAAAAATAATTTATTGACAACTATTGCCTGGCAGATTGATGGCAAAACAGAATATGCATTAGAAGGAAGTGTTTTTATAGCGGGAGCTGTTGTTCAATGGTTGCGGGATGAATTAAAAATCATAAGGTCTTCCTCCGAAGTAGAAAAATTAGCTGCACAGGTGCAGGATACCGATGGTGTATATCTCGTTCCTGCCTTTGCAGGATTGGGTGCACCACACTGGAACCAGTATGCAAGAGGAACTATTTTCGGATTAACAAGAGGCAGCAGCAATGCACATATTGCAAGGGCAGCATTGGACAGTATTGCTTATCAAACCTATGATGTACTAAAAGCAATGGAAGCAGATTCAGGAATTCATATAAAGGAATTAAGAGTGGATGGCGGAGCAACGGTAAATAATCAGTTGATGCAATTTCAAAGTGATATATTAAATACAAAAGTAGTTCGTCCAAAAGTTACCGAGACAACGGCTTTAGGTGCTGCTTATTTAGCTGGTCTTGCAGTTGGCTATTGGAAAAATGTGGAGGAGATACAAGAGCAATGGCAGGTAGATAAATTGTTTGCTCCTGCGATGAATAATGGAAAAAGAAATGAATTGGTGAATGGGTGGCAACGGGCAGTGAAAGCGTCGATAAGCTGGGCCGAAAAATAATGCAATGCTGATGTCACCCTGAGCTTGTCGAAGAGTGATTAACGAAATAATCAATATGAAAACAGGCCATAACTATTATGTATATATTGTTCAATGTAAAGATGGATTTTATTATACAGGAGTAACAAATGACCTGTAAAGAAGATTATGGGAGCACAATACCGGCTATAATGAAAGTTGTTTCTCTTTTAAAAGAAGGCCAGTCGAACTAAAGTATGAGGAGCAATTCCATGACATTAATAATGCTATCGCATGGGAAAAGCAGATAAAAGGCTGGTCGAGAAAAAAGAAAGAAGCATTATTTAAAAGAGATTGGGAAGAAATAAAGAAACTGGCAAAATCTAAATCGAATTCTTAAATCACCCTTCGACAAACTCAGGGTGACAGACGGACCAATTCAACATCTAATTATGAATCGTCATCAAATGATACTACAACTCGAATCCACTCCGGAGTTTGACATTTGTATCATTGGCGGTGGTGCCACCGGGTTGGGCACTGCATTAGATGCAGCGTCAAGGGGTTTCAAAACAATTTTATTTGAGCAAGGTGATTTTGCCAAAGGCACCTCCTCCCGTAGTACCAAGCTGGTGCATGGTGGTGTACGGTATTTGCAGCAAGGCAATATAAAACTGGTGTTAGAAGCCTTACGGGAACGAGGGCTATTAATGCAGAATGCGCCACATTTAGTACACAATCAAAAGTTTGTTATCCCTAATTATCAATGGTGGGAAAAACCATTTTATGGCATTGGTCTGAAAATTTATGATAAGATGGCTGGCAAGTTAGGTTTAGGCCCATCGCAATTATTATCAAAAGAAGAAATAATAGGATTAGCCCCTACTCTTGACCCTGCAGATTTAAAAGGAGGAGTGCTGTATCATGACGGGCAATTTGATGATGCAAGACTTGCTATCAGTATTGCACAAACAGCGGCACATCAGGGTGCAACATTACTCAATTATTTTCCTGTATCCGGTTTATTAAAAATGACCAACAAGGTTTGCGGTGTTTGGGTAAAAGATTCATTGACAGGCAAAGACTATGAAGTAAAAAGTAAAGTGGTTATCAATGCCACGGGAGTCTTTACAGATGCCATTATGAAAATGGACGATACAAAGCATGAAAATATCATCAATCCCAGCCAGGGAATACACTTGGTGCTTGATAAGGAGTTTTTACCGGGTGATACTGCCATTATGATTCCAAGAACAGATGATGGCAGGGTATTATTTGCTGTGCCATGGCATAATAAAATAGTATTAGGTACAACTGATACACCGGTTGACAAAATATCATCCGAGCCTGTCCCGATGCAGGAAGAAATTGAATTTATCTTAAAACATATTAGCCGCTATCTTAGTAAAGACCCGCAATTGAGTGATATAAAAAGTATGTTCGCCGGGTTGCGGCCATTGGTTAAAGGCAAAACAAAAAAGACGGCTGCTTTATCAAGAGACCATCTAATTACAATAGGCGATTCGGGATTAATAACTATTACCGGTGGCAAATGGACTACTTATCGAAAAATGGCAAAAGATGTAATAGATATTGCAATGAAAACTTTTGATTTATCTGATAAACCCTGTATTACAAAAGAACTGAAACTGAATGGACATGATCAAGAAGTAACTCCTGCCGAAATAATTTTATTAAACGAATCCGCATTAAAAAAACTAATTAAAAAATCTGTGCATGAAGAAATGTGCATGACCGTAGAAGATTTTTTATCCAGAAGAACAAGACAGTTATTGCTGAATGCAAACGAAGCCATCAAGGCTGCTCCTTTAGTTGCTCAACTGATGGCCGAAGAAATGTACAAAGATGATAATTGGATAAAAGAACAAATCAATACCTTTAATAACATTGCAAAAAATTATTTGCCATTAAAAACAAATCAATATGGAGCCTATAATACCTGAATTTAATTTCTGGATGCACTTCCTGCCGGAATTCATCGGGACTGCCTTACTCATTATTATCGGTGATGGTGTAGTAGCTAATGTGGTACTTAGTAAAACAAAAGGACAGAACAGTGGCTGGATTGTTATTACCTTGGGATGGGCCATGGCAGTTTTCATCGGGGTCTATGCTTCATTACATTTTGATGGGCAGGGACACCTTAATCCTGCTTTTACATTAGCAGTGGCAGCATTTGGAAATTTTAATTCGGAACTGATTCTACCTTATATATCCGGACAATTTGCTGGTGCCATTACCGGTGCTACGATTGTGTGGCTCGCCTACAAACAACATTTTACTGCCACGGATGATAAAGACTTAAAACTGGCTGTATTTTGTAATGCACCTGCCATTCGCAGTACAGGACATAACCTGATTACCGAAATTATCGGCACATTTGTTTTAGTGTTTGGCGCCTTATCTTTTTCTCCGGCTGCTGCTACTATGGGCACTTTGGATGCATTGCCTGTTTCGTTATTAGTACTCGGTATTGGTTTATCATTAGGCGGCCCAACTGGTTATGCTATTAACCCTGCAAGGGATTTAGGACCCCGCATTGCACATTTCTTTTTACCCATATCTGGAAAAAGAGATAGTGACTGGAGTTATAGTTGGATACCGGTGGTGGGGCCGATTGTAGGGGCTTTAGTGGCTGCTTATCTTTTTAAAATGTTGTAAAATGAAAAAAATATTTCTTCTGCTGACATTCTCTTTCACTCTTGTTGTTACTAAAACTTATTCGCAGGATGCCGAAGCAAGGTTGAAAGAATTGAAAATTGAATTACCGCCGATTAGCAAACCAATTGCCAATTATGTTCATGTTGTACGCAGTGGCAACTTATTATTTCTTGCAGGCAAAGGCCCGTCAAATGCTGAAGGAGTCTATACAACCGGGAAAGTGGGAAAGGATTTAACCATGGAAGAAGGCAAGGCCGCAGCAAGATTAACAGCCATCAATCAACTGGCAGTATTGAAAGCTGAACTAGGTGATTTGAATAAAGTAAAACGAATTGTAAAAGTACTTGGCATGGTAAACTGTGAAGCTGATTTCAAAGACCATCCAAAAATCATCAATGGGTTTTCTGATTTAATGGTAGAAGTTTTTGGTGAAAAAGGTAAACATGCAAGGTCTGCAGTAGGAATGTGTTCTTTGCCCAATAATATGGCAGTGGAGATAGAATTAGTTGTAGAGGTAGAGTAAAAAAAATCGTTTATTACAAACAAGCCTGCAAAATAATTTCACAAGCCCTATCAATCTGCTTCTCAGAGATAATCAACGGCGGAGAAATTCTTAAACAATCCGAAGCAAACAAGAACCAATCTGTTAGCACACCATTATCAATACAGGCATCAATTACTTTCTTATTCGTCTCATACGAATCAAACTCCACAGCTATCCACAAACCAAAAGAACGAACGGCTTTTATTTTAGGGTGAATGAGGAAGGAACGAAATAATTTTTCTTTTGCAGCAACGGTGTCAATCATGGAGAACGGAACTCCGTTCCGTTCATCACCAGACGGAACAGAGTTCCGTCCTCCGAGGAGCACTTTCATCGCCGCCATACCTGCAGCACAGCAAACAGGATGGCCGCCAAACGTAGTGATATGCCCCAGCACCGGGTTCTTCGTAAAAGCATCCATCAATTTTTTATCAGCAATAAATGCACCAAGTGGCATACCACCTCCTAATGCTTTACCGAGTAATAAAATATCAGGCACAATATTAAAATGTTCAAAACCCCACAATTTCCCTGTGCGGCCAAAGCCAGCTTGTATTTCATCGAGAATTAATAATGTTCCGGTTTCGGTACATTTTTTTCTCAATGCAAGCATCCATGCTGCAGTGGGAACAATGATACCTGCTTCGGCTTGCACGGTTTCAGCAATTACACAGGCGGTGAGTTCTGATATTTCATCCAACGATTCAATAGAATTGTATTCCATGTGCAACACATCCGGCAGCAGCGGACGAAAAGCATTTCTCCAATACTCATCACCCATCACACTTAATGCACCCTGTGTGCTGCCGTGATAAGAATTATTGAAAGCAATAATTTGTGTTCTACCAGTTGTTCTTTTGGCCAGTTTCATTGCTCCTTCCACTGCTTCGGTACCGGAGTTAGTAAAATAAACTGAGTTGAGTGATGTTGGCAAGTTGTCTGTTAGCAGTTTTGCATATTGTACCTGCGGTGCTTCTATAAATTCGCCATACACCATGATGTGGAGGTAAGCATCCAACTGTTTTTGTATGGCCTCAATTACTTTCGGATGGCGGTGACCGACATTGGCTACGCTGATGCCGCCGATAAGGTCAATGTATTCTTTTCCATCCGCCCCATATAAGGTACAGCAATCTGCTTTCACTATTTCTAATGCAAGCGGTGCCGTAGAAGTCTGGGCTACATGACGAAGAAAAAGTTCTCGTTGGTTCAAGTAATTTTTATTTCAGCAAAGAACGCAAAGGTGACGCAAAGACGCAAAGAAATTCTCTAATTTGCAATAGTTTGAACCACATAGGAAGATAGATACATAGTAATACAAACATAGAATGCTGAAATAACTATGTGAAATCTCTGTTTTCTATGTCCTATGTGGTAAAAAGTTGAGCAGCGAACAGAAACCTGAAGAGTGCGACCTGCCTGCCGGCAGGCAGGCGCAACGAAAGCTCATCTGTGTTAATGTAGCTGGTAACAAAAAAATATACATACAAATGCCTGTAATACTACCCGTAGAAGACAAACATCCGCAATTCGGAAACAATTGTTTTATTGCTCCCAATGCCACCATCGTTGGGAATGTGATTGCCGGTGATGATTGTAGCTTTTGGTTCAACACGGTTGTTCGTGGTGATGTAAACTTTATCAAGCTGGGCAACAAAGTGAATGTGCAGGATGGCGCCTGTATCCATTGTACGTATCAGAAATGTGGAACGACTATCGGTGATAATGTGTCTATCGGGCATAATGCGATAGTACATGGATGCACCGTACATGATAATGTACTGATAGGTATGGGTGCTATTGTAATGGATAATGCTGTGGTGCATAGCAATACCATCATTGCAGCTGGAGCCGTAGTATTGGAAAATACCATTTGTGAAGCCGGAAGCATTTACGCTGGTGTGCCAGCCAAAAAAGTAAAAGACATTTCGCAAGAACTGGTAAACGGACAGATAAACCGGATAGCCAATAATTATGTTGGGTATGCGGATTGGTTCAGGGAAAAGCCATGAGTTATTAGCTGCGAGCTACGAGTTGGTTGCTGACAATCACAGAGTTGTCTCGAAACCTGAAAATCTCAACTCGTAACTTTACTATTGAAGAAGCAATTATTTATTATTAAATTCGTTATTCATTCAAGCTGTCATAAAATGAAAAACCTTCGAATTTTTGGTGTTGCGTTTAGTTTCATGGTATTGCTGTCATCCTGCGGCAAATTGAGTAACATGTTTAAACGCAAGACTGGTTGTCCGACCAATGGTAAAAATGTAGGAGCCGAAAAAATTCTGAGTGGCGACCCCAAGGCGACTAAAGATGCCAAAAAAGCCAAGAAATTCAAAAGTTAATTTATTGTTATGTGCAGCTAACACCCATCTAATCCAGTCTTATGCCTAAACACCTTAACTATGAGCCTCACCCTACGAACCACACTTGGCTGCACCGAAGCCATTATTTCAGATGATGGCAGTCTAAAAGAATTTTACCATGTTGCCAATATTCTGAGCCATGATATGAATGTAAACTTTTCCAACAAAGAAGATGACTTTGATACCATTGATTGGGAGTTTCGTTTCAAAGGCCACAACATCACTCTTCACTACAGTATTTACAACGGCATTTCTATTTTTCCTACTAAAACAAAAGATGCACTGAGCAAAGACAATAAAGCTGTGGTGGAACTGGCTGGAGCAATTGAAGCAAAAATGTTTAACGAAGGGCAGAGGAATATTGCGTAAACCCTGTCCCTAAAGGGAACTTAAATTTATTGATTCCCTACTGTTGTAGTGTTTCTGAAATTAAATATTTTTATTTTTTACCCGGCTATATTACTACTACCTGTCGGCCGGCAGGCAGGTCATCGTCTGTTGCAAGTCCATCCTGAGGTAACGAAGGACACTCTTGTACGTTCTGTTCGGTACTGAGCATTTTCTTATACTTCGCTATTCATAACACTACCCACCATTTCAATTTATATTGAACCCCATTCCGGGTAATCACTTTCTATCCTTTAAATCCTATACAAAACGGTTTTGACTCATTGACCTAAGTCTCCCCTTTAGGGCAACTGAGCCTTAGCGAAGGTTGCGAAAATCGTTCAGGGGGTTAATAGCTCTTCTGTTCTATACTTTCCATAATACCCAGGTAACTTACATACCTGTCTTCATGTATTTCTTTATTATTCACGGCTTCTTTAATCGCACAGCCAGGCTCATTAAAATGGAGACAATTATTGAATTGACAATTATTTAATCTGTCCCTCATCTCAGGAAAGTAATGTGATACTTCCTGCTTTTCAATATCCACCAAACCAAATTCCCGCATACCGGGTGTATCAATTATTCTACCGCCAAAACCTGCCTGTCCGGCAGGCAGGGGAAGGTCATACATTTCGGCAAAGGTTGTAGTGTGCTGCCCCTTACCACTCCAGCCGCTGATATCCTGTGTTTTTAAATTAATATCAGGGAACACCACATTTAAAAATGATGATTTGCCTACTCCGCTGTGACCGCTGATGAGAGTTGTTTTATCTTTTAATAATTCCAGCACTTCATCTACTCCTTCTTTCTTTTCTACACTTACCAAAAAAACTTTATACCCCACCGCTTCATACATGGCTTTCCATTGATCATATTTATCCAGCTCTTTTGTTTTATACAAATCAGATTTATTAAAAACAATAAAAGGAGATACATGGTACATTTCTGAAGCCACCAGGAACCTATCAATAAACCCCTGCGAAGTTTTTGGCTCTTTCAGCGTAGCTACCAGCATTGACTGATCAAGGTTGGCAGCTACAATATGATGCTGGTATTTATGCCGTGGCGACTGGCGGTTGATGTAATTATTCCGCTGATGAATTTCATCAATGATGGCTGAATTATCCGTATCTGCCTGAGATTCTATTTCAACTATATCCCCAACTGCCACGGGGTTGGTGGAAGTTATTCCATCCAATTTCATCACCCCTTTCATCCGGGCATCCCAGAATTTTCCGGTCTCATCTTTTACGGTATACCAGCTTCCGGTTGATTTATAAACTGTTGCTTTCAAGTATATATTATTATTTTTCTATTTTGCCACTTGTAATTCGCCGGTGATCTTCACCACAGCCATTAACAAGTTTTAATACGGCTCATTTCATGAGCCACGAATTTCACCAATTACACGAAGAAAGCTGCATTATATCAGGGAAACTTTCGAAAAAAGGTAAACTTCAATATCATTTCAAGAAAGAGAAAAGCCAGAACAGCCAGAACAAATGGCAGGAATCTCTCCTCCGATCTTTTAAATGACGTAATATCAATTTTTGATTTTTCTAATGTATCAATCTGGCTGTAAGTATCCTTTAATCCCTGCTTATCTCTTGCCCGGAAATACTCCCCACCAGTTTCAACAGCAATCTTCCGCAACAATGCTTCATCAATAAAATCAATAGTGGGGTTCTTCGGTTTATTTTTATTTCCGGTTACCTCAATAATATTGGTTGGCATGGCTCCCATACCGATAGTATATACTTTTACTCCTTTTGATTTTGCAATATCCAAAGCAGTCAATGGGTCAATTAGCCTTGTATCAGGTGCATCTTCTTTACCATCCGTTATCAGGATGATGACTTTACTTTTTGAAGGGCTTTTATTCAGCCTGTCAACAGCAGTGGCTAATCCTTCCCCTATTACCGTACCGTCTTTTAACAAGGCCCTGCTTTCCAATTTTTGAATTTGTGTAATCAGCGTATTTCTGTCATTTGTTAATGGGCATTGCGAAAAACTTTCGCCGGAAAAAATAACGAGGCCTATCCTGTCAACCGGACGACTGCGGACAAATTCCTCTGCCACTTCTTTTGCAACATCCATTCTTGATGGGGGAATATCAGTGGAACCCATACTACCGCTTACATCCATACAAAGCATGATATCAATACCTTCTCCTTCAATTCGTTGTTCATTATTTTTTTTCTGCGGACGAGCCAATGCAAGGATTAAACAACTTAATGCCAGCAACCTGAGAATAAATGGCAGATGACGAAAACGATTCTTCCACGACCAAACAGTAAAAGCATGAGCCGTTGAAACCTTTATCGTTGGCTGATTTCGGCTGTACCTTTTTATATACCACCAAATCAAGAATGGCAACAATGCAAATAACCCGAACAGATACGGGTAAGCAAAATCCATATTTTTAATATAGTTGTATAGCATATGTCAACCAGCCCCTAAAGCCTGCCTGCCGTTAGGCAGGGGGACTATTAAAGTCAGATTTTTCAATATTATTTATCGCATTCTTGATTTCATTAAAAGCACTTGTGTCGTCATCATTAGTCGGGATGTATTTCGCAAATTTTACAAAATCACTTAGCCGTAATGATTGAGAAAGTTTGTCAAATTGTTCTTTACTTAAATTCAGTTCTTTCAATTGTACTACCAGGTCGTCCGTTGTTTTCTGTAACGACAAAATTCCTTTTTTTCTAAAAATATATAGCCGGAAAATATCAGTGAGCTTTGAATGATATTGTTTCGCTTCTGGTTTATCTCTATGTAATTGCTCTAATTGCTTCATTGCTTCTTCATAAGGTCTAATCACAACTTTCGGAGCAGCAACTGGCTGTGGTTTCTTTTTACGCTGCAAATACAACCACACTAATCCAAATAATAAAGCAGCTCCAGCAGCGTACCACCACCATTCTGTTTTCTTCATATAAGGTTTTGCTTCCAGAATATCTTTTATATCATGATATTCCTGGTTAGGATCAAATTCAGAAAAGATAACATCAATGGCAATGGTATCTGTTTTTACATCTTGCGAAAGAGAAAAAGATGGGATGACCCAATGACCTGAATCAAAACTGGTTATTTTATATACTGTTTTAATATTTACTCCGTCTTTGTTGTTGGCCGAATCTATAACCGGCTTTTCCAACAACTCAAAATGTTCAATACTGTCAATAGCAAAAAAACTCTTTACTGATTTCGCAGACAAGTATGCCTCAATTGTTAATTGGATTGGCTCACCAATAAGAATTTTGTCCTTATCAACTGAAGCCTTAATGGTTGATCCTCCCTGTGCAATTGCTATTTGCACAAAAACGAAAAAGATATAAAAAAGTATTTGTCTTTTGAAAATCATTAGTATTATCTGTTCCTGCTGAGGAAGAATTTTTGAAGCACTTTCACATAATCATCACCGGTTTTTACATGCAGCAGGTCGCAACCGGCTTTTTTAAAAGTCTGTGTGCTATATTCAGTCACCCGGAAAAATTCTTGCTCATAACTATAGCGGACAAAATTGTTGCTGCTGTCAATCCATTTTGTATTGCCATTTTCAGAATCCTTTATCTGCATTAAACCTGCATCGGGCAATAGTTGGTCCATTTTATCATAAAGTTTAATACCAATCACATCATGCTTTTTTCCCGCAATGCGTAAAGCATCTTCATAATTGGCATCAATAAAATCACTCAGTATAAAAGCAATACTTTTTTGTTTGGTAGAGTTATTAAAATAGCGGAGCGCCGTACTAAGAGCCGTACCCTTTCCCTTCGGTTCTTTAGTCAACAATTCCCTTACAATGTATAGAGCATGTTGCTTTCCTTTCTTTGGCGGGATAAATGCTTCCACCACATTACTATAAAATATCACCCCTATCTTATCAGCATTATTTACCGCAGAAAAACTAAGTACCGCTGCTATTTCAGTAATAATATCTTTTTTCCTGGCATGTGTGGTTCCGAATACTGAACTATTACTTATATCTACCAATAGCATTACTGTCAATTCTCTTTCTTCTTCAAATATTTTACTAAAAGGGTGGCCAAACCTTGCTGATACATTCCAGTCGATAAAACGTATATCATCCCCCGCTGCATATTCCCTCACTTCTTTAAACGACATACCCTTTCCTTTAAAAGCACTGTGATACTCTCCTGTAAATAAATCACTGGTGAGTTTTTTGCTTTTAATTTCAAGCTCCCGAACTTTTTTTAATATCTCTACTGTTGTCAGCATGTCAGGTGTAAGTTGTCGATTACTTTAAGTTCAAATTATTTTCAAAATATTTTATCAGTCCACCTAAAAGTTTTCTACACTCCTCCAGCTGCAAAATAATTTCTGAAAGTTTTATCTGTGGCAGATAATTCAAATCGGCTGCAATGTATAGTTGTGTTTCTAATTCATATAAAGAGCCTCTGGCAATATGAAAAAACTGAATGCTTTCTTTTTTGTACTGACGCCCATACCCCTCTGCAATATTTGAAGGAATTGAAATTGCACTTCTCCGCATTTGTGATGTAAGACCGTACATTTCATCTTTAGGAAATTCTTTTGTCAAAAGATAAACCTCTTTTACAAAAGCCCTTGATTTAACCCAAACTTCTAACTCCTTATAAGTTTTATATTCAGCCATTCCAAAAAAAATAATAATTATAAACCTGCTTACACTGACAACTCACACCCCTCACCTGACAACTCTATGGCACATTAATTTGTCTCAACACATCTTCAATCACATCTTCCACTTTTACATTTTCTGCTTCTGCTTCATAGGTCAGTCCGATCCGGTGCCGTAAAACATCTTTACAAATACTTCTTACATCCTCAGGAATAACAAACCCTCTCTTATTTAAAAACGCCTGCCCCTTTGCTGCCAGTCCAAGATTTATACTGCCCCTTGGTGATGCTCCATAAGAAATCAGCGGCTTCAATTTTTCCAACTTATACTGATCAGGATTCCTCGTAGCAAAAACAATATCTAAAATATATTGCTCTATTTTTTCATCCATGTATATCTGCCGGGTTAATTCTTTTGCATTGGTCACTTCCTGAATTGATACAACCTGTTTAATTATTGCAAAATCTCCCTGTATATTTTGACGGAGTATTAGTTGCTCCTCACTCATTTTCGGATAATCAACGATAACTTTCATAATAAACCTGTCTACCTGTGCTTCAGGCAATGGGTATGTCCCCTCCTGTTCCAACGGGTTTTGTGTGGCCATTACCAAAAACGGTTCATCTAATTTATACGTTGAATCGCCAATCGTAACCTGTCTTTCCTGCATAGCTTCCAATAAAGCACTTTGTACTTTGGCGGGAGCTCTGTTAATTTCATCGGCCAGAATAAAATTGCCGAAGATCGGACCTTTACGAACTACAAATTCTCCCTTCTGCTGATTGTATATTAATGTACCAATTACATCAGCCGGTAATAAATCAGGTGTAAACTGAATGCGGCTAAATTTAGCATGAATAGCCTGTGCCAAAGATTTAATGGTTAAGGTTTTTGCAAGCCCGGGTACTCCCTCTAATAAAATATGGCCATTGCTTAAAAGACCGATCAAAAGCCTGTCAAGCATATGGCTTTGCCCTACAATGATATGGCTTATTTCTTCCCGGAGTTTATCAGTAAACTGTCCGGCCTGGCTGATTCGCTCATTAAGTAGTCTGATATCTTCTGCAGTTTTTAACATGATTATCTATTGAATATTTAAAAGTACGAACTTGATTTTAGCAAATTAACAGCCGATAGGCTGATAAGTTACTATTTCCGGCATCATTTTGGGAGACATTTACCAAAGCGGCGAAAAAAATGCTTATTTTGTGAAAATAATCCAAAGTATATGAAAAAACATCTTAGTTTATTATTCGTTCTGATTACTGCAAATTTTTTCATCTTTTCTTCCTGTAATAAAGATGACGATCCCCCTGTTCCAAAAACAAAGACACAACTACTTACTCAAGGCACATGGAAATTTAAATCTGCAACTGTTGGTGGAACTGATTATTCTTCCTCGTTACAGACATGCCAAAAAGATAATATATTGACTTTTGCAGCCGCAGGTACAGGAACAATTGATGAAGGGGCTACAAAATGTAATCCTGTCACCGATCCTCAAACATCCCCTTTAACTTGGAATTTTGCCAGTGGCGAAACAATTCTTCAGGTTTCTGTACCATTATTTTCAGGTCTCGGCAACGACTTTACTTTAATATCACTTACAGAAACTGAATTGGTGGTTTCAATAGTGTATACGCCGCCTCTGGGTCCCTCATTGACAGTGGTTATAACTTTCCAGCATTAATATCAGGAAAGATATTTTCCCACGATAGGTACCCTTCTCCCCACTCCAAATGCTTTTGGTGATATGCGGATGATGGGACAAAACTGGTTTCGTTTATACTCATTAACGTTTACCATTTTTAATACCTTGTCAACTAATGCCGCATCAAATCCTTGTGCTTTAATTGCAGCCGGGCCTTGTCTCCTTTCAATATACTGATATAAAATTCTGTCAAGAATTGCATAGTCTGGCAACGAATCAGAATCTTTTTGTCCCGGCCGTAGTTCTGCTGATGGCGGTTTAGTCATAATATTAGTTGGAATTACTTCCTTATTTCTGTTAATATATTTCGCTAACGCATACACCTGCATTTTATAGCAATCGCCTAACACACCTAAACCTCCAGCCATATCTCCGTACAAAGTGCCATAACCGGTTGCCAGTTCGCTTTTGTTGGAGGTATTCAATAAGATGTAACCAAATTTATTGGCGATAGCCATTAATAAATTTCCTCTTGTTCTTGCCTGTATATTTTCTTCAGCCAAACTAAATGGAAGGTCTTTATAAATCGGCTTGAGCTCCGTTAGAAAACTTTCATAAATATTTTTTATCGGAACTATATCATATGGATTGCCGAGGTTTTTGCTCAACAGTTCGGCATCACTTACAGAGTGTCCTGTTGAATATTGCGAAGGCATCAAAATAGCACTTACATTTTCTTTGCCTAATGCCTCGCAAGCCAATACCAATGTTACCGCACTGTCAATTCCGCCGCTGCTCCCTAAAATTGCTTTAGTAAAACCCATTTTGCTGAAATAATCTTTGATGGCCATTACGATGGCATTATAAATTTCAGCCGTGCATAAATTATAGTCCAGTTCTGACGGATTAAATTCTGCATCCGGTAAATCTTTTGCCTGTACGATAACCGGCTGAACAAAAGTTCCATCATCTTTCAATTCAAAAATGTCTATCGCTTCTTCAAATAAAGGAAGTTGCTTTACCAGGTTGGCATTTTTATCAAACACCAACGAAGCCCCGTCAAATACAATCTCAGTCTGGCTGCCTACACAATTGCAATACAGCATCGGGAGTTTATATTTTGCTGTATTCAATTTCACAATGGCTTTTCTATCTTCTACATGTGTATAATCAAATGGCGAAGCAGAAATATTCAACATAATATCCGGACGCTGCTTCATCAATTCATCCATCGGGCAGTTTCTATACAATGGATTATCGCCCAGATTCCAGATGTCTTCACAAATGGTTACTGCCAATCTCATTCCTTTAAATTCAATGATGTTCCAGTTATATGCCGGCTCGAAATAACGGTATTCATCAAACACATCATAGTTAGGCAAACAAGTTTTATGTGCAACTGCTTTTACTTCTTTTTCAAATAGGAAATAAGCAGCGTTGAAAAGGTCTTTTCCTTCCCTTACCGGGTTCTTATCTGGCGCACCCACTAAAACAGCAATCGTATCTGCATGTTCCTTTATTGTATCAATAGCCTGGTTGCATTTACTGATGAAATCGTCAAACTCTAAAAAATCCCTGGGCGGATAGCCACAAACGCATAGTTCTGAAAATAGCACCAGGTCTGCTCCCTGCTCTTTCGCCCAGTTAATACCTGCAATAATTTTACTGGTATTGTCTTCAAAATTGCCGATGTGATAGTTTTGCTGTGCTAAAGCGATTTTCATCTAACAAATTTACACCAATCAGAGGCGATTTAACGGTAATTTTTAATCCTGTAAATTCGTTGTCACAACAATTACAACCCATTCACGTTTACAATAGCTATGAAAAAAACCGGCCTTGTTTTATTGCTTACCCTTTCTCTTTTAGCCTGCAAAAAAAAGAAAGGCATTCCTGATGTTTCAGATATAAAAGTGGACATACCAATAGAAAGGTTTGACCGTACATTTTTTGCTATCGACAGCAACAACATGGAGCAAGGATTAAAACGGCTGCAAAAGGAACACCCGGAATTCTACAACGATTTTATGAATGAAATTCTCGGAGTAACCGGTTCCATCAGCGACAACAATACATTATTGATTACAAAACAATTTATCAGCGGCTATACTTCCATCTATGATTCGGTGAAAGGAAAATTTAGCAATATGACAGGGTTAAAAAAAGAGTTGCAAAAAGGATTTCAATTTGTAAAATATTATTTCCCTGACTATAAAATTGGCAAAGCCATTATTTATCTTGGCCCCTTCAATGCGCCGGGTGTTGCCTCTACCAATGCAGGACTTGCTATTGGATTGCAACAATTTGCCGGAAGCAATTTTTCTGTTTATCAATCCGAACCCATACAACAAATGTTTCCTTCTTACATTACCCGCAGGTTTGCACCAGAGTATATCACTGCCAATTGTATGAAAGCAGTGGTGGATGAGCTCTTTCCTGATAAAAGCAGCGGCAAACCATTGATAGAACAAATGATTGAAAAAGGAAAGCAATGGTTCCTGCTGGATAAATTTTTACCAAGTACTGCCGATTCTTTAAAAACAGGCTACACACAAAAACAACTGAGCTGGTGCACTGAAAATGAAGGGTTGATATGGAATTATCTTGTAAAAAATGAAGACCTCAATTCACTAAACCCGACTACCATTCAAAGCTATATTGGCGAAGGGCCTTTCACACAGGGGTTTTCACAAGAACTTTCGCCCGGTAATATTGGCCAGTGGATTGGCTGGCAAATTGTAAAAAAATATATGAGCAAAAACCCTGGTATGAAGCCAGCCGAAGCGATGAAAATAGATGCCGGTAAAATATTAACAGAGGGCAAGTATAAGCCAAAATAAGCATGGACTTACAACTGTTTCAACCTGCAACTACTTTTCTACCTTATAAATTCAACAGTCATCAATCAGGGTTGAATATTTACATATTTTTACCGAAATCATGAAGTCCCTGGCAACTACACATACAGACCCGGTTTATATACCAAAAGAAAAATTCAGCCTGTACGATAAATTCTGGCTGCGCATCATGAATGATAAAAGGGATTTGCCTTTTATTTATTTACTTACAACTATTCATCTGCTGGTATTGCCTGTTGCCATCTTATTATTTACTCCGGTACTAACAGGCTGGTGGTGGTGGGCCATTGCTATTCCTTATTTCTACGTATCACAATTCTATTTCAAAGGCAGCTTCGGATTAATGTTTCATTGTCTTTGTCATCGAAAAATGTTTAAAGCACCTTATCAAAAACCTTTATCTGCGTATATCACCTGGATCATTTGCCCTTTGTTTGGTCATGCACCCGAAGGCTATTTCAGTCACCACATGGGTATGCACCACATAGAAAATAATATGCCCGATGATACCAGCAGTACGATGGCCTATCAGCGGGATAGTGTAAAAGACTTTCTGGCTTATTTTTTTAAATTCATTTCTGTTGGTGTCATCAATACCATTTTTTATTTATTCAGCCGCAAAAGAAAAAAACTCGGCAACCGCCTTACTGCCGGTGAATATATTTACCTGGCTTTCTGCATTGGTATGTGCTTTGTCAATTTAAAAGCTACCCTGTTGGTTTTTATTGTTCCATTACTTTTTGCAAGATTGGTAATGATGCTGGGCAACTGGGCACAACATTCATTTATTGATGCCAACGACCCGGAGAATTTGTACACCAGTTCCATCAACTGTATCAATACCGTTTATAATCACAAATGCTGGAATGATGGCTATCATATTGTCCATCACCTTCGCCCCGGCATGCACTACACAGAAATGCCGGATGAATTTTTAAAACGTAAAGATGAATTTGCTGCCAATAAAGCCATTGTATTTGATGGCATTCACTACCTGCACATTTTTACCTGGCTGCTGACTAAACGTTATGATAAGCTGGCCGACAACTTAGTCAACATTAACGGCAATATGTTTCAATCGAAAGAAGAAGCTATTGCGTTGATGAAAGAGAGGACGAGGAAGATACCCTGTCCCTAAAGGGAACTTAGGTCAATCATTCTTTATAACATTCAGTAAGTTTTATAGGAATTAATTTTCTTTTGTGTTATCAGCGTTCGGTTCATTGGGCATCGCCTGTTGCGTCGCACTCTTGTACTGAAGTAAGATGGATGAGCATTGTGTACAATACCATCATCAATTCACATACTCATTCATTCCAGAATATCGTATAACAAAACCTTTTGAATTAATATCTATTGCTTTTTGAATTTCTGTATAGTTCTTATCCAAAAATGTAATTTCCAATTTTAGCGAATTTCCTATAGTTGTCGATTCAATCCAAAAAATATAACTCACTATTTTCCCGATTCGTTTTTCAAAATGATAAAACTCTATTGAATACCAGTGAACAAGGCCATACTTTTTAGTCCAAATTCCCTTCTTATTGATAAGTAATTTAGTTCCTCTGTCAAAAAACTGATACCCAAAATATATTGTTAATAATAATAGAGTTGCTATCAAGAGTAGAGAAATTAATTGATTTTTCCCTCTACCGTTAAATATCTCTGAGTAATAATAAACGGCAACGCATAATCCGATAAAAGGGAAAATTGCAAATATTATAAATCCTGAGGCGTTCTTCTTTGCTATAAGCACACTTGATTCGTATGAGTGGATTGAAGAATTCATTTTCAAATTTAGTAATTGAAAAGATAAAAGCCTGACAGCGAACAGAACCCTGAAATGTGTCCTTCGTTACCTCAGGATGAACTTGCAACAGACGATGACCTGCCTGCCGACAGGCAGGTAGTAGTACAAAAAGCTGGGAAAATAATTGGAATTTATTTCGTGTCAATTAGTGTGCATTCGTGGCCAAACTAATTGTTTTTAAGTGGCACAATCATCTCAAAAGACGGAATACTAACATCAAACATTTTTTTATTGTGCAGGTTTTCCATCTGGTAAGTGCCATGCATTTTGCCCATTTCGGTGCGTAAGTTGCAACCGCTAACGTATTGATAATTTTCTCCGGGTTGTATGATCGGCTGTACGCCTATTACTCCTTCGCCTTCCACTTCACGATGGCTGCCATTGCTGTCGAAAATATACCAGTGGCGGCGGTGCAGTTTTACTGGGAATGCATTATGGTTTTCCAGTGCAATTCGGTAGGCAAACATAAATTCTGATTGCAGTGGGTTACTGTAATCAGCCTGGTAGTATGTCTCTACACTTACCTTCACTCCCTCTGATATCATACTGGTCATAGTGTAAAAATAAACAAATTGCGGCAGATGTCAAGAGGGTTTTTCACGCAGAGGAAGCAGGGAATGCAGAGAATTTAACTTGTATTTGTTTCTGCGAACCCTGTGTCCTCTGTGTGAGGTACTTGTATTTCATTTATTTCACTTTCAATTCAACAATCAGGTCTTAATTTTGCCACTTAAATAATACATAGTTTATATGAAAATAGCAGTAGCAAAAGGTGATGGCATCGGCCCGGAAATAATGGAAGCGGTGTTGAAAATATTTAAAGCCAATAGTGTTCCATTGGAATACGAATTTGTAGACATGGGCAAATGGGTATTTGACAAAGGTTTTAATAATGGGATGACACCGGAAGCTAAAGTAACTATTGAAGCACTGGGTTTACTTTTTAAAGGCCCGATGGAAACCCCGAAAGGAAAGGGTGTAAAAAGTATTAATGTTACAGCCCGTAAAACCTGGAACACTTTTGCCAATAAAAGAGATTTCAGAACACTGCATGGGGTAGATACTGTTTTCAGCAAGGCTGGTATTCCGATTGATATTACGGTGGTAAGAGAAAATATTGAAGATACCTATGGCGGTATTGAGCATATGCTAACCCATGATGTGGCACTCAGCCGCCGCTTTATTACCAGGCCGGGAAGTATGCAGGTGATCCGTTATGCATTTGAAATGGCGAAGCAAAAAATGACGAAACGCATTACCTGTGTACATAAGGCCAACATTATGAAAATAACGGACGGTTTGTTTTTGGAATGTTTTCAGGAGGTGGCAAAAGAATACCCGGAAATAAAATCGGATGATATTATTGTAGATGACCTCTGTATGAAATTGGTTACACGACCTGATTTGTTTGATGTGTTGGTGCTAACCAATTTACAAGGTGATATTGTTTCTGATTTATGTGCTGGCTTAGTTGGTGGCTTAGGTTTTGCACCATCAGCCAATATCGGCGATCATATTTCCATCTTTGAAGCAGTGCACGGCACGGCCCCGGATATTGCCGGAAAAAATATTGCGAACCCTACTGCATTATTATTAAGTGGTATTGCTATGCTACGCCATGTTGGATTAACAGAAAATGCTTCCATTATTGAAAATGCGTTGCTGTACACTTTAGAAAACGGTACACATACCGGTGACTTTGGTGACAAAACAAAACCTTCGGTAAACACTACGCAATTTGCAGAAGCCATCATCAGCAACTTTGGTAAAAAACCTGAAGTGGGCGCAAGAGAAATTTTACCTAATAAACCCGGCACCCCTACTCCATTGAAATTAGAAACCAACCCGATGATGATTTCGAAGGAAGGTGAAGCTGAAACCATCGTGGGGGTGGATTTATTTATTGAAAGCGGCGAACAACCAACAGCCATTGCAGAAAAATGTAAACGGCATGGTGGTGTAAAATTCAATCTTATCAATATCAGCAACCGGGGCACACAAGTGTGGCCCACAGGTTCTGTTTATACCAACCTGGTGAATCAATACAATGTCCGTTTTGAAAGTATTGAAGATTATCCCCTAAATCAACAGGATGTTATTGGACTTTATGTAAGTATGAGTGGCAATTTCAAGATCTGTTCGTTTGAACTGCTGAACAGTTGGGGTGGAAAAAAGGCGTATAGTTTGGCGCAGGGGCAGTAAAGTAGTCGTTAGTCAATAGTCGGGAGTCAATTTGATTGTCATATTGATCCCGCATAAGGCGGGACGAAGTATCGGGATTCGATGAAACTTTGTGCATCTATTGAACATTTTTCCGACCGTAATTTTGTATCTTTAATGAGTGAAAAAAAGCAAACAAACAGGACTTGATTTCGTAGTTGACAAGCTGACTAACTCCATTGAAAATGTGGTTACAGGCGACAGTTTTCCTACTGACATCACACTTATTTCAAGCGCTGATCTCAAGACGGTAACCAGGAAGAACGGTTGGGCTTTTGACTGGAAGGAAGAGTTGCGACAACCTGAAAGGGATGTTTACAAACTGACAATCGTGAACAACCAATCAGTAATTCAAGGACTGTTAAGTTTAGAAGTAAAGTCCGACCACGTTTATATGCACCTGATTGAAAGTGCCCCATTCAATAAAGGGAAAACAAAAATTTACGCTGGTGTTCCTGGTAACTTAGTTGCATTTTCCTGCAAACTTTCTTTTCAACGGGGACACGAAGGCAACATTTCTTTTTTCTCCAAGACGCAACTTATTCAACATTATATTGACACTTTAGGTGCAATGCACTTTGGCGGACGGATAATGATTATTGACAGCAACGCAGCATTAAAACTCATAAACAAATATTTTCCAAAATGAAAAATAAATCAAAAGAACTTAATGTAGATTTCATTGGCGGAGAAGGTCCGTTGACGAAAAGCGAAGTACAAGCAATCAGCGAATTTATTAAAGCTCAAAAATTGTTGAAAGCCAAGAAACACCCCGGTAGCAATCGGGGACGCAGGACGAGGACAACGCAACGAAAAAAAGTTGTTGCTTAATATGAGGCTGTCTCAAAAATCAATTTGATTGTTATATTGAGCTTGTCGAAATATTGGCAATCAAATTGATAGCCTTCGATCACCCTTCGACCACCGCCGTTGGCGGGGCAGGCAAGGTAACAAAAGTTGACTACACTTTTGAGACAGCCACTTTTATATGACGATATGCTGTATAGCATCCAAAAAATCCTTTCGCCTGCGCTGTGATACCTCCAGTTCTTTATTGTTATCCATAATTACATAACCACCATCATGACGTTGAAATTCCTTTACCTGGTTCAGGTTGATAAGATAATGATGATGTATACGGAAAAATTTATTGCCTCCCAGTTGTGCTTCAAACTCACCCAATGCTTTTGATGAAACCAGCTTTTGCCCATTGGTTAAAAAAACATGTGTGTAAGGACCGTTAGCCTCGCAATAAATGATATCACTGAAATTGATAAAGACTATCTTATCCGACATGGCGATCCCGATCTTCTGGTCGCTGCTGTCAGAATGATTATTCAACAGCTTATCCAGATTCTGTAACTGGAGGGAAAGTTTGCTGATCTCATTCCTGAAATCATTCTTAATTTTCTGTATCACTTTGATCACATCTTCCGAGCCGATAGGCTTCAGTAAATAATCCACAGCGCTGACCCGGAAAGCATCCAGGGCATAAGCATCATAAGCTGTCACAAACACAACCCGAAATGTTGGTGACTTAAAACTTTTCACCAGGTCAACTCCGGTCATTCCGGGCATTTCTACGTCCATAAAAACAAGGTCGGGATGCAATTGTTCAATTAATTTCTTTCCCTCTTCAGGGTCATTGGCTGTAGCCAGCAAATCAATATCATCCCTGCAATGTTTTTGCAAAAGTGTGGTCAAAACGCTGACAGCCGAAGGTTCGTCGTCAATTATTATGGTTCGTATCATGTACTAATTGCTTGGCTTGTTCTGATAAAGTAAATGGAACATCAATTTTAACCAATGTACCGGTGGCTTCTCCATTCCCCAAATCAGTTACCGTCGTTTGTATAGCTGCCCCGTATTCTTTTGATAAAAGTTCAAATCGCTTTGACAATAACTCCATTCCTTTTGATGTGTGACCCTTCTTGTAAAGGCTTTTTATCTCTGCCGCTTTTTTTCTACCCACTCCATTGTCTTCTATTTGAAATTCTATAGCGTTTCCGCTTTCCTTTAATCTTATATAAAGCTTCCTCTCTCCTTTTTTATTTGATAAGCCATGCCAGATAGCATTTTCAATATAGGGTTGCAGCATCATGTTCGGGATCATTCTTTCTTCCATATTAACCTTCGGGTCTTTTTCAATAGAAACCGTCAGATCTGGAATTCGAAGATTCTCCAATGATAAATAAAGCTCCAGGAATTCCATTTCCTGTTTTACCGAAACAAAAGGCTGGTTGGCATTATCAAGCAACAGGCGAAGCAATTTGGAGAATCTTGACAAATAAAGATGTGACCGGTCATTATCTTCTTTTAATATCAGATCCTGGATAGCATTAAGTGAGTTAAACATGAAATGCGGGTTCAATTGTGCTCTTAAACTTTGCAGTTCCAGTTCTGCCATTTTATGTCCCGTTTCTGCTTTTTCAACTGCCCGTCTTTTCTGGTTACGTTGCCGAATTAACAATATAATAAATAATAATAGAAGAATAAATGCTCCAAAGCCTATTATCATTAATTCGTTCTTTCTTTTCCTTTCAGCTTTTTGTTCTGCCAGTAATTTTTCCTGTTTTGATTTTTCCTCGGCCACTGCTTTTCCTACTTCATATTGAGTCTTAAATTGTTCAAGTTTTAAAGCAGTATTATAATTAAAAATTGAATCCTTCATCTCAGAATATAGTTGCCAATACTCCATAGACTTCTTATAATTTTTCATGTAGGAATACAGTTCGCAATAGCCTTTATAACCCAGCAGAATTGGCTCCTTCACCCTCGTTTCTTTAGCCAGTAATAACCCCTTATTAATGTGATAAAATGCCTCATTAGCCTGCTTCCCTTTTTTTGATGTGCTTCCTGATGCTAACTGTTCTATAATAATTCTCCCTATGTTAATATGACAAATCGCCTCTCCTCTTTTAAAACCTGTTTTATCAAGATATTTTAGAGCCGTAAAATAGCTTTGCAGCGCCTCCGGATATTTCTTTAGTTCTTTATAAACATTACCAATATTTGTGAATGATTCTGGATGGGGGCCCCATTCTTTCATTCTGATTTCCAAAGCAGCCTTATTATAAGTTAATGCTTCCGAATACTTTTTTTGCTTAAAAAATATTTCCCCAATATTATTATATGTATTCGAAATATCATCAGTTATTGAATAAGGAATATTAGTATTAGGAATGTTAGTGATCTC
Source organism: Chitinophagaceae bacterium (assembly GCA_031400855.1). Taxonomy (GTDB): domain Bacteria; phylum Bacteroidota; class Bacteroidia; order Chitinophagales; family Chitinophagaceae; genus JJ008. The sequence continues at coordinate 39,972 of JANNQR010000084.1, read as the reverse complement.
AGGCGGGTCAAAAGTTTTTTTAAGTTCCAGAGAATAAAAGTGATTTCTTAATGCCTCAGAAAAGTTTTCTTGGTCAGCATAAGCATTACCTATATTGTTGTAGCAATAGGCAATGAGGAATTTATCCCCTATCTGTTCTGATATTTTCAAAGATTCAAAATGACATTTCAATGCCTCAGAAAAATTACCTGTTTCCCGGTTACAGACACCCAATCTGGCATAACCCAATGCTTCACCCTCCTTATATCTTAGTCTTTTTGCAAGTATTAATGCAGAATCCGCATATTTCACTCCCCATTCATAATTACCCAGGTTTCTATAATGCCAGCTTAATTCGTTAAATATATTTACCGTGTTTGAATCTTCTTTTTGCTTTTTTAAAATAACCAGAATTATGTCGATGTCACTTTTTTGAATCTGGCTAAAGTCTGTAACTTCTTGTCCCTTTCTTAGTGTGCCCAGTAGTGTGTCAATAGCATTTTTTTTACTCTGGCTAAAAATGGCTTGACATAACAAGAAAGCCGGCAAAAGAAATATTACAGTGCTCAACTTTATTTGATAAAAGTTCTTAAAATGAAACCCATTAATAATTTGGCATCGCTTTATGGGTCCGGGTTTTTGTGCAAACGAACTTTTCTGACAAAATAAGAAAGATAATAGGAAAAGAAAATATTTCTTAATTCTTAGCATAAAAAATGATAACGCTTACTCTGTATTAAGGTAGTAATTTAATCCATGCCCATAGAAAACAAATTTCCTGTTTAATATCTGCAACCTTTATTTAATAAATGATGGGTTATTGTTATAAATGCCGCCATTTCAACCGGATTAGGTAGGGATTTCGTTGCTCCCCGGGCTGGAAACGCTATTTGCAGGTTTTTGTCACTTATCATTTAAAAGCCTCACTTATTAAGCCGTTTCCCCGCCTGTTAAGGGGCCATTGTTCCTTCCATTATCGGGGAATAGATTTGGTAGCTATTTGAATATTTGCCACCAAACTTATTAATATGAAAAAAATATTCAGCAGCCAGCCAGGTAGAAATACCTGTTTTTATAAACAGGTGCAAATGCTCTGCAGAAGGCTTTATCCTGTCAATTACTTTGTCTAAACATCAATTTAAAAATCAAACCTCACTATTATGAAAAAAATACTCAGCAGCCTTGCATTGATTGTTTTAATCATTGGCTGTAAAAAAGAAGTTTCAGAACCCGGTAACACAGTACAGGGTCAGCCGGAAAGTCAAATAAAAAAACCACCGCCACCACCTCCTCCCAATGCAAACCCGGCTTTCGCATTCCAGGATTATTTTACACAGGGCAACCGTAGTATCCCGGGAATATTTGTAATGGATGTGACGGGCGCCAACAAAACAAAAGTTTATTCAAACTACACAAACCAAAGCTATCAGACACCCGATTTCCCGGCATGGTCTGGAAATGGCGCACAAATCTGTTTTACTTTGAACAGTACCGATCTGTACACTTTAAATATCACACAGGTCAATGGTGTGCCGACCGGTTCCGGTGCAACCAAGATTGGCGATGGTGTGGCAGCAGGTGGAACTTATAAACAAGGTAAATGGAGACCCGGTGCCAACCAGATCGCCTGTGTTTATAAGAAGACAGGTGAAGCTGATAAAATTCATCTTCTTCCATCAACTGGTGGATCGCCGTCAGTTTTATATACTTCAGCAAGTACAGATTGGGTTATTGAAAATGATATTGCTTTCAAATCAGATGGTTCTAATCTTGTTTTCAGTGAGCGGCAAATTTCCTCCGGCTTTGTTTTTTTGAAAGTGCTTGACGTTAGCACAAGCCAGGTCATCAAATCAATTGATCTAAGCCAGTATAAATCCATCAGGGAATTAGATTGGGCAAAATCGTTGGGAAGCAATACTGTAGCCATCACAACAGAACCTTATTGTGATGGTTCACAAATTGGCAACGGAGGAGTACATCAGTTGCAAACAGTTGATGTAAGTGCTGCAACGCCTTCACTTACCTTGTTGAAGAATGATGTGGGTAATATCTCTATTTCGCCTGATGACACGAAAATAACAGTACCCGGCGGCCTTGTCCGTGTTTGTAACCCAACAACCGGGTGTTGTAGTAGTTCTTACAGCAGTATATTGATATACACTTTTGCAACTCAAACCTCCAGCTTACCAAGCTATAATCAGGGAAATCATCATGATTGGAAACGATAAAAAATAAACCATCTTTTAAACTAACTGTTATGAAAAAAAATATCATCTGCACAACATTAATGATTCTTTTAATTGCAACATCAGCACATTCACAAAATACCTGGAACAATCAAAACCCAACAACAAAACCTCCGATATTAAGCGGACATGCAATGGCCTTTATCGGAGATGATAAGGTTATGATATTCGGTGGTAATGGTCTCTCTGGTTTCTCAGATGAGACCTGGATTTATGATCTGAGCGATAACAACTGGACACAAAAAACCCAGAGCACAAAACCTGGCGCTAGGGCATATCATGACATGGCCTATATCGGCGATGATAAAGTATTATTATTTGGAGGGCAACATGAAAATAGCACCCACTATGGAGATACATGGATTTATGACCTCAGCGATAATACATGGACTCTTAAATATCCAGGAACAAGTCCGTCGGCCCGAACTCAACATGCAATGGCACCTATTGGTGGCGACCAGGTACTCTTATTTGGTGGCTTTGATGGCCCCAATTCTGTCAATGAAACATGGGTATATGATGTGAGTGATAATACATGGACTTTGAAAACCCCGGCAACAAATCCTCCTGCCATTACAAATCATGCTATGGCAAATATCAGCGGGGATAAAGTAGTTTTATTTGGAGGTAATGTGTTTTTTTATAATGATACCTGGGTTTATGATCTTAGTGATAATAACTGGACACTGAAAAACCCTGCATCAAAGCCAGAAGAAAGGCATGGACATGAATTAGCCACCCTGGGTGGTGATAGGGTTTTATTATTTGGGGGCTTGCAACAATCAACTGCCGTATTTTTAGACGATACCTGGATATATGACTTTAGCAATGATGCATGGACATTAGTGACCGATGCCTCGAGGCCTTTAGGTCTGTTTTTTGGAATGGCGGCAATAACCAGTAATAGTGTTCTTACTTTTGGTTGGGGAGGAAACTCTTTGGACGAAACCTGGCTATTTACTTCTGCCGCAATATCCTGTTCAATAACGGTATCCGCCGGAGCAGATGAGCACCTGCTTTTCGGCTATCCTCCAAGCCAATGCAAAACAAAAACTGCTGCTGTAACAGGCGGAATCGCTCCATTCACTTATAGCTGGACACTTGACCGTGCCTTATTACCCGGCGAAACAATGACCGGAGCTAACACTGCATCTGTTACCGTCTGCCTGATGGATACTGCAGAATTATGTGTAACTGTAACTGATGCAGCAAACTGCACAGCAAATGATTGTGCCATGATATTTGCAGAAGATGTAAGGTGTGGTACGGGCAATAACCAAAAAGTAACTATTTGTCATAATAATAATACGATCTGCGTTGATGCCAATGCAGTTAATGCTCATCTGGCGCATGGAGATTATGTGGGGCCCTGTGTTGCAAGCCGGGGAGAAATTACCGATCATGAAATCCCTAAACCAGTTATTGTTGAAAACCTTAAACCAGGATTCAACATTTACCCCAATCCAAGTAATGGCAATTTTATAATAACGCTGAATTTAACGGGTGACAATATTGGTGAAAGAACTATCCGGGTAATAAACAGCAATGGACAAATAGTAAAGCAATTAAACATTGCGCAGCAAAACAAACTAAACATTAATGTTGATGAAGCCGGGATTTATCATGTTCAAGTGATAACAGGGAAGCAGGTTCTAACAAAGAAATTGGTTGTAGTTCGCTGATGAATGTCTGCGTTTACTAAAAAACCGTCCCGCTCAAGCAGGACGGTTTTTTATTTATTCATGATTTAATTTTATTCCCCCTCTCAGCATTTTTATACCCATTCTTCACCAACCATTGCAGCACTTTCTCCCGTTGGTCACCCTGCACAATGATCTCGCCGTCTTTAGCAGAGCCACCAGTGCCACAAAAAGATTTTATTTTCTTACCCAGCTCCTGTAAATCTTCTTCCATGCCAATAAAGCCTTCAATTAATGTTACAGCTTTACCAGCCCGGTGTTTTGTATCTAATCTTACTTTCAGTTTTTGTTGTGCGGCTGGTAAGGTCTCAGCAGTTGATTGTTCTTCTTCAAAAGAAAAATTGGGGTCGGTACTATAAACAAATCCTCTTGTATCTGGCTTATTCTTTTTACTCATAAGTTAGTTTTCAAATAAATGGGAAAGGCTCCAAATAGCGGAGTCTTAAGTCCCTCCCGCGGAGGGATTTAGGGAGGCCTTCAAACTCAAATCCAAACTCTTCGCCTGGTGTATTAATGCTCCCACACTTACATAATCTACACCTGTTTTTGCATATTCTTCAATATTATCAAGATTAATACCACCGCTGGCTTCCGTTTCAAAATCTTCTTTAATTAGTTCTACTGCCTCAACGATTTGTTCTGGCTGAAAATTATCCAGCATAATGCGAAACACTTTTCCTTTGCCCATTGCCAGTACTCTTTTCACATCATCAATACTTCTGGTTTCTACTTCGATCTTTAATCCGGGTTTTACTGTTCTTACATACTCCGCTGCTTTATCGATAGCTTTTTCTATACCACCACAATAGTCAATATGGTTATCCTTCAGCATAATCATATCATACAAACCAAAACGGTGATTAACGCCACCGCCTATTCTTACTGCTTCTTTTTCCAGTAACCGGAAGTTGGGAGTTGTTTTTCGGGTATCCAGCAATTTTGTTTTATAACCTTTTAATTTATCCGTGTATTGCTTTGTCAGCGTTGCAATGCCACTCATCCGCTGCATACAATTTAAAACTAACCGTTCGCATTGCAGGATAGTATGCACCAATGCTTCCACTTCAAAAGCTTTTTCACCATACTTCATTTCCTCTCCATCTTTTTTAAAGGGGGTGAAAACAGCCGTTGGTTCTTTATACTTAAAAATCTTTTCGGCCACCTGCATACCAGCCAATATACCGTCTTGTTTTATTTTCAAAACAGCTTTGCCTTTTGTACCGGGAGCAATACTTGACAACGTAGAGTGATCGCCATCGCCGATATCTTCCTGCAGGGCTTCATCTACCAGGTGGTGGAGTTGTTCATCAAAATTCATTGGTGCAAAAATAAAGAAGCCCCGACAGGTAATGCCGGGGCTTCAGAATTATTTTTAAAATGATTATTCTATTGCCTGAAAACGGATTTCTTTTATCACTTCTTTGCCGTTTTTGATCTTCATAAAGACATTGGTACGGAAATTACCAGCACTGGTTTGAAGGGTACCGATACAAAAGTGTCCGCCAGGAGAATCGCCTTTGTGCTTCAGATCAAACCCTTTTACCTTATTATTATTTAAAAAATCCTTTACAATTAATTGTGCCTGCGCCTTGCTAAAGTTGTCGCTTTTATCAGGTAAAGTAATTTCTACATTGTCATCAAAGTAACCAGAGATTTGAGAAGCGTTACCTGTGCGCAATGCACCTATAACTTCATCAATACTATTCTGATCAGTAAAAGCAGAAAGTAGAAGAGTAGAACAAAGCAGTAAAGTTGAGAATAAGCGTTTCATAACAAAATAGGTTTTCACAGAAGTACTAATCTAAAAACATGCCACAGTAAAAACAGCTTTTTATTTGCTACTAAACTACTAAAAATCAACAGTTTTTCATCATTTCGGACTACAAATAAAAAATTTGAATGTAGTTTTACAGGGTACGGACGGGCAATAGCCCTCTGAAAGAGTAAGTATTTATCCTTTCTATAAAATGTTGATAAAATGTCTCAGAAAAAAATCATTTTGATAATCATGGACGGCTGGGGATTGGGAAAAGTTGCTTCATCAGACGCTATTCAAAACGCCAATACGCCTTTTACCAGGGCTTTATATTCAAAATACCCCCATACCACTTTAATTACCTGTGGCGAAGCAGTTGGGCTGCCAGATGGACAGATGGGAAATTCGGAAGTAGGTCACCTGAACCTTGGAGCTGGCCGTGTGGTTTACCAGGAATTGCAGCGTATTAATGTTGCCATCCGTGATGGTTCGTTTGCAAAAAATGAAGTTTTGCTTGCATCAATCCGTTTTGCTAAAAATAATAATAAGCCATTTCATCTTTTAGGTTTAGTTAGTGATGGTGGTGTTCACTCTCATATTAACCATTTAAAGGCAATAGTAGATGTATGTAAAGAAGAGGGTCTGCAAGAAGTTTTCATTCATGCTTTTACAGATGGCCGTGACTGCGACCCGAAAAGCGGTCTTGCTTTTTTGATTGAATTGCAACAGCACCTTAATAACTCAGTTGGGAAAATTGCAACTGTCAGTGGACGATACTTCGCCATGGACAGGGACAAACGTTGGGCAAGAGTAAAGCTGGCTTATGATGCACTGGTACTTGGAGTTGGTGAAAAAGCGACCGATGCAATTGCAGCAGTGGAAAACGCCTATGCGAATAATATTACCGATGAATTTATCAAACCCACTATTGTATTAGATGAAGGGCAACAGCCTTTAACTATCATAAAAGATGGCGATGTGGCCATGTGTTTCAATTTCCGTACTGACAGGTGCAGAGAGGTAACTCAGGTATTGACTCAAACTGATTTTGCCGAATTTGATATGCAAAAATTGTCGCTGCATTATACCACCATGACCGAGTACGACCATTCCTATAAAAATGTGAATGTAGTTTTCAAGACAGATAACTTAAACAATACGTTAGGTGAAATTTTAGAAAAGAATGGGCTGAAACAAATCCGTTCCGCCGAAACAGAAAAATATCCGCATGTTACTTTTTTCTTCAGCGGGGGCAGGGAAAAAATATTTGATGGTGAAAAAAGAATGATGATACCCTCCCCTAAAGTTGCCACTTATGATTTACAACCGGAAATGAGTGCTGTAGAGCTTACAGATGCTTTGATTCCTGAAATAGAAGGCAAGACTTTTGATTTTTGTGTGCTCAACTATGCCAATACCGATATGGTTGGTCATACCGGCGTTTGGTCAGCCGCCATTAAAGCAGCAGAAACAGTAGACAAATGTGTAGAAAGAATAGTAACTGCGGGATTGAAAAATGGTTACACAATTTTTCTTACTGCTGACCATGGCAATTCAGATTATATGATCAATGAAGATGGTTCACCCAACACTGCTCACACATTAAACCCGGTTCCTTTTTTTATTATTGATAACAACTGGAAGGGAGCGATTAAGCCGGGAAAACTGGGAGATATTTCCCCAACCATTCTAACGATGATGGGATTAGAAATACCAGTGGAAATGACCGGGAATGTGTTAATTTAACAAAATATAAAAATATGATGAAAAAAATTTTGAGATATACAGCCCTTTTTTTGCTGGCCGCATTAATTATTATCCAGTTCTTTCGCCCAAAAAAAAACAAACAGGAAGGAGAAGCTATCAATCATATCAGTAAAGTCTATGCAATTCCTGATGAGGTTAATACGATTCTGAAAAAAGCTTGTTATGATTGTCACAGCAATAATACCCGCTATCCATGGTATGCCAATATACAGCCTGTTGCCTGGTGGCATGAAAAACATATCAAAGGTGGAAAAAAAGAACTAAATCTTTCTGAGTTCGCTGGCTATAACCCACAGAGACAGTATAAGAAAATGAAAGAGGTGATTGATGAAGTGAAAGAAGGAAAAATGCCGCTGAATTCTTACACATGGACACATAAGGATGCAAAACTTACTACGGAGGAGAAAGCTAAAATAACCGGTTGGGCACAATCTGTAATGGATACCATGGAGACCAGATATCCTATAGGCAGTCTTATCCCTAAGAAAAAATAGTATATTTGTTAGCTATAGATTTTATTGTGATAAGCTTTACCAAAAAGATGACCAGCCTTTTTTTTATAATGCTTGGATTTATCCCATTGCTGTTTGTTCTGGTAATCACTATCAAGAAACAGAACATCCGGCACCGGATGAAAGCAAATCTTGAACAACAACACTTGCAAACGATCACTTTACCCGAAAACGAAGTTACCTGGGTTAATGACCATGAGATTTGGGTTCACAACAGCCTTTTCGATATCCGCACAAAAAATTATGAAAATGGCGTTTACATCTTTACAGGCCTTTATGATAAAGAAGAAACAATACTGGTAGAAAAAGAAAAAGAGACTACCGGAAAAAATAATGAACAAAACAAATTAATGGCACAACTCTTCAAATGCTTACCGGTATTTTGCACACAACAGAGTGAGATTTTAAATCTTCTTCCCCTACAGGATCCTTACAATCAGCTAATATCCCCCGATCCAAATAATCAATACAGGGAAATACTTACACCACCACCTCAGGTTTGTTGCTAACATATTTCTACAAACCAAATTCTTTACATAAAACTCACTATTTATGAGCAAAAAGTATGTGCTTGCTCTGCTATGTACATTGTGCGTAGTTATAATCGGCTATACTCAGGAGGATACACTTTCCGAAAAAACAATGAAAGAAGTCATCGTATCCGTAAACAAATGGGAACAAAAACTTAATGAGGTTCCCAATAAAATCGTCAAGATTAGTAAATTGGATATACTGAGAAATAATCCGCAAACATCGGCTGATTTATTAGGCCAGACAGGAGCGGTTTTTATTCAAAAAAGCCAGCTCGGTGGTGGAAGTCCTATGATTCGTGGATTTGCTACTAACAGGGTCTTGCTGGTAATTGATGGTGTACGTATGAATAATGCAATTTACAGAAGCGGTAATCTTCAAAACATAATCAGTATTGATGCCTTAAGTACAGAGACTGCTGAAGTAATTTTTGGCCCAGGTTCAATTATATATGGCAGCGATGCCATTGGAGGTGTCATGGACTTTCACACATTAGATGCCCGGTTTTCGAAAGCCCTGCCTGCCGGACAAACAGGTAAAAAAATACTGATTAAAGGAAGTGTGCTGACCAGATACTCAACAGCTAACAAGGAAAGAACAGGTCATATGGATATTAACCTCGGCTGGAAAAAATGGGCATTGCTTTCTTCTTTTTCTTACAGCAAATTTGATGACTTAAAAATGGGAAAGAATGGAGGACAAGACAGCTATCTCCGTCCGGAATATGTAGAACGCATCAACAACAAAGACAGTATCGTAAAAAATACCGACCCCCGCATTCAACGTTTCAGCGGATATGATCAGATCAATTTCTTACAAAAAATCCGTTTCAAACCGAATCAGTACTGGGACCTGCAATACAGCTTCACCCATGCTGAAACTGGTGATGCGCCAAGATATGACAGGTTGATACAATATCAGAACGGAGCTTTACGCTTTGCTGAGTGGTATTATGGGCCAATGCTTTGGAATATGCACAATTTGCAAATTCTTCACTCAAAAAAAACAAGCATCTATGATGATGCCCGGATAACACTTGCCTACCAGGATTATGAAGAAAGCCGTATTGACCGTACCAGAGCCAATAACAATCGTAACCGACAGGTTGAAACGGTTGATGCTATCAGTGCCAACTGGGATGCAACAAAAGCGATAGGCAAGGGACAATTTTTTTATGGCCTTGAATATGTACACAACAAAGTGGGTTCATTTGGCGAAAGGACTAATATCAGCACCAATGCTGTTGCACCGATGGTGAGCCGCTATCCGGATGGCAGCACCTGGAGTACGATGGGAGTATATGGCAGTTATAAAATAAACCTCCACCCCAAGGTAACATTGACAACAGGTTTGCGATATAGCTATAATACACTTGATGCAACTTTCGACACCACTTTCATTAAATTCCCTTACAAAGTAGCGAAACTGAGAGATGGTGCTTTAACAGGTAATGCTGGTCTTGTATTTCGTCCGGCAGAAGGATGGCAGTTAAACGGCAACCTTTCTTCCGGCTACCGTATGCCGAATGTGGATGATATAGGAAAACTCTTTGAAAGTGTACCTGGAAATGTGACAGTACCTAACCCGGATTTAAAACCAGAATATGCCTGGAATTTTGAATTGGGAGTAGTAAAAAATATTCCTAATAAATTCCGCATTGAATTAAATGCCTTTCACACCATTTTGAATAACGCTATTGTACGTCGTCTTTCAACATTCAATGGACAGGATAGTATTTTATTTAATGGAATATTAAGCCAGGTAGAAACTTTACAAAACGTTGGTAAAACAACAGTATCGGGTTTCCAGGTTAGCACAGAAATTTTCTTTGGAAAAGGATTTTCTTTACAATCCCATGCCAACTGGATAAGCGGAAAAGAAACAGATGATGTAAAAACCGAACAGGTTCCTTTGCGTCATGCACCACCTTTTTATGGCAGCACATTGCTGCGTTACCAAATTAAAAAAATATTTGTAGAAGCATCTGCACAGTATAACAGCAAAATAAAAAATGCTGACTTAGCACCTTCGGAACAGTTAAAAACAGATATATATGCTAAAGATGCTGATGGCAAACCCTATTCCCCTGGTTGGAACATATTGAACTTGAAAGCTTCTTACCAGTTAGTAAAAAACCTACACGTAACTGTAGGCTGGGAAAATATGACTAACCAACGTTATCGTCCTTATTCTTCTGGCATTGTGGCCGCCGGCTCTAATTTCATTGTTTCTCTCAGGGCCTCCCTATAAAAAAAGAGAAAGCCTGCCGGAACAACAGGCTTTCTCTTTTCAATTCCCCTTAGCAACACTGAAAAAAGCGTAAAAGCACTATTTCGAAGAGAAGACAGACCTGTTTTAAACGCTAAATTTTACAATTCTATGCAGCAATCGTACAGAAAAATTGTCTAAATTACAGGCAACCAAAGAAAGTTATGACGGAGGAAGCCATTTTAAAAGGTTGTTTACACAATGATGCTACCGCACAACGGGAGTTGTACAACAGATACAGCCCCAAGATGCTGGCGGTATGTTATCGTTTTGGCCACAACCGGGAAGATGCGGAGGATATGTTACAGGAAGGATTTATCAAGGTTTTTTTACAAATGCACACTTTTGAGAACCGGGGCGCATTTGAAGGTTGGATCCGGAGAATAATAGTACACACCTGTATTAATATTCTAAAGAAGAATAAAAAGTTCAATGAAAGTGTTGACATCATTCATGCCACAGGGGCGCAGGTGAGGGAAGAGAGTGTGCCGGCGATTATTCAGGCAAAACAGGTGGTAGAATGTATCAGGATGTTGCCGATGGGATACAGAACTGTACTTAATCTCTACGCTGTAGAAGGTTATAGTCACCGGGAAATATCCAATTTGCTGGACATTGAAGAAAGCACCAGCCGAAGCCAGTTTACCAGGGCCAAAGCAATGCTTGAAGATATTTTAGTTCGTAAAAGAATATTACAGAAACCCCGCCTGAATGGCACGGACGGGCAGGCAAAACAACAAACGGAATGGCTGGCTGCTGTTGGTCGCCGTTAAAATTAACCCTATCCTAATTTGATAACTGGTTTATGGAGAATAGATTTAACAATAAGGATTTTGAGCAGTTTGTAAAACAAAATGCTGACCAATACCGGATGTTTCCATCTGATAAAGTCTGGAGTGGTATTCACAATTCGCTTCACACCCGCAGAAGATGGTATGGAATAGGCCTTGCTTTATTAATTCTTACAACAGGTATTGTTACCTGGGTCATGTTAAACAGCTCTGAAAAGGACAAGCAAGTGGTGAGTACCTTACCTATAATCATCAATCAACAACCAAAAGTTGAGAAGAAAAAAGACTTCGATGTTGTTATCGTTCCGGCACAAACAGTTATAGACAAAAACAATTTTATTACATCTATTGATATCCTGAATAAGAAATTAAATTTAGTCGATAATACGACTGAACCGATTATTGAAAATACTATTTCACCGGAAGATCCTTTAGCAATTGCAAAGAATAACTCCGAACCTGCTATTCAATCAAATTCGATCCAACAAAACAATTTCGGTATAAATCCGAATACAATTGTTCCCTCTAAACAAATAGCAGTTAATAAACCATCAGGCTCTATCATTAAATCAGTTCCGGTAAATGATTTTTCGTTTTCATTGACTGGAATTGCTGCTACTAACAAAGAAAAAGTTACGGACATCACTCCAGAGAAACATGAAGAAACTAAAGAGATCAATACAGTAAGTAATGAAACTGCTGTAAATTCAAAAACAAAGAAGAAGAAAAAATCTACTTTTCAGCTATACATAACACCAGCAATTAGTTACCGTGCCCTTAAAGAAAACAAGCCTTTTATAAATTCTTCGGCCCCGCTTAATTCTTCGGGAGGTGCAGTAAACAATTATTATTATACTGATATCAATAATATTGTTACTCATAAGCCGGATATGGGAGTACAATTTGGCTTTACCAGCGGTTACCCACTTTCAAAAAGTATTAGCCTGATTGGAGGTCTTCAATTCAATATCAGCAAATACGATATAAAAGCTTACTCATCTCCTACAGAGGTAACTACTTTTGCCTTGAGCAATGACGCAGGCGGCACTAATACTGTCTCTACATTAACTAATTATCGGAACTCAGGTGGTTATAAAGCCAACTGGCTTCGTAACCTGTATTTTTCTGCATCTGCACCAATTGGTCTTGAAGTGAAATTTAAGGGAAATAAGAAAACATACTTTGGTGCAAGTGGTACTGTTCAGCCATCTTATATTTTAAGTAACAGGGCTTACCTGATTTCCACAGACTATAAAAATTATGCGGAAATACCATCTTTGATACGCAAATGGAATGTGAATACCGGTTTCGAATTATTTGCCGGTTTCAATACCGGGGATCTTAAATGGAGAGTGGGTCCTACAGTAAGATACCAGACAATGTCAAGTTATAAAAAACAATACCCGGTAGAAGAACGATTATTTGATTTTGGTTTTAAAATGGGCATTATGCTCAACAAATAAAACCAATACTAACTGCCTTTTTGCTTTCAAAAATCCTGTCCTGATAAAATCGGGACGGGATTTTTGTTTTCGGATAAACCCACAGCTATGTTTTATACCGGAAACAGTTGGACTAATTTATAAAGACAATTGGTATTACGTTATTTTTGCAAATCAACACAATTTCTTTGATTATACTTTTTGCAATGAATGATCGTTGATGATAAAGTGACCGGCAAATTGAAATATGTTTCCACTAAACCACAAAAAATGGTGAAGAATTTACGCTTAATAATATTATTTTTTTCCACGGTAGCATACACTATTGCCTGTAAACAAAAAGTAAAAACGACTGAAAGTTTTATTTCTATTGTTTCAATTATTAAAAAGGAAGTAGCAGATATCGACACTTCTTTATACTCCATCATGAAAGTTGTATTGATTGATAGTCTTCATAGCGATACATCCTATATCCCCAGAGAAAAATTTGCTGATGTGGCTAAAGATTTTTTAGACATCCCTGATCTGTCTGACCCAAAAGTTGCAGTCAGGTATAAAAAAGAACCGCCATTAATGGAAGAAATGATGAACCGGGTTATTATCACTTATTTACCCGTTAACCCGGAAAAAGAAGAAGTAAAAAGACAAGAACTACTGGCAACTCCCCGGCTGGGGGAAGAAGCTAAGATCAATAATATCATTATCCTCCGGGAAATAAATAACCGGGACAGTTTTCTCCAAAAAAAAATGCTCTGGCAAGTCGGCAAAAGTTTCCAGGTGGTAACAACCAGCCAGAAACCCGGTAAACCCGAAATAACTACAACAATAAAAGTCACCTGGAATGAAGGCTCCAATCAATGACGGTCACAGAGTTTCAACATATAGCCTCAACCATTCCAAAAAATCCGGGAATCTATAAATACTTTGGTAGCACCAATGAACTTTTATATGTAGGAAAAGCGAAACATCTTCGTAAACGGGTAAGTTCCTATTTCACTAAAACCTTTACCAGTTATAAGACACATGAACTGGTAAAAAGAATTGAAAGGATTGAATTTACTATTGTCAACTCTGAACAGGATGCTTTTTTATTAGAGAACACATTAATTAAGCAATTTCAGCCGCGGTTTAATATTAATCTGAAAGATGATAAAACCTATCCTTTTATCGTCCTGAAAAATGAACCATTCCCAAGAGTATTTCTTACCCGTAGAAAAATTAACGATGGCTCAGAATATCTCGGCCCTTATACTTCTGTTAAGCGGGTAAGAGAACTAATGGAATTCATCAAACAAACTATACAGTTACGCAACTGCTCACTCAACCTTACAGACAATCATATTAAAAAGGGGAAATTTAAAGTTTGTCTTGAATATCACCTGGGCAACTGCAAGGGACCCTGCGAAGGATTACAAACTACTGATGATTACAAAGATGACCTTTCGCAACTAAAAAACCTTTTGCGGGGAAACCTGGCACCTGTTATCCGGCATTTTAAAGTTGAAATGAAAGAGCATGTTGCTGCAATGGCATTTGAAAAAGCCATGCTGATTAAAAAGAAAATTGAATTTCTTGAAAACTATCAATCCCGTTCGGTAGTAGCCAATAGCAGAGCCGGTGATATGGATGTATTTGCAATACTTAAGGAAAAGGAGTTGGCCTTTGTTAACTACCTGATGGTAAGAAACGGCGCCATTATTCAAACACAAACCAATAAGGTAGAAGCACAACTGGATGAATCTATTGAAGAAATTCTTAGTTTCTCGGTGGCACAACTCCGAACAACCTTCAATAGTGATGCCCCTGAAATAATTGTACCCTTTGCTATCGATTATCCGCAGGATGAAATTAAGGTAACGGTACCAAAGGGAGGCGACAGGAAGAAGCTATTAGACTTATCAGAAAAGAATGTGCAGCATTTTATTGAGGAAATAAAAAATAAAGACCGTTTACAGTTAAATATCAAAATCTCTGATAAACTGAATTTACTGCAACAGCTCCAGATAGATTTGCAATTGCAGGAGTTACCGGTTCATATTGAATGTTTTGATAATTCCAATTTTCAGGGTAGTTACCCCGTCTCGGCAATGGTTTGTTTTAAAAACGGCGAACCAAGCAAGAAAGATTACCGTCATTTCAATGTAAAAACAGTTGTTGGAATAAACGATTTTGCTTCCATGAAGGAGGCAGTGGGCCGTCGATATAAGAGGCTAAAGGAGGAAGAACAACCATTTCCTCAATTAGTAATCATTGATGGCGGTAAAGGCCAGCTAAGTGCCGCTATTGAGGCCTTAAAAGAAACTGGGGTTAAGGGACAAGTCACAGTCGTCGGACTTGCTAAGAATGAAGAAGAAATATTTTTTCCCGGAGATAAGGAGTCGCTGAAACTACCTTACAACAGTGCCAGTTTAAAATTCATCCGGCGGATAAGGGATGAAGTGCATCGCTTTGGTATTACATTCCACCGGCAGAAAAGAAGTAAGGGAACTTTTAAAAATGAATTGGAAAATATACCCGGAATAGGAAAAGCTACAGCAGATTTATTACTGAAAGAATTCAGGTCGGTAAAAAATATCAGGGAAGTTATAAGACAAGCAAAAGGTGAAATAGAAATCGGTAAATTAATCGGAATCAGTAAATCCAGAATAGTAGTAAAGCACTTTAAAAATGCGGGAGGGTGGTTTAAAAAGTAATGGGGCCGGAATAGAAATTCAGCCCCGTTTTTAAAATCCAATATCCTATGAAAAACCATGACGAAAGTACAACATAAATCTGATTTTCCTATAGGACTTTTACGATTTTCAAAAATTTTTTCTACCTAATAATGAAACAGTTATAAATTATAAAAGCCCCATAAAGGGGCTTTTATAATTATGTACTGAACACATGGTTCGTATTAATACGACCAGAGATCCTGTTCGAAATTAAATATCTTCTCTTTGATATTGTCACCTTCCAATAATGCTAAAATCGGATCTTTTATATAGTTTCTTATTGGCTTATTGCCTGGGTTATCAAGTGATGATTTAAGAATATAGCTACTGAACATCCGGCTTTCAAACAATTCTTCCCAGGTCATACGGCTCTGCCCCATATTCTTTGGATTATAAACTTCATATTTTGTAAGTATGGGACGCAAATCCGGATAATACACCCAAAACATTGTAGAGACACCTCTTTCTTTGCCGTTAGGAAGGAATACGGTTTTCATTGGAGAAATACCAAGAATACGACAGAACATCCTGCTAGACTCCCTGTCAAAAACCCACTCTTCTTTAATCCTTATTTTCATCACACTTTTAGGATCAAAACTTGCCCTGGTAACTATATATTTTTCAATCACATTTGGATCATCAACTCTGGTCTGTGCAACTGTATCGGCTGATCCTACCGTTAATTGTTGAAGTTCTTGCAAACTCATTGGAGTAGTAAACCGGTCATCAGCCCAGGCTGTTACTTCGCCACTATTCACCGCTTTTAAAAGCATGCTAATAAACACCTGACTTCCATTATCATCCGTGGCCTCATACTGAAAAACCTTATTCATCTTTTCCCTCAAGTCAAGCTCTCTCCATACTTTTTCAGCATATAAAGCATCATCCCAGCGCAAATGTTCATAAACTAATGGCGTTCTTGCAGACAAACTACTTTTATCAAATGCATTATCCGGGCGCAATGATTTTTTTGCTTCATTTTCCATCACCCCACTGGAATCTATAACTATTGGAATACCAGCATAAGGATTATACCCAGAAGGCTGTTGATTATTATTATTTTGCTGTTGATTATTTTTTCTTGAAGTATCAACTGGCTGCGGATTATTTGTATTGTTAGTTCTATTACGGTTACGATTTGTACGCTGAGCATTAACTGTCTCAACAAAGAGAAGAGAAACAATCAAAAAAACGCAATTTTTAACAATAAGATTTTTCATTTGCCACTAAATTTTATTTAATATAATAAACAAGGCTTGGTACTTTTCGATTTACCTTATCAGGTCCAACTGCTCTGATTTCATCTACAGTTACAGTTTTACCTGCAGTTAAACCCCTTAATATACTTAACGCTTTTGGGCTCCAGGTATTGCCCTGACAAGGAGCTTCATCTATAGTACCCTCATCATTATCTGCTGAAAGCGTAAAACTAGTCACTGTATATTTAATATCGAGTGGAAAATCCTTTATGAAAGCTCCAACCCCACCCTGATTCCGAATCGAACCAGCATTCATGTTGTCACCACTCATTACCCCACCTATAGTGGCCACAGGATCAGGTATCCTTCTTATCCGAAATGGGAAACTTGAAGTTTTACCATCAACTGTTACAGTAATATTACATTCTGTACCAGCAGAAACTCTGGCTATATAAGTTCCTGCACCTGTCTTGGTAAGACTATTTCCACCAGTTATATTCACCGAAACGGCTTCGTCACCAGCTCCACTTGCTGCCACTCTTACTTTATTATCCCATCCTATATAAAGCACATTCATTTCATCAAGTGCTACAGATGCACCACTTGGCGAACCTACTGTATATTCTACTGGTACTTCAGCTACTTCTTGCTTGCCAGTTACCTGGTTAAAATAGCTGATTCTTACAGGAACTGTGTGGGCACCTATTCCGTTAACATTAGTCTTATAGGAAGCATAGCCTTCTGGTCCGATTGCCACACTTGAGCCTCCTATTGAAATTTGCGGTGCTGCTGTTTTACTGTATGCTCCGATACCTGCTTTAATTTCAAGCTCCTGGCCAGGCATAAGGTATCCTGAACTTTGGCCAACAATTGGTGCATAAGCATCGAAAATAACTTTTACCTCTCCTACTTTAGTATGGCAAAAGGTAACAACTCTATTTTCTGTGGTTTTAATGTCATTCTGAAACTTACTTAATATGGTAAGGCCGGCCACTGTAGGCACCATGTTAAAATAAGCTATATCCCACTCCTTTGTTTTCCCATCACGACCCGGAGGATTAGTTAAATCAATATTGAGTGTTTTTTCAAATTCTATTTTAATAGAAGAGTCAATACCCAATATGTCTGTTTTATACTTTAGAAGAGCCGCAAACAATTTTTTGCCTTCGCCTTCTTTTACCATTAACCTGGTTACAATTTCAAGATTATCTTCTTTAAATGTTTTAGTTGGGTCACTTGCACTACCGCCTGCAAGGGTTAAAATTTTAGTTTTTAATGACCCGAGATAGTCGTACAACGCTTTAGAAGTTTGAACAGCCTGCTCAGCTTTGGGATACCATACATTGGCCCTTTCGGATGTTGCAGGGTCAGTTCTTTTTTCATTCAACGATTTCATAATCGTTGTAGTAGAATTATTAACGGTAGTGTTAGTATTCTCTAAGCTGCGGTTTACCGTTTTAAAGGCATTGAGGATCTCCGATGATACGTTCAGGGCTAACAATGCTGTTAGCACCAGATACATAATATTGATCATCTTCTGCCGGGGTTCTTTAGGTAAAGACATGAAGATTTGTGGTTTTTAAATTAGTAATAGTGACTTCTTGCATCACAGATACGGATTGTTTTTCCTTAATTAATTTTAATTACGGCCCTGCATTGCAGTTAACATATTTCCGTAAATGCTGTTCAACCGACCTAGATTAGTTGCCAGGTCGCCAATTTGGCCTTGTACTTTCTTCGCATCTTCTGCACTATTCAGCATTGAAGCAGAAGTTTCAGAAAGTTTACCATAGAAGGCATTCAATGCTTTCAGGTGGTTATTACTTTCCTGTAATTCAAGTTCATAGATGGTATTAAGCGAAGACAGGTTTTTTGTAAGCACCTGAATCTGGTCGTGAAATTGTTTAGCACCTTCTGTAGCCTGGTTAAAAGCACCAACAGAACTTGCTGTATTTATATAAGCATCTTTTACTTTGTCCAGATGACCAGTTACTTCTCTTGTCTTGTTGGCAAAATCGTTGGTAGCTGCTACGGTATCAGTAATACCATTTAACCCGACAACGGTTGTATTTAATTGTTTAAATCCATCACCCAATCTTTTCATCGTATCGGGGTTAATATCTGATTCTGCCAGCATTTTATCCAGTGAACCAAATGCAGCTCTTGTTTTAGCACCTGCAATGGAAAACTGTTCTTCATCATGACCACCACCTTCTTTAATAGGTGGATAAACGGCATATAAAATACCATATATGGTGAAGATGATTGCTTCGGTTGTTAGTCCGATCCACAGCCACATGTCTGCATCTGCTGCGTGGGTAATTTTTCTGAGGGCTCCCCAGATTACTAATGCTGCGCCAAATGAAACGCCAACGTCAACCCATTTACTTACTTTGGAAGGAATAGCTGCTGCCATACGTGGATTTTTTAAGAGGTTTTAGATTATTAATTATTAAGAAAGAACAAGAGGACAGGGCTTATTTTTCTGTCCTCTTAAAAAATATTAAATAGAAAGTTGAATTTTATTTTTTACTGCTTTTCCCTTTTGTAGGTGCTGCTGGTAAATCAATTACACAACGGAAACCAACATAAGATTTTGTTGAATCCTGATATTCATAAGTGCTGGTACCAGTTTGCAAATAGTATCCTACATCTTTCCAGCTTCCACCACGAATGATCTTACGCTTCATCAACGGAGGATCGTCATCTTTTGCATTCCAACGAACATCCGGGTTCATATCATGCTGAAAATTATTACGTCCCTCATAATAAATAGAAGATGTCCATTCTGCTACATTTCCACTCATACAATACAGGCCAAAATCATTCGGCCAGTAAGAATCGGCACGAACAGTGTAGAATCCGCCATCTTCGGGATAATTACCACGGCCTGGTTTAAAGTTGGCCATCAAACATCCTTTTTTATTTCTCAGGTAATAATTACCCCAGGGAAACATTGATTGTGAACGACCGCCACGGGCTGCATATTCCCATTGTGCTTCTGTTGGTAAACGGAAATCTGATTCCTGTGCTCTTTTTTTACCCTCTAAATAGGTATTTAAAAGATGTGTTCTCCAATGGCAAAAGGCATTAGCCTGTTTCCAGTTTACCCCTACCACAGGATAATTACCGAACGCCGGATGTGAGAAATATCTTTTGGTCATTGGCTCATTATAAGAATAAGCAAAGTCACGAATCCAGCATAAAGTGTCTGGTGCTATTGAGTAAGGGAAAGCATTTTTGGTAATAAATTTTGAACGGGGTTTACCGGCGTTCTCTCTTTTTGCAGCTTCTTTCAAATCATACACATCTCCACTATAAATTAGTTTGGAAGCGTCAATTTCTTTTTTACCATTCAGTCTGTCTTCAGGAGTCAGGATTAAATCAGTATTGCCAAGTAGTTCAATAGATTTAGGGTCACTCCATTTAAATGTCTTCATTTTTACCCGATCAATATACTCAACTCCATCAGATCCGGTTTTTACAAAGCCAAGTTTACGGGCAGCGACAGAGTCACGAACCCAGATTACAAACTGCCGGTATTCATTATTGGTGATTTCGGTAGCGTCCATCCAGAAACCACTGATTGATACTGAACGGTTACGGGCACTGAATGCATATGCCGGATCCTCATCGCTGGGACCCATATGGAATGTACCTTGCGGAATATAAACCATACCAGGGGGCCTGGGAAGGGTGTATTTGTTTCCGGGGGAAATACCATGCACCTGTCCATCGTTAGGCAGGCTAGAGCCTTTGCCTTTTCCATCTTTTTTACCTAAAATTCCACAACTGGCAAGCAGTACCATGCATACCAGGGAATAAAGGAAGTAATTAAGGTTTTTCATTTTCATACACTTAAAGGTATTGGGCAAATATAATGTTTTGAATTATTCTTCAACACAACGTTAAGATTTATTTTTTTTAAATCAAAGCGTATTTTTCTAAGTAAATTTTCAAACGGTAACCGGGTTCATTTTATTGTACTATTCTAAAATTAATTACTGCCCGGGGGTGTTGTTTATCAGTGATATAAGCTCTTTTGCAGAAAATACTGGATTCTTGCAAGTGTAATTACTACACAGATAAATAGTTGTGGTATTTGTCACCGGTTTTCCACTAAGTAAAGCGAATGTAGAACCTTCAGTTGAAGTCGCCATTAACACTCTATGGGGAATATATTGTTCCAAAACTGCGGCCTGGATGTCAAAAAAATCATTCCCGACCAATACGATTTCATTCGTTCCGGCAATCAATTCCTGAAAAAGGCAAGCCCAGTTGCCAAAAGAAGTTGGATAACGGGTAATTGCTCTTCCAAGAGAGGTGATCATGTTTACGCTTTTTTGTCCCCATTCTTTTTTGTCAAACAGGATCGATAGAAGGTGAAGATTATTTGCCATCACTGAATTTCCGGAAGGCACAGCACCATCATACACTTCTTTCTTACGAAGTATAACATCAGTTTGAGATATTGACGTGTAAAAGAAAAAATCAGTTTCAGGTTCACTGAAGTTTTTTAATACAATTTCTGTAATTGCTTTTGCCTGCAAGAGCCAATTTGTATCTGCTGTTATTTCCTGCAAATGAATTAATGCCTGGATCAGGTATGCATAGTCATCTAAGAATGCCGGAAATTTTGCCTGATCATTTTTCCAGGTATGATGAAATTCATTTGCGGTTGCAGATTTGAAATTAGCCAGTAAGAATTGCATATTATCAATTGCCAGTTGCTTATATTTTTGATTACCTGTTGCCCCAAAAGCCTTGCTGCAAGCTGTATTCATCAAAGCATTCCAGCCAAGAATAATTTTATCATCCAGTTGCGGCCGAATTCTTTTGCTTCGTTCCGCCAGTA
This sequence comes from Chitinophagaceae bacterium, assembly GCA_031400855.1. Taxonomy (GTDB): domain Bacteria; phylum Bacteroidota; class Bacteroidia; order Chitinophagales; family Chitinophagaceae; genus JJ008. The sequence continues at coordinate 18,212 of JANNQR010000084.1, read as the reverse complement.
ACAGTTCTCTGTTATTTTGAAGGATTTTTTTTACTTCATCAACGGTGCTATTTTTTTCTATGGCAAAATCTTCCAATGACTTTTTTACCCGAAGAATATTGCTATGTTCCCAATTTCCAATTTCAGATATATCATAGTATTCACAAAACAGATCCGCTCCTTTACCCAACAATTTTTTTATTTCTTCCAAACTCCATACATAGAATTTACCTTCTATACCTTCGCTGTCTGCATCTAAAGCAGCATAAAAACCCTGCCCGATCTGGCCATTCAGGCGGGCCTGCCCTTCCTCGCCATTCAGGCTAGCTTTTTGCGGATGAAGTAATTCCCTTTGTATAAACTCCATTGTTTCATCAATCACTTCTTTATATCGTTCCTTTTTTGTCAGCTGGAAAGCTTCGCTCAAAACTGCAACCAATAACGCATTATCATAGAGCATTTTTTCAAAGTGAGGAGCCAGCCATTCTGTATCAGTTGAATAACGGGCAAAGCCGCCGCCAATCTGGTCATAGATACCTCCTTCTATCATTTTGTCAATAGAAAGAGTAGCTTGTTCCAAGGCTTCTTTATTATTTGTAACTTGATGATAACGAAGCAGAAATAGGATTGAAAAAGATTGTGGAAACTTTGGCGCCTTTCCAAAACCGCCCCACTCCTTGTCTGCAGATTTCATGATATTCAAAAAGATTTCATCCGCATTATCGGAAGCCAATATTTCATTTTCGACCTGTTTGTGCTGACCAAACGTATTGGACTTCAATAAATGATCAGTAAGATTTTCAGCCTGGGCATCTATTTCATGCCTTTTTTCCCGGAAAGATTTTACGATACTTTGCAAAACCTCCTGCCAGGAAGGCCGGTTATAAGCTTTTTTCGGTGGGAAATAGGTTCCCCCATAAAAGGGTTTTGCATCAGGAGTTAAAAAAACATTTAGCGGCCATCCGCCACTTCCGCTCATTGCTTGTACGGCATCCATATAAATGTGGTCAAGATCAGGCCTTTCTTCTCTGTCAATTTTAATGTTGATGAAATTCTCATTCATGATCATTGCTGTAGCTTCATCTTCAAAGCTTTCCCTTTCCATAACATGGCACCAATGGCAGGCCGAATAACCGATGCTTACCAAAATTGGTTTATTTTCTACTTTGGCTTTATTCAAAGCTTCTTCATTCCATGGATACCAGTTTACAGGATTGTGTGCATGCTGTAGCAGATATGGACTGGTTTCATGTATCAGTTGATTCGAGTATTTGAATTCCATGATAAGCCGGTTAATGAAATTTATTGAAATAGAAAAGGACACTGTTTTTAGTGTCCTTTCAAAATAATATTGATAAAAAATTATTTCTTTTTTCTTGTTTCTGCAAGAAATTGTTCCAATGCCCCCACCATACTTGGCATTTTAGGCTGCGGCGCTTTTATTTCCAGTTTAAGTCCGGCTTCTTCGATAGCCCTTGTGGTATTATTGCCAAAAGCGCCTAGCACTGTTCCATTTTGTTTATACTTCGGAACATTATCAAAAAGACTTTTTACCCCGCTTGGTGTAAAAAAGCAAATCACATCGTAATCATTTTGGATTAGTATATCTTTTACATCGCTACTTACACTCCGGTACATGAATGCCAATTCAAATTCACAATTATTAATTTTTAACCAGGTTACAATATCATTATCCTGCTGGTTTTCGGAACAGACATACAGGAATTTTTCATTGGCCTTGTGTTTATTGATTACATCAAACAAACTTTTATTGGTACCATCAGCTCCATAAAACACCTTTCTTTTTCTGTATAGGATAAATTTCTGAAGATAAAGTGCAACCGCCTCCGTAATACAGAAGTATTTAGTGTCCTGTGATACATTGATCTTCATTTCCTCACAAGTGCGGAAAAAATGATCAATAGCATTTCTACTGGTAAAAATAACACCTGTAAAACTTTGGATCTCTATTTTTTGCTTTCGAAAATCCCGGGCAGCAATACCTTCCAGTTGGATAAAAGGATGAAAATCAAGTTTCACATCATATTTTCGTTCCAATTCAAAATATGGCGATTTCTCACTTTCTGGTCTTGGCTGGGTAATAAGTATTTTGTGGATGGCTTTGGCCTTATCACCAGACTTGTTAACCTCATTTTTAATCATATTCGGTTGGGCTAAAGTTGAGTACAAAGTTAGGCAGTTATCCCGAAAAACAACAACAAACCCTTGTAAACCAACAAAAGCGGTGCTATTTCAAATGCGCAGAGGTATAAAAAAAAATGAAACGGATTGACTTTGATTTGATTATGGATGGCTGAAAATGTTAAAACAAACCTATAAACAAGCAGACCAACTACCAGGCACCATGAAATTGTAAGGCCCATTGTATAAACCTTACCTAATGAAAAAGCTAATATAAAAAGTACTGGTAATAATATGATGCCGATCATTTTGTTGACAATAAATACTATAAAAATATAAGAATCGGCTACGTCTTTCTTACTAAAAAGCCATCCTAAAACTTTTAAGCCGATAAACTTGACAAGATAAATAGCTGATAAACCAAAGCAGCAATAGAGAAATAATAGCCAGAAATTATTAACCGGGTTCAATTTAAAATACTGTATTAAAAAAGTTATATACAATCCACAGCTTACCACAAAAAACCCGTTCAGCATCAGAGAAGGCAGAGGCATTTGCAAAAGTTGTTCCCGTATCTGGCGTTGTTTCAAAGTTGTTCTGAAAAAGAGCCGGAATAAATCTTCAAAGTATTTGGGGAATAACCTTTTCAATAAAGCAAAAACAATTAATAATAACACCAGCAGGTAAAACATGAGTTCCTTTCCATTAATTTTCCTAAGATCTGATTCAGGAAGGGTAACAGGTTTGGTATTAAATCCAAAATAGGGATGATGTTTTACTACTTCCCAGCTAAACCGGGGAGAAGAAAATGAAATTCCGGGACTCATTACCCAGACTGTATCCAGTTTAGGTCTTTTTGAAAATGAATCAATCCTGGATGTTGAAAGCAAAGTATCTTTTATCAGTATTGAATCCCTTTGTAATATTGAATCTTCTACCGGCGATAAAAAAGTATCAACAGGGGTCTGAGCAAAAACAGATTCTGCTGAAAGAATAAAAAATAATATCAAATGGAAAAAATACTTCACTTTTTTCGGTAATTGCAAAAGTATTGAAGTACACTCCTACTTAACAAGGGATTTTTAAAAATAATTGACGAACCCAAAATGGATTTTTGATTGTCGAAGATTAAATTCCGTGTCGTTTCTTTTTCCAACTGCCCAAGCCAGATTGAATATTCCGGTTTTGGTTTCAAAAGCAAGGCCAAGCCCGGTACCAAAATAAGTATAGTTCAATTGCTTTTTCTGTCCGTTATCCAGCCCCCAGCCTCCATCAGCCAACAAATAGAAATATGAATTTTGCCCCACCAGGTAACGATATTCCAACGTAGCAATGGCATATTGAGATAAGTATTGGCTTTCCTCATCAAATCCCCTCAGCAATTTATAACCGCCTATTTGAAACAATTCGTTCCGGAAAATATTGCCGCTTTGGAATATCCCCGCATTGATGGCAGTTTTTATAGTACTCCTTTGTTTACCCAATGGGAAATATTTTGCAGCTGTGGCCTTTACCCGTAATTGATAGGTTTTTAATTTAATCGAATCGTATAAATGTTCAAAATCAAAAGTTGGGTCATTGGGGTCTATCAAATCAACTATTGTATTATTCTTCTTAATCGTTTTAGTTCCGATGGACGTTGAAATATGATACTCGTTCCCCTTTTTGGGGTTGAGCCTGTAATCAGTATTGTTGTACTCATATTCAATCCCTACACTTAAAGCATTTACATCTGCCACTTCCGGTAGCCTGCGGGTATTTTTTATTAAGTCAGTATTTATTCCTCCTTCATTTACGATGGTTTGAATTTTTTGGATAAAAAGTTTCCCTGATTGATTAGTATTCAATGTATACTGTGCGCCCAGTTGCAAGTTTACATTGACAAATGAACTGTCCTTTCTAAAAATATCGAATAAAAAATCTAATCCAACTGGTGATTGAAAAAGGAATGGGTGTTGATAAACGAGATTCAAACGTTGTGATGCTACCTGCAAGGCCTGAAAATTGAACCCGATCGTTTCACCGGCACCCAACGCATTTTTAAGATTCAGGTTTCCCTCGCCGACTATTAATAATTTTTTAGAGGACAGTTGGTTATTATTGGGTAAAAAGCCGATCAGGATATTGATCTGGCTGCTTTTCTTTTGCTTCAGGTACATGTTTAGTACCGAACCTGTACCAAGCCTGGTAAGATCTGCCGGCCTTTCTTCTTCTATATAGGTCAGTTCCCGCATCCTTTTATTAATCCGCAGCAATTTTTCTTTACTATAAATGCTGCCGTTGGGTATATCAAGGTACCGTTGAAGATAATGGTTAGAAATTTTTGCATTACCATAAATACGGATACTATCAATTTTATACAAAGGCCCTTTCCTGACATTCAGCAGCGCTGTTACCTGATCTCTTTCTAATTGCAGACTATCTAGAGATATCCTTGCAAAAGGATAGCCGGTATTTTCCAGGTAATTCAATATCCTTTCCTGCCATATCTGTACTTGTATAAAATCGATCGGTTTGTTCTCAAACATTCTTTCCCGCCAGCCGATAGCATCAAGAAGAGATGCTTCAACATTTTTTGCATCCAATTGAGCCCATCGATATAATTCCCCTACAAATAGAACGATCCGGGCTGAAACAGAATCATACACCACACTATCAATGGAAGCAGTAACAAATCCTTTTGCCTTCAGTAATCCGGGAAGTTTGCTTATATAATTTATACAGGCGGAGCTGGAAGCAAAAGTAGTTTGTAAACCGGTTTTTGTAAGCAGGTTGGCAGAATCCAAATCAACCCACCTGACATAAAGCGGGTATTTACCTGCCTGCCGGTCAGGCAGGTTTTGTGCTGATGAATAAATGCCCAGCAACAAGAAGGGAAGCACCGATATTTGCAGTCTGAATTTTCTCACCTCATCCCCAACCCTTTTCCATTTATGGAGAAGGGAGAATGGAGCTAAATTATTCATTAAATCGCAAACAAGCTTGGCCGGTATTTATATTCATATTCCATTTTGCAAACAGGCCTGTCACTACTGCAATTTTCACTTTGCCACTTCAATACATTATAAGAACGATTTTATACTTGCTTTATTGAAAGAAATTGATCTGCAAAAAGATTATCCTGAAAAGGAAAGCATACAAACTATTTATTTCGGCGGTGGCACACCTTCTTTATTGAATATTGAAGATTTAGTATTGATTATTGAAAAGGTCAAGTCAGTTTTTATAGTAAAAGACGGAGCTGAAACTACCCTGGAAACTAATCCGGATGATATAACAGAAGAAAAATTGTTAAATTGGAAAGAGGCTGGTTTCAATCGCTTAAGCATCGGTGTGCAAAGTTTTTTTGAAGAAGACCTGAAATGGATGAACCGGGCACATACAGCCAGTCAGGCTTTAGATAGTTTACAATTGGCTAAACAGTATTTTGACAATATTACCATTGATCTGATTTATGGAACACCCCAGCTAACCAATGAAAAGTGGAAACATAATGTAGAAACTGCTATTTCATTAAACATCCCGCATCTTTCCTGTTATGCGTTGACAGTAGAACCAAAAACGCCTTTGGATAAAATGATAAAGCAAAATAAAAGTGAAGATGTAAATCCTGATAAACAATCAGAACAGTTTTTGTTATTGATGCAATGGCTGGAGGATGCTTGTTATGAACATTATGAAATTTCCAATTTTGCCAAGCCTGCCTCTACGGCAGGCAAGCCGGGTTGGCGAAGCCGTCATAATTCTTCCTACTGGCAAGGGAAAAACTATCTTGGCCTTGGGCCTTCGGCACATTCATTTAATGGAACATCCCGGCAATGGAATGTTTCTAATAATAATATTTATATTGAATCAATTAACAAAGGAATTATTCCATCAGAAAAAGAAATACTTAGCGAAACTCAAAAGCTAAATGAATACATCATGACTTCTTTGCGGACAATAGAAGGGCTAAAGCTTGATATTGCCGGTGCTGGTCTGCTCGAAAAAAGTAAAAAATTTATTGATTCCGGTTTGTTGAAGCTGGAAAACAATTCACTTGTTCTGACAAGAGAAGGAAAATTATTGGCTGATAGAATTGCAGCAGGATTATTTTTTTAAGCCTTACTGATCCATTGGATAATGATGTTCAAGGCGCAACCAACAGCTACCAACGAAGTAAGGATAAAACTGAACCACTTTATGGGATGTGGCTTTGTACTACCTTCTTTTTTGCCATCTTCCCATTTTTTAAATTCCAGTACATTAATAACAATAAGAATTACAGAAGCAATTAAAAAAAGTACCTGGAAAAACTTTATCATGAGCAACTAATTTATTGCTGTGAAGTTAAAGTTTTTGATGATAATGTTTCCAGTAATCATACAATTGTTTTGCTGCCAGGCAAAGCACCATTATTAAAATGGCGGCTGGGGCAAATCCGTGGTACGAGAGTGGCATAAAAGAATTTTTAGGGTTTGGAGTTTATGATTCTTACAGAATGAAAACGTCACCTGTTAGTCTCACTCACTTTTTTACTACTATTCAGACCAACACCTGTTCTATCCGTTTAAAGCCATCTGCAGGTTTAACATTTTCCCACAGTATTTTATAGACTGTTTCTGCTAAAGGAATAGCTGCATCCACCGATTTATTTATATTAACTATACATTTTGAAGCATTGTACCCCTCTGCTACCATATTCATTTCATTCTTTATAACCGAAACTGACATCCCCTCGCCTATCATTTTGCCAAAACCACGATTTCGGCTATGTAAAGAATAACAGGTTACCAGCAAATCACCCAAATAAACAGATGCCGCATAATTTGGTGTTTTTCGATGGGTGATTGGATCTTCTCCATCATGTTCCCCTACTGTAATATGCTGCACCCCGAATTTTTTCAGGAACCCAGCCATTTCATCCGCCGCATTGGCGATATATACACTGAGGAAATTATCGCCGTAACCAAGTCCATCAGCGATACCAGCTCCAAGTGCATAAATATTTTTCAAAACCGCTGCATATTGAACCCCGATGATATCGTGGTTTACCACCGTACTGATATAATGATTGGTAAAATGAGAAGCCAGTTCTGATGCCGTGATAATATCTGTACTTGAAAAAGTGAGGTAAGATAATTTCTCTTCTGCCACTTCTTCTGCATGACAAGGCCCAAGTACTGCAAAATAATCTTCGGGCGGAAAATTAAATTTCTTTTGCATCCAGTAATTCAGTAATATATTTTTCTCCGGTAACAACCCTTTAATGGCAGATATAACTTTCTTATTCTTCCAATCCTCCGTGTTTAATTCCCCGAGACTTTCTTCCACATAAGCTGAAGGAACTGCCACAACCAACACATCAGAATCTGCTACAACTTCTTTTACTAAAGTTGACATGTTCAATAGGGAAGTATCAAATTTTGCTGAACTCAGATAATTGGGATTATTCCCTTTATCCTGAATATATTTAATCGTATCAGCATTTCTTACCCACCAGTTAATGGAATGCTTCTTATCCGTAAGAATTTTTGCTAAAGCTGTTGCCCAACTACCGCTGCCGATAATACCAAATCGCATGAGTTACGAGTTATTAGTTTTGAGTTACGAGACTTACGATTTAAATATTCTTTAAAGCAATTCAACGAAGAGTGGCTCGCAACTCATAGCTCACACCTCGCAACTTTCACTCTACTTCTCAAACAACTTATCCTTGGGAACTACTTTCACTTTCATCCCATCCTTAAGGGTTTTGCTGATAGCTGAATAAGGGCCCGTTACTACCTCATCTCCATCGCTGATACCACTTAGTATCTGTATATTAGTGATATCCTGTATACCAGATCTTACTACCATTTTCTTTACAGTTCCATCTTTTTGCATGATAAAAACAACTTCTTCAAGTTCATCATCATTGTTTGTACCTGAAATAGCATCTTCATCTTTGATTACTTTTTCTTCCTTTCGTTTGTCTTCCAGGCTTTTGTCGCTACCTTTTACTCTTGCATTTACTGCAGAAATTGGAACAGTGAGTATATTTTCTACTCTCTTAGTTCTTATTTCAGCACTGGCATTCATCCCGGGACGGAAAGGAAAAGTTTTATCAGTCAGGTCTTGGTAAGATGCAGTGTCTAATCTTATTCTCACCTCGTAATTAGTAACATCGTTGGAAGAAGTAAAAGATGTGCCTGATGTATTAATACTATTAGCAATCTTTGTAACAGCTCCTTTAAATTTTCTGTTATTATAAGCATCCACTGTCACATCAGCAGAATCTCCTATATTGATTTTTACAATGTCATTTTCGCCTACATTCACTCTTACTTCCAGCAACGACATATCAGCTACCATCATCATTTCTGTTCCTACACTAAAGCTATTCCCGGTTACACTTTCGCCTTTTTTTACTTTCAATGACAATACTACACCATCAATCGGAGCTTCAATAGTGGACCTGTTATTGATGCGGGCCAGCACTTGTCCTTTTTTCACATTATCACCTTCGGCCACTTTAAGCTCCGTTACCTGCCCTGAAAAATCGGGGCTTACTTTTACTTCTGTTTCGGGGTAAATTTTTCCGCTGGTAGAAACCGACTCGATAATCGTTCTTTTAGCAGCTTTTTCAGTTGCCACTTTTTCAATTTTGCTGCTGCCATCTTTCATCCTGAAAACTATCAATACTACTGCCAGTATCGCAACAATCAATAATGTCCACTTTAATGTTTTACTCATATTAGGGGAAAGTTTATGTTTCCAATCCGGAGCAAAAATAAATGAATTGCAAGCACGGAATGATGGAATAACCGGATTTCACAGAATTGCAGTAATTAAATACTTATTCAGGCGGAGCGATGGCATTAAAAACTCACTACCCTCACCCAATTCGTTGATGATTTAAGAAATGTTCACATTATACTTTCTTCTTAAAATAAAATAAGTAGTAAAGTGCCAAGAAGAAAGCTAGTAAGCCAGTTCCAATCAAAGCGGCATTTACATCTTTAATAACCACCCCGACAGCTATCATAAAATAACTAAATACAAAAAAACCTGCCAGAACCGGAGTGAATTTATTCCAAGCCCCTGTTATCATGGCTTCGTTCTGTTTTCGTTTTCTTAGCACAAACAAAGTGGCGGCAGATGTACTCATACCGATGCTGTCAAGGAACATGGTAAAGTTTAAAATATTATCAACCCCTTTCCCAAAAAAAGTAACAATGATGGTAATAAGTGAAAAAGTAGCCAGCCCCGCCACCAGTGCTTCTGTTTTTGGATGGCGATAAGAAAATATTTTTGGGAAAACCCTGTCTTCGCTCATAGCAAACATAACCCTCGGATTACTCATCAGCAGGATGTTTACATAAGCCAGCACTGACAGGAACATTAATGCATCAAATACTTTGCCCCCGGCTTTACCAAACCATGCTTCGCAAAGTAATGCTCCAATGGCAGAAGCATTTTTCATTTTATCATAACCAATTACCTGTGTGTACGCAATATTAATGAGCAGGTACAATGAAATAACAATGATAATTCCAATGATGATTCCTTTGGGGATGCTTCGGGTATCTTTTACCTCGCCACCAAAATTGATAGTTTGCTGGTATCCTCCATAAGCAAAGCAAACTGGTATCATCGAAATAATAAATAGTGACAAAGCGTTTTTATCAGCCAACGTAAATAATGGTGAGCCTTGTTCATATCCATGTGGTTCTATCACCACTCCTTTAAAAATACTGGCGATAAGCAATACAACTAACCCTACTTTAATAATGATAAGCACATTCTGTGTGCGGCTGCTTGTTTTAAGACCAAATAAATTAACCACAAAAAACATGGCTACCGCAACTATTGCTACAGCTGTATTAAACAAAACACCACTTGGCTTTCCATATAACAAATCGCTTACATAATCAGCACCTATTAATGCAACAACGGCTAATGAAGCTGCATTACTGATGAGAATAATGGCATTGACAGAAAAACCAATAGAAGGATGATAGCATTGTGCAAATACTTTATAATAACCACCCATCGCCGGCAATCGTTGACCTATCTCTGCATAGGTCAATGCGCCACACAAGGCAATTACCCCGCCAACAACCCATAATAAAAAGAAGATAGAACTGGTGCCGGATGTGGCAGCCACTGATGCGGGGTTACGGAAAATCCCCATGCCGATTACCAAACTCACTACTATCAGGCTCAAATCAAATAGGTTCAACTTATTCTTTCCAGTCATGGCTTGAAGATACAAAGAAAAGATTCTAACTTTATATTCGTCCATTTCCTGTTTCTATGAAAAAAGCCATCTTCTTTTCTTTTCACTTGTTTTTGTTTACTCCCTGCTTTTCGCAGGACGAGCAATCAGATACTTCAAGAACACTGGATGAGGTAATCATAAAAGCATTTGAACAAAACCGTAATCTGAAAAACACCGTAACATCCGTTAAAATAATTGAATTCAACAACAGCGACCGTTACAATAAAACTTCATTAGTAAATGGTTTTAATTCAATTGCCGGAGTAAGGATGGAAGAACGGTCGCCTGGCAGTTATCGTATCAACATCCGTGGTAGTTCGCTTCGTTCTCCGTTTGGTGTACGAAATGTAAAGGTTTACTGGAATGACATTCCTATTACTGACCCCGGAGGCAATACTTATTTCAACCAGTTTGCATTTAATAATTTTTCATCTATTGAAATTTTTAAAGGCCCGGCAGGCAGCATGTATGGTGCAGGAACCGGTGGATTAATACTCGTAAACAATTTTGATTGCTGGCAACCGGGTACAAGTCTTGAGTATGTTACAGGCAGTTTTAATCTGCAAAATATTTTTACATCAGCAAGATTTGGTAATAAAGCCCGCCTGAATGACGCAGTCGGGCAGGAAAATAAAAACCAATTTACTTATGCCCATAACCAAACCAATGGCAATCGCATCCAAACTAACATGTGGCGGGATAATTTTACCTGGCAGTCGCAATTGAAGCTTTCTGACAAACAACAAATTTCCGCTTCTCTTTTATTTAATGATATGTATTATCAAACTCCCGGCGCATTGACATTGGCAGAGTTTACAGCCAATCCAAAAGCTGCAAGGCCAGCGGGTGGCGGATTTCCTTCTGCGGTAAATGCCAAGGCATCCATTTTTCAGAAAACTATTACGGCAGGTTTTACGAATGTTTATACTATCAACTCTTCTTTTAAAAACTCCACGACATTATACGGAGCTTTTGCCCAGATAAAAAATTCTGCTATCCGTAATTATGAAAGAAGAAATGAACCAAGTTTCGGTGGACGTACTTTTTTTACATACAACAAGAAATCAGCAATTGAATATAGCGGACAAAAAGCTAACAGCTTTCAGTTAGTAGCTGGCAGTGAATTTCAACAAGGCTTTTTCAACACACAGGTTTCAAAAAATAAAAATGGCAACCCAGATACTTTGCTGACCAACGATGATATTAGTTACACTACTTACAATTTTTTTGTGCAGGGAGATATAAACATAAAAGAAAGCTGGTTTATTAATACAGGCATTAGTTTGAATAAAACAAAAGTTGCATTATCAAGATTAAGCCGCTACCCTGTACTGCAACAAAGCCGGAATTATAAAAACGAATTGGCACCAAGAATTTCAATAAAAAAAATTGTCAGTGATGATCTGTCGTTCAAAGCAACTGTATCAAGAGGCTTTTCACCGCCAACTGTAGCAGAGCTACTACCGTCAACAGGAGTTATAAGTACTGAATTGGAAGCTGAGTATGGATGGAACTATGAAATAACAGCCGGCTATGACCTGTTTCATCGCAAACTACGGTTAGAAGCAACCGGGTTTTATTTCAAACTCAATAATGCATTGGTACAGCGGAGAGATATTTCCGGTGCTGATTTTTTTGTAAACGCCGGTGATGTAAGGCAGAAGGGAGTAGAAATAACTTCAGATTTATTAATCAGTACCAGAAAAGGCTTTATTGATTACTACAGAATCAATGCCGCTTACACCTATAATCATTTCCGCTATGGTAGCTTTGTAAAAGGCATTGATGATTTTTCGGGTAAAATAGTTCCATCTGTTCCTTCTAATACATTATCAGTATTGGGAGACGTACAATTGAAAAACGGGGTTTACTCCAACATCACTTACTACGCTGCGTCTAAAATATTTCTGAACGATGCCAATACGGCGAGTGCTGAATCTTACCATCTTCTAGGTTGGCGGTTAGGTTGGAAAAAAACATTGAACAAAAAATATAAGCTTAGCTTCTATGCAGGTGTTGATAATTTACTGAATGAAACTTATAGCTTAGGTAATGATATAAATGCAGCAGCCAATCGTTTTTATAACGCTGCACCTGAAAGAAATTATTATGCAGGTTTATCATTGCAATGGATAAAAAGTAAAGCCCCCTGATTAATATTTAATTACAGGACAGCCGTTTTTATTTTTTACCCCTGCCCCGGTTTTGTAAATAATACCAACTGTTGTTGTTTGATAGTGGTCTTTCTTTGCAGGATTTGCCGCCTGACTAAATCCATCCAGATAATCGGTAAACATCAACCGATATGATGATTCTGCATTAACTGCCCACCTTTCCGAAATGTTATAACGGATACCGGCACCAATTGGTATTACAGGTGTAATACGGGGTGGTGTCTGTGCATCGTCTTCAGCAATTCTTGTTGGTAAATCTGACCCATCTCCAAAATAAGCGGCATTAAAAGAGCTATGGTCCCTTTTTATATTTAGAAAGCTGAAACCTGCTCCGCTAAATAAATAAGGTGAAAACCCTTTGCTGCTATAATTTTTCCCCAATGGGTTATATATAAGCAACAGAGATAACTCCGTTACAGGCGAACTGAAATTAAAATTTCTTTGTTTCCTGAATTCAGGGGTGTTATAAATACCATCATCGCCCTTCAATCTTCCTCTATAAAAATTTGCCCTTGCAGAAAACGAACTGCTGAAAACTTTTGCTACATTAAGATTAACAGCCAGTTTCATTGTTTCATATGAACCAAATTGGTTAGGTGTTAAATCTCCCTGATAAACAACAATACCTGCACCAAACCCAAATTCATATTGCCGGTTTTTATCTTGTGCAAATAACGGCGTCTTAATAAAAAAAATTACCGCAACTATTATTGATTTAATGCTACTATTCATTTCAAATGGTTTTTTGAGAAAATGCAATTGCATATCTCTTTAGTTAATAATAAAGCAGTAGTAGTGGAAGAAAATGTGGAGGAGAAGGATGGCGGAAACGGCTAACGAAAAAAATTACTTTTCAGTATGTTTTGCCATCCAATTAATTGATAATAGTTTTAGAATTGCTTCATGCAGAATTGATATAACTAATGACATTAGGGTTTCAAAAAAGTTTATTCATCTGTCTGTTAATAATTCTTTATTGCTATACAAGTTCTGTGCCTACATTTGCAGCGATTTGGTTTCCGGCCTAATAACCGGAATTAAAAGGGAATCCCGTTAAAATCGGGAGCTATCCCCGTAGCTGTAAGCTCCTTTGATGTTGTTTAGTCTTCAAACCACTGTCTCGCCCAAGGCGAGATGGGAAGGTGGTAAACAACGGAGCAAGCCAGAAGACCTGCCACATCAAACAAACAACATTCAGCTTTCGGGTGAAAGGCATGAGGTGAAGCCTCCCCAAACCCCTCCAAGGAGGGGCTTAGGAACAAAACAGAACGGAGTTTCTTCATTTCTTTTCTTATTTTCCGGAAGCAGTCACACAAAAAATTCATGTAAAATGAAGAAACATTTTTTTGTGCTGGCTGCTGTCATAATCAGCAGTACGGTACAGTCGCAAGATTCAACAAGTAAAGTATTAGATGAGGCAGTAGTGACTGCCAACAAGTTTGAACAAAAGCAAAGCCAGACCGGTAAAGTAATTACTGTGATTACAAAAGAGCAATTAGAAAAAAGCAGTGGCAAAACAGTAGCGCAGATTTTAAACGAACAGGCAGGCATTACTATCAACGGTGCTTATAATGTACCCGGCAGTGTGCAAACTGTGTTTATGAGAGGGGCTTCTTCCGGAAGAACATTGATATTAGTAGACGGCATTCCTGTTAACGACCCTTCAATGATTAACAATGAATTTGATTTGAATCTTTTCTCCATCAACGATGTAGAAAGGATAGAAATATGCAAAGGCGCCCAGTCCACTTTGTATGGCAGCGATGCGATAGCAGGAGCCATTAATATCATTACCATAAAAAAAGATGTGAATAAGCTTTTTAACGTAAAAGTGACAACAGGATTAGGCAATAAAAATACAATTAGAAATAATTTTCAACTGTATGGCAAAGCTGGTAAGCTTACTTACACGACCCGGTTTGCGAAATTGCGAACCAATGGTTTCTCTGCTGCTTATGACAGTACCGGCGTAAAAGATTTTGATAATGACGGATATGATGGCAATATGATTAATGCAGGATTACAATACCAGGTTGTTCCTTCACTACTGGTAAAAACATTTATACTGCACAGCCAATACAAAGCCGACATAGATGCAGGCGGATTTGCAGATGAAAAAGATTATAGAATTAAAAATAACAACCTGTCCTCAGGCGTTGGAGTGAATTTTAAAAAAGGAATTGTAAATGCTACGGCCAATTACCAATACGGCGAACTGAACAGAGCCTACAAAAACGATAGTTTATTTGTTCGCCCATTTGGAACTAAGTTTGAAAGTAATAAATATGGTGGCCGTACACAGTATGCAGAATTATATGGAAATGTAGCAGCCACTAAGTGGTTAACAGTTCTAGCCGGGTTTGATTACCGCTGGGCAAATATGAACCAACAATATTATTCGCTGAGTAGCTTTGGCCCATACAGCAGCAGCTTTGATGACACATCACTTCACCAGACATCTTTTTATGGTTCGTTGCTACTTAATGCACTGAATAAAAAATTGAACGTTGAGATTGGTGGCCGAACGAACAAACATTCCCGCTACGGTATTAATAGCACTTATACTTTCAATCCTTCGTACAATATCAGTAAAAACTGGAGAGTATTTGGTAGTGTTGCTTCAGGATTTAAAGCACCCTCTATCTTCCAGGTATTTGATGCCTTTAGCGGTAATGCAGATTTGAAACCAGAAAAGTCCACCAATTATGAAATTGGTGTGCAACAAAGTCATGAGAAAATCAGCAGCCGTGTAGTTTATTTTCATAGAGATATTAAAAATGGTATTGACTATAATTATTCAACTTTCCAGTATTTCAACTTTGTTAAACAAACAGTAAAGGGTTTGGAACTAGAGCTTTCTGCCAGGCCAACACAAAATCTAAATATATCTGCTAATTACACATTAATTACCGGTGAAGAACAAACACAAAGCCGTAAAAGCTTTAAAGACACTTCGTATAATCATTTATTACGCCGTCCTAAACATAACATCAATCTGAATATAGGTTACCAGTTTAGCAAGGATTTATTTGCCAGCATAAGTGCCAAGTCCGTAAGTAGTCGTTATGATGTGGGTGGATATAAAAAAGAAGATGTGTTACTTGATAATTATTTCCTGTTGAGTGCCTATGCTGAGTATAAATGGAAAAGCAAAGTAAAGTTTTTTATGGATGCCCAAAATATAACGAAGAAGGAATTTTTTGACATCAGAGGCTACAATGCTATCCCTTGTATGATTAACGGCGGAATTACTTTTGAATTATAAAAACTTTGGTCTATGTGCCAGCATGAAATAAAAAACTGTCCAAGATGTAAGACTATATTTGAATGTAAACCAGGCAACATTACACAGTGCCAATGCTTCGGTATTGAACTGACTGCAGAGTTAAAAGCTTATATCGAACTGCGGTATAATGATTGTCTTTGTAAAAACTGTTTGGAATACCTGCACCAGGAATTAAATCTGTTTAAAGAAAAATATCTCTTTAAATAACTTAAAGCCCCGTCTCGTTTAAAACGAGACCAGGCTTTAAGTTTTACGCATCAGGCCGCTACAATAGTTTTTAAGAAATAAAATATCAATAGCGGCCAGATGTTTTGTCAGCGGCTCAGACTGCCGCAAATACTACCTTTGCCAAAACCACTGCCATGAACCTTGACCCCAAAGAATTACTGACTGTAACTTTTACCCTTTTTGCAGTAATTGATATTGTCGGGTCCGTGCCGATACTTATTTCTTTGAAAGAAAAAATGGGCGGCATCAGAGAGCTAAGGGCCACACTTATTTCTGGGGCATTAATGATTCTTTTTCTTTTTGTCGGCAAAGGATTTTTGAATTTATTGGGGTTGGATGTAAAATCATTTGCGGTGGGTGGTTCTATCGTCATTTTTATATTAGGATTGGAAATGGTGTTGGGACTTGAATTCTTCAAAAGCGAATCGAATGTAAAAGCGGCAACCGTTGTACCGATTGCATTTCCGTTAATTGCAGGGTCGGGAACATTAACAACCCTTATGTCGTTAAAAGCAAATTACGGTGAAACAACATTACTGATAGCCATCCTTGTTAATCTTATTATTGTATTTGCCGTTTTAAAATCCTTAGGAGCAATTGCCCGGCTCCTAGGCCCGGCAGGACTGATAGCCGTAAGAAAATTTTTTGGTGTAATATTGCTCGCCATTGCGGTAAAAATATTTGCCACCAATGCACCGGGATTGATAAAATAACCGACCACACCCCAACCCTCTCCAAGAATGGAGAGGGAGATTTGGCCTCGTAGTACAATGGATAGTATAAGAGTTTCCGAAGCTCCAGACCCAGGTTCGATTCCTGGCGAGGCCACACTACTTGAAATTTCAGGTTACAGGTAATTTAGCTGATTTCTTCGCCAGGTATTGTCATAGCAATATTATTATTTTTGATTATTATCTTGAATGTAACCAAAGTAACACGGATCATTCTTATCTTATAACATCTTTGTATTTCTTTATAAAAAAATAATTATGGAAATATTAGGTTATGTTTTAGCGTCACTGGTTGGAGTATCACTGGGGCTAATTGGAAGTGGCGGTTCAATTCTTACTGTTCCTATCTTAGTTTATGTAATGGGTGTTAACCCGGTTTTGGCTACAGCCTATTCATTATTTATTGTTGGTTCAACTGCTTTAGTGGGTGGTGTACAAAGTGCCATACAAAAGCGGGTGGATTTTAAAACAGTTTTAATTTTCGGGATCCCATCTATTGCTGCTGTTTATGCAACCAGGATGTGGCTTGTGCCTTTAATTCCTATGGAGCTTTTTTCAATAGGTTCATTTATTGTAACAAAGCCCATAGCATTGATGATACTTTTTGCTGTAGTAATGATCCTGGCATCTGTTAGTATGATCAGGCCGGGAAAGAAAAAAGCGATTGATGAGAATGCTCCTATGATCTACAATTACCCAATGATCTTATTGGAAGGTACATTGGTTGGTATCCTCACAGGTCTTGTTGGTGCGGGTGGTGGCTTTTTAATTATACCAGCCCTTGTTTTACTTGCACGTATGCCCATGAAATTAGCTGTTGGCACATCTCTTTTTATCATAGCTGCCAAATCATTGATAGGATTTATCGGCGACCTTCAAGGCAGCGAGGTCATCGATTGGCAATTACTGGCCGGATTTACAGCTTCTGCTGTAGTTGGTATTTTTATTGGGATACTGCTATCAAAAAAAATATCCGGTGAAAAACTGAAAAAAGCTTTTGGTTGGTTTGTGTTAGTGATGGGTATTTATATTATTGTCAAAGAAGTGTTTTTCCCATCGGGCGGTGGGCATTAATAACAGTTGCAATTCCTGTTTATAGAATAATTATGAATGAGTTTTATGTTACTCCTTTCTCATAAAACAGCTGTTATTATTGTATTAACAAGCGATAAATTCATTAAAATAGTTATCTCATATAAAATACTCAAATGCAACAAAAGTTACCAAACATATAAAATTCAAATCCCAACTTCGCATTAATAAAAAATAAAAAAATTATATCATGAACATTGAACAAATTTATACCGGCTGCCGTGCACAAGGAGCTTATTACATTACCAGTAATGGTGAAGCTGTTATCATTGACCCGCTTCGTGAAACCCAGCCTTATTTAGACCGTTTGCATAAAGACGGAGTGAAACTCAAATACA
>JANNQR010000083.1:0-50767 GCA_031400855.1 Chitinophagaceae bacterium | reverse complement strand
CAAACCTTCTTTGTTTAAACAAATGTACAAACTGGGGTGGGAACAGTTTATTCCTTTTGTCGCTACTGTTATTGGTATATTACTAACTGATTTACTAAAGGGAATTACCATCGGCATCCTCTTCGGTATTTTTTACACACTCCGCCATAGTTATCGTAATTCTCACTACATGAAAGAAACAGTTACAACAGAAGAAGGGAATGAAGTACACCATCTTGTACTAGCAGAAGAAGTTTCTTTTTTTAATAAGGCAAGTGTAATTAAAGAATTGGATGAAATTCCCTCTAATTCAAAAGTAATTATTGATTGTACCAAATCAAAATCAATAGCGTATGATGTAGTAGAAATTATTACTAATTTCAGAATTAATGCAAAACGTAAAAATATAACTGTTGAAACCATCAACTTTATTGAACCAGCTTAAAAACTTTTTTATATAATCATCAAAAAAATAAAATTAAATTAAATGAAAACACTAACTAAAGAAATGCAAGCCGCTATTACACCGGCAATGGCACTGGAAATTTTAAAGAAAGGAAATGACCGGTTTGTAAATAACCTAAAATCAAACCGTAACCTGTTGCAACAGGCAAATGAAACATCCGATGGGCAACACCCTTTTGCAGTGATACTTAGTTGTATCGATTCCAGAACTTCTGCTGAGTTAATATTTGACCAGGGCCTGGGAGATGTATTCAGCGTTCGTATTGCCGGCAATATTATTAATGAAGATATTTTAGGTAGTATGGAATTTGGTTGCAAAGTAGCAGGGGCTAAAATAATTGTAATACTGGGTCACACTAAATGCGGTGCCGTAAGAGGCGCCTGCGACCATGTTGAAATGGGGAATCTTACTGCCTTACTTTCCAAAATACAACCGGCAGTGTATGATGAAAAGACAGAAACCGACAACCGTAGCTCCAGCAACAATGAGTTTGTAGAAAAAGTAGCAACCATAAATGTAAAAAGAACGGTACATGCCATTATGGAACGGAGCCCCATTTTAAAAGAAATGATTGAAAGTGGTGCCATTGGTATTGCGGGAGGCACACATGATATAACAACCGGGATGGTTCATTTTTATGAAGATGTTTCTATTATCAATTAAGCCTTAGACAAAAAGCTTACTATAAAATGCATTGGTTAGTATAATTTAAGATATGAAAATTGATATTCAATCGCCGGGCCTGGCACCCAACCAGGAGCTTGAAATATTTGTATATAAAGAGGTGGGAAAGTTGTTCCTTTTGTACAAAGAGGTTATCAGCGGTGAAGTGTGTCTGAGCTTTGATAGTTCGTCAGCCAAAGAAAATAAAAGCTGCAGGATTAGATTGGTTGTTCGTGGTAACGACCTATTTGCTACTGCTAAGGGAATAATGTTTGAAGAGGCTATAACCCAATCAGCCGAGGCATTAAAAAGGCAAATAGAAAAAGCGAGAATAAAAAAAAGAAAGCGTATCAGTGATACTAATTTGCCAGATGTAGAATAGGTAGCAAAGCCCTAAACACAGACTTGCTAAGCTAGTGTTTTAAATATCAGTTCTTCTAAAAAGGCTTCAATATCTTTGGGCCTTTTCTTTTTAGAAAAATCACTTAGACGTGGTAAGTGGTGCATGAAAAAGTATTGTAAATGTGACAGGTCAATTACAGAACTGGCAAGGGTATTGGGATATTTATACCGGGGATTGTATTCTGAGAAAATTCCCGCTATCCTGCCTGACAAATCTTTAAATGGTTTGTAAAGCATGTCCTTATTGTTTTCATCTACATCTTTTGATAAGTAAGTTTTATTGCCTTCTGCAATGGCAATAAAGTAAAGTGCCTGGTGATCAAACGCCCCAAAGTTTATCTCTGAATTATCTTCCCATACCAAAATATCAATTATTTTTTTTATTTTATTTCCAGGGGATGTAATATTTTTCAGTTGAATAATGATTTGGAATTCCAGATATGACCAATACCAGCTCACCAGGTAGATAAGTAATTTATGCTTATTTAAAAAATACCTGTAGATAGTTGCTTCTGTTGTTTCTATTTCAATCGCCAGTTTTTTAAAAGTAAACTGTTCATATCCAATTGTTGCAATAAGGCTGATGGCTTCCTTAATTATCTTTTTCCCTAACTCTGTGCTTTGTGGGTTTTTTAGGAAAAGTCTCTCATTCAACGATGGATTAAAATCGATGTTCATTTCCGAATATTTTGCTAAAAGTAGAAAATAAAAAGTAAAAAAATATTTTACTTTGGTTATTAATAGTAATACTATTATATTTGCATGTAAAACTATTATAAAATAACTAAAAAATACAAAAAATGGAAAAACTACAAAAGTCATTCTTAGAAACATTGTTTCCCTGGTTTTGCCCGGTAAGAGTTATAAGACGTAAAAGAGGGATTGCCACAAGAAAAAACAAACTACTGGTTTATTTTATGGTGCCAATTTCAGTATTTTTCTTAAGCAGTTGTGCTGTTGTACGGCCGGGAGAGGTTGGGGTAAAACAAAAAATGGGTAAACTTTCAGATGAGATTACAACGCAGGGCTCCGTATTTTACAACCCATTTACGAGTAAGGTTGTAAAAACATCTATCCAAACCAATAACCTGGAGTTGTCTTTAAGCTTGCCAAGTAAAGAGGGGTTAAGTATTACTTCCCAAATATCAATTTTGTACCGGCTTAATAAAGACAAAGTGCCATCTGTAATAAGGACTTATGGGCTAAATTATGAAACCATCATTGCCAATGTTTTCAGGTCGGCTTCTGCTGATGTTTGTTCTAAATTTTTTGCAAAGGATATGCATTCAGGTATGCGGGCCGACATTGAAATATCAATTAAAAGTAAGATGGGTGAAACCTTGAATACGCAAGGAATATTAATTGAATCTGTTCTAATGAAAAGTATTCAATTGCCTGAAGGATTGGCAGGTTCTATAGAAAGAAAATTACAGGCAGAACAGGATGCAATGAGAATGGAATTTGTTTTGCAACAGCAAAAATTAGAGGTGGAAAGAATTATCATTGAAGCAAAAGGTACAAGAGATGCTCAAAAAATAATAGCCGAAGGATTAACACCTGAAATTATTAAAATAAGAAGTATTGAGGCTTTTATTTAATTATCTAAATCTCCGAATACCAAAATGGTGATTACAGATGGTAAAACACCTTTTTTAATTAATAGCGAACAAATAAAATAAAAACAAGTAGAAAACCATTTGATGAACTAAACCATATAATGCCAGCGTCTTAAAAATAGTTGTTTTCTTTTTAGCTAATATCCAACAATGTTGAATAGTGATTATGAGCAATCTCAAGTAAACGAACCACATCAGTTTTGTATCATTTTTGCAAAAATATAAACCCGACGAAAACAAAAAAAATACGGAAAGAATGAAAAGTATATGTGTGGCCTTTATAATGGTGGCAGTTTTAGGTAACCACCATTCTTTAAAAGGAATATCCAAACGGACAAGCTGAACACCGTATTAAGAAGTAAGCAAAATAGTAAATCTTAAAAAATGAAGAATAAATTAGTAATTTTCGGATTCCTTTTAGCAGCAAGTGTATTCACTTCCTGCAACCAACCTTCAAATAAGGCAAAAGAAGAAGGAGAGAAAGTCGTTTCTCAAACTAGTGATAAAGTACAAAAAGTGATTAGTGATTTAGGCCTTGTATATGTAGAAGAAGGGGCACAAGACATTATTACGTATGACGAAGTAAATACTGCTCAACAGGCGTGGTGTGATGCTTTAGTAAAGATTGGTAAACTAAAAGAAGATAGTGGAGACTACAAAGCCTTTGCCGAAGAAGTACTTTCTACTGCCTACAACTATGATAATGGCAAAGTATTTTTTAAACCAACGTTGGCTTATGGTGAACAAACTTTTAGAAACACAAAAAAAGGTGCCTTGGCTTATTTTATAGGGGGCGACCCAGAATATCCTAATGACAAAGGTTTTGCACTAACACCTTGGGTAAAGGCCCGGTACGACAATGCAGGCAACAAAAATGAAGGAATACAAATTTATGGTTCTGTGGCTATTACAATGGGAAATGTTTGGGTTACAGACAAAACAGGTAAAGAGGTTATGGTTGATAAAACCTGGGTGTTCAAAAAAGGAAAAGATGGTAAATTGAAAATAATAGTTCACAAATCAGCACTTCCATTTGAACCACCAACTAAATAATTGAAAAAGAGGTCGGGCTAATGCCCGGCCTCTTTTATACAAAACAAAGAGTATGAGTTATCGTATAATATTTTCAACAATTATATGTTTGTTTGGCTTTATTTCATCAGCTCAAACCACAAGGATAGCAGATAAAAATGTTATTGGATGGTTTAATAATTTTACTACTATCAAGTTTTCATCAAAATGGAGCGGCCATCTTGAATACCAATGGCGAAGGGAAAATTTTGTAAAAGATTGGCAACAAAGCTTGTTCAGAACCGGGATTAATTACCAGGTCAATAATAAACTTACCCTTCGGGCCGGCTATGCGTGGATTGAAACTTTTCCCTATGGAGAGTTTCCATTACAGGCTGCGGGAAAAAGATTTCCGGAGCACAGGGCATTTCAGTTGGCAACTATTACTGATAATATAAACAGGGTAGAAATGAGTCACCGGTTTATGCTGGAGCAAAGATGGATAGGCAGATATACCAATGCGGCATTAAGCAAACCAGATGATTTTTTATTTTTAAACAGGCTCCGGTATATGTACCGTATGCAAATGCCAATCGGTCAAAAGAAGATAGAAGATAAAACACCCTATGCAGCCATTTATGATGAAATATTTATTGGTTTTGGAAAAAATGTAAATGAAAATGTATTTGATCAAAATCGGCTGGCCCTGCTATTAGGTTACCGCTTCAATAAAAAATTCAGGGTGGAAGGCGGTTTTTTACAGCAAATTGTTCAGCTTGGAAGGGAAGTAAATAACCGTAATGTTTTTCAGTATAATAACGGAATTATTTTAAACAGTTATTTTAATTTTGATTTGAGAAATACTACTAAAAAAGAAAATTAATTGTTATAGTAAACTAAAAATGAAATCATGAAATCTGTAATTAGTTATATAATTTTATTAGGAGCAATACTTTTTAACTCCCAGCAAACATGTGCACAAGCAAATAAACCCGGCAGTTTTTCAATAAACTTTGGGCCTGAAATCCTCTTCCCTGAAACTGATTTTAGAAAAACACACAATACTGGTTATGGCGGAAGCTTTAAAGCTGAATATACTTTTGGCAAACACGGAAGTGTAACCGTTAACAGTGGTTTTTCAGTTTTTTCGGGAAGATCTTATTTTGAACCCTTATCATCTACGCCAACTGATTACAAATCCCTGGTAGCGGTTCCTGTAAAAGTAGGGGGCCGTTATTATTTCGGCAATTTTTATTTTTTTGGAGAAGGTGGCTTTGTTTTTTTAAATAAATATGCCAGTACAACCAATGCTGTTTTAAGCGCAGGGGCAGGTGATAAATTCAAGTTGGGAAAAAATATTATTGATATTTCTTTACGGCAGGAGGCCTGGTTTAATCAACCTGAAAATCTTAACATGGCTGTTTTAAGAGTAGCATTTGAAATAGTTTGGTAAAGTATAGCTATCACTTTACCCCGGGTTCAAATCAAATTTATAACACAAAATTGTTAGAAATGATTATTATAAAACTTTTAGTGGGGGATAAGGAACAGGGTGATGCTGTGGCAAATAGTATTCTGAGGAATCAATTTACATTGAATGTTTTTAGCAGCTCCTTTGATTCTTATCATTTGAATTCGGTAAACGCAACAGAGCATACAAAAGTTTATGTTATTCAGTTTGTAACTAAAAGTTTACTTTTTAATGAAATAGAAGAAAGTTTAAAGAAAGAATTTCCGCAAACTGATTTTTATATTTGTGCTACCCCCATTGTGCATATGGCTATTAATCTTCATAATAAAATTAAGGAAAGGGTAATTGGAATAAAAATGCTGGAAAAGGAATCAAATGATTAACATCATACAAGGGTAGTAATACCTCTGGCATGGATATTAATTTAAAGTCTATTTGGTATTATTTGTACTTTACTTTTTTGCATCTTCCGTAAAATGCTCATTCAATTTTACCGGATGTGACTTTTTACCAGCAACTTTCATTTGTATCACATCCACCAGGAATGCAAAAGCCATTGCAAAATAGACGTATCCTTTAGGCACATGCACATCAAAGCCTTCTATCAATAAGGTGAAACCAATCAATAGTAAAAAGCTCAACGCTAAAATTTTAAAGGCCGGATGTTTATTTACAAAATTGCTGATAGGCGCTGCTGCTACCAGCATGATGATAACAGTTACAATTACTGCTGTGTACATGATCCATATTTCCTTAACCAGGCCAACCGCAGTTATGATTGAGTCAATGGAGAAAACAAGGTCTAATAAAATAATTTGCCCAAGTATATTGCCTAACGTTGCTTTTCCAATCTTTTTTTCCTTGTCTTCAGGCTCGCCTTCCATTTTGTGATACACTTCTTTTGAACTTTTATATATTAAAAACAGGCCTCCCAGAATCAGTATCAAATCTTTTCCACTGATACTGTTTTCAAATATTACAAAAAGCTCATTATCTAATTTTATGATTACTGATATGCCTGCCAGTAGCCCAAGACGCATTACCATCGCCAATAAAATACCCCAGTTTCTTGCTTTTTTTTGCTGCTCAGGTGGCAGTTTACCTGCCAGTATAGAAATGAAAATAATATTGTCTATACCCAGAACAACTTCTAAGGCTATCAGGGTAAGCAGTGAAATGATGATTTGATAATCCATGGTATTAAATTACTAGTTAACTATATTATTTTAGTCTTCCTGCATCTCAAAGTTATTTTTTAGGTTTTGTTTTTTATTTCGGACTATTTCGATAAAAACACCAATTAGTAAAAAATTCCTTCCTGTTTCATCATTTATTTTGTAATCAAACTGATGCATGTAGCCTATCTGGAAGGAAAGCATCTTTGAGGTTTTGTAATCCAGCGATAACAGCAATCTGTTTCTTTCAAAATAAGGAGCCTTGTTGGTAAAGAATAGTTCATTACTTGCGCCTATTTGAAAAGGAGAAAAGCCATTTTTTGTCCTGCCTAGAGGATGTGAAACCCCAACTCTGTACCTGAAACGATTTCGATAACCCTGGCTTGTAAATCTAAACTCAGACCTTAATCGTTGTTCAATATTGAACTTCCAGAGATTTTGGTGTAAAACCAGTTGTGGCCAAATTCTGAACTCGGCATTGTTTTTTGGCTTAACAAAGTTGCCTCCTTCTTTATAGGTATCAAACTTTCCTGCACCTAACGATAATTTTGCATTAGGATGAAATTTGTAAGTTATGCCCCCTTTATATTCATGGTAATGAAAAGAGGTATAAAATTTTAAAGAACGTACCTGTACTTCGCTAAATAAACTCCATTTATCATTAACAGTATATTTTACATTAATAATATTCCAGCTGCCCAAGTCTGGGTATTGGCTAAAACTAACGTGGTTAAACCCCAACAGGGTAATCAATAGGCAAACAATCCTGCGTAGTTGAGTTTTTATAGCAGTAAAAGAAATGAACATTTATAACTAGTTTTTGAAATATTTATGCCAGCAGTACAGGTGCTATTTCGTTACTATGTACCACTCATATCATGGGGGTTAAAATTAATTAATTAAAAGTCAAACAGATTGCCAAGAAAACCGCCCTTACGCCGGTTTGGGTTTTCATTATTATCATCCCGGCGGTTACGGTTAAAGAAACCGCCCTCATCATCGTCGTCGTCATCATCGTCATTCCGACGTTGCTTTCTTTTTTCATCATTCTGTTTCAGGTTTTGGCCAGTTTCTGATGCTGTTGATTTTTCAATGATTTTATCAAGTTCACCTTTGTCCAGCCAGACGCCGCGGCATGTTGGGCAGTAGTCAATTTCTACGCCTTGTCTTTCAGTCATTACCAGTGTTTGATCACAATTTGGGCATTTCATTTTTTCTTTTTTTTATGTTTAATAATAATTATTGACTTAGTATACCAGCAGCCCATTGCAGGGCATTCTCTGTTTGATAATATTTCGCTTTCAGCTCTTGTAATTTTTGCAGAGCTTCCAATGTTTTATTTTCTCTTGCATTAATAAGGAATAGTGAACTCTCCCCGGCCTGGAACCTGGTCTCTTCACCCCTTTGTAAAATCATGAAATTGTTATACGCTTTTTCCTGCAACATTACCTGGCTTTTCAGCGTTATCAATTCATTAAAAAAACTCTTTACTTTATTTTCTACCTGCCATTGTTTCTGATTTTGCTGCAATTGTGTTTCTGTTATTTTTAATTTTGCTTTTCTGTACTCACCTCTTCCTTGCGACAGGCGAAGCGGAATGCCAAATGATAAACCATATTGAAAATTATTTTCAAACAAAGGGCCGCTGGCAGTTTTCAACACATCATAACCCTTTCCTAACTGATTGTATCGAAAGTTTATTGTTGGCAACAACTCCTGGAATTTTAGTTTCTTTTCTACTCCCAATACATCGAGTCTATAATTATAGATAACCAGTTCCGGATGATTTTTCCTGGCAGCATCCAGCAAGCTGTTTAATTCCGGAATAGGTGCTCCATTAATATTTGATGTTTGTAAATCATCACCAGGAATAGCGTTGAGAGGCAAATTATATGGTTGATTATTTACTGTCCACAAATAAACAGAAAGTTCCAGCCCCGTATTCTGAAAATCAAGCCAGGCCTGGCTTTTCAACAATTCAAAATTCTGTAGTTGTGTCAGTGCTTCGGTAGTATCAATAGCAGGCCTGTCGCCAAGTCGAAAAGTCATCTTAACTAATTCTACTCTTTTTTCATTCACTTTTACTGCGTCTGTCAGTATTTTATATACCTGGTATTGCTGCACCAAATTCCAGTACGTTTTCATAGCATCCAGCAGCAGATTGTTCAGTATGTTTCTTTTTTCAATGGCAGAAGCTTCCCGAAAAATCTTTGCTGTTTGCAGTGCAGCTCTTCTTTTATCCATTATTAAATTCTTTGCCAATGGTACACTGATACCGAAATAACTAGTTTCCCCTTTTGTTTCCATCGGGTCAGTACGATTACCGGATAAATACTCCAGCCCTGCTGATACTTCCACTCCAAACCAGGTAGGTATGGAAAGTTCCGGCCGGTTATAATAATAGTAATCGTTACCATCAAAGGTTTTTTGTGCTGATTCATTTTTTAAGATAGGGTCAAACATACCTTTGGCAATAGTGACATCTGCTTTTGCTTTTTCAATAAAAATATCAGCCTGCTTTGCCACCGGGTGAAATTGTTTTACAATTTCCATTAGCTGTTTTGCAGATAATGTTTTTAAAGAATCCTGACCTTTTACAGAAATCGTTAATAATAATACTGTAAAAAGAATACTATATTTTAATAGGTTCATTTTTTATCTTTTTGTTTCCCTTCCTCTTTTTTATAATAATCAGGTGGAAAGCCGTTGATATTCCGCCAAAGCTCGTACCATACGGGTACATCCTTTAATAAAGTGATGCCTTGTGCACCAGCACCCATTTTTAATTCTTTTGGCCAGGGTTTATCAGCAGCATCTTCTTTTACCAGTACCCTGAATTTTCCATTTACACTAAGATTGCTTTCCACAGCCACTATCTCACCACCGAAAGTACCTGATGATGCCTTTGGCCAACCACTGAAAACGATAGCCGGAAATCCATCAAACAAGAAACGGACTTTTTGTTTTATGGCAAGCAATGGCAAATCCAGCGGTTGTACAAACATTTCTACAGCATATTGAATTTTATCCGGAACAATTTCTGCAATCATTTCCCCCTCCTTTACAAACTCCCCAATACCTGCTTTTTGTGCTTTAATAACCTGTCCGCTTTGTGAAGCTACTATGAAATACATGCCGTTGCGGATGCTATAACTGGCATATTGATTTTCCAATTTGGCAATATCTGACTGTCCGCTGGCGATTTGAGTGAGTGATTGAAACTGTTCTCCTTGTGCTTTGGTCACTTTTTCTACATTTTCCTGCTGTAAAGCACTCATTTCAATACGGGTAATTGTTAAGTCCTGCTTGCTGTTAGCTAATTTATTTTCTGCACTTATTTTTTTTGCTTGTGCATTTTGGTATTGTTGGTTTCTTATTTCTAATTGCGTTAAAGAAACAAGGCCGCTGTCATACATCACTTTCTGCCGGTTGAATTGTTTAGTACCAATAGCGAAATCATTATTGGCAGCGGAGGCTTCTGCGCTATCAGCCTGTACTTTCAATTGCAATTGATTTAGTTTATTCAGCAACTGGTTTAGTTTTAACTGTAGCCCTGAATTAATAGCACCAATCTGCTGGTCGGCTACACCTACTTTACTTTTATAATATTCTACGGATTGTTGTTTGCCGGCCAGTTGTTCTTGTGTCCGTTGCAACAAATTCGGGTCGAGGTAATCGACTTTTACCTCCGTTAATTGAATTAAAGTATCACCGGCTTTTACATAATCACCTTCTTTAATATGCCATTTCATCACCCTGCCACCGATAATGGTATTGACTTGTTGTGGCCGCTGATCCTGGTATAAAGTGGTAACTGTTCCCTTGGCCCGGATGTTTTGTGTCCACGGCAAAAACAGGAAGATAACAAATACAAGCACACAAATAAAGAACCAGAGTTTTACTTGACTGTTTTTATCGTACTTGTAAATATGTGTGTATGATTTCAGGTTATTGTTTTCCATGATTTATTTATACTATTTACTATTTGTTTGTGTGGTGATACGACCATCTTCGATGGTTAAAATTTTGTCACATTGTTTTGCAAAATCATCATCGTTACTCACCACTATGATTGTAGTATTTTTTATTTCCTTTAGTAATTCAATTATTTGATTTCGCTGACCATTTTCAAGATTTTGCCAGGGCTCTTCCAATAGCATCAATCTGGGCTTGCCTGCTAATGCTCTTACCAATAGAATTTTATGAATTACATTCCGGGGCAATCTTTTACCGGTTGGGTCCAGCATAGAATCATACCCATTTTTTAGGGTAGCAATAAAATCATTAAGGCCTACTTTTACAGATGCGTTCATAATAGTTTCCAGCGAAATATTTTTATTACCCAACGCAATATTTTCCCATACAGTGCCATTAAAAATATCCTGCTGGTTCATTAACACACCCATTTGAGAACGGACACTATTTAAATTGTAATTTCCTAATGGAACGCCATCTAATAAAAATGTACCCTTAAAATCTGGATAGGCGCCGGCTAATACTTTCAGCAAAGAAGACTTGCCCGAACTGTCTTTGCCTTTAATACAAACTTTTTCTCCGGCATTGATTGCTAATGAAATATTTTGTAATATATTATTTTCGTTATTGTAACTGAAGCTCAGATTTTGCATTTCAACTTTTAAGCCATTGCCGGTATCAGTCAGATGGACTGAACCATTTTCTTCAACCGGGTTATCGGTCAGGTTAGATAGTTTTTCAACAGAAGTTAATGTATCATAAACACTGCCAAGATTCATAATCAGTTTTTCAACGGAGGTAAGCACCAGCAGAATAATAATTTCTGCTGCTATAAACTGACCGATGTTCAATTGTTGATTTACCAGCAGTATGGTACCCACTATCAGCATAGCGGCAGTAATAACGGTTTTGAATACTACCAGTACATTATACTGAAACAATAGGATTTTGAAGTGTTTGTTACGGGCATCAAGATAACCGCTCACCTGTTCATCTGTTTTTTGCAAGTGCAGATCATTGCCTTTAGTTAGTTTAATGGATTTAATAACCCTGGCTGTTTCTTCCAACCAGCCGGCCACCCTGTATTTATAAGTACTTTCCTCTATGCTTGTTTGCAGCCCCTGGTTTCCAGTATAGCGGATTATCAATGATAAAAGAACGATGAGAATTAAGCCAAATAGAATAAATGCCGGATGATAAAAAGATAATAAAATCAATCCAAATAATATCTGGATACTGGCCGTTGGTATATCCAATAAAATTTTGGATAAACTTTTTTGCAGTACGGGGATATCAAAAAAGCGGTTGACCAGTTCTGGTAAATAAGCATTATCTGTTTTTTTGAGGTCTAATTTTGGTATATGTTCGGCAAAGGCAAAGGCGTAGCGGACAAATATTTTTTGCTGAATTTTTTCAACAATTTTCATCTGGTTTACCTGCATAATACCGGCCACCAATACTCCTGTTACTACCAGAATAATCAATACTATTAGCGAAGCTCTCATCGAAGCCCCAAGAACAAAACCAATAATGGCTTGCACACCCAATGGCAGCGATAGTTGTATTAGCCCATTTAAAATGGCATAATAATAGACAGCAGAAATTTCTTTTCGTTCCAGTTTTACCAGATTCAATATCCTGGTAACCGGGCTTGCGGGTGTTGACATAAAACGGTTTTGTTAATCAGTTACAGAAAGTTACAGACAAGCAAATATTTGTCTGGCAAAAAATTAAAGGTAGTATTTAAAAAAATTGGGCGGAGGGGTCAGTTTTTCGAGGCAAGGGGAAGCCTGAATTTTTTCAGCTACATGCAAGGCAGTGCTTATTTGGTGAGAAAGCTCAAGGGATTGATAAGAAAGAAAAAAAATTTCCTTTTTATCTTTTTTCTCTTCTTCAGTTTTTTCACTGCTTTTTTCCTCATCTAGGATAAATACAGTGGTGGAATCGGAAAACAGGGTAGTAAAAGCCGGACCAGCCTGAACCAGGGTAAAAAGGAAAAGCAGTATGGCGGCTATTTTTTTCATTGTTGATGCAAAATTACACTTGAAAATAACATCAGCAAGAACCAATTGTTTGGAGATTGTAAAATTTATTATCGTTGATTCACAACTCTTTAGATTTATTTGGCAAATGGTCGTATTCTCCCCTGAAAGCATACCAGCCAAAAATAACCAGCCCAATTGCAATGGGGGTAAAGATGGCAATGATGATAATCCAGATGACAGGGTTATTGATGTCTTTTTTCCCTGCGGAGTCAATATTGGTAATGGCACCATTGATAAGTTCGTAAATAACGAAAGGAGCAATCAGTAAAAACAGGAGACCGAAGTATCTTTTAAAAGCATTCATACAATTTCAATTTTCGATGTTATAGTAAGTTTCAAATAAGCTGGCCTTGTGCGTCGGCTCTCCCTTCTCCACACAGTGGAGAAGGGAGAGGTTGAGGTCAGTCTTTTATATTTCTATCAATCTTATTTGTCAGATACATTATTCCAATGGCTAAGCATAATGCTGCTACACCAATGGGATACCACAAGCCTACCAACGGATCTGCCGGATAAGTGGTGGTTAAAAGCAAACCGATAAAAGGAACCAATCCACCAAATATGCCATTACCAATGTGGTAAGGTAAACTCATAGACGTGTAACGGATTTTTGTCGGAAAAAGTTCTACTAAGAAAGCGGCGATAGGGCCGTACACCATTGTTACATATAATATTAATAAGAAAACAAGACCGATGAATTTCCAGTAGGTTTTTTTTGGTAAATGTTTATTTGAGAACGTAACAGACTCTGCTTTTTCTATGGATAGTTCTTTTTTATATGTGATCGTGGCAATGGCAGTACCACCATTTGAAAATGAAGTTTTTGATGTAACTGTTCTGATACTATCATTTATTTTTTTTTCTTCTGGAGTGTAGCCAGCTTCATGAAAACTGAAACTTTCGAAATTTTTATCTTCCCAATTTTCCGATTTACTATCATTCAGGAAAGTACTGAAAATCGGCCGGTAAGTAAATATCGCCAATGCCATTCCTGCCATCATTATCCATTTTCTTCCAATCTTATCACTCAGCCATCCCCAAAGAATAAAAAAAGGCGTAGCAAATGCAATTGCCCAAAGCATAATCGTCCGGCTTTGTTCAAATTCAATAAAGCATTTTGTTTCTAAAAAATTCTGTGCATAAAATTGACCGGTATACCAAACCACTCCCTGCCCCATTACCGCACCAAATAATGCCAGCAATACCATTTTAAAATTAGCTTTGTTGCGAAAACTTTCTTTTAATGGGTTTACAGATACTTTGCCTTCTGATTTTAGTTTGGTAAATGCAGGCGACTCAGCCATCTTCATCCGGATATAAATAGAAACACCTACTAATAAAATGGAAATCCAGAAAGGATACCGCCAACCGCCCCATTCTGCATTGAATGAACCATCAGGCATATTTGATTTTACCAACAGAATTACGCCGAGTGCCAGAAACAACCCAAGTGTAGCAGTTGTCTGTATCCAACTGGTGTAATAACCTCTTTTGCCAATGGGAGCATGTTCGGCAACGTAAGTAGCGGCACCGCCATATTCGCCACCGAGGGCAAGGCCCTGTAACAATCGTAATAACAAAACCAATATCGGTGCAGCAATACCGATGTTTTCATAACTGGGCACACAACCGATAAGAAAAGTAGAGCCACCCATCAGTATCAATGTAAGGAGGAAAGTATATTTTCTACCGATCAGATCACCCAACCTGCCAAAGAATAAGGCACCGAAGGGACGAACAATAAAGCCTGCAGCGAAAATAGCCAGGGTACTCAGCAAGGCCGCTGTAGGATTATCTTTCGGAAAAAACTGGGAAGAAATAGTGGTAGACAGCATCCCGAAAATATAAAAATCGTACCACTCTATCATGGTGCCTACGGAAGAAGCAGCAATAACCGTTCGGATAGTTTTGCCGGGGCTTGTTGGTTTCATGCAATCAAGATATGAAATTGTAAAGCAAACAAAAAAAAATTCAATGGAATCGTTCCTGGGTTTAATTTGAAAAAGTAAGCATCGCCCAGAGAAAAAAGAGAGAAAGAGGATTGCTACGCAATTATTTGTATTCTCCTTTTCTCTTTTTTCTCTGGGCGAAATGTATTTGAATACTGTAAATTTATATTCTATAAAAAATAATCTCTTTTATGTCATATCCCTTTCAAATTACTTCATCAGAACAATATCATTCCGACTATAAAAAAAGTGTGGAAGATCCCGAAGGCTTTTGGGCATCAGTAGCTGAAAATTTTCATTGGAGAAAGAAATGGGACAAAGTGCTGGAGTGGAATTTTAAAGAGCCAAAAGTGGAATGGTTCAAAGGAGGAAAATTGAACATCACTGAAAATTGTATTGACCGCCATCTCGCTACACTGTCAGATAAACCAGCTATCATCTGGGAGCCTAACAATCCGGAAGAGAGAACAAGGGTGGTTACTTATGAGAGATTACATAAAAGAGTTTGCCAGTTTGCACAGGTATTAAAAAACAATGGAGTAAAAAAAGGCGACCGTGTTTGTATTTATATGGGCATGGTGCCAGAGCTAGCATATGCTGTGCTTGGCTGCGCCAGGATTGGCGCCATACACAGTGTCATCTTTGGTGGGTTTTCTGCACAAAGTATTGCTGACAGATTAGATGATGCACAAGCAGAATACATTGTAACCTGCGATGGTGCTTACCGGGGCGGAAAAGATATTCCACTAAAAAGTGTGATAGATGATGCGTTGATTGGAAACAAGACTGTGAAAAGAGTAATTGTTTATACAAGAACAAGAACGCCTGTCTCCATGATAAAAGGCAGAGACGTTTGGTGGGAAGATGAAATGGAGAGAGCGGAAGAAGACTTAGGAGCAGCCCCTTCCCAACCTTCCCTCGAGGGGAAGGAGCCTGTTGCTTCAAAGTACCGGGAGACTGCAAGAAGGTCAAGCTATTCTTTGTTAAAAGAGTTAAGTCAGAAAAATAGAGATAACCCAACTTTAGAAGAAAATATTTTATGGGAGCAATTACGGGCAAACAGAACGGGGTATCATATCAGAAGACAACATATAATAGATGAGTTTATAACAGATTTTGTTTGCCTGAAGAAAAAATTGGTAATAGAAGTTGATGGCGGTTATCATTCATTGAAAGAGCAACAAGAATATGATGAAATGAGGACCGCATTTTTGGTTGAAATGGGGTTTAAAATAATCAGGTTTAGTAATGATGAAGTAAGAAATAATATAAATGGAGTTGT
This sequence comes from Chitinophagaceae bacterium, assembly GCA_031400855.1. Taxonomy (GTDB): domain Bacteria; phylum Bacteroidota; class Bacteroidia; order Chitinophagales; family Chitinophagaceae; genus JJ008. The sequence goes on along the minus strand of JANNQR010000083.1, from coordinate 34,733 downwards.
ACAACAGTTGAAGGATGAGTTAGCAAAACTGCCGGATGCAGAAAAAGGAGATACTAATCATTCAGACTCTAAAGTCCTTCCCTCCGGGAAGGATTTAGGATGGTCTGCTACCGAAATGGATGCCGAAGATCCGTTATTTATTTTATATACATCGGGCAGTACCGGTAAACCAAAGGGAGTGGTGCATAGTATAGCTGGCTATATGGTTTGGACTACGTACACTTTTGTAAATGTATTTCAGTACAATCCCGGCGATGTATTTTTCTGCACAGCGGATATCGGATGGATAACAGGGCACAGTTACATTATATATGGTCCGCTGAGTGCTGGTGCAACTTCATTAATGTTTGAAGGCATACCTACCTGGCCGGATGCAGGAAGGTTCTGGGATATAGTGGACAAACATAAAGTCAATATTCTTTACACTGCACCTACCGCTATCCGTAGTTTGATGGGATTTGGTTTAGAACCATTGAAAGGGAAAGATTTATCATCATTAAAAATTTTAGGCACAGTTGGCGAACCTATCAATGAGGAAGCATGGCATTGGTATGATGAAAATGTAGGTAAGAAAAAATGCCCGGTAGTGGATACCTGGTGGCAAACAGAAACCGGCGGAACGCTGATTTCTAATCTTGCTGGCATTACTCCCTCCAAACCAAGCTGGGCCACATTGCCTATGCCGGGTGTGCAGCCATTGTTGTTAGATGAGAATGGAAAAGAAGCCTCCCCAAACCCCTCCGAAGGAGGGGCTTTAGTGACCTCAGGTAATTTATGCATCAAAGCACCCTGGCCGGGAATATTAAGAACTACTTACGGCGATCATGAACGTTGCCGCACCAACTATTTTGCTACCTACGAGAATTTATATTTTACCGGGGATGGTGCATTGAAAGATGAGGATGGTAATTATAGAATTACCGGCAGAGTAGATGATGTATTAAATGTAAGCGGTCACCGAATCGGCACAGCCGAAGTGGAAAACGCCATTAACATGCATGCAGGAGTAGTGGAAAGTGCGGTGGTAGGTTACCCACATGATATTAAAGGACAGGGGATTTATGCGTATGTTATTTATAATGGCAAACATGGCGATGATGATTTGAGAAGACAGGATATACTGCTGACAGTAACAAGAGTGATAGGGGCTATTGCCAAGCCTGATAAAATACAATTTGTAGCTGGCTTACCAAAAACAAGAAGCGGAAAAATTATGAGAAGAATTTTAAGAAAAATTGCCGAAGGCGAAACAGAAAATCTTGGTGATATTTCAACTTTACTTGATCCTGGTGTGGTGGATGAGATAAAAAACGGGAAGCTGTAAATTTGCTTTATTTTAAATACCTGAATGCGAATAACAATTTTCTTTTGACTTTTCTCGTTTAATAATTTAATTATGCAGCGATTCCTCCTTCTTCCTTTATTGCTCCTTTTTAAAGTTTGCATAGCACAGAAATTAAACAGAACTGATTTGGGATTAATTGCTCTTAAAACGACTAATTGTACCCCGGTAAAAAACCAGTATATATCATCTACCTGCTGGAGTTTTTCCAGCTCCTCACTATTAGAAAGTGAGTTAATGAAAATGGGTAAAGTGAATATTGATCTAAGCGAAATGTTTATTGCCCGTTATTCTATGCTTAGAAAAATTGAACGACACCTGAAACTGAAAGGCAAAAATTTTTTTACTCCCGGCGGCCAGTTTCATGATGCTGTGTGGGTGATGAAAAACTATGGGGCTGTTCCGGAAGAAGCATACAACGGCAAGGGCAGAGGCGAGCAGCAGCATAACCATGAAGAAATGGATACTGCCTTCAGCCAGTTGGTAAAATATTGCATTGCCAATGGAATTACAGAGCTTAATTCATCCCAGAAAAATGTTATTGACAGCACCTTAGATTATTATTATGGTAAACTGCCGGCCACTTTTTTTTATAATGGCAAAACATATACCCCCAAAACATATTTGCAGCAGTATCTGAACATAAACCCGGATGATTATGTTGAAATCACTTCCTACACCCATCATCCGTTTTATACAAAATTTATATTAGAAGATAAATACAACTGGACGAATGATGAGTATTACAATGTGACAATGGATGATTTTTCCCGTATTACTGACAATGCATTAAAGAATGGTTACACCGTTGGCTGGGATGGTGATGCTGATGATGAATATTTTGATTACAATGAAGGGTTGGCTTATTTGCCCGATTCAATCGATAATTTTCAAATGCAACGGCAACTGACTTTTGAAAATAAATCCACAGAGCTGGATCATATGATGCACATCGTGGGAGTGACAAAAGATAATAAAGGCTTTAAATGGTATTATATCAAAAATTCCTGGGGGGATAATACCAATTCACTCGGTGGTTTTATGTGGATGCGGGAAGATTATTTTAAGATAAGAACCCTGGCCATTATTGTCAATAAGCAAGCAATTCCCGGTGATATAAATAATAAAATGGGGCTGTAAAAATTTAAAAAAATAGCCAGCCTTGTTATTGATCCAAATGTGATATATAGAAAGTTTTTATCTGTTTAGTCGTTCTTTTGCACTGTAAAAATTACTTTTGGCCGCTGACGGTTACATCACCGGCTAATTTTTAATGGTAAAAGGGAAAATCAAGTTTAAAATACCTTCTTACGTTCGTTGGATAGGATGGGTACTGCTGGTACAGTTTATATTGATAAATATCAGTGCAAGCTTATACGCTTACAGATTTACCCATGTTTCTGACGACCCGGCCCTGCGCAATTCAAAACAATCAAAAAATATATTTGTAAAAACCTGGAGACTTTTCACAGGCCCGCGGCAAGCAAAGTCAATTATTACTGAAACTCCTGCTTTCCCTTTCGAAACGGTTAAACTAACAACCCGAAAAGATATATCCATTGATGGCTGGTACAGTAAAACGGATTCTACATCAAAAGGAACGGTTATTCTCTTCCATGGTATAACTGCAAATAAGGGAATGATTATTCATGAAGCCGGTGAATTTCGTTACCTCGGGTATAATGTATTGATATTAGATTTCCGGGCACATGGTAACAGTGGAGGAAAAACTACTTCTATCGGAGTTAGAGAAGCAGAGGAAGTAAAACTGGCGTATGATTATATAGCCAGCAAAGGAGAATCAACGATTTTCTTATGGGGCATTTCTATGGGAGCTGTGGCAGTAGCCAGATCAGTGGCAGAATATGAATTAAATCCGGCAGGAGTTATGCTGGAAATGCCATTTGCTTCGCTTCAAACACATTTACAGGCAAGAGCAAGGGCATTAGGTTTCCAGGGTTTTCCTGAAAAACCATTTGGGTTTTTGGTAACCTGCTGGATAGGAATAGAAAGAGGATTTAATGGATTTAAGCATAAAACCTCAACGTATGTAAAAAAAATAAATTCCCCGGTATTGATGCAGTGGGGGGCAATGGATGATTACATTCACAAAAATGAGACGGATAAAATATACACTGCTATTGCTGCTGCCAATAAAAAATTAGTAGTGTACAATCGTGCCGGTCATGAATCCTTATTACAAAGCGATCCGGCAAAATGGAGAATTGAAACCGAAAGGTTTTTAATGGCGAATACAAAATAAACTGAATGCTGCAAATTTCATGGGTTCATATAAAATATTGATACAGGCAAGGCTTATTATTATGGCAGCAATGTATTCATCTGTGTTAATTTGTGAAAATCTCCTGCAAAAGGCGGGACAAGTTGTGGCTAAAATAATTTATTTCTTAATCGTCACCTTCGTTCCTGCATCAGTAAATAAATAAATTTCCTTTACATCTTCGTTCTTCATAGAGATGCAGCCGAGAGTCCAGTTTTTATAACGGTCTACCTGGTAGTCTTCATGCGGCCAAACACCGTGTATGCCGATGCCACCGCCGATACTGGCATTCGCAGGTATTTCACCTTTTTCTTTTCGTTTATTAAACTTTTCTATATCATCCGCTGTGGGATAGTCAAGGGAAAGAAAGCGACACCATTTTTCATGTACTCTTTTATTGGCAATCCGGAAGGTACCTTCTGGTGTATTTTTATCGCCCTGCATTTTTTTATCACCTAAACTATTATTACCAAATACTACCGGGTAAGTGGCGTACCAGCCTTTATCATCATATACACTCAGCTCATACTCTGACTTATCAATGGTAATGGAGATTTTACCTACTGGTCCGCTATTACCCCAGTTAAGCCGTTTGTTAGATTTTATTCTTTCAGAAGTTGAAAGATTGGAAGCAAATAAACTGCCTCCCAAAAAGACTGTGGTAAGGATAACAATGTTTTTCATCAGGCATTTGTGTTTTCATAACCGCCAGATGTAACCTACCTGAAAAAAATATACAGGCAAGTTGCATGGCTAAAATCAGTAACCGTTCAACAGAGCAAACGCAATGCCACTACCTTTTATTTTGGACTGTGGAAATGTTTTAACGTGACGTTTAGAAAAGATAATAGATTACAGGTAGTAAAATTGCGTAGCATCAATAGAAAAACCGCCTCGTTTCAAACGAGACGGCCTTCATTCAATTTATATTGAATTTATTTTTACCAGTTACTAAACCGGAATCCAAAATTATACGGTGTCATATCCAATCCTTTTTCCCAAATATTTTTCATGGCATAGCTTCCATAAAGGCGTACAGGGCCCAGGGTTAATTCTCCGATATAGGATAGTTTGAAAGACTCGAGATTGAAATCACTCTTCACTTTTTTTACATCGCCATCATCTTTACTTTTATACCGGGCCGAGTATAAGTAACCGGCGCTGATACCGCCACTTAAGCCAAAACCCTTTTTACGGTTCGGGGTAAAATTAAAATTAAGCATGATAGGTACTGTCAGGTAATCTGTCGCCAGTTTTACTTTACTGAATTCGGTTGCAGATTCAGAAATATTTGTAGGTTTTTTGGTAAAGACCAGTTTTGTATTATCAAAAGAGTAATTATTTAACTCCAGTCCCAGTCCATACTTCAGGTTCACTATATGTTTGGCAATATTCAGCTTTTGCATAAAGAACCAAACATTGACATTCCTGGATTTCCCTCCCTTTAATTTCAGATCATCTTCATTAATACCCGGTGCTACAAATCCACTGGCGGCTGCGGTTACATAGTTTGATTTGTCAGAATAGTTGGAAAAGCCCACATCAAAGATCCACCAGTTGGTAGAGAGATTGGATGGTTTATCTCCACGGCGGTTACGTATTTTGTAAATACTGTCTTTTGATTCCTCTTTATTTTTATTACCTGCTTTGCGGATAATAACCATGCTACCAATGCGGATGGTGTCATTTTGAGGGGCTTTGTTTTTAGTACCGGTAGAATCTGTTTGTGCAAAACCTGTAACAACAGTACATAATGCTACGCATAGGGTAAAAATCCTTTTCATTTGTTTCATTTTTAAAAATAGTTAATAATTTTTTGTCATCCCGGCTGACCATAATCCGGGGTTATTTCAATTTGATGGACAGCCCGGCTACTAATAACCTGTTATCATCAGTAGGGTCAATGTCGGTTCTTTTCTCAAAAGTCCGGGCAATCTTCCGGAAGATGCCCCGGTTTTTGTTTTTCTTACCATCTGGCTGTTCAAGTTCACTAACATCAGATTTGCTGTTAGATGCATACACTATGTCTGACGAAGAAGGGTTCTGGGTTGTTACAATTGGATTTGTTAAAGGATTTATTGGTTTACTATTTTCTTTTGGAATATAGTTATTTGCAACAGTATTATTACGGGCATCATTATTAATCAGGTTAGGATTATAAAGAGGTTTAGGAAGATCATTGGATTTTTTATCATTATTATTTGCACCCACAATTTCCTCTTTCAATGGTGGTGTAATGATTACCGGTAACCGATCTTTCACCGTATTGCTGTTATCCTTTTTATCGAGAGTTACGACCTGTTTTTTAACAGGGGTTATGCCGGGAGTATTATTTTCTGCAACCATATTTTCATTGGCCGGGCTGTTGGATTCTTTGGGTACAGTTATGGGTAATGTTGTATTTTTCTCAGAAGTAGTCCCTTTCACTATTTCTCCTTTTTCTACTGAAGATTTTTTATTTACAATAACAGCCGTGGTGATACCAATGCCAAGTAATAAAATGGCGGCAGCAGCAAGTCTCCACCACCGAATCGGTAGGGGACGTACTTTCTCTTCTTTTCTATATAAGGATGCCTTATCTGCAAAAACAACTTCTTCAGCTTGCAATTGTGTACGTTGCAATAAAACAAGTTCATTGTTGATTGCAGGGTGTGTGGCAATAAATTGTTCAACAGTTATTTTTTGTGTTGCTGTTAATTCATTATCCATATAAAGGATCAGCCACTCATCGTAATTGGAAAGGGTAATGGTTTCGTTACTACCCGCTTTCATCAATTCTTCTTTGTTATTAAATACAAGTGCTGTATCAGGGACTAATTTATATTGAGAAAGTAAATTCAGCTCTGCTTTTAATTCGGGATGCTGCTGCACAAACACCTCCACCATCCGGCGTTCGTCGCTGCTCAATTCATTATCCATATACAGGATAAAAAACTCTTCGTAATTATGGTGGTTTATTTTCATTTCAGTTGTCTGTTGTCAGGTGTCCGTTGTCGGTTGATTGCTGGCAGCTCACACCCGACACCTGATTTTATATTACGTTTTCCATTTTTACCAAATACTCTTTCAATTGCACCCTGGCCCGATGCAGGTATACTTTCACCTGGCTGGAATTCAGGTTCATGATCTGCCCTATTTCTTCATACGAATAACCTTCATAATCTTTTAATAAAACCAGGGACCGTTGTGTTTCATTCAATCTGCTAAGGGCTTCTTCCAGCACTTTCTTTAAATTATTAACCGGTTGATTTTGTATCCTTGTTTCATCGCTGAAATCTTCTCTCAGTTGTATTCGTTTCACTTTCCGTATATGATCGATCATCTGGTGATAGGCCACCGTAAAAAGGTACGATTTACATTTTTCTGCATCCACAGTTTCCCGGTTGCGCCACATTTTTTCAAACGCCGTCTGCACCACATCCCGGGCATCTTCTTCATGGCGAAGATTTTTCACGATGAAGCGGTACACATTATCTGCATACTCAGTCACACATTCGTTGTATTCTCGTTCAGTCATAAACAGCCGGGGGCGGGTTAAAGATAAATTAAGTAACCTGCTTTGGTAAGTAAAACGGATAAAAGGAGGAGAAGTTACAGTTTAAGGCAATTTTTTTTCAACACTATTGCTTGAAAATCAATGCAGAAAAACAGGCAGAGAAATAAATTGATGGGAAAGATTCTCCAGGGTGGTTTCAGCCGGGATTCCCAACTTTTTATCACCGGAGCATTCTTTTGGGTCTTTTTTGCAACAAGTGGCCTTTTCTGCTTTTGGAGTGGAAGCACTCAGCATCAGTATTCCAGCTAAAAGTATTGCGGCAAGAAAGCCAACGCTAATCCATTTTTTTGTCTGCATGGTAGTGGTTTTGGGATGGGACGAAAGTAGAAAGGGAAATGTTACAGTTTTCTTATTATTTATCAGGCCTACGGATTGATGGATTTTTGGAACGAAACGGATTAACTGATTCTTGTTGCCATCACTTAAATTTTTTGTTGGTGTGAAACAATCCTTTTTTGTCCGTTCTAATCCATCAAATCCGTGGTTATATTTGCCTATAAACATTGCTACATGAACGAAAAATTGGTACAACGCATTGCCGCAGAAGTAGAAGAAATAAGAACTGCGGGTCTTTACAAAAAAGAAAGAATTATTACCAGTCCTCAGGGAGCTGAAATAACGGTGGGCGGCAAAACCGTATTGAACTTTTGTGCCAATAATTACCTTGGTCTTTCTTCTCACCCCAAAGTAATAGAAGCGGCACATAAAGCTATCAACGAACATGGTTATGGTATGAGCAGTGTCCGTTTTATCTGCGGCACCCAGGATATTCATAAAGAACTGGAAGAAAAGATTTCAGATTTTCTGGGGGTAGAGGATACTATTTTATATGCTGCTGCTTTTGATGCCAATGGCGGATTGTTCGAACCTTTGTTTAATGAAGAGGATGCAATTATTTCTGATGCATTGAATCATGCCAGTATTATTGACGGTGTACGTTTATGCAAGGCGCAGCGTTTCCGGTATGAGCATAATAATATGGCAGATCTGGAAGCAAAGCTGAAAGAGTCTTCTAATCTTCGCAGCCGTATCATTGTAACCGATGGTTCTTTCAGTATGGATGGAACAATTGCACAATTAGATAAGATCTGTGACCTTGCTTCTACATATGATGCGATCGTAATGATAGATGAATGTCACTCTTCTGGCTTTTTAGGGAAAACCGGAAGAGGCACTCATGAATATCGTGGGGTGATGGGTCGGATTGATATCATCACCGGTACATTAGGAAAAGCATTAGGTGGAGCCTCCGGAGGTTTTACATCCGGCAGAAAAGAAATAATAGAAATGCTAAGGCAGAAATCAAGGCCGTATCTGTTTAGCAATACTGTTGCTCCATCTATTGTAGGCGCATCTATTGCCGTGCTGGATATGCTGACTTCAACAACAGAGCTACGGGATAAACTGGAATACAATACAAAATATTTCCGCAGCAAGATGACCGAAGCAGGTTTCGACATCAAACCCGGCGACCATCCCATCGTTCCCATTATGTTATATGATGCCGTGCTAGCGCAAAACTTCGCTGCCAAATTGTTAGAAGAAGGAATTTATGTGATCGGTTTCTTCTTTCCTGTGGTAGCGAAGGGACAGGCAAGAATACGGGTGCAATTAAGTGCAGCACATGAACAAGAGCATCTTGATAAAGCGATTGCAGCGTTTACAAAGATTGGGAAAGAGTTGGGGGTGTTGAAGTGAAGGGCTACTTTTAATTTTTGTATCTTTATTGTATAAATTTAAAACGATGGCAAAGAAAATATTTAGCAGATATATCGTAGCAGACCCAAAAGTTTGCCATGGCAAATTGACATTTAAGGGCACGAGAATTTTTGTTGATGATGTTCTTGAGATGGTAGCACAGGGACTTGCCTGGGATTACATTATTGAACAATGGCATGGCCTCCTTACCAAAAATGCCATAAAAGATGCTGTGATGCTTAGCAAAGAGTCGCTTGCCAAAGAAACGGAAAATTTTGCTGCTGCCTGATTATGTACCTGCTTGATGAAAACATAACCAAAGACCAAAAGGAGCTTTTAGAAAAGTGGCGGTATAATGTAAGGCAAATCGGAGTAGATGTAGCTATTAAAGGTATAAAGGATACACAAATAATTACATTGCTTCAACAACTTCATGGTGTTTTATTTTTAACAAGGGACACAGATTTTTTCAAACACAATTATTGCCACCCTAACTATTGTATTGTTTATCTGGATGTGGAAAAAACGGAGACGGCCTGGTTCATCCGTAAGTTCTTAAAGCATCCTGATTTTAATACTTCAGCAAAATGTCTTGGTAAAATTGTAAAAGTTAACCAAACCCTTATTCAATATTACAAACTGAAGTCAAAAGACATAAACACACTACCTAATCAGTAATAATAAATGTTCATTTTTTCCGGTGGTGGCGAAAGGACAGGCAAGAATACGGGTACAATTAAGTGCAGCACATGAACAAGAGCATCTGGATAAAGCGATTGCAGCGTTTACAAAGATTGGAAAAGAGTTGGGGGTATTGAAGTGAGATTGATTTCTCCGACTCAAAAAAAGACCTTATACATGATTTCAAAAATAATCCTGCCTTTTCTATTCATCTTATCGGTTCAGGGTCGTATTAAATAAGTCCTTCCATCTGCACCTATCTTTTATTGCCCCGGAACTTCATTTTTGTTAATTAAAAACACAACAATGAAAAAGCTTTACTTTCTTTTTGCAGCCTTTTTATTTAATGACATAGCGCATACACAACAAAATGTAGGTATTGGCACTCCAACACCTGCTGCATCGGCACAGTTGGATGTAACATCCACCACAAAGGGTGTATTAATACCCCGCATGGCTTCTGTCTCCGCCGTTGTTGCTCCTGCTGAAGGGTTACTGGTTTACCAAACCAATGCCCCAGTGGGCTTTTATGTATTTAAGAGCGGGGTCTGGACAATTGTCAGCACAGGAACATTAACCTTAACCACAACGGGTACAAGTGGCGCTGCTACTTTGGTTGATAATACCTTAAATATCCCACAGTATAGTGGGGGTAGCACTTGCACCTATAGCATTGGACAAAATGTACCGGCGCTGGGAGGTTTTATTTTCTATCTTGATGCATCAGGTTGCCATGGATTGGTATGTGCCACTACAGACCAGAGTGCAGGTATTCAATGGTATAATGGTACGTTCATTTTAACAAATTCAAGCGAATCTGGAAATGGACTAGGTAAAGGCAATACACAATCAATAATAAAGCTTCAAGGCGCCGGAAGCTATGCAGCTACAAGCTGTACGAGTTATACAGGAGGAGGATTTACTGATTGGTATTTGCCTTCAAAATACGAATTGAATTTAATTTGGCTAAATGTTGGCCAGGGAGCAACTAATGTTGGCGGTTTTAGTAGTAGCTTCTATTGGAGCTCCTCGGAGAACAGCGGCGGCCTGGCCTGGAACCAGCACTTCGGTAATAGCGCCCAGAACTTCACCGGCAAGAACGCAACTTACCCTGTTCGTGCCGTTCGGGCTTTTTAACTACCTGCCTGCCGCCCGCAATAACAGGGGTGTATTATAATGTTTTCATTTTGAAAACATTCACCTATCTTTACGGGGTGAATGTTATTGTAAAAAGAGCTGTTTTATTTTATTGTGATAAATATCCGGCGGCAAAAGTAGCGTTGCTGGGATGGTATAAAGAGTTTTGTGATGTTAATTTTAAAAATTTCAATGAGCTGAAGCAAGTTTATGGCAATGCCAGCCTTATAGCAAACAGCCGGGTTATATTTAATATTAAAGGAAATGATTTCAGGCTGATTGTATCAGTTAACTTTAAACAACTGGCTGCTTATATTATCTGGTTTGGCACACATCAGCAATATGATAAAATAAATGCTGCTGCCATTGAATTTGACACTAAAATATTAAACTATAAATCATGAACTGGAAAGTAATAAAAAAAGAAGCTGATTATAAAAAAGCCATTAAGCGTACATTGGCAATCTTTCATGCAACGGAAGGTACGACAGAAGCTGAAGAACTGTCATTACTTTTGGTACTGGTAAAAGATTATGAAGACAAACACATATCGCTGCCTGAAGTAAACCCTATTGAATTCATCAAATTAAAGATGGAAGAAAAAGGAATGAAGGCAAAAGATCTGGAAGCAATAATCGGAAGCAAGGGGCATGTCTCTTCGATTCTTTCCGGCAGAAGGGAGATCACTTTAAAAATGGCTCAGCGTTTAAAAGATTATTTTAAATTGCCGGCTACTATTTTTCTAAAATCTGCATAATTTTTTATTTTTTTCTTTGCAGGTGGGTGTCAGATGGTTCCGATTCTTCGATTCCTCAGGACTACCGGGTGAGATACTAATAGAATATCTCCATTTGACCAGGCAGTCATTTATCCCTATTTTTAATAAGCCCATTTCAGGACAAGATACAATTCATATCTTCTTTAAATGGCGGAGGAGACTCGTCGGGAAAGAAGATCTTATAAAAGATTTCAAAAATAATTCTACCTTTTCTATTCATTTTGTCGGTTCAGGGTCGTATTAAATGAGTTTTTCCCATCCGTACTTGTTTTTTATTGCTCCGGAACTTCATTTTGTTCATTAAAAACACAACAATGAAAAGGCTTTACTTTCTTTTTGCAGCCTTTTTATTTAATGGCATGACACAGGCACAACAAAATGTAGGTATTGGTACACCCACCCCTGCAGCATCAGCCCAGTTGGATGTAAGCAGTACAACCAAAGGATTTTTGCCACCACGGTTGACACAGTTTCAAAGAGATGCCATGACAAACCCGGTAGCCGGGATGATGATCTGGTGCAGCAATTGTGTGGCCCCGGCCGGTGAAATGCAGATGTTCAATGGAATAAAGTGGATCAATATGACTGGCGGAACATCTCCTTTGGGAACAGTTATTATCTGTACCCAGGTATGGACAATTAAGAACCTTGATGTAGACAGATATAGAAACGGCGATCCAATACCAAACGTAACCGATCCTACAGCTTGGGCTGCACTAACTACCGGCGCTTATTGTTATTATAATAATGACTCTACTACCTATGCAGACACATATGGAAAATTATATAATTGGTATGCTGTTAACGATCCAAGAGGATTGGCTCCAGCAGGATGGCATGTACCCACGAATCCTGAATGGACAACAATTGAAACCTGTTTGGGGGGCGCAGCAATTGCCGGCGGAGCTATGAAAGAAATCGGCACCACCCATTGGACAACTCCAAACACTGGTGCTACAAACAGCAGCGGCTTCACAGGCCTGCCGGGCGGCTCCCGTAATGGCAGCGGTTCGTTCAACTTTGTCAGCCTCTTCGGCTACTGGTGGAGTGCTACGGAGAACAATGCAACTATCGCATGGAACCGTATCTTGGGCTACAGCTTTGGAAATACCGGCCAGGGCACCTACAATAAGAACCACGGTTTCTCTGTTCGTTGCCTCAGGGATTAATTTATTTGATTCATTTGACAACCTGCCTACCGGCAGGCAGGTTTGATAATTTACCCCGGCGAAGTCGGGGTCGATTTTTATTTTTTAATTTATCGCTCTATACTATGATTTACCTGTTTACAGGGATACTTATAAATTGATATTAAAGATATTTGAATACACTAAAGATTTTTCAAAGGAATATAAAGGTGTTCTGCTCTAAAAATTTGGCGTTTCGTCATTTTAAACTATCACTTCTTTTGATGTAACTTTACCAAACGTAAATGAAATTGTATGAGCAAAGTTTTGGAAAATAAGAAAAAGACGAAACTAACCAGCCATAAAAAGAAAGGTGTGGACATGGCCGCTTATGCAGGAAAAGTAAAAGCTTTTAAGCATGTTGATGCCAAAACTTATCAGCAAAAAATAAGAGAGTGATGATTGAAAGGCTGATGCTTGATACAAATGTGATCATCTACAGCCTTGGCGGTAACCCCTCTGTCACCAAACTGATCACTAACAAAGAGCATTTTATTTCTGAAATAACCGAGATCGAACTTTTAGGCTTTCATAAACTAAGCAGGGGAGATGAAAAGCTGTTAACTGCTTATCTGCAAAATACATTTGTAATAGGCTTAAATTCCAGCATTAAGAGTTCCGCTATCAGTTTAAAAAGAAAGTACAGGTTAAAAACTGTTGATGCTATCATTGCTGCCAGTGCTATTCATTTTGATCTCCCCCTCGTAACAGCTGATAAAGAATTTCAAAAAATTGATGAATTAGAAATTATATTGATTAGCCCATAATTTTTAAACCTCCTCCTTGGCTGGTGTTCCCACCAGCCACAACAATAAGGATTTTCCTAAAAATTATAAATATACCCATGGCCAGGATATGAAACCGGAAAAGAGTTGGGGTGTTGAACTGAGATTGATTTAAACAATGAACAATATTATTTTTATAGAAGGCGGAGCTTACACAGATATTAAAAAAGCCCTTGGTCAATGGTTAGATGCATCTGCTGATACGCTGACAGCAGGCCTGTTCTTCGAATTATACAAAAACGAGAGGGGGAAACATATAGTAAAGGCAGATGATAAATTGGAAAATGAGCAATTTAATTATCTCTTAAATTACCTGAAATACCCTGAAGATATTGAGTACAAAATAGAAGTTACTGGCTTTACGAAAATCAGCAAACCTACTATATTCCCAATTGAACGAATAGGGGAAGAAATATTGGTTTTTATTCCCGAATCAGATGATGAATACGATAATGTTTATTGGGTTACAAAAGATGGGCAGGTATTTAAAACAGATTTTGGAGGAAAAACATTTGAATCCGGGATTTCGAAAATTTATGAAGAACTTGAATTCAATTCGGAAAAATTTCCTCCCCCCGAAATTTTTTGCAGTAAACGAATTGAAGATAACACTATTGATACTATTGAATCAGAAGGGAATAAAGAGACAATAGGTAAACGTTTCAGAATAATTTCAATTCTAATTGGGGCGTTGATATTTTTTAGTTTAATCTTTTATAAGAACCCATCAGTATTTCTTGATATCAACAAGGCAATTGGTTTTGGAACTGCAGCATGGTTCTTTGCGGATTATAGAATGCTCAGTGTAAACAAATATTTTAATCTTTCTCTTTTAATTGCAATTGGCATTGTTTTCTATGGCTATTTAGTACGACAAACCGACCCAATTTATAAATTTGTTGGTAACCTGGAATGGACATTCAGCATTCCTTTGATTTTTCTTATTGCACAAAAACCACTAAGAATTGGGTTTAAGTTAATAATGAAAAGAGAACCTGTATTAGAGAAGCCATTACCTTCTTTTGTAGACTTTATTTATATTGTACTCCTCTTTGTATCTGTATTTTTTATAAGCCAGCTAATTCCCAGAACGGTTATTTAATATTCAATTTTCCGGCCAAATCTCTCAACGCATCAATACCAACATTATCACCTTTCAATGAAACAAGGAATCGGTTGCCACTGAAATAAGCAATTGTACACCTGTTCTTCTTTTTCCTGCAGTTTTCAATTGCCTTGCCGCCATTAAAGTCAACTGTTTTTACGGTCTCATCTTCATCGTCAGAGTTTATGTTTATCATACCCAGATATTGCATACCAAACATACCTGCACCGCCGGGTCCGGCACAGTCCACTATTTCTAATGTAAGGTCTGCACTGTCGTTTATTTTGTAATCCGCATTTGCCACAGTAGCACCCATCGCACTATTTACATCCAGGTCTGTACGGGCAGCACCCATCAATTCCCCGGGAACTAATGCTGTTAATTCATCAGCAGTAAGCGGCGTTAATTTTTCCAGTTCTTCTTTCCTTTTCAGCATATCCTGTGTGGCATCTTTCACCTGGTTTAGGTCAATAGTCACTTTTTCTTTCCCGTCTTTATCAGTAACAGCAATGGTCTCTTTGGGCTTATCATTATTGCAAGCCATAAAAAATACAGATGCAACAAGTATTGAGGCAAAAATTTGTTTCATATTGGTATATTATTTAAGCTGTAAAGTTACCGGTTATAGTGTTTTTACGATAGAATTGATTGAATAAATAAAAAACTTAACATAAATAGAAAATAAACGGCCAAAAGCTATGAGAAATAATAGGCTGGCATTATTTTCGTTATCAACTACACGATGATATAAAACTCTACCCACCATTTTCCTCTGGAATTTCCTTAACTGATTTTTTGACCCAACTTTTTAAAAAAGAGTATGAAGAAATTAATGCTTTGTTTGGCTGTTATGGCTGTAACCATGTTTATCTTAAGCTCCTGCGCCGCCACAAAAAAGGATTGCCAGGGAAATAAACATGTCCGGTTGAAAAATGGTATTTACCTGTAGTTTGTATCATTAAAAGAAATTTACTCCCGTTCCGCTTATGCAGGGCGGGATTTTTTATTTTTAGAAAAATGTTGCCATGAAAATATTCATACTGTTACTAACCTTCGGATTATCAGTTACCGCAAAATGTCAGTCAACATCTTTTCCGCAAAGCTGGGTGGGCAACTGGAAAGGTGAGCTGCAATGGTATAAAACTGGTAAAGCTGAGCCACTGAAAGTGAATATGGATATACGGATTCACCCGACAGACAGTATCAATACATGGTCATGGCAAATAATTTATGGTTCAATAGCCGATGATAACAGGCCCTATAAACTGGTGATGAAGGGTACAAGTGGAATTCATTGGGTGATTGATGAGAATAATGGTATTGTGTTGGACCAGTTTTGGGTGGCCAATAAATTTTGCGGAGCTTTTACGGTAATGGGCAATATCATCTTGAACAGTTACTCGATGGAAAACGATAAACTCATGGTTGAATTTTATACCATCGGAGCCAAGCCAATTACCACCACCGGAAAAGGAACGGAAGATAGCCCGACAGTTGACAGTTACAGGATTGGGAGCTATCAAAAAGCCGTCTTACAGCGAACAAAATGAGGCTACCTTTGCCAAAATTTTTGATACAAGATGAAACCTGTTGTTTATTCCCTGATGCTACTTGCCCTCTTTCAGTCCTGTTCTCAAAACAATGTGAAACAGGATAAAAATCTGAAAAAATATTTTGATGAAAATAAAGTGGAAGGCTGTTTTGCGTTGATGGATAATGGCACTGGCAGATTTACAGTTCATAATCTTGGACGTTACCGGGATAGCGCCTATACACCCGCCTCTACATTTAAAATTGTAAACTCACTGATCGGTTTGCAAACAGGAAAAATAAGTGGCGATAGCATGATCATAAAATGGGATGGTGTAAAACGCTGGAATGATGACTGGAATCAGGACCTCAGTATGTATAGAGCTTTCCGGGTATCATCAGTTCCCTATTACCAGGAAGTAGCCCGCAGAATTGGAAAAGATACCATGCAATTCTGGTTAGATAGTTTAAGATACGGCACTCAGAAAATTAAAACAGCTATTGACTCATTCTGGCTGGACAATTCATTGAAAATAAAACCGGATGAAGAACTGGGTTTGGTGAAGCGTTTATACTTTGACCAGTTACCGTTTTTTAAAAGTTACCAGGAAACGGTAAAGAAAGCAATGTTGATGGAGGATAATGCCAATTACAGGTTAGGATATAAAACAGGTTGGGGTTACCGGGAAAATGGTCATGCTCTTGGTTGGGTAGTTGGTTGGATAGAAGAGAACGGCCACCCTTACTTTTTTGTATTAAATGTAGAATCCGCTGACCCAAATTTTGATATGAAGACGGTGAGGATAAAGATGCTGAAGGATATGTTGAAGTATTTAGGATTTTTTGACGGGAAAATGTAATTGGCCGATGGGCAAGATATAATTGGTTCAATAATTGTCCTTTGCATAACCATCACATTTAATGATCACATTGGGATTCCAATTTCAACATAAAGAGTTTATTTTTCTATTCGCAGGCATTGCTATTCTTGCATTATTTTTTATTGGCCTGTTACAGTGGAAGAAAAAAGTAACAAAAAGAATTGGCGATAAGAATTTGGTAAACGCATTAATCAGCAACTACTCTTCCAAACTATTTACTTCAAAATTTATTGTTGTTTCGGCTGCCTTTGCATTGGGCGTTATTGCAGTGATGAACCCACGGAAAGCAGGTGAGTCAACATCAGTCAACAAAAAAGGAATTGATATTGCCATTGCAATGGATGTAAGTAAAAGTATGTTGGCAGCAGACCTTGCTCCAAACCGGTTGGAAAGGGCAAAACAATTCGTTACCAGGCTGATGAATGAAATGCCCAACGACAGGATTGCATTGATACTTTTTGCAGGTAAAGCATATTTGCAAATGCCATTGACAACAGACCATGGCGCAGCACAATTATTTGTATCCTCTGCCAGCCCTGATGCAGTACCACAACAGGGAACGGTCATTTCCGATGCGCTGAATATGAGTGCCAATGCTTTTGATGCAAAAGATAAAAAGTTTAAAACGGTCATACTTATTTCTGACGGCGAAGACCATGATGATGATGCTGTAGCAACTGCCAGAAATTTATCAGAGCAGGGGGTAATGATAAACACCATTGGTATTGGCTCACCGGAAGGGGCTAATATTCCTGATCTGGTGACCGGAGAGATGAAAAAAGATGATGCCGGAAATATTGTTGTTTCCAGATTGAATGAAGAAGGGCTTCAGGAAATCGCCAAAGAAACAAACGGGATTTATATCCGGTTGCAAAGCAGCGATGAGGCAGTGGCATTGTTGAAAAAGCAATTGTCGCAAATTGGAAAAAAATCTTTTGCTGATATTTCACAAATGAATTTCAAAACTTATTTTATGTGGTTTGCAGCGGCTATGTTTATTTTATTGCTGATAGAAAATTTTATTCCGGAAAGGAGAAAGGTAATTGCATGAAAAAAAATCTGACGATACTATTTATTTTCATTTCAGTCTATTCATTTCCACAATCAAAACAGATAGAGAAAACCATACAAGCTGGCAATGATTATTATCAGCAACAGCAGTTTGCAAAAGCTTCCGAAGAATATAATAAAGCCATTGCTGCTGACCCCTCTAATGCTACTGCAAAATTTAACCAGGCCAATGCGCTGTACAAGCAGGAAAAAAAAGTAGAAGCAGCTAAAATATTTGCAGAGGTGGCTAATGATAACACAGATAAGGAAATCCGGGCCAAAGCCTTTTACAATAAAGGAGTGATATTGACACAACAAAAAAATCATGAAGAAAGTATTGAAGCTTACAAAAATGCCCTTCGGAACAATGCTGACGATAAAGAAGCCAGGGAAAATCTGCAAAAAGCCCTGTTGGAATTGAAAAAGAAAAAAGCGGAGAAGAAAAAAGAAAATGACCAGCCAACAAAAAAGAAAGAGGATCAACAGAAACAGCCACAGTCCAAAATGAGTCCCAAAGAAGCGGAGCAGCGACTAAAATTGCTCCAGCAAAAAGAGAAGGAAGTGCAGCAGCGGGTACAAAAGGAAAAGACCAAAACCGGCGGATCGCAAGCCAAAGATTGGTAACGAATGTGCAGATATGTAAATGTGCTGATATGCAGATGAAAGCCAGATTACAAGAGTATTTACTTCGTTTAGTTAGTTAAATTTGCATACCTACCTGGCGGCAGGCAGGTTATCTAATTTGCACATTTTCATATTTTCTATCATGCAATTGTACTGCGAATCATTGACAGCATATAAGCGTTTAAAGACCAAAGAGGTTAACATTGGTGACCTGCTGCTTGGTAATTTTCACCCAATCCGGGTGCAGACAATGACGACTACTGACACCATGGATACTATTGCTACTGTTGAACAAAGTATCCGTTGCATTGAAGCCGGTTCAGAATTGATCCGCATCACCGCTCCTTCCAAAAACGAAGCAGAGAATTTATTGAATATAAAAAATGAGCTTCGTAAAAGAGGCTATACTACTCCCATCGTTGCAGATATTCATTTTACACCCAATGCCGCAGAAATAGCAGCTAGGATTATTGAAAAAGTAAGGGTGAATCCGGGCAACTATGTTGACAAGAAAAAGTTTGAACAAATTGAATACACAGATTCAGAGTATGCAGAAGAGATTGACCGAATTAGAGAACGGTTTACTCCGTTGGTAAAAATCTGTAAAGAATATGGGACAGCTATGCGTATCGGTACCAATCATGGTTCATTAAGCGATAGAATTATGAGCCGGTATGGCGATACGCCGATTGGCATGGTAGAAAGTGCAATGGAATTTCTGCGGGTTGCCCGTGGGGAAACTTATCACAACATTGTGCTGAGTATGAAAAGCAGCAACCCGCAAGTGATGGTGCAGGCATATCGATTGTTAATTAAAACAATGTTTGATGAGTTTGGAGAAATTTATCCTTTGCATCTTGGCGTTACAGAAGCTGGTGATGGAGAGGATGGGAGAATAAAATCAGCGGTTGGTATCGGAACTTTATTGGAAGATGGTATTGGTGATACAATCAGAGTTTCATTAACAGAAGACCCGGAGTTTGAAATACCAGTCTGTAAAGATTTAGTGAAACGTTACTGCCCCCCAATCCGCCAACCGGCGGAGGCTTTGGTTCCCGAAAGTATAAAACTTCCTTACTCTCCTTTTGCGTATCAACGCAGAGAAACATTTGCAGTTGATAATATTGGGGGTAAGCAGGTACCGGTTGTAATTGCTGATTTGAGTAAGATAGAAAAGATAACCCCAACTCATTTACAAAGTATTGGTTACACTTATGATGAAGTAACTGATAAATGGACAATTGGTGATGCGGCGGCTGATTATATTTTTACCGGGCATCAATTGTTGGATTTTGCATTGCCGGGAACACTGAAAGTGATTATTTATCCTGCGGCATGGGTGGAGTCAGCAAAGACTCCCTCTCCACTAAGTGGAGAAGGTTGGGGTGAGGTTTATTTTCCAATTTATAGTGACAATGGTTATGCTGAAGCAATGGAAGCCCCTCCTTCGGATGGGTTGGGGAGGCTGAATTTTGTTATGATTGATTGCTATAACGACGGTATTGATAGTTCTGTTCATCTTGATAAGCTGGCTAATGATCGTTCTGTTGTTATCTGTCTTAGTTCTACAAACAGCAATGCCATGCAATCACTTCGCAGAATGTTTGCCGAACTGATGAGCAGAGATATTAAAAACCCGGTTGTATTAATTACCGACAGTAAGTGGCAAACACCGGATGAACATCTGATTCATTTTGCTACAGAAACCGGTGCGTTGTTTTTAGAAGGCATGGGTGATGGCATTTGTTTGGGATACACAAGCTTATCACAAATGCCTGCCCGGACGATAGGGTCGGACGGGGAGAACATTAAGGCAACCGGCAGAACTTATTTAGAAGTAAAAGACATTTACCAGTTTACTAATAATACAGCCTTCAGTATTTTACAAGCTACCAGAACCAGAATTTCAAAAACGGAATATATTAGTTGCCCCAGTTGCGGGAGAACATTGTTTGACCTGCAGGAAACAACGGCAAAGATCCGGGCTGTAACCAATCATTTGAAAGGAGTGAAGATTGCCATCATGGGTTGTATAGTTAACGGTCCCGGCGAAATGGCCGATGCGGATTTTGGGTATGTAGGAAGCGGCCCTGGTAAAATTACTTTATACAAGGGCAAAGAAGTGATGAAAAGAAACGTAAACAGTGAAGTGGCGGTGCAGGAATTGATTGAGTTGATAAAAGAAAGTGATGCCTGGGTGGAAGCATAAACTTTGCGTATGAAAAAGCATTATTGGATATTTCTGTTTGTAATTGTTTTGGCAGGTGATTTAGTTGCCATCCAATTCCAGGATAGTTTATTGCAATCAATTTGTAAACCACTGATTATTCCGGTATTGATCGGCTATTTTGATTCCCAAATAATAAATATTGCCAGGGGTGTTTCAAAATGGGTATTATTTGCCTTGCTCTTTTCTTTGGCAGGCGATGTTTTACTGATGTTCCAGGAAAAAAATTCCGTTTTCTTTTTATTGGGCTTGTCTGCTTTTTTAATTGCCCATATTTTTTATATAATTTTTTATAATAGTATCTGGATAAAAGAAAAAGTGAAAAACAATTATTTCCTGGTAGCTGTGGTGTTGGTTTATTATGTTGCGTTGATTTCAATATTACTGCCCTACCTGGGTGATATGAAGATACCTGTGCTTGTTTATGGGTTTGTTATCAGTTGGATGCTGATGATGGCTTTAAATATGTTGTTTATCAGAAATAAGCAAGCAGGTCAGTGGATGGTGACTGGTGCATTTCTTTTTGTTTTATCTGATTCGCTATTAGCTATTAATAAGTTTTATCAACCATTTGAATCGGCAGGTGTTTTAATAATGCTGACTTACGGAATTGCCCAGTTTTTCATTGTTCAGGGGGCTATTATTTATATTCATCGGAGGAATACATAACTTAAGTTTTTAAAATTAAAATTTTCCCTTTCAGGGTTCATAATATGCAACAAACAGATTTTTTAGTGATCGGCTCAGGTATTGCAGGGTTAACTTATGCTTTAAAGGTGGCTAAAGAATTTCCTGAGAAAAAAATATTGGTGATGACTAAAGCGGCAGCCGACGAAACCAATACCAAATATGCTCAGGGAGGAATAGCCGTGGTGAATGACCCGGAGAACGATAGTTTTGAAAAACATATTGAGGACACATTAATTGCAGGAGATGGCTTGTGCAACAAAAATGTAGTAGAGATAGTAGTAAAAGAAGGGCCGGAAAGAGTGCAGGAATTAATTGATCTGGGGACAAAATTTGATAAAGAAAATGATGGCGATTATAAAAGAGGAAAAGAAGGTGGACATTCTGAGTTTCGTATCCTTCATCACAAAGATGTAACGGGGAAGGAAATGGAAAGAGCTTTAATTGATGCAGTGACAAACCAAAAAAATATTGAACTTAACAAACATTGTTTTGTAGTTGATATAATAACCCAGCACCATTTGGGTTACCTGGTAAACAAAGCAACACCAGATGTGAAATGTTTTGGAGTCTATGTATTAAATCTTAAAACCAATAAGATTGAAAAAATCTTAGCTAAGGTTACTCTACTTGCTACTGGTGGAAATGGACAAGTGTACAGAACAACAACGAATCCTTCCATAGCTACAGGTGATGGGGTAGCAATGGTGTACAGGGCAAAGGGAAGAATTGAAAACATGGAATTTATTCAGTTTCATCCAACGGCATTGTACGAGCCGGGGGTACGGGGGCATGCTTTTTTAATTACCGAAGCAGTTCGGGGTGATGGGGGCATTCTGCGAAATATAAAGGATGAAGCATTCATGGAAAAATATGATGAACGAAAAGATCTGGCTCCAAGAGATATTGTAGCCAGGGCCATTGATAATGAAATGAAAATTACCGGTACAGAACATGTGTGGTTAGATTGCCGGCATTTCTCCAAAGAAAAATTTACGGAGCACTTTCCGAATATATATGCAAAATGTTTGTCCATTGGTATTGATGTCACACAACACATGATTCCGGTAGCACCAGCTGCCCATTACAGTTGTGGTGGAATAAAAACAGATGAGTGGGGGCGAAGCTCAATAAGAAATTTATATGCTTGCGGTGAATGTGCTTCGACAGGTTTGCACGGCGCCAACAGATTAGCCAGTAATTCACTGTTAGAAGCTATGGTATTTGCCCACAGGTGTTTTATGGATAGCATAGCCAATTTCTCGGAGTCTCCGGACTCCCCTCTCCATTTATGGAGAGGGGTTGGGGGTGAGGTCCCCGATTGGAATGCCAAAGGAACAACAGAACCAAAAGAAATGATTCTGATAACCCAGAGTCTAAAAGAATTGCAACTGCTGATGAGTGATTATGTCGGTATCGTTCGCAATAATGTTCGTTTGCAAAGAGCCATGCGCCGCCTCGATTTATTGTGGGAAGAAACGGAACAATTGTATGAGAGCAGTACCGTTTCGCCCCAATTACTGGAACTACGCAATATGATAACAGTCGGTTACCTGATCGTAAAAGGTGCCAGCTTCCGGAAGGAAAGTCGTGGTCTTCATTTTAACACGGATCATCCGGGTAAGAGTAACCTTATTCAAAACATCGTTTTATAATTTATATTTTTGCGCCCTATGTATTATGTCGTTTATGGTTTTTTGTGGTTGATATCCCTGTTACCTTTAAAAGTCCTCTATTTTATTTCCGATGGTTTCTATGGCCTGGCATTTTATGTATTGAAATACCGCCGGGATGTGGTGATGAAAAATTTAGGGATTGCATTCCCTGATAAAACGGAAAAAGAAAGAAAAGCGATTGCTAAAAAATTCTATCACAATCTTATTGATATGTTTATCGAAACGATCAAAATGCTTTCTGTTTCGGAAAAGACACTGGAAAAAAGGTTTGCTGCTAATTGGGATATTATTAATGCGCTGCATTCAACCGGCAGAAGTGTGCAAGTGCATGTGGGGCATAATTTTAACTGGGAATGGGGCAATACTGTATTGACAAAGATGACAGTCTATAAATTACTTGCTGTTTATATGCCCTTTACTAATAAAATAATCGAACGGTTGTTTTACAAATTACGAACCCGTAATGGTGCAATATTCTTACGGGCTACTAAGATGAAAGAAGATTTTGTTGAATATAGTAATTCACAGTATTTGCTTGGGTTAGTAGCTGATCAAAATCCCGGGCACCCGGCAAATGCCTGGTGGTTTAATTTTTTTGGGAAGCCGGCACCTTTTGTAAGAGGTCCGGCCAAAGGCGCTGTTACAAATGATACCGCAGTAGTATTTGCCTTTGTGCATAAGCCACGCCGGGGTTATTATGAAGCGGTGTTTTCACTGGCTACAAAAAATGCCGGATCATTAACCGAATCAGAACTAACCCAAAAATTTGTCACCTACCTGGAAGGGGTAATCAGGCAATATCCGGAAATGTGGCTTTGGACACATCGAAGGTGGAAGCATGATTGGAAACCGGAGTATGGAAATATTAATGAATAAGAAATGCCTCCAGAACAAGGAGGCATTTTTCTGCCAGATATATTTTCAAACCTATTTTTTCTTTTTAGGATTTTTTAATTGCAGGTAATCCAGAAAGTAAAGAATTTTGAAAGAAAGGTTATTGGTATGTGACTGGTCTAATGTATTACCAAGATTTTTCATATAGTTATATTTAGTCACTTGGTCAAAATTTGAATTGATATTTTTCCAGACAACATTAATAAAACTGCCGGCTGCAAACTCCCAGGTAAATACGGCATCCACATTAAAAGCATTGTAATTTTGATTGGCATTACCGGTGAAGTAGCTAATTTGTTCCAATTCGCCATTTTCCAAAAGTTTATAAAAATTCTGGGAAGGGTCTCTATAATCTACTTTGCTCCAGTAGTGCCTGATATCAGTTCTTAACCCCATTTTTTTGTTGAAATTATACTTTAGGCTAAAAGTATTCTCTACGGTACTGACGTTTCTTTTTCCAAAGATGATTTCTTCGTTTACGATATCTGCAAACCCTACATTATCTTTTTGCGGTTCTAATGATATACCATGACTTATGGATAGTTTGTCATTAAAACGGTAACGTTGCCTTAAATCAATTGAAGTTTTTTTGCCGGCAAAATAACTTCTGGATACAAAAAATAACTCCGTATTAAACTGATATTTTTTCGCATTATTGGTTTGTACAAATGCACCAGCATAGGTACTATTCCATCCCTTAAAAAATCTTCCTTCTACATGCGGCTCATAAAAATTATTGCCACTTGGTTCATGTCCCATAAAGAAACCGGTATGCCAGAGATTTTTTAGTTGGCCGTTCATATTGAAATTAAAATTCGCATTTTGGTATAACGATGGCTTTAAACGACGGGAATAACCGGCATTAAAATTAAGCCGCAGATTATTATACCAAATAGTGGGTTTTGTCCAGCTATATCCCATATATAGATTATGGTCGATATAGTTGTTGATTGTAAAATACCCCAGATCATTTATTCTGTAATTGGAATTTGCCAATGTTTGGGAAAAATTAAAGTTGAATTGTCCGCTGGTTTTACCAAAGTATAATTTATGTGTATAGCCGGTCTTGGTTTTTCCATCGGCTGTATATTTGATCAGGTTGCTGGTGCCAACACTTCCACCAACATTCCAGGTATTTTTTTTATCATTAAAATCAAACAGCGCAGATGTTACATTCGCATCGTAATCAGAACCGCTTCGCATCACATTAGTGTTTATCAGGCTTACGCTGCTATTATTCTTTAATGTTTGGTCCAGCACCAAAATATTAAAATTGGTCAACGGGCTGGTTTCTATTTTCCGCTGCACTTTATTATCATCTTCCACCAGGGCAAATGTTCTGGCAGAAACAGCATTAAACAAGCCAACTCCTAATCCGCCTTGTAATCTTCCGGAAACTTTTGTGGCATTTACTAACTTGGCTGCCTGCGGATTTGAAATAACTGTTTCATTTGCACCAAGTTGATCGTACACATCATAATAATGCAATGGCGTGCCTCCAACCCTGCGTGAATAAAAAAGATTGCCTTTATTAAACAGTTCGGTTCCTTCAGTAAAGAAAGAACGGTTCTCATTAAACTTAACTTCAAACGGACTAAGATTGAGCACTGTGTTATCGCTTCTTACCTGGCCAAAGTCAGGAATCAATGTCATATCTAATGTCAATGCCTGGCTGATGCCATATTTTACATCCATACCACCATTGACAGAAGATGTCCAGTTTTTTTTACCCGCCTCATTCGTTGGGTAATGATTGGTATAGGTAGAAAAGTAAGGAGAGAACTGTAAACGCAACGGTGGTTTTATATTCTCCAGGCCGGTCCATAAACCTGCTTGTGTAAGAGATCCGTTTACAGTTACATCAATAGTATTCCATGAAACGGTCTGCCCTGTTTTTTGCCTTCTCCGGAAAAAATTCAATCCCCAGTCCTGTACATCTTTTTTACTAAAACGGATAGCTGAAAAAGGGATAAACATTTCAAAGGTCCACCCATCAGGATGAATGACTGCGGCACTTTTCCATACAGCGTTCCAGCTGAAATCTTCATTATTACCATTTTGACTCGGCGATATTTTTGCATCCATTTGTTCACCCAGCGGAGTAATGAAATACTCAAAGCCGTTTATTTTATCATTATAGGTATCAAATGCAACCCCGATAAAATCATTATTACCAAAACCATCCCTGCCCCTAAGCTCGGTGGAAATGCTGTCTTTTGTTTGTTCATGACAATAGCCGCCCAGATAAATGCCATCATTATCGTATAGCATATATACTTCGGTACGGTTGGCTTCATCTTCTTTTTTAAAAGGGGTTGGTCTGAATTCTGTGTAGCCGAATGCGGCAGGAGCATCTTTCCAGGCAGCTTCATTAATCAAGCCGTCCACTTTGATAGTGGCAACCGTTCGCTTAGCAACTAATTGTTTGGGAGCCGGGGGCTGTTTAGTACCTGGTGTTTGAGCAGTACTGTTCAGGCAAAGCAATAGCATTGCCCCGAGGGGTAAATTGATTTTGAGTTTCATGGCTATACTTTTAAAAATGCCTGCCCGGCCTTCTTTATATTAGTTATAATATCAAGCCGTTCAGACGGGGTTATGACGCTAAAAATGTTGGCTATTACATTTTCGTCTGGTGTGCGGCACAACTACTAACTTATTCGTAGTTCAAAAGTAATAGTGAGGGGAGATGATTTTTTTTTATTTATCTGAGAGGTTACAATTTCCTGACGAATGGTGAAAAAAAGGGGTCGTTAACTTTTTGTTGGGGAAAAAAGAATATGATTTCAAATCAGAGAAGTCATTTTTAGTTAATCTGATATTTCCTACTTTAGTGGCGTACTCATTATTTTTACATTTCAAATTAATTATTATGTCATCCCCAACCCCCGCCATATTCTGGCCTCATTCTGAACATTGGTCAGTAAAAATTCCGCTACAAACCCCGCATTACCGGATGCCTAGTATGGCTGCCAAGGGATATGTAATTCTTAAAACATTAGACATCAGCCATATTCCCGCCAGTGAATGGGAAAACCTTACCTATATGGACTGGAAAAGCGGCGGCGATACCAACTTTGCTCCATTAGCTTCTTGCGATGGTACCAATGAATGCAAAGGTTTTTGGGAAAATGGTAAAACGGATAAGGATGCCATCTTTACCCCAAATGCCGAAGGATGCCCAACGCTGATGGAGTATATAAAATCCATACCCGCCAACTTTGGACGGGTAAGAATTATTCGGTTAGAACCACAGACACACGACCAGGCCATCCGTTCTGTACATAGGGACGATAACAATCGCCTGAACCCCGAAGACGAAGGCTGGGTAGTAAGAATGTGGATTGAGTTGACAGATAATCCAGACAGTTATATGCTATTGTACGACAGCGATGAAAATAATCTGCCAATCAAAGAATCTGAAGCAAGGGTGCCGATGCCGAAAGGTGCACACTTTGTTGTGGATTCACAACGCTTATGGCATGTAGGAGTGCATAATGGAACAAAATCAAGGTACGCTGCAATCATCAGTACTGAAAGTTCTCCTGAATTGAATGATTGGATAAAATCAAAAATGTAATTCAGGTTTTGAATAAATAGTAAATAAGGTAAATAAAGTATCAAAAGAAGGCGTACTTTATTTACCTTATTTACTTTATCTAATATCCTGCCTAATTCAACACACTTGTCTCTTTTACGATCTCCGCTTTTTCCTGTTCTTTTATTTTACCCCATCCACCCACTACGTTTCTGATATTGTGAATACCCTGTCTTTTTAATAAAGAAGAAGCTATCACACTGCGGTAGCCACCGGCACAGTGTACATACAGGTTTTGTGTTTCTTCCCCACTGGGCCCTGTGGGCAGATTGGCTATCAGTGCAGGATCGGTCATTTCATTCAAAGGTAGGTTTAGTGCATCTTTCAGGTGTCCGTCAGCATATTCAGTTGTGCGGCGAACATCCACAACTAATAAATTTTTATCATGTGGCATGTCCATCATCAGTTCGTCTGCTTCCACATCTACTATCATATCAATTTCTTCTCCGGCTGCTACCCAGATATCATAACCACCATCGAGAAAGCCTTTTATTTTATCAAAACCAACTCTCGCCATTCTAACAATGGTTTCTTTTTCCTTTCCCGGTTCTGTAACCAGTACTATGGGTGCATCAAATGGCAAGAGACTGCCAGCCCATTCAGCAAAGCGGCCTTCTAAACCAATAAAAACAGAACCCGGGATAAACCCTTGTGTAAATACATCTGCATGGCGGGTATCAAGAATAATTACATCCTCTTTTATCAGTTGTTTAAATTCAGCTAAAGGTAAGGGCTTCATTCCCTGTACCATCAAAGTATCTAAACTTTCATATCCTTCTTTATTTATTTTAGCATTGATGGGAAAGTAGGAAGGTGGTGCAACAATACCATCGGTCACTTCTTTTATAAAATCTTCTTTAGTGGCAGCCTTCAACGCATAATTCGTTTTTTTCTCTTCACCGATGGTACTATGTGTTTCCGGGCCAAGATTTTTTCCACAAGAACTACCAGGGCCATGTGCCGGGTAAACAATTACATCATCTGCAAGCGGAATAATTTTCGATTGCAAACTATCATACATCATTCCTGCCAGATCATTCATCGTAATCTCTTCACCTTTTTGTGCCAGATCAGGACGACCAACATCACCTACAAATAAAGTATCGCCGGTGAATACACAATGATTTTTTCCGGTAGCATCTTTTAGTAAATAACAGCTTGATTCCAACGTATGCCCGGGAGTATGTAATACTTCAATAGTTAGATCGCCAATAGAAAATAATTCTCCATCCTTTGCTACATGCACCGGAAAACTGGTTTTGGTATTGGGACCATAAATGATCGGGGCGCCGGTGGCTTTTCCCAAATCAAGATGACCGCTTACAAAATCCGCATGAAAATGTGTTTCAAAAATAAATTTGATGAGGGCCTTTCTTTCATTCGCAATTTGCAAATAAGCATCAATATCCCGAAGCGGGTCAATAACAGCAGCCTCGCCATTACTTTCAATATAATAAGCAGCTTCACTTAGACATCCGGTATATAATTGTTTGATGTACATAATCAGAAAATTTAAAAACTTAATTGTACTGCCTCATTATTCAATGCTGTAACGAAGCAAGGCACAAAAATAATTCTTTACAATCAATAATGTTCCTGGGATAATGGAAAGACTTTACGGGAAAAGAAATTATTAAGTAAGCAAGTCATCCACAAATTGGGTAAGCCCCTGCATTCGGGTCATATTCAATGAATAGTAGATGAATTTTCCATCCCGGATGGTTTTTACAAAACCGGCTTTGCGTAAAATACCAAGGTGTTGTGAAGCAACAGATTGCTCCAGCCGCAGCTTGACATAAAGCTCGGTTACAGTTATCTTTTCATGTTCATCAATCAGTTTGATAATTTGCTGCCGTAGTTTGTGATTAATGGCACGGAGAATAAGTGCTGCCTTTTTCACACTGATCAGGTCTATTTTATAAGTAGATCCATTTCCCGATGTGTCTTTTAACAATATCGAATAGTTATTCATAAATAAGGTAATGTTAGGCAAAATTAACCCTGAAATTTATTTATTGGATAATAATTATTAATACTGTTAATATAGTTAACAATTAAATCAGGTGTTTGACGGATTTTATGATCAGGCCTTGTGGGCAGGAGAGTAAAATTCTTTAATATATAACGGTTCTGTATAAGCAAGATCAGCAAATTCATTATTTCTAAAATTAACAATGGAAAGTGCTGAAAGGTTCGAAGCATTACTGGTTTCACCGCTAAAAGTTGCATTTAAATGTGTAACTAATGGCTGTAATTTTTTGCTGCCTGTTCCGCAAAAAAGAATTTTTTCTGTAGCAAGGAGTGAAGCAAAACAGGTTTCATCCAGCAACAAAGCATGGGCTGGAATTATTTCCCCCAGTTGTTTATTATAAACAGCAGTAAAAACTTCCATTCTGCGGGCATCAATCATCGGACAGATAAGTGAGTTGGCATCTTCTTTTACAACATTTGCCATCAGTTTTAATGTACCAATTGTGATCAAAGGAATCTTCAAGGCATAACACAAACCTTTAGCAGCCGATAATCCAACCCGGAGACCGGTATATGAACCCGGCCCTATACTTACAGCTACAGCATCCAACTGATTTGGGCTAAAACCATTTTTTTGTAATAGCTCAGCTATTGCAGGATGCAGCCATGCTGCATGATCGGTTTGATCATCATTGAAGGCCAATGAAAGAATTTCCTCATCTTTTGCCAGGCAAACAGATGCTGTGTTAAGCGCCGTAT
The DNA here is from genome assembly GCA_031400855.1 of Chitinophagaceae bacterium. Lineage (GTDB taxonomy): Bacteria > Bacteroidota > Bacteroidia > Chitinophagales > Chitinophagaceae > JJ008. Next base: position 4,289 of record JANNQR010000083.1, on the reverse strand, counting down.
CGATATTTAAAATTAAACTCATGAAAGCAAAGCTTCTTTTTGTAATAAGTCAGATGGAGTGTAGCGGGAATTTGTTTTTGCCAACATTGTTAAAAGTTCATACACATTTTTCAAACCAATAACAGAACCCCATTCAAACGGGCCATAAGGGTAGTTGGTCCCCAATTTCATCGCAATATCAATCTCTTCTTTGGTACTTACTTTTTCATCCAACGTAAAAAATGCCTCATTAATGATCATACTGATTACCCTGGCCGTGATAAACCCGGGTATATCCGGCACCCATTCTACTGTTTTATTAAAGCCAGCGAAAATATTTTCTGTTGTTTCTTTGTTTTCTGTCGTAACACCTGCCTCTACCAATGGTCTTTTTAAAAAACTGTTCCATCCATTAATGCGGATAAAACCGGCTGGTAATTTCTTGTTTGTATAAACGGCATTGACGATGACTGCTGCCGGCTGTAGTTGTTCTAATTCTTCTATTCTTTCTTCAGAATCATCAAACAGGAGATCAATATAGCCGATAGCACCTTTCAGCAGAACCGGTGTTGACTGCCAGGTTATCTGCACTGTATCCGATAGCCCCTGGGCCAGTAGTTCCTGCCTGAATGCTTCATTGGTTATCACCACAATCTTCATAATCCTTTTTTGCAAAGAAAACGTATAAAGCTAAATTCGTTCAATAGAATTTCTTTTCGCCTTACAACAGCAAGCAAAAAAAATAAAAATGAGTAAAACCATCATCAAGACCAGTAAAGCACCAGATCCGATTGGCCCCTATAACCAGGCTGTTTTAACCGGTAATACGCTTTATATTTCAGGACAGATTTGTATTGACCCTGCTACCGGACAGCTGAAGAACAAGGATATACAGGACGAAACACACCAGGTAATGCACAACCTGAAAGAAATTCTGCGGGCTGCGGAGATGAATTTCAGTCATGTAGTGAAAACCACCATTTTTATTACTGATATGAACCAGTTTGGCGAGATCAATGCAGTGTATGGCAAATATTTTGAAAGCGAATTTCCTGCCCGGGAAACAGTTCAGGTTTCTGCTCTTCCCAAGTTTGTAAATGTGGAGATCAGTATGATAGCAGTGAAATAACTCCCTATGCGCCGTGTGCTTCGATTCTTTTTATTAAAACCGGTCATGTGGGCGGTAAAAAAATTTTCTTCCAAACCAGACCGGCAAAGAATTTTTACTGCTTTATCTGCGCTGTTAGAAAATATTTTAAAACATCCCGGCAAAAGAGGACTGGTAATTCCTTTTGAACAGAAGTCCGGCAAGTTCATCATCTTCTCCGACCAGCATAAAGGAAGCAGGAACGGCGCCGATGATTTTAAAAAAGCAGAGCAGAATTACCTCGCAGCATTAGACCATTATAGCAGTCATGATTTTTGTTTCATTAACCTCGGCGACAGTGAGGAACTCTGGGAGAACAGTATCTGGAAAGTAAAAAAGAAAAACCAGGCGACGTTTGAAGCGGAAAAAAAATTTCTTAAGAAAGACCAATATGTAAAAGTATTTGGAAACCATGATTTATACTGGGATAACAGCCCCTGGGCTTATTGGCATCTGAAAAACATGTTTGGCCAAAAAGTGAAAGTGTACGAGGGAGTAATTCTAAAGTCGTTAGTCAATAGTCGTGAGTCGGGAGTCAATATGCCGGGCTCATGGCTCACGACTCCTGACTCGGAACTCACTATCTTCCTCACCCACGGTCACCAGGGAGATGCACAAAGCGATGGAAACTGGTTCAGTAAATTTTTTGTAGCTAATATCTGGGCACCATTACAGTCATTACTCCGTATAAATCCGAATACACCAGCAAACAATACAGAAAAGAAAACTCTGCATAACAGTATGATGTATGAGTGGTCGGAAGCTCAAAAAAATATACTACTGGTAACCGGGCACACACATCAACCGGTGTTTAATTCATTAACACATCTTGAAAAATTATATAAGCAATTTCAATTGGCAGAAAAGGAAAATGACCAGCACCAGCTGGATAAACTATTGGATGAAATAAAGAAAAGGGAAAAAGAATTTACAGCTGTGTCAGTTGATTACATGAATATGAAACCCTCTTATTTTAATACAGGTTGTTGTTGTTTTAGTGATGGGGATATTACGGGGATTGAAATTTCAGATGGTTTTATCCGGTTGATTAAATGGACAGAAGTGGAGGGGAAGTCGGGTCGGGTTGAGTTGGAAAAGATTTTGCTGGGGGAGTTGGCGGAGAAATTGTAACGGAAGGGCTTGTTTTTTAATGTCCATAAGTTTACTTTTTTGTGTAAACCTATTTCAAGACAAGACAATATGCAGATCAAGATTTATACGTCAAGCCAGCATAGCAACAAACCGAGTTTTGTATGCAGGGTTTTCGAATCTATTTGTAATATCGAATGGATCGTATAACCTCGTGAATTAACTCGACATCTTTAGGGGATACCTTTTCGAATGCAAACGAAAGTCCATCACCGGTCTTTGCAGAAAAAATCCCGAACATTACTTCCCACCAACCATTCTCTTCATAATCGGTAATAACGCCAGACAGCATATTTGCTAAGTCTATAAAATTGTAATCCTTAGAATACCCCTTAGAAGAACCCATACAAGGCCCAAAGACTTTTCCCTGTTTTTCGTTCTCGACAACATCATTGAACTGTTTAACACCATCTTCGATAGTTGCAGTATGCGTGGAAACCTTGAACGTAATACTATCGCTAGGCGAGACAAAGACTTGCTGGTAAAAATTATCTTTAAGCCCTGTTTTTTGCCTGAGATTGAAAGGAAGTCTCAATGTCCATTTCTCAGCTACTTTGATTTCTGGGTACTTCTTTACTTCTTCTGTATAATTCGAGTCATTACAGCTTACAAGGAGACTGGTAATAATGAAAATTCCTGCGATATGATAATTATTAAATGCCAAAATCGTGAATTAAAGAATCTTTTGTGCCTTGCATGCAACGAACAGGTATTGCTGCAGGTGGGGAATTCATTGAACGTCCAGCCCTGAACAGATGCTGATTGAAAATATTTTGTTGAAGTTAGGAACTAATGTTCAGCGTTGCTTGTCAAGCCCGAACCAAAGTACAGAGGTGCAAACTGCCGATGTTTCAACGTCCCGCCCCGCTTGCAGCAATATTTTTGTTGTGCGTTCGTCTTCAGTCACCATGAGGTTGCAAACTTGGCCAAGGTTTTCTGTCCCTCAAATAAGTATTGAACCAATTTACCATTTGCATGATGTAATCACTTCTGTGTTCTATAAGGGAATGTTGTCCTCCTTCGTAGAGTATGAAGCGAAACGGTTGTTTTAACTCATAAAATTTATTTACTAAGTCCAACACTTGATTGGCAGGCACCCGCCAATCAGCCGTTCCCTGAAGAATAAGAATGGGTGTCGTCTTATTTATTTTCTCGGCAAAATAAACAGCAGAGCGTTCTTTCAAAGCCGCCGTTTTATTTTTAGCATAATCAGGTATCAATGGAGCATAAACCGTTGTATCAAATTGAGGTCGGGTTTCTAATGCTTTAATCAGATCGGTTGCGCCGCTCCCAACTACGGCAGCTTTTATTTTCGTCGTTCTCGTTAGCGCTATGTAGGTCATCATGCCGCCTCGGCTCCACCCAAACATACCAATGCGTGATGTATCGGCTTGCCCAATATTTGAAAGCAATGGAATTAAGTTGAGTACATCATTTACGTCTTTTCCACCAAATTCTTCTTTCCCTTCTCCGCCATCATTTCCTCGGTATTGGCTGGCTACGATTATATATCCTTCGGTACTGAGTTCACCCAAGCCTCTTACCACAAAACCTTCATCTGTAATTTTGCCAAACTCTTTGTTCCCTCCCCTGTTATAAATAACACAGGGATATTTCCCTTCCTTTTTAGGAACAGTTAAATATCCCTTTACTTTTAGTCCATCCGATAAATATGTGATATGATAGAAATTAACCGTTGATAAAGTTGTTTTGATAGTTGGAACATTCTTTTCAATCTTACGAATCGTAGAATCCGGTAGTGTAAACGAAACTTGCTCAATGATTTTCCCGTCTTGGGATTGAGCTGAAGTCCACGCCAATAATGTCAATAGCGAAAGAAAGTATTTCATGATGAAGATTTTAAGATGACGCACAACTCTTATAAAAGTATCCGTCAGCCCCACTAAAAAATCCCCGGGTTACAAAATCTTGCGGGGGCTGTCGGTATACTTTTGCGTTGGCCGACGTTTTCTTTGGACTATTATGGAATAAAGTATTTATTAACTTTTTTCCA
>JANNQR010000082.1:0-19824 GCA_031400855.1 Chitinophagaceae bacterium | reverse complement strand
GCCCCGTTATTTCTTTTGGTTAATGTAATGCCCAGCACTTTCGAAGTAACCACTGCATCCTGTCCAAACGTTTCATAAAAATCACCCACCCGGAACAACAAGATGGCATCCGGGTATTTTTGCTTGATAGCCCGGTGCTGCTGCATCATTGGTGTATCGGAAGAAGCTGTTTTTGACATTGCTTGTCCCGATTATTTCGGGAAGGAACAAAAATAAGGAAGTGTTTATGTAACCCTCCTTCTTTCTGCATCAGGTAATGAAACAAATCATTTTATGAAGAAAGTTCTCCTGATTTTCGGGATAGTAATTGTTTGTGCCCAAACGAAAGCACAAAACCTCGCCGCTGATACAGCCCGTACCGATGCTACTATTACGAATGCTACCGTGTATTTTGGGTATGGTGCCGAACTTACCCATGAATCGAAAGTAAAAGTGGATGCTGGTACTAAAATAATTGTAATCAGCCAGCTTAGTACCAGTGCCGACATCAATAGCCTGCAAATAAGTGTGCCGGAAGATGTGGCGTTGCTTTCGCAGCGTTACAGTGTGTATTATCCCACGGTGCCACCAGTTGCCAAGACCAAAGAAGTGGAAAGGATGGAAGATAGCATCGGGCTGATACAAAGGGAAATTGGCCGTATTGATAACCTGATTGTGATTGACGAGGAGATTTTAACGAAAACAGGCTTGCTGATTGAAACCACTATCAATACCAGTGGTAATAAAACAGTGACCAGTGATGAAGTGCTGAAGCTGCTGGAATATTATAATTCAAAGATTGAAAAATCAAAGATCAATATTTATAATCACCGGCAGAATATCAACGTTCAGAATTTAAAGATTGCGGAGATAAGAAAAAGAATTGCTGCAATGGCGGCCGTTACACCTGTAAAACAAAAGCCTTACGGGCAGGTGTTTTTACAAGTGATGTGTAAACGTAGCGGTGAAATTCCGATTAATCTTTCTTACTACACTCAATATGCAGGATGGACGGCCGTGTATGACGTACGGGTGAATTCAAAAACCAATAAAGTAAAATTAGTTTACAAAGCATCGCTTACACAAACCACCGGTATTGACTGGAAGAAAACTAAACTTACACTGAGTACGGGTACTCCTACTTTTGGTGTGGCGGCGCCTGTACTTACACCGTGGTTTTTGCAATTGTATGTGCCGGGCATTGCCACCGATTTGCAAAGAAGGGCTGCGGCTGGTAATGCACAAAGAAATTTGATACAATCATACAGGGATGATGAAAAACTCGCAGAGGAAGTAGTGGTTACCGCACTGGGCATTGAAAGAAAACCTAAAGAGCTTGGCTATAGCTTACAAACCATTGACCCGAGCACCTTGCAACAATACACTACACTCAATGAAGGTCAACTGAATACCAATTTTGAAATTGATTTGCCTTATGATATTGACAGTGATGGACAATTAAACAGCGTAACTATAAAAGACCAGGAAATCTCCTGTGTGCTGAAAAATTATGCCGTACCAAGGATGGATAAGGATGCATACCTGCTGGCAGAAGTGGCCGACTGGCAAAACCTGGATCTGCTACCTGGCGATGCAAACATCATTATGGATGATACCTATATCGGAAGATCTTTGATTGACCCGAATTCAATTGCTGATACATTGAACCTTTCACTCGGCAGAGATAAAAGAGTAGCTATAAAACGTTCCTTAATAAAAGAACTCAGCAGCCTGAAAACAAGTGGTAAGGAAAGCAAACAGGTATTTACGTATGAAATAACTATGAAGAACAATAAACTGACGGATGTAAACCTGCTGCTGAAAGATCAGTATCCTTTGAGCAATATTAAAGAAGTGATAGTAACATTGGAAGATGGCAGCGATGCAACGATAAATGCTGAAACAGGTGTACTGACATGGAAAATAGATTTAAAATCGGGAGAAAGTAAAAAAGTACGGTTCAGTTATAGTGTGAAGTATCCAAAGGATAAGAAGATTGTGAATCTTAAATAGAGCTAAGAGAAGGAAAGAGTGAAAGGAGGAAAAGAGCAAAGAAAACTCCTTTCCTCTTTTTTTATTGATACTTGTATTAACGAAAAGCTATTATAAATGAATATTTCAATAAATGAGTAAGCCCATTCCAATAAACTGCATTTCTCTTTTTCTCCTTTCACTCCTTTAACCTCTTAGCTTACCTTTGAAAAATGCGAAAACTGAGCATGGAAGAACTGGGCCGCAAATCGGTGGAAGAATTTAAAAAGTCTGATAAAACACCCATAATAGTAGTGCTGGAAAATATCCGCAGTGCGTATAACGTAGGCAGTGTATTCCGCACTTCTGATGCTTTTTTGATAGAAGCTATTTATATTATCGGCTATACTTCTCAACCTCCGCATAAAGAAATAAAGAAGACTGCTTTGGGTGCAGAGGAATCAGTATTGTGGAAACATTTTGATACTTCCGCGGAAGCAATTACTGACCTTCGGCAAAATGGTTATAATGTGTATGCGGTAGAACAGGCTGAAGGAAGTTTTAAATTAAATGCAATTGCTTTTGAAGCAGATGAAAAAATAGCTATCATTTTTGGAAATGAAAAAGCAGGAGTGGAGCAGTCAACAATTTCTCTTTGTGATGGATGTATAGAAATACCACAGTTGGGAATGAAACATTCGTTGAATATTGCAACGGCGGCGGGAGTGGTTTTGTGGGAGTTGGTGCGGAGCAGGATACCCTGTCCCTAAAGGGAACTTAGGTCATAGATTCAATTAATTTAGTACGATGTCGAAAGTAAAGAGTTATCTCTCTCTTATAAAATTCTCTCACACCATTTTTGCAATGTCGTTTGCGTTGATTGGATGCCCCTGTCCCCTAAAGGGAGACTTAGATTAATGATTCATTTAACTTTGCTCTATGTCGAAAGTAAAAAGTTATCTCTCTCTTATAAAATTTTCTCATACCATTTTTGCAATGCCTTTTGCGTTGATTGGTTTTGTATTAGGAATTCAAAGTCTTCGAAGAATACCAAATGTTTGGAAAATTAATGAACTAATGATTCAAACAACATGGCAAAAAGCAAATGTATACTGGACTCATAATTGGTATCTGTTTGTTCTCGTCATCCTCTGCATGGTCTTTGCCCGCAGTTCCGCCATGGCATTCAACCGTTATCTCGATAGACAATTTGATGCAAAAAACCCAAGAACTGCAATAAGGGAAATACCAACAGGAATTATTACTCCCAAAAATGCTTTGTTATTTACGATACTCAGCAGTTTGCTTTTTATCATTTGCACATTCTTTATTAATCGTATTTGTTTTTACTTATCACCTGTAGCATTGGCAGTTGTATTGGGTTATAGTTATACCAAAAGATTTACACCGCTTTGTCATTTAATACTTGGTGTGGGATTATCGTTAGCACCGATAGGAGCTTACCTGGCTGTAACTGGACAGTTTGCTTTATTGCCCATACTTTTTTCATTCGCAGTTATTTTCTGGGTTAGTGGATTTGATATTATTTATGCGTTGCAGGATGAGGAGTTTGATAAATCACAACAACTGTATTCCATACCTGTTTGGATAGGTAAAACCAAAGCATTAAGGGTATCTGAGTTTTTACACTTATTAAGTGCAACGGCCATTATTACTGCGGGATGGTATGGAAAATTTGGCTGGTTGTATTTTGTTGGTTCGGCTATTTTTATCGTTATGCTGGGATACCAACATTCAGTTATTAAACCAAATGATTTAAGAAAAGTAAACCTGGCATTTATGACAGCAAATGGAATTGCCTCCGTTGTTTTCGCCATCTTTGTAATCGCTGATTTATTTATTAACTAAATTAAAACAATCCGCATATTGGCGGAGATGGGGGCATTATGGCTCGAATACTTTCCATCGACTACGGCCTTAAACGTACCGGCTTAGCCGTTACAGACCCATTGCAAATTATTGCTACAGGTTTGACAACCCTACATTCCAAAGAATTAATTCCTTTTTTAAAAGAATATTTTATTAAAGAGCCGGTAGAATTAATAATCATCGGCTGGCCTACCAATTGGGATAATTCTGCTACACATGGCACTCCATTGGTAGAAAAATGCATTAAAGAATTGCAAAAGAATTTTCCGGCTATGCCCATTAAAAAAGTGGATGAACGCTATACTTCCAAAATGGCTAAAGATGCTATGCTGGAAATGGGCTTAAAGAAAAGGCAGCGCCGCAATAAAGCCCTGGTAGATGAAATTGCTGCTACCATTATGTTACAGGAATATCTCAGGTCAATTGGTTAGTTAATTTTTTGGGGTTAATTTTGCTGTTTTAATGAAGTTGATTTTATGATTCTTCCTATCGTTGCATATGGTCACCCGGTGCTTAGAAAAGTGGCTGCCGACATAACTCCTGATTTTCCTCAACTGGATAAGTTAATAGAAAATATGTGGGAAACGATGTATGCAAGTAATGGCGTTGGCCTGGCAGCACCCCAGGTAAATAAAGATATCCGTCTCTTTATTATAGACACAGAGCAGATTTTCAAAAATATGGAGGATGAAGAAAAAGCTGATTATCCGGAAGATAGTGGCAGGAAAGCCGTTTTTATAAACTCCCGTATTACAGAATTAGATGGCGATGAATGGCTTTATAATGAAGGCTGTCTCAGTATACCCAAAATCAGGGAAGATATTTACCGGCAGGAATCAGTCACACTCTCTTTTCTGGATCAGTACTTTGTTTTACAAACCCAAACATTTACCGGAATTACAGCAAGGGTCATCCTTCATGAGTATGACCATGTAGAAGGAAAACTTTTTATAGATCACATCTCCCCTTTAAAACGAAAACTGATGAAAGGGAAATTGACCGATATCTCAAAAGGAAAGGTCAATGTAGATTACAAAATGCTTTTTCAGGGATAAAGCTACTATGTGGATAATTAATTTGGTACTACCAATGGCTTATTGCCTGCTGCTATACATTTTCATTTACTTATTACGTTTTGGAGTAAACGCAGTCTTGGCCTGACTTCTGTCAATTTCAAGGGGTTTAAAAATTCTTTAGTTCTCATAACTTTTTAGCATTTAATTCAATGGCCTTAAAAAAATAATGAAAATTTTCAATAAAAAACTTGGCTGAAATCAATCTTCTGGCTAATTTTAACTATCGAGCCTGTTAAAAGGCCATCGGTTAATCTCTTACATTAGTAGCACCACTATCCTTAAAATGCCTTTTTTCCGACTTTACGGGATATTTTATTACCATTTAAACCAAGCTTATGAGAAGAAAAATTACTCTCTCATTTTTAGCGGTGCTTCTGGCAGTTTCGGTTGTTCAAGCACAGGTTCCTTCATTAAATCCTATTAACGGTGTAGTCCCGGCGATTCTGAATGTAGCCGGAGGTACTTACGACAATCCATCGTCGTATTACCGTTATGAATGGAGTTTTGGGGAGCTGTTGCTGGTACAGGCCTTTGCACCGGGTGATAGTTCAATACTTGTTACACAAGGGGTACTTCAACCTTGTACTGATAAGTTAGGCTACTCACCATTTACCGTTTTATTCGATAACGGGGATTACAAATTATTCCCCAATCCAACCACCGGTAAGTTTCAAATTGACTTTTTTGTCCGAACACCCGGGCAAATGACTCTTCAGTTGATTAACTCGACAGGGTCACTCCTGCAAACGAAGTCCTTCCATTATGATGGTTGTTGTCGTATTGAGTTGTTTGATATTTCAGGCCTGCCAGATGCAATGTATTTTGTTATTGCAGATTTAAAACCTGACATCAACCGGCCGGGAGATAATAAGGAAGTCATCCGCCATAGCGGTCTCAAAGTCATAAAACTTACTCAGAAATAAATAATAACCGAAAGCCATAATCAAAAAAATAAAAAAACATGAAAAAATTACTATCAATACTGGTTGTATTTCTGCTTGGAGCAGTAACTACGATAGCACAAAATCCATCGCCAGGTATTTTTAATTACCAGGGTGTGGCCCGAAACAGTGTAGGTAATGTGCTGATTAATCAGGCAATCGCTTTAAGGCTTACTATCCGTGATGGTGGTCCGTCAGGTACAATAGTTTACCAGGAGGTGAGAGGAGTAACCACCAATCCATTTGGTTTGTTTAATGCACAGGTTGGCAGCGCCGGGGCTACCAGTGTGATCGGCACCATAGCTGGCGTAAACTGGGGTGCACCTACTACAAATAAGTATATCCAGGTTGAAATTGATCCTGCCGGGGGTTCTACTTTTATCAATATCGGTACTGCTCAAATAGCATCAGTGCCATATTCTTTATATACTTCATTAGCTAATGATCTTGTGTTGCCTTTTATCAGAACACAATCTGATGCTGGCCCTTTATTCAGGTTAACTAACTCGGCTAACGGAGCTGGCAGCACTGCTTATGAAGGATTAACCAATTCTCTTGCCAATAACGTATCTGCAATTATCGGAACTGTTACCACTGCTTCAGCCGGATCATTTTCAGCCGGTGTTAGAGGTATCAATAATGGTAATGCCGGTAACGGTATAGGTGTTTGGGGAAGCCAAAACGGAACTGGTTGGGGTGTTTATGGTACCACACCCGGAGGTATCGGTGTTTATGGATTATCTACAACTGGAACAGGTACTCAGGGTACTTCCACTTCAGGTAATGGTGTTGCAGGTACTTCCACATCAGGTATTGGTGTATATGGTACAAGTAATACAGGCAATGCTGGTCGCTTTGAAAATACAAATGCTGCGAACGGCGCAGATGCCCTGCAAGCCAGTACAAATGGTACAAACAGCAGCTGGGCGTTAAGAGCAACAAGTACTGGTGCACAGGGTGCAGGTATTTTTGTTTATAATAATGCAGGTGGAACAGCAAATGCCCTGCGGGTAACTAATAATGGTAGCGGCGCAGCAATTAGTGCAACGGCTTCTAACAGTGGCTCAGCTGGGTTGTTCAATAATACAAATGCAGGTAATGGATCAAGTACTGTTGTGGTAACATCAAACAGTACAAATGGTATTGGTTTACAAGTCAACATGACCGGAACTTCACAAGTTTCTGCTGTTTATGGAAATATCAGTACAACAGCAAACGCATCTGCAGGTATAAGCGGCGCCGATTTTTCAAGCGGTGGCGCATCAGGAATTGAATTAAGAACTTATGGTGTTGTCGGACAGACCGGAACAACCGGTATTGGTGTGGGTGGTTATGCAAATACCGGTGGTACAGCCCTTAGGGGATTCGGTGGTGGACCAACAGGATATGCATTAACTACCAATAATGGCCGGGTTCAATTTGCCGGTATCGGCGAAAGTCTTAACTGGATACTGAGATCAGATGCAGCAGGTAACGCCACATGGGTAAATCCTGCTGTTTTACTGGCTCCTCTTTTCTGGTCTACCACAGGTAATATCGGAACAGTTGATGGAACAAATTTTATTGGTAATATAGATAATGTGCCTTTTAATATAAGGGTGAATAACCAAAGAGCGGGTAGATTAGACCAGACCAGAAATAACACATTTTATGGTTTGTTATCAGGTAGTGCCAACTACACTACAGTAGGTTCAGAAAACACGGGTATTGGTGTAAATGCACTTTTCACTAATACAACCGGAACAAGTAACACAGCAATTGGATCGGGTGTACTTTATTTAAATACGACAGGTACTGATAACACTGGTACCGGCCGCTTTGCTCTTTATAACACTAGCGCAGGTAGTTTTAACTCCGCTCATGGGCGCCAGGCTCTTATTTCCAATACGACCGGTAATTATAATACAGGTAATGGCTGGGATGCACTTTATAGCAGTACTACCGGAAGCAATAACACCGCTACTGGAGATTTTGCATTGGTAACCAATACCACCGGATCAAAAAATACAGGTATGGGCAGCCAGGCAGATGTAGCATCTGCAGCTTTAACCAATGCAACTGCTATCGGAGCCAATGCTCAGGTAAGCACCAGCAACAGTTTGGTTCTTGGTAGTATTAACGGAGTAAACCTTGCAACTGCCGATGTGAATGTAGGTATCGGAACTACTGCACCTGCACACAGAATGCATGTTGTTCAGAACGGAAGCGTTTCTGCAGGTTTTTTTTCTAATACAAATGCAGCTAATAACGCACCAACAGTTGATATCAGAACAAATGGCACAAGTGCCACAGCCCTTTCAGTAAGCGGTCCTGGTATCTGGGGTAGCGCAATTGGTATTACCAACACTACTTCTGGTATGGAATGGAGAACAAGTGTGAATGGTACTACTTATACGGTAACAAAAATACCCGGATCTACTTTTAGTCCTTTACAGATGTTCAGTACTGGTGGATTAGACTTTTCAAATTCAGCTGGTACTTCTATTATGAGGTTACTGGATAATGGTAATGTAGGTGTAGGTAATATTGCACCAATTACAAGACTTCATGTGTCCCAAGGTGCGCCGGGAGCGGTAACCATCCAGGATGGTACAGAAGGTATTGGCAGATTATTTAGGGATAATGGCTTAGGTGTAGGTACCGGGGTCTGGACTACTCCTGCAGCTGCAGGTTTGGTAACCGGAGCAGGAGTTGCTACCCGTGTTGCATTTTGGGATTCTCCTTCAAACCTTTCACATAACGCAGATTTGTACTGGGATGATGTAAACTCAAGATTGGGAGTTGGTACTGCCGCTCCTGCTTATAGATTGGATGTAATTCATGGCGGAGCTACCGGTGCTCACATCGCATCAACAGCAAGTTTCTCTGTTGTAGATATTGATGCTAATAGCGGTGATGCGGCTTTGCGTTTCCAGAGAGCTGGTGTTGGCCAGTGGAATACCCGCAACCGTCCTGCTGATAATTATTATGAAATTTTTGAATTAGGTGGTGGCGGAAGCCGTGTTGTAATACAGGATGGAACTGGTAACGTAGGTATCGGACAAACTGTAGCTCCTGCATATAAATTAGATGTATTGCATGGTGGTTCTACAGGTCTCCGGGTTCAATCATCTGCTTCATTCTCTGTAGTAGATATTGATGCACAAAGCGGTGATGCTGCTTTGCGTTTTGTAAAAGCCGGTGTTAACCAGTGGAATATCCGCAACCGCCCTGCTGATGATTATTTGGAGATATTTGAATTAGGTGGTGGTGGAAGCCGAGTTGTTATTCAGGATGGAACTGGTAACGTAGGTATAGGTCAAACTGTTAACCCCACGTATAAATTAGATGTTTTGCATGGTGGTTCTACCGGTGCCCGTATTCAATCATCAGCATCTTTCTCCGTTGTTGATATTGATGCTGCCAGTGGTGATGCTGCATTGCGCTTTGTAAAAGCAGGCGTTAACCAGTGGAATACCCGCAACCGTCCTGCTGATGACTATTATGAAATATTTGAATTAGGTGGTGGTGGTAGCCGGTTTGTTATCCAGGATGGTACCGGTAATGTGGGAATCGGTCAAACAGTAGCTCCATCTTATAAATTAGATGTATTGCATGGTGGTTCAACTGGTCTCCGTGTTCAATCCTCTGCAAGTTTCTCTGTGGTGGATATTGACGCTTCCAGTGGTGATGCTGCGTTACGTTTTGTAAAAGCCGGTGTTAACCAGTGGAATACCCGCAACCGTCCTGCTGATGACTATTATGAAATATTTGAATTAGGTGGTGGCGGCAGCCGGTTTGTTATCCAGGATGGTACTGGTAATGTGGGTATCGGTCAAACAGCCTCTCCTTCTTATAAATTAGATGTATTACATGGTGGATCAACCGGTATTCGTGTTCAATCAAGCGCCAGCTTCTCTGTATTAGATATAGATGCAAACAGTGGTGATGCAGCACTCCGCTTCGTAAAAGCAGGTGTTAACCAATGGAATACTCGTAACAATCCTGCTACAGACGACTACCAGATATTTGAACTCGGTGGCGGTGGTGAAAGGATGAGGATTGAAAATACAACTGGTAATGTAAATATTACTGCGAACCTGAATGTGGGAGGAACGCTGTCAAAGGGTGCAGGTGCATTTAAAATTGACCATCCGCTAGACCCTGCAAACAAATATCTCTGGCACAGTTTCGTGGAAAGTCCTGATATGATGAATATTTATAACGGTAATATCGTTACAGATGCTTCTGGTAAAGCTACAGTTCAATTGCCCGATTATTTTGAAGCATTGAATATGGAATTCCGTTACCAATTAACAATAATGGGATCCACTTTTGCACAGGCAATTGTTAGCCAGGAAGTTGCTGGTAATAAATTTGAAATTATGACCAATCAGCCTAATGTAAAAGTGAGCTGGCAAGTAACTGGCGTCCGTCATGATCCATATGCACAGGCTAACAGGATTCCTAACGCTATTGATAAAGAAGCTACGAATAAAGGAATGTACCTTCATCCTGAATTGTATAATCAGCCTAAAACTAAACTTATTGGATATACTACTGAGCCAATAGAAAGTTCACTTAATGATCCGAAAATATCTCCAGCAAAAGCTGCTAATCCTTTAAACACTTCAGGTGGTAGCCTTGAGCAACCTAAAATTGTACCTCCTTCTGCAAAAACTGTAGAAACTGGCGGAAGTCTTGATCAGCCTAAAATTGTAACTCCTGCTAACAAACCAGCAGATAACAGTGGTAGCGTTGCTCCTCAGACAGAAACCAAAAAAGCTGAAGTAAAAGCGGTTGAAGTAAAAGGAACCAGCCTTGAGGAAAAACCAGTAAAAGCTGTGGAAGAGAAGAAAAAATCAACTGTTCCTGAAAGCACAAAGACAGATTAATCAAGTCAGTTATAAAACAATATTTAATCAAGAAGGCCCCGTAAAGGCCTTCTTTTCGTTGGTACCTCACCCCAAACAGCATGGTTTTCCAGAACGGACAGCATCCTCAGATTCCCCTCTCCAATTGGAGAGGGGAATCTGAAAAAATGTTTCGTTTATTAACGGGCAGTTGATAGGGGTGAGGTCAAAAAAAAGAGAAGACCAGCCAGCCTGTTTTCGCTTCGTCCCTTCGTTAGTCTATCCGCCGGAAACTGATCGTTTTATCCCTCTCCCCTTCGCTCATTGCAAGCTGAAAGGGAGGGAGGTAATTACTTCTGGAAAATACTGTTAAAGGAGTTTGACTAATATTTTCAGACTCCGTCCAAAGCCTCGGAGATGAGGCGTTATTGCTGCGATATGATAAGCAACCAAACTTTCTTTTGCCTCAACCCTTCATACACCAATACGCTGGGCGCATTACGTTTTTCCCTCTTCGCTTCTACTTCGCTCAGTGCAAGCAGAGAGGGAGGAACGAGATCTCCTCTAAAATAGATCTTGAAAGGTTGAGGCAAAAAAAAGAGAAGACCAACCCGGTCTTCTCTTTCCAATAGTTGAATTAGTTTATCTTATTGCCCCTTTGGTTTTGTTGGTGGTTTTGAAGGAGTTTTTACCGGGGTCTTCAGATTCTTATCACAAACATCCAGATTACCTTTAGCACCTGCAAAATCCGGGAATAATTTTAATGATTGCTGAAAATCAACTTTTGCACCTGCAAAATTCTTAGCATCCATTTTTAATACTCCTAAAAGGTTGGCTGCTGCTGCATCTACCGGTACCGTCTGCTGGCTGCCATCAGCCATGGTAAAAACAACTCCGATTCTTTTACTGGAAGTATCTGCCAGTGCAGCTCTTGCTGAAAGTTCAGATTCAGCAGTCCGTTTTAACTGGTACTGGCAAACTCCCAATTTATAAATATGATAGGGATTTTTTGTTTTTGGAACAACCTTCTCATAAAGTTCAATAGCTGTTTTAGGATCACCCAGCTCATCATAGCATTCGGCTGTCCGGGCCATAGCAATCACGTTTTCAGGGCTTGCTTTGTACACCTCTTCTGACAACAGTAATGAACTGTAATACGATTTTACATTAAAATATAAAATAGACAAAGTGTCCTTGTAAACCAGACTGTTGTTTGAGGCGATTAAGTTATGTAGGGCATTAATGGCGGCATTGGCATCATTGTAGCTCAAAGCCTGTCTGTACACTTTATCGAAATGTTTCCTCATGGCAACACTGTCCTGTGCAGAGCCTGCAAAGGTCACAAATAAACAAAGTAGAATTGGGATCATTTTTTTCATCATAAAAGGTTTTTTAAATTAGCTGATAAAAATAGGAGTTCCTGCTTAGATTACGAAGCTTTTTTGCTTTCAAAAAAAGGTAATTTGCAGGTATGATGGTGAAGACATTAATCGGGCTATTTTGGTTGCTTTTTTCTGCATCAGTTCAAGCTCAAAAGGAAGATTCCCTGGATAACGAAAGACTAGCCAAAATGGTGAATCTTTCTGAAGTTATCATCCGTACAGATTTAAATATAGCCCGGTTTATTGACCAGGTAAAAAATGACACTACTTTTTATAAGGCCTTTCGAAACCTGCGACTGCTTGGGTATACGGCCTGGAACGATATCAGAATAAAAGATAAAAAAGGAAATAATAAAGCATCCTTGCTTAGTAAGACAAAACAAATCCGTAAAGGCAATTGCCGCAGTATGGAAGTACTGACCGAAAAAATAAGTGGTAATTTTTATGACGAGGATAGTGGGTATAATTACAATACCGGAGAATTATACGCTGGCCTTTTCTTTACCAAAGGTGCTGTATGCGGCGAATCCAACATAGTAAAAGGTATTAATTTCCACCCGAAAACGCAAAAAGGCGTCGATAAAAGAAAAGAACAATTAAAAATGCTCTTTTTTAATCCGGGCAAAAAAATACCGGGCATCCCTTTTATTGGAGATAAAATTGACATTTTTGATCCTGACAAAGCACGGAACTATGATTTCATCATTGATTTTGGCGACTATGAAGGGCAGTCATGTTATATTTTTTCAATAAAAGTAAAAAATGGTTTAAGCGGTGGCGAAAAAAACAGCATTGTTATTGACAGTATGATAACCTGGTTCAATACCAGAACCATGGAGGTGATGGCCCGTAACTATGATATGTCGTATGATGCAGGAGTGTACGATTTTGATGTGCATATGGAAGTGAAAATGACAAAGTTTGGAAACTATCTGGTTCCAAAGTTGCTACGCTATATCGGCAATTGGGATGTAGTTTTCAAGAAGAGAGAAAGGGGAATGTTTACGGCTACGTTGTTTGATTTTAGTCAGTAAACAGTCTGCATTCAGGAGTCAACAGTTGGCAGTCAGCAGTCTTCGGACTTCAATATGTAGTCTACATTCAGCAGTAATAAATGGTGTTAAGGGCTCCCACTGCCTACTGCCAACTGCCTATTGCTGACTGCCAATTGACCCCGCATATTTCCTCCATTTTTCTATCACTTGTTCCATGTCATCCGGTAAGGGGGCTTCAAAAAGCATTTCTTCACCTGTCGTTGGATGGATAAAGCCCAATGTTTTTGCATGAAGTGCTTGTCTTTTGCAAAGCAAAAAACAATTATCAACAAATTGCTTGTATTTCGTAAATACGGTACCCTTTACAATTTTATCGCCACCATAAAAGTCATCATTAAATAATGGATGGCCAATGTATTTCATATGAACTCTTATCTGGTGTGTACGACCGGTTTCTAATACACATTCTACCAGGGTTACATATCCAAACCTTTCCAATACTTTATAGTGAGTTGTTGCATCTTTACCATGATCGCCTTCCGGGTAGGCCTCAAATAATTTTCTGAAACGTAAGTTGCGGCCAACATGAGCAACAATAGTTCCGGTATCATTTTGAATATCACCCCAGGCAAGGGCTACGTATTTTCTGCTGGTAGTATGATCAAAAAATTGTTTAGCCAGATTCCGCATGGCTATATCAGTTTTTGCCAATACTAAAAGGCCACTGGTGTTTTTATCAATACGATGCACCAGTCCAAATCTTGGTAAAGTATCTTCAGAAAGATTTGGGTTTTGCTGTTGCAGGTACCAGGAAACTCCGTTTAACAAAGTGCCGGTATAATTGCCACTCCCGGGATGCACCACCATACCGGCTGGTTTATTAATGATCATCAGGTCGGCATCCTCATACATAATATCCAGTTTCATCTCTTCCGGCTTCACATCCGTTTCTTCGGGGCTCATATCAGAATAAACAACGATAGAATCATGCGGTTTTACTTTGTAGTTGGATTTTATGGGTAAATCATTTACCAGTACCATGCCGGCAGTAATAGCTTTCTGCACTTTATTACGGGTAGCACTTTCTATACGATTTACCAGGAATTTGTCAATCCTTAATTGATCCTGCCCAGGGTCAATAATGATACTGAACCTTTCATAAAGTTCATCATTCGTTTCCAGCGTTTCGGTTTTATCCGTTTCTAAATCATCCTGCATATCCGGCAAAGGTAAAGGATGGAGTTTTGTTGGAAATGCTAAAGTGAATATTCGGTTAAACCAATCCTTCTAAGAATGAATACTATTCTACTTTGGCATAGATTTGCTGTTGATATATGGAAAAACAGGAAATAAAATTTAAAGATCTGGGAATGATGGAATACCAGGCCGCATGGGATTACCAGGAATCGTTGTTGAAGGAGAATGTCCGCATAAAATCATTAACATATAATGCTACCGGAGCATCTCCGGAAAATCATCTTCTTACGAAGCACTATCTTTTGTTCGTAGAACATTTGGCTGTTTATACATTGGGAAAAAGCGGCAATAAAGAAAATGTATTGCTGGATGAAGATGGCCTGAAAGAAAAAAAAATTCAATTTTTCCATACTAACCGGGGGGGAGATATTACTTTTCACGGTCCTGACCAAATTGTAGGATATCCTATTCTGGATCTGGAAAAATTTTATACGGATATTGGTAAATATCTGCGCAACCTGGAAGAAGTCATTATTTTAACCCTGGCTGCATTTGATATAAAAGGTGAACGTTCATCCGGTGAGACCGGTGTCTGGATTGAGCCTGGTGTGCCAGGAAGGGAAAGAAAGATTTGTGCAATTGGCGTTCGTTGCAGCCGGTGGATAACGATGCATGGTTTTGCCTTCAATGTAAATACAGATTTGTCCTATTTTAACCATATCATTCCATGTGGTATCGTCAATAAGCAAGTAACCTCTCTTGAAAAGGAATTAGGTTATAAAGTCAATATAAAAGAAGTGAAGGAAAAATTGAAAGACAGTTTCAAAAATATCTTTAACGTTGAGTTTACCGAATGGCAATAAATGTTGGTAAAGTGAATCGGGTAAAAAAAATTTACACTTAAGGGGCTGGAGTAAAATCTTTTTCAAGGTAAAACTTATGTTTTTCAATCAGCTTCCCGTCTTCATATAATTCAAACCTGAACCACCCGTAGTGATAAAAATTAGTTTTATCTATTTTGAAATTACTTTCTTTTATTTCTTTAAGTTCAAATAAAAGGGTGTCGTTATCATCAAAAAATTTTATCGAATACTTTTTGGCTTTTTCATCGTCTGGAAGATTGATACGTACATACCCGTCCCGTTTTGTATAAACATGTAAGGAGGGAATAAAAGCATTCGATTGTGGTTTAGTATGATTGTTGTTTGGCGCTGCTGAAGAATCTCCCCAATGTAAAAAATCAATATTCATAGAAAGGGGTTTTGCAGGAATAATTACTAATTTTCCGTCTACTTGTATTGTATCATATTTTGAAAAAGTAGAGGCAATTTTCCGGGCGGAATCTAAAACGGGTTTTTTTGCTGCGCTAAAAAGGAATTCGCCTTTGTCAAGTAATATATATATCCTGTAAAACATATGATCATTCGTCGCCTTTACATCCATATACCCGTTTTGGATGGCAGAAGGATCTGGAACTGTCAGAATTGTTTTATAAAGATTAAGGCTGTCAAATGATCGTTGAATACTTATTTGCCTGACGTTGGGATAATTATTGACCCAACCAATAACGATCCGGTTATTTCCTGCATTCTTTACTGAAAACTTTGGTAAAGTGTCTTGTGCAAGCAAAAAATTGCCTGAAATAAAAATTGATAGAAAAAGAAACAGGACGGGTTTATTCATATTGTCAGAACTAAAATGGAATTGACTGTCTGTACGGTAGACAGGGATTCTGTTTATCTGTAACAACAAAGATAAGTCAGGAGCACAAGAATATTAAAATATTAACGTTCCATTACTCAATGAATTGTTGCCTTGCAAGCCTCCGCTATGAATCACCAGGAGCCTGCTTCCAGGAGGAAAGTATTTATTATGGATAAGATCATTTATTGCAAAAAATAATTTACCTGTATAAACAAAATCAGTAGGAATTTCTGACTCCCGGAAAAAATCATTCATAAAGTTTAGCAGCTCTGGTTTATGTTTAGCATATCCGCCGAAATGATAATCATGGATAAGTTGATAATTCTTTTTTTTATTACCTGAAATCAGTTCTATTTTTTCTTCAAGAGAGTAATTATTTTTTAGTACTGAGATGCTGACAACTTGTTGCGTTAAAGATGAACTGTTGATTAGCCCCGCCGTCATGGTGCCAGTACCGCCGGCGCAGCAAATATGCGTATAATCATCTTTTTTACAATGGTCAAGTATGGTGGCGGCACCCTTTGCACCATTTATTCCATATCCTCCTTCTGGAATAAAATAATTATCAGCATTATTGAGTTGGTCAGGAATTTTTCCGGAACGATAGTCTTCACGATTGATAAAAATCAATTGCATTCCCAACTCTTTGGCTTTTAAAAGGGTGGGTGAGAGTATCGATATTTCTTCTCCGCGGACAATTCCATAACAAGAAAATTCAAATATTTTACAGGCAGCAGCAGTAGCCAGCAAATGATTGGACCATGCTCCGCCATTGGTCACAATTGTTTTTTTATTTTCATTTTTTGCCTCTTCTAAATAATACCGGAGCTTAAACCATTTATTACCGGAGATAAGTGGATGAATTTTATCTAATCGTAACACATCAGTTTCCACATTCATTTCAACGTAAGATGAAAGCGAGAGTTTGTCAGTACTAATGTTACCAAGGTCTATATCCTGCATAATAAAATATACTAAAAGGCTTGGCGAATTTACTTTAATTTCGTCCCGAATTTTTACTGTATTATATGGAATAAATTATTTTTGTTGACATTTCATGCGTATAGTAAGTTATTTCTAAAAAAATAAGCAGATGAAACCTACTCTTGTGATATTAGCTGCTGGTATGGCTTCCCGGTATGGAAGCATGAAGCAGGTGGAAGGATTTGGTCCTACCGGGGAAACAATTATGGACTATTCCATTTTCGATGCGATCCGTGCAGGCTTTGGGAAGGTTGTATTTATTATCCGGGAAGAATTTGCGGAAAACTTCAAAGCCATTTTTGAACCAAAACTTAAAAACAGAATTGAAACGGATTATGTTTTCCAGGAATTAAATCTATTTACAAATGGATTTGCTGTACCATCAGACAGGACAAAACCATGGGGAACTGCTCATGCAGTTTTATGTGCCCGGGACTCAGTGAATGAACCTTTTGCTGTAATCAATGCTGACGATTTTTATGGGCAAAATGCTTTTCAAAATGCGGGTATATTTTTGCAAGTTGAGTGTCATGCAAAAAATTTTGCTATAGTCGGGTATGATTTAAATAAAACTTTATCTGACTACGGAACAGTCAACCGGGGTATTTGCGGATTAGACCATAATGGTAATCTGGCAACAATTACAGAACGAATTAATATTGTGAAGAAAAACGGTATTATTATTTCTGAAGATGGTATGGAGCCTAAAGAACTATCGCTTAACACTAAAGTATCTATGAATTACTGGTGTTTTGATCCTGCCTTCTTTTCTTATACCCAAAGCCAGTTTGAAAAATTTTTGCAACAACGTGGTAAGGAATTAAAATCAGAATTCTTTATACCGATTGTAGCTGATGAATTTATAAGAGAGGGCGGCCAGATAACTGTAATTCCAACCATATCCTTGTGGTTTGGTGTAACCTATAAAGAAGACGCACCTTATGTAAAGCAAAGCCTTGATGAACTCATCAAAAACGGGGAATACCCAAAAAATTTGTGGAAACGATAAAAAAAATACCCGTCTTATAGCGGGTATTTTTTTAAAGGGAATTATGTTAGTCGCCTTTTACCATAAATACATAGTCCTGTATCTTCTGCACCTGTTGTTGCTTGTTCATTCCACGAACAGATGAATTAGAAACTATCTTAACGGTTGAATAAGCAGAATCTTTTTTTAATTCGTCCAACGCCTTGTAAATGTATTTTGATTGAATAGCAAACACTGCTCCTTCGGTCTGGGTTTCTTTAGTACTCAGTATTCCTATTACTTCACCATTGTGGTTAAATACAGGGCCACCACTGTTACCGGGATTGGCAGCTACTGCAATTTGACAGCTTAATGTATCGCCGTTAAAACCAGTTCTGGCACTCAGATAACCTTCTCCATATACAATTTCATTTCTTGGAAAACCAAGTGTGTATAAAGGCTCTGCAATGTCAGTACTTGATTTGCGGATGCCATACGGTAGCGATGGTAAAGATTTGAACTCCGCATCATCAATTTTTAAAATGGCTATATCTTTTACTAAATCTAGCTTCACCACTTTTACCTTGTATTGATCACCCTTATTATTTTGAACGTAAATGATTTTTGAATTTTTTACAACGTGGGCATTGGTAACAAGGTATCCTTTACCATCAATCAAAAAGCCAGTTCCATTATAACGAACCGGGGTATTGATAATGGCTTTCGTATTATTCTTATCTACTTTATCAATTTTAGAATCGAGCTGTTTTGTTTTTACATCAAGTTGCTTCACCTTGTTCACCAGTTCTGTTACCTGTGCATTTTCATGTTTTGGTGTGAAAGCATTTATAAGTGCGGTAACGCTTAATGCAGTAATACCGGCAATAGAAGCAGCAATAGCAGTCACTCTTCTGTACCGTTTCCACAAATAAACAACCTTCGCTTTGCCTGTAAGTTTTGAAGAATCAATCTTTCCTTGCTCTGTCAAATCGGTATGTATAGCATTAAGCGAAGCTCTGAAACTTTTGCGTTCACCAAAATGATTCATTTGCTGCAAAAACAAAGTATGCTCCACAACTAATTGATCAATTTCCGAATTGGTTTTACGAAGATTTTCAAACTGCAATCTTTCGTCAGGCTTCATTTCACCCCGGATATATCGTTCAACAGCATCTAAAATTTTAATATCATCCATCACTTTTTCCGTTTTTAATTTGTTCAAAAAATATTTTTTTAAGCCTCATCAGGCATTTATACTTCTGATTTTTCGCATTATCGGCATTTGTGTAGCCAAAATTTGCTGCAATTACCTGCATATTTTGTTTTTGCAGATAATATGCTTCTAAAAGACCCTTGCAAGGTTCTCCAAGGTGGTAGATTGCTTTTTCCATCATTTCAAACTCAACATTTCTTTGTTCATGTTCTTCCAGATCATCCTCAACAGCCACTACCGATTCCATATTATCACCAGGGCTCGAATACCTGTTTTGTTGCTGCAATCGTTTGAGCCACAATCTTCTGGAGACAGAATAGACAAAAGTTTTTATCTGGCAATTCAACTCAAAAGTACCGGATCTTACTTTTTCAAAAAGAACTATCATAGCTTCCTGAAATATGTCTTTCGCATCGTCAGTAGAGCCATTATTGTTGATAATCAAGGTTTGAACCATGTTGAAATTCTCCCGGTAAAGGGTTTCAACGGCTTTACTGTCTCTGGTAGCTAATCCTTCCAATAAAGCCTGTTCGTTGTTCTGAGGTTTCACATTCCGTTATTTAATACAGAATTTTAAAAATAGTAACCCTGCCCGACAACAAAAAATATAAATAGATGCCTGGCGGGCCTGCCCGACAACAAAAAATATAAATAGATGCCTGGCGGGCCTGCCCGACAACAAAAAATAAAAAT
>JANNQR010000081.1:0-24874 GCA_031400855.1 Chitinophagaceae bacterium | reverse complement strand
ACCGGCCAGGTAATTCTAACTAATTTTTTATGTTTATCGTATTCGCCGGTAAGCGCCCGGTAAGCCGTAAATAAAATAAATGGAAGAATAATGGCAGCCAGCGGGATATGCGTTATCAATATAAAATAATAAACCATTCTTAAATTTCCGGCCAGTGCTTTTTCATCAATGCTTATCAAACCATCATGATTTAAGTCGCCATATTTAGTATCGCCGGCCAATAAATGATGAGCTATGTAAGAAAGCAAAAACAATACAGATAATAAAATGGCACTCAGCATTATTTTTTTATGCAGTTCATATTTTTTTTGTTTGGCAGTAAAAAGTCCGGCCAGCAATAAAACAGCCACCATTGAATTTATGATGGCATTTGTTTTTGCAAAAACATGTACATCAAAACCAAGGTCAACATCTAATTTGTATTTACTTAAAAAAATCACTGCGGCAAAAACCACAACAGATACGGTGTAAATTAAAAGCTTAGCTTTTTTATCATTCTTTGTTAAAGCAGGTGTTAACATAATTTATTTTCGCTTTTCCTGTTTACTTTTTTGACGGTTAAAGATTAATACAACTACAAATACAACTCCAATTGCGATAAATATAATTGGCAGAATGGGTATGAACTCCCTGAATACCGAAGGCTTGTTTCTATCTTTTTCAAGCATCAACAAAGGTATATCCTGTACCAGCCTTGCCTGCTTTAGGGTATCAAAACCATTATACCAACCCCTTACAATAAAATTGCTGTCGAGTAAAAAAAAGTTTTCGGTGTGCAAAAATGCCGTATCTATATTAACATCTGTAACACTTGCTTTAAGTTCATTAAATGCAAAATCATAAATGTCTTTTTTGTTACCGGTTACAAACCACCAGCTGTCGTGGTTGGCATTATAGCGATCGGAAAATTTGCGCAATTGTGGCACAGAATCATGTTCCGGATCAACACTGATTGAAATAAATTGAACAATGCTGTCATTTTTCTTAAATGAGTCCTGCAATCTTTTCATGCTTTTAGCCAAACCGGGGCATATGCTGGGGCACCTGGTAAAAAAGAAATTGACTACAATAATTTTTCCTTTCAGATCGTATAAAGAAACATTTTTACCAAGCTGGTTGGTAAATTCAATGTTCTTTACTTTATGCCAGATGGTATCCGTTACTGTTTTACCATTTTTTTCTTTAACAACTATGCTATCCGGTTCAAAATACCTGCGGGGCATATGAACGGTATCTTCGCTGTAATACTTAACAACAAAATACCCTGCAAAGGGCATTGCAAGAGCAAGTATCAAAGCTAAAACGGCTTTTTTATTCATGGCCCCTCCTTAATTTTCTCTGCTGTTTGGCGGAAGCACTTTTTAACAGGCTTATGATTTGTACGCTCTTCTGCATATTTACTCTTTTATTGTGTGCAAATTTACGGCAATGCAAATCAATTCATAAAACAAAAAACCATCCAGACAATGCCGGGATGGTTCCTTTTTTAAATACAAATCTGTATGTTTTATTTTTTTGCGTCTTTATCAACTGCGGGCATATGCTTTTGATGTTGCTCTGTTTGATCGGGGCGGCTTCCGGCATCGGTGTTACGTAAGTTTCTCCATGCATTACCATCCCAAAGAAAAGCTGCAATAAACCATACAAACAGCATTAAAGGAACAATAATGGTCATGATCATGTTTCTGATCTCATCGCCCAGGTGCATAAAAATGGAAACAATATAATAGGCCTTGGCAAGGGTTAATGCGGCAATCAATAATTTGGTTCCAAGGGTTAAACTATATGGCAATTGGCCATGTTTCCAATATAAAAAATACCCAAGGGCCAGCTCAATAACAGTCAATAGAGATAAAACCCAAAATGTTTTCCAGATGCGGCCTGTTCCGGATGCATGTTCCGGAGCATGTGTGATTTCGGGAGAAGATACTTGTGAACTCATAATTATATTTTAAATAAATCTTTTTTAAATAAATTTTATACAAGATAAAAGCAAAGAAATACAAATACCCAAACCAGGTCTACAAAGTGCCAGTACAACCCAGCTTTCTCAATCATCAGGTAATGCCCTTTATTTTGAAATACATTTTTCTGTGTCATGATCAGCATGATAATATTAATAACAACCCCGGAGAACACATGGAAACCATGGAAACCAGTGATGCCAAAGAAATAACCGCCAAAAGCCACTGGTCCTTTTGCTCTTATATGTGCATGGGCCACATCAACCATTCCGGCTAATTGTCCACCCGTCATTTTTTCCAATGCTTCCATTGATGCCGCTGTTCCTTCCTTCGGATATGTATGCGCCATGTGAACCAATGTTTCATGTGAGCTATTAGTTAATGCTGCTGTAATAGCTGAACTATTTTCTATCAGACTTCCCCATGGATTTTCCCTCATGTTCTGCCCGATCAATTCAATTTTACCATCTACCAGCACTGCATGTTCACCAGTCAACAGATGATGCCACTCCCATGCCTGGCAACCTAAGAATGCCAAACCACCTATGATCGTCCAGAACATCCATTTCATTACCCCCTTTTTATCACCTTTATGTCCGGCATGTACAGCCAGCACCATGGTAACAGAACTGATGATCAAAATAAATGTCATCACACTCACAAAAGCCAATGGCAGGTTAGCATGACCAGCTCCCGGAAAAGCATTAAACACCACATTGGGATCAGGCCAGAAGTTTTGACTAAAGCGGATAGAGCCATACGAAATAAGGAATGCTCCAAATGTAAAGGCATCGCTCATCAAAAAGTACCACATCATCACCTTTCCATATTCCAGGTTGAAGGGGCTTTTTCCGCCGCTCCACCATTTGGTCTGATGAACTGTTGTTGCTTGTGTTGACATATTAAAATTTTTACCCCAACTCCGCCATCCGGCGGATCTTTAAAAAACTTACAGAACAATATGTTTGTAAGAATAAAACATTTATTTAATCAATTACAAATCAAAAATCTTTCAACTAGCTATTCTGCTTACTTACCACCGATTACAATAAAGAAAATCAGTAAATAAAGCCAGAGTACATCTACAAAATGCCAGTAAACTGCCATCACTTCTACCGGAACGGAGCTGTATAGTTTCGTTTTACCAATAAATGCTCTGATGAACATTACTATTAAAGCAATTATTCCACCAATTACATGTATGGCATGTAACCCAAAAATTACATACAAGAACTGTCCTGCTCCGGAACCCTTAAACGTTATTTTTTGTGCCCACAGATCCTGAAAGCCCATCCACTGCAACACAACAAAAGCAACACCCAACAACAGTGTCACTCCAATCAACATTCTGTACTGGCTCATTTCCCGCTGCTTAAATGATCTTAATGCCATCTGAAGTGTGATACTGCTTATAATAATAGCCGCAGTAGAAATCCAGAACACTCTTGGTATCAGCACCGGCACCCAGCTGGTCTGATTGCTCTTTACAATAAAAGCACTTGTCAAACCGGCAAACATCATTACAATGCTTCCAATAGCCACCCACATGGTAAACTTGTGGGGGTGGATCCTCTTTTTTTGCTCTATACTCACTGTACTCATATATCAAATTCAAAAGTCAAAATTGAAAAGTAAAACCTGCTGCTCAAACATGGTTTTGAATTTCTCCGTTTAATTTTCACTTATTATGTCTTACTTAATAAAAGAGCTAACATCACCACCGGCAAGTACATATAACTTCCAAACATCACTTTTCTTGCCGAACCCACATCCATCTTTCTATATAACGTCACACATCTTCCAATCATAAATAAATTTGCCAACCCAATCAATATCAAACTGATTATTCCGGGTGTGTTATTATAATTACACATACCGGTATAATAAGGTGCCACTGTAACAGGAATCAACAATACCGAATACATGATGGTTTGCATCGCTGTAAACTTTGTTGGCCCTTCATTGGCCGGCAGCAACTTAAACCCTGCTGTTGAATAATCTTTGTGCGATACCCAGGCAATTGCCCAAAAATGGGGAAATTGCCAGAAAAACTGGAACGCAAACAATACCCAGCCCCCTGTTCCAAGACTACCATCTCCAGCTGCCCAGCCAATCAAACAAGGCAATGCTCCCGGTACTGCACCTACTAATACCGCAATTGAATTTACTTTCTTCAATGGAGTATAGATAAATGCATACAGAAACAAACTAAATGCCGCCAACCCCGCCGCCAGCCAGTTGAAATAGTTACCCAATATAAATACACCAAGTGCACCAGTAATAATGGCAAAAGCCCATCCTTCTGTTGCACCCATACGACCTGAAGCTATCGGACGTTTTGCTGTCCGTTTCATCATCGCATCCGTATCTTTTTCAACTACCTGGTTGATGGCATTGGCACTGCCTGTAACCAGCAACCCACCTGCAAAGAGCAAGAGTATCATTTTCCAAAAATCCTCATAGTCTGCCGAGCCTTTTGTTAGCGCAAAGCTCATCACACTACTGAACACTACCATAATACTCAGCGAAGGCTTCATCAATTGTAAATAGTCCTTTATCTTCTTCATGTCGGCCTTCGCTATATTATTAAGAACAATTTTTTGTTACCAACTTCAGTGCTACTATCATCGTCTGTTGCGTCGCACTCTTCATCGTTCGGTAATTCTATTCATCGTGTTTCGAAATTTCTTTCAACAAAAAAAATCCTTTATTCGAATTAATATTGAACCCCTCCGGGGTTCTCTTTATCATCTATCTTTTTTATGTCTCCGGGTTTCACCCGGAGCTATTAACATTTAGCCCCTTCGGCGCTTTCAAAAAACTGTTCTCCTCTAAAAAAACAATTCACAATCAATCAGACTCTTCTTAAGCCCCTCCTTGGAGGGGTTTGGGGAGGCCTTAGTGTTTACTCTCATTCTCACCAATCGGTTCTGTCTGCGGAATAAAGTCTCTTCCATCTTTTGCATAATCGTAAGCCCAACGGTGAACCTCAGGAATTTCTCCTTCCCAATTACCATGTCCGGGGCGTAATGGTGTCGTCCATTCCAATGTATTAGCTCCCCAGGGATTTTGGTTTGTTACTTTTCTTCCTTTGAAAATAGAATAGATAAAGTTGAACACAAACATCAATTGTACTGCAAATACTATAATAGAAATGATAGTAATCATTTTGTCCAGCTCAGGAAAGTCATTGAACGATACCCAGCCTCTCTTATCCAGGTATCGGCGGGGGATACCGGCAAGACCCTGGTAGTGCATCGGCCAGAAAATAAGATAAGAGCCAATCATGGTAACCCAAAAGTGGATATAACCAAGAGTGTTGTTCAGGTAGCGTCCAAACATTTTCGGGAACCAATGATACACTCCTGCAAACATGCCAAAGAATGATGCTACTCCCATTACAATATGGAAGTGTGCTACCACAAACATGGTGTCATGCAGGTGAATATCGATGGTTGAGTTTCCAAGAAAGATACCTGTCAATCCACCAGAAATAAATAAACTAACGAAGCCAATGGCAAATAATGTAGCCGGAGTAAAACGTATGTTGCCCCGCCACAAGGTCGTTAGCCAGTTAAATACTTTTATAGCCGAAGGCACTGCAATCAATAGTGTTAGTAGTACGAATATTGAACCGAGAAAAGGGTTCAATCCCGTTACAAACATATGGTGTGCCCATACTAAGAAGGCAAGTATAGTAATCGCAAATAATGAACCTAGCATGGCCATGTATCCAAAGATGGGTTTGCGGCTGTTTACGGATAATATTTCAGATACCATTCCCATTGCTGGCAATAAAATAATATACACTTCCGGGTGACCAAGGAACCAGAACAAGTGCTGGAACAGAATGGCACTACCTCCTTCGTTTGGTAATATTTGGCCGTTTACAACAATATCGCTGAGGTAGAAGCTTGTACCGAGGTTGCGATCAAATAACAATAAGATCAAACCAGATAATAATACCGGGAATGATAATACTCCAAGCACAGCGGTAAAGAACAAAGCCCAGATGGTCAATGGCAGCCTGGTCATACTCATACCTTTTGTACGCTGGTTAAGTATAGTAGTAATATAATTCAAACCGCCAAGAAGAGATGATACCACAAACAACGCCATACTGACTATCCACAAATCCATTCCCAGTTTAGACCCTGATGATGCTTGTCCCAATGCACTCAATGGCGGATAAACAGTCCATCCGCCCGAAGCTGGTCCGGTGGAAATAAACAATGATGAAATCATAACGATACTGGCCATAAAGAAAAACCAGTAGGATAACATATTCAGAAATGGAGAAGCCATATCTCTTGCACCAATTTGCAGAGGAATAAGAAAATTTGCAAACGTTCCACTTAATCCGGCTGTCAATACAAAAAACACCAATACTGTTCCATGCATGGTGATCAATGCGTAATAAAATTCCGGTTGTATTTGTCCTCCTTTTGCCCAATTACCAAAAAAAGTTTCTAGGATAGGAAAGCTTTGTTCCGGATAGCCTAATTGTAAACGGAATAACACTGAAAATAAACCACCAATGATGGCCCATATAATTCCAGTGATCAAAAATTGCTTGGCGATAGTTTTATGATCCTGGCTGAAGATATACTTCGAAACAAAAGATTGGTGATGATGTCCATGGTGCCCATCATGGTGTTCAACATGTGACGTTGCCATCCTCGAATCAATATGCGTTGCTTCACTCATACTCTTTTTATTTTGCCCCTGTCTCTAAAGGGGGGTTTCAAATTATTTAAACTTAAAGTGCCTGGATTCGGCACCGCTTTATTTTTTAATTGTTACGATCGCCACTGTTTTTACAGTATCCTTTTTAGCCGCTCCCGGGTCTCTATCGGGGTTAGCTACTAAGTATTGTGGTTTTTTCCCGGCCAAATATGCGTCATATTCTTCCTGTGTTTCCACCACTATTACGCCCCTCATACTATAGTGCCCTTTTCCACACATCTGGTCGCAGGATATTTCATAAACAAATTCAGGCTTACCAGTTTTTTCTTGCATTTCTTTGGTAGTGAATCTGGGGGTAAACCACATGGTGGTTGGTGTACCTGGAACCGCATCCATCTTCATTCTGAAATGGGCTAGTCCTACGTCATGTATCACATCTTTTGCATTAATGATCAGCTTCACTGGCTTGTTAACCACAAGGTGCAATTCCTGTTCTACAAAAATATCATCATGATTATACCCGTCTTCCCAAATTTGACCCGCAGGATTGTTTTTCTCTGGGCTTACATTCTTAAAATATTTTTTTCCCAATACCTTATCCTTTCCCGGATAGCGAAACTCCCAACCAAATTGTTTCCCGGTTACTTCCACCACCATTGAACCATCAGGTTCTTTGCCGGTGATTTTAAACCAATAAAATAACCCAAAGCCAACCAATACAGTTAATGCGATGGCCGGGATCACTGTCCAGATCAACTCTAATTTGTTATTGTGTGGGTAGTAGTAAGCCTTTCTGGTATCCGATTCCTGGTATTTATAAGAAAACCAGAATAAACATACCTGTGTTATAATGAATACAATACCGGTTAGGGCTATTGTAATATAAAGCATTCTGTCTATTAATATTCCATGATCAGATGCGGATTCGCCAAGGATTTTTCCTTTTAATTTTTCATTGCAATAATAAACGCCAATCAATCCAATGATGAGAAAAGCCAGCAGCATAAAAGCATTTACTTTATTTGTTTGCTTCCTGGCTTTTTCTTCGCCACGCAATACTGCTACATACTCACTGGCTTTGGCTATCTGAAATGTAATCAGAAAACCTAACCCTAAAATTGCAACGATGAAAAATGTTTGCATAATCTATATATCTAAATTCCAAATAATAATTCCGATAATTATCGGGACCAAATCCCAAGAAAAAAATTCAACTTCGCTTTTACCTTTCTTCCTAAACTTTACAACTATGTGTCAACCACTCTTCGAGATGTCAGACACCCGTCTACGTATGATGTATCAAACTTTCTTTTACAAAAGGATGGTTTTTTGCAAGCAGTGGTGCTTTGCTCAATGCCCTTCCTGTAACAAACATGATGACTCCAATAAATCCTACTGCAACACCAAGATCCCACAAAATCATTGGCACATGTGTTTGACCTGTTTTTTCATCCGTCATCGGACTGGGGAATACCATCTGGTAAAAATCCAGCCAATGACCAAAGATGATAAGCATGGCCATAAAAGTTATGGTTGCATAATTTCTCTTTGAATTCCTCCGCATTAATATTAACAAAGGAGCAAGAAAATTGATGATAAACATTAACCAGAATATTCCACTATACACCCCCTGTGCTCTTGGTTTGAAATAGGTAGTCTCCTCAGGAATGTTGGCATACCATATTAACATAAACTGTGAAAACCAGAGGTATGTCCAGAATACGGAGAAGGCAAACATAAACTTACCAATATCATGTATATGCTCATCATTGGTGTATTCCAAATACCCACTATTTTTCAGGTAAACAACAAATAAACAAATCAATGCCATACCTGACACAAAAGTGCTTGCAAAAGTGTACCAGCTGTACATCGTACTGTACCAGTGTGCATCAATACTCATCAGCCATAACCAGGGAATGGAAGACATGACGGTCAAAGAAAAAACCACAATAAAAAGGGCAGCCCAAACAGTATTGTTCCAGATATATTTTTTTCTGCCTTCTACAGAAGTAATTGGATTATTATCTAAACTGCGGGATAGTTTTCTCATTTTCCAACCAAGTAATGACCACGCCACGACTGTGAACACCGTCATAAAAGTGTATAGACCTTTATTCAGAAACCCTTTCTTAAAGTTCAGAATTGTGTCGTGTTCTACATGTTTCGCATCTGTCCAGTGGTAAATGGTGTGATTATCGCCATAAGAAATAGCCAATAGAATGGCAAGAGCAATAACGCCCAAAACCGGAACTACTGCAGAAATCGCTTCCGGCACACGACGGAAAGCCATTTGCCAACCGCCCCATGCCAACGTAGTAGCACAGATAAAAAACATAGCCGCATTTACTACCAATAAAAAGAAAACACTGTTTTGCAAAAGGCTGGCCCAGAAACGGGCATCCTTCATATGCTTTTCTTCAGGAGTACCACCTCCACCATGTGTGTTAATGTATAACGCAATAATGGCCACAACACCAAGCACCATCAGTGCAATTGATATCATGTTGTATCTCTTTGTTACTATAAACTTTTCCTTTATTGACATCAGTGTTCGTTTATTATTTCTTCAATACTACTTTAGTTTCTTTGCAGCAGCCGTATCAGCAACTGGTGTTGATGTGGCCGGTTTACTTGCTGCCTGTTTTTCTTTTATATAATGTATGATCATCCAGCGTTGTTCTGTACTCAACTGCGAAGCATAACTTCCCATTTGTCCTTTACCATAGGTTAATGAATGGAACATGGTTCCTTCCGGCATAGTAGCGACGGGATCAATTAAAAGGTTTCTTGGTGCTGCCGGATAAGGCCCGGTTCCATCTTTCCACAATGGGCCATTACCATCCAGTTTTTCGCCATGGCAGATACCGCAATTGATAAGGTATAATCTTGCTGCTTCTATAAATTGTTTTGCATCTAATGCCGGCAAGGGATTTATAACGTTTTTGGAATTAACATAACCTGCAGAATCATTTTGTAACTCATAAGCAGCCGCATCGCCACGGGCAATGGTTCCTGCAACAGGCATTGAATTATAATTTATCTTTTTCTTTTGCAAGGCTTCGGTAGAAGCATAAGTCTCATAAGCACGGCTGTATGCCATATCGGGCATGTAAGCTCTGCCGGGGCTACGCCGTACTTTATTGCAACTGACCATACCCGCCACCACCGCAGTAATTGTTGCTATAATCCAAAATTTTTTCATCATCAGTCAATTAAATTATTAATGAGCTGTCACTTCCGTTTTTTCAAACCGTTTTCTGTTTTTATCGTAGCGGCCAAGCCACCAGCCGGTTTCTTTATATTGTACTTCAACCTCTTTTGCGCCAATACTCTCTAAAAAACTTATCGCTTCTGCATC
Organism: Chitinophagaceae bacterium; assembly: GCA_031400855.1. Classification (GTDB taxonomy): domain Bacteria; phylum Bacteroidota; class Bacteroidia; order Chitinophagales; family Chitinophagaceae; genus JJ008. Next base: position 14,863 of record JANNQR010000081.1, on the reverse strand, counting down.
ATTTGTTTTTTCTGTACACTCCAATACCATTACAAAAGTGTCGTCTGTAGAACGAAGATTGAAATGATCTTTTCTTACAAATGGCGCTAACTGGCACAGGTAGCAAAATGTAAGCACCATACCAACTGCTGCAAATAATACTGTTAACTCAAATATGATAGGGACCCAGGCCGGCAAAGAAAAAAATGGCTTACCCCCAAAATTCAATTGCCAATCAACTGTCAGCGCCCAGGTGATAAATCCAACGGCTGTAGCAGTTCCCGTAATGCCATAAATAAACCCGGCAGTATGTAAACTGGTATCACGCAGTCCCATTGCCTTATCCAATCCATGGATAGGGAATGGTGTAAAGACGTCATGGATTTTGTATCCGGCACGACGGGTCTTTTTTACGGCTGGAAATAATACGGCCTCATCATAAAAATTACCTGTTACAAATTTTTTTACTGCCATTTTATTTTAGCTTTTAGCTATGAGTTTCTATTCGCCGGTTGGCGGAAAGAAACCTTAAAACTATTTTATTCATTACAAATTCTACCAGCCCGTAGCTCACAGCTAACGGCTCGTAGCTTTTCTCTACGCTCCATGATCATGTCCATGCTTTTCACTAAACTCCTCTGTATTTTCCTGCTCTATTTCATCCATTTTCTCTTTATAATTCTCACCGCTTCGTTTCAAAATATGCTTGATCTCTGCTAATGCAATTACCGGGAAGAATTTGGAGAACAGGAAATAACAGGTAAAGAACAGCCCGAATGTTCCCAAATAAAAACCAACCTCCCAGATTGTTGGTGTATAATAAGTACTCCATGCACTGGGCAAATAATCCCTGTAAACCGAAGTAACGATGATCACAAAACGCTCAAACCACATTCCGATATTGATCAATATCGACATAAAGAATGTGAGTGCCAGGTTCCTCCTCATTTTTTTGAACCAGAATATCTGTGGCGATAGCACATTACATCCCATCATAATGAAATAACTCCAGCCATAAGGGCTGTTCAAATCCAACCGGTTATTAAAAAATGCAAAGTTCTCATAAGGATTGGCACTATACCATGACATAAACAATTCGGTCAGATAAGCTATACCCACAATAGAACCTGTCAATACAATTACCTTATTCATCACTTCAATATGTTCGAGAGTGATATACTCTTCCAAACTCAAAACTTTCCTGGTAACCAATAATAATGTTTGTACCATCGCAAACCCGGAGAAGATGGCACCAGCTACGAAATAAGGCGGGAAGATGGTGGTATGCCAGCCCGGTACTACCGAAGTGGCAAAGTCAAAAGATACGATGGTATGTACTGATAATACAAGCGGTGTTGCCAATCCTGCCAGTACTAAAGAAAGTGCTTCGTGACGTTGCCAATGTTTGGTACTTCCTGTCCAGCCAAATGCTGCTACACCATAAAACATTTTTCTCCATTTCTTTTTTGCCCTGTCACGCAATGTGGCAAGGTCAGGTAACAAACCAGAGTACCAGAATAATAAAGAAACCGTGAAGTAAGTCGATATTGCAAATACATCCCACAGAAGTGGTGAATTAAAATTTACCCATAGCGGACCTCTTGTATTTGGATAAGGAAGAACGAAGAAAGCATTCCATACCCTACCCATGTGCCAGATAGGAAACTGACCGGCACACATTACCGCAAAGATTGTCATTGCTTCAGCTGCACGGTTTACACCGGTTCTCCACCCCTGGCGGAATAATAATAAGATAGCAGAAATCAATGTTCCGGCGTGACCAATACCTACCCACCAAACGAAGTTGGTAATATCCCAACCCCATCCAATTGTTTTATTCAGGTTCCACTGGCCGGTACCATAAATTATCTCCATAATGACAGAGAGAATTCCAAAACCAAGCATCGCCGCCGAAATTAAAAACCCGATCCACCATAGTCTTGATGGTTTGGCTTCTACGGGACGGCATATGTCTTCAGTTATCTGATGATAATCCTTTTCGCCTTCAACCAATGCTGGCCTTACCTGTGATTCGTATCTGAGTAATGACATAAGCGGTTATAAAAATTCAAATAATTAAATTCTCTCTTTCTTTATTAATGTTGTGCTTCCACTGCTTTTGGTGTTGATGGCAATGTACTGTCAGCCTTATGGCTTTCTTCTTTATGTCCAGCCTCCACATGCTCTTCACCATCATGATGGCCATTCCAGTGTTCGTCTATCTCTTCTGTATTTCTCACTTTAGCCAGGTAAGTAACATTTGGCAACACATGCAATTGCTCAAGAACCAGAAAACTACGCTGTTTATTATCGTTGCGTACTTTAGTTAACTGGCTTTCTTTATCATGTGCATTACCAAAAACAATAGCATTAGATGCACAAGCTGTTTGACAAGCAGTTTTTGCATCTCCATCTTTCAATATGCGGTTCTCTTTCTTGGCATCTAATTTAGCTGCTGCCAATTTCTGGAAACAGAATGAGCATTTCTCCATTACCCCTCTTGAACGAACGGTAACATCAGGATTCAATACCATTCTCGTAAGATCATCATTCATTTGTTCTATCACACCATCTAGCTTACCAACTAATTGCTGATCTCTGTTATCGGGGAAACTATCAGCACCTGTATAATCTGCCCAGTTAAAGCGACGAACTTTAAACGGACAGTTGTTGGCACAATATCTTGTTCCGATACAACGGTTATACGCCATCTGGTTTACACCTTCTGAGCTATGGTTGGTTGCTGCTACAGGACAAACATTTTCGCAAGGCGCATTATCGCAATGCTGACATAACATTGGTTGAAAGACCACTCCTTTCAGATGATCAGGATCTTTGTGATCAGAAATAAAATACCGATCAATCCTTAACCAATGCATATCATGATAACGGAGAACTTCTCTTTTGCCAACAACAGATACATTGTTTTCTGCGCTACAAGCTACTACACAGGCACTGCAACCAGTACAACTGTTCATATCAATGCTCATGCCCCATTTAATACCCGGCTGCTCATGCTGCGGATATAAAGTGGCATTGCGGAAATCATCATTGGAGTTGGCAAAATAAACATCCTTCAATTCTTCCCTCCACTCGGGAATTACATTTGGTTCTTTCTTGAAAGAAGCAAGAGTTGTTTCTCTTACTACTTCTATACGATCTTCATAAGAGTTATGTATTTGTGTTTGGGCAATTTTATATTTCTTACCAAGGTTCGTAGTTGTAGCACCAGTAACATAATTATCTACTGAGCTCCCATTATAGGATGCAAATCCATATACATTTTTACCAATTCCGGCGGCAGTTACACCCATTGCCTCACTTCTACCGTAACCTACAGCAATGGCAATGGTGTCAGCATTCATGCCGGGCAATACTAATATTGGTAATTCAACTTTGTTTTTACCAATTGTTATTTCAATAACCGGTTTCTGCGGATAATATTCGTAATCAGTATTCAATTTGATGCCCAGCTCTTCAGCTTTTTTCATGGATATCAACGCATAGTTGTCCCAAGTTGCTTTTGAAACAGGATCAGGTAATTCCTGTAACCAGGGGTTACCAGCTTGTGAACCGGTACCAATAGAAACTTTTTGATAAAATACTACTTCGGTCCCGGTTGCTTTTTTATACCCTTCAATAGCAGTAGTTGCTGCAGCAACGGCACCGCCGTTATATCCACCACCGGCACCTGTAGTAGCAGGTGTTTCTTTAACTCCATCTTGAAGAGCGGTATGGTAAGCTGTTTCAGAACCCAATTTACCAACCCAGTATTGCTTGAAATATGTTTCATAGTCCTGTGTGCTTCCACCTGCCTGTCCGGCAAGCAGGCTCCATCTTAATAATGATGTCTGGAAAGGACGGGTTTTAAATAAAGGATAAATGGTAGGCTGAAGGAAACTTACAACACCCGTCTTTGGTTCTGCATCACCCCAGCTTTCTAAAAAGTGATGATTAGGAATTATGTATTCACAGAGTTCAGATGTTTCATCCATTTTTTCGTTGAACGAAACTGTCACTTTTACTTTCTTCAATGCAGCTTTGAATTTGGCTGCATCATAATATGTATAAGCAGGATTAGCCCCTTGTATCATTAACGTACCAACTGTACCGGCTTCCATTTGTGCAATCAGATCAACCATATCACTATCAATTCCCTGGCGGTAGTTAACAGGCTGGTTCCAGTTAATGGTGGTGCCATTTGCACCGATTGCTGCGTTGATAGCATTTACAATTACCTGTATATTTTTATCGTTGCTGCCGCATACTACTAATGCGGCGCCGTTATGTGCTTTTAAATCTGCTGCTGCTGCTTCAATTCCTTTTTTCAATTTTGCATCAGAAACAGAAACAGATCCACTATTTACTGCTGCTAATAAAGCCAGTGCCACCGCACCGGTTTCAGAAGGACGATGCGTAAAACGTTCATCAGCATTTGCACCTGTCATACTTAAGTGCCCTTCGAAATGATAATGCTTACTCATGGATGGGTTCTTCTCATCAATCTTTCTACCAATTGAATAACCTTTGGAAAACTCAACAGGGCTGAGCCATGTACCCAAAAAATCTGCGCCAAGACTTACGATTACTTTGGCTGCGCCAAAATCATAAGAAGGTATTTTTCTTCCAAAACCACTGGCTTCATTGGCCAGCAGCATACCGCTGTAAGAAACGGCATCGTATTGAACATGCTTTAAGTTGGGAAACTTAGTAATGATTTCTTTTGTAGAAGGAGAAACGATGGTAGCCGTTAATAATACGATAGAGCCTCCTGCTGCTTTTGAAGCATCCCCCACCATTTTATCAAACTGTTCGAAAGTGGGAACTTCTTCAAATTTATCTTTTACTTTATGCAACGGAAATTTTGCCCGGTACATATCGTATAGGTCAAGTACAGATGCCTGTGAACGGGCAGATGTGCCACCACCTGTATATGATGCAAGTGTATTTCCTTCAAGTTTTATAGGACGGCCATCTCTTACTTTAGCAACTACAGGTATCACATCACCATCCTGTACATAAGTGGTCGCATAATATTTTGCCACGCCTGGAATCAGGTTTTCCGGTTTGTTGGCATAAGGAATAGCTTTCTTCACCGGAATTTTACAACTGGCTGCCAGAGTAGCAGCAGCGGTACTAAAACCGAGATACTTTAAAAAATCCCTGCGGGGAGCTTTGGCATCAATCAATCCTTTATCATCAAACCCTTCAAAAGGCAATTCCTCCTGAAACTCATCTTTAGAGAGCTTTTTAAGATTCTCCGGGTCATTCACCTCTCCGAAACTTTGCCAGTACTTGTTTTTACTCATAAACCCCAACCCCTAAAGGGGCTTTATTCTCCGAAAATTCAAACTCACTTTACCATCCCACAATTCCGGAATTGGTTAAAAAATATTTTTAGCTCAACTCTGTTCTTTCGTCTTTTATAATTCTTCCCGGGACTATTTAACCTAAGTCTCCCCTTTAGGGGGACAGGGGGTTAATAGTGACATTTCTGACATTCCAAACCACCAATATCTTTAACCGTTACACTATCCATTTTATGGTTCTTTATATCGTTATGAAATTTCTCATAAATGCTGTAAAACTTGTTGCCTTTTCCTTCCGTATAATTAAAATCAACCTTGGTTTCCCGGTGACAGTTTATGCACCAACCCATACTGAGATCTGACGCCTGCTTCACTTCATCCATAGCAGTAATTTCGCCATGACAACTCTGGCATTGTACTTTACCTATTCTTATATGCTGTGAGTGATTGAAATAAACATGGTCGGGCAGGTTGTGGATTTTTACCCATTCAATTGGTTTGGCTTTGGAAGGATCCCATTTATTCGGATTTTTAGGATCAAACCCTGCATACTTATACAGTTTTTCTATTTCTGCAGTTCCATTTACTTCATTACCAGCCTCATCATACAGTTTTGGCCCTTTTTCATACGTATTAATCGCTTTGTGGCAATTCATACAAGTATTTACCGAAGGAATAGCGGCATGTTTGCTATCCCATGCAGCACCATGACAATAAAGGCAACTGATCTGGTTGATACCGGCATGTACTTTATGAGAGTAGTAAATAGGTTGAACCGGCTGATAACCCTTTTGACGGCCCAAACCAATTGCACCTTTTGATACAAAATAACCACCCACTGTAAAGAAAAGAAGGGCCATCATAGTTATGTAAACCTTGTTTTTGTAAAAAGGAACCGGATCAGGACGGCGGATTCCTTCAACATCATCACTCATCTTTTTCAGGTTGCTGTTTACCTGCATCAGTATCAGGGCAATTATTCCGAGTATAAGAGAGATGACACCGAATATGACAGCGTTTGAGTTTCCTCCTTTTCCACCACCATCTGGACCGGCAGGTGGCTGAACTACTTTACTTTTTGCAACAAAGTCATTAATATAAGCAACAATATTATCTACATCTTTAATATTCAAGCTTGGAAAACCACTCATCAATGAGATATACTTGGCTTTAAGACCCTGTGTGTAAGGATCTGTTGCCATGTAGGCAGCCGGATTATTAATCCATTTAAGTAATTCATTATGATCTGCCCATTTATGTCTTTCTTCCAAACCTGCAAGTGCAGGACCGGTACCATCTTTTAGCGGATTGTGGCAAGCAGCGCATTGCCCATTAAATATTGCTTTACCAGCTGCTGCATCACCCTGTATGGATTGTGCAGAAACAGTATTTATTGTTGAAAAAACAACTAAAGAAAATATAAGCAGCGTTAGTTTTCTGGCCATTGGTATACAAGGAATCATAGACACAATTGATACTGAAAAATGTGGATAAAATCCGTTCGATTGGCGCAAAAATAAGTCAGGAACTTAACAAAACGCCAACCAGTTTAACTTTTTTTTGATCCGCCACCAGACTGCGTTTCAACAGATTTTTATTATATTCTATGCCCCCCATAAAATTGTTTGTCATAAAAAAGTCAACTTGTGGGTAATCTTCAACATATCTGAAATTTTGAAATAGAGTTGGCCTTTTTTTCTGCACTTTTGCCGCATCATGCTCGAAGGGTTACAAAAAAAATGGAAAGTTAGTGGTGGAAGACTGGCTTTAATACTATGCACTTTTGCCATTGGTGGCAGTGCTACAGGCTTTGTGGGCAAAAAAATCATGAATTCACTTTCTATTCAACAGGACTGGCTTTGGGCCGTCATTTACATACTATTAATTACACTAATCTGGCCGTTGGCCGTTTTAATTGTCAGTATTCCATTTGGCCAGTTCACCTTTTTTTTAAAGTATATTAAAAAAATCGGGACGAAGTTCGGAGTCGGGAAGAGTCAGGAGACCGGAGTCGGGAGTCGGGAGTCGGGAGAGTCCTAAAGGTTATAACCATTACATAGTTATTGATCTTTATTCTGCATTCAGCCATTCTTCATAAGAAATTACACCCAATTCGGGTTTTGGTAACCCTTCCAATACGGCAATAAATTCCAGTACATTTCCATCGGGATCATCAAAGTAAATAGCGATAGCAGGCATCCAGGCAAACACCATTGGTTTTTCGTTTTCATCTTTTAGAAAATTATACGGCTGCAGATTTCTTTCTTTTAACCAGCTTACTGATTTATATAACACATCTTCTGCATCGCAACGAAAAGCAAAATGCCTTTTCTCTATCCGATAGCTATCGGATTCAGCTTTCGGTTTTTCCCAAAGCCCCAGCATATATTCTTTTGGCTGGCCTATCCAGAAAAAAGCAATTCTTCTTTTTTCTTCTGTATAACAATGCTCAAGCTCCAATACGTTTTTGTAAAAGTCTACAGCCTGTTCCAGGTTCGTTACTTCAAGGTGAGTTTCATATAGTCCCTGAATCATATCAATTATTTATTTCATCCTGTTGAGTTCTTTTTCAGCAGCTATATAACCAAAGCTTGACCATTGGTTGGTGGCAATGGCTTTCCTAAAAAATTCATTGGCTTTATCTTTATATCCAAAAAGCAAACAGTAATACCCCACTCCAAAGTTGATAGTAGCCGATGCAAGTGACTGATCTTTTGAAGAAATCAGCACCGCATAAGATTCAATTTCCTTTTCCGTTGATTTATTCCTGTACATTTCTAATAAATTCATGTAATCCCTGCTTTCAATCAGCTCAGCGTTTTGATCAATGCTGTAATAAAGAGCTATTGCTTCTTTATGTTTTAACTTTTTTCGTAACGTAATATTCATCCAGTTGGCCGTTGCTACATACATATCAGCATTATTGGAAACTTTCAGGCATTCTTTATATGCCTTTAGTGCTTTCTTATACTCCCCTTTTATAAAATAAGCCAACCCGAGATGATACCAGATATTCGAATGCAAGCTGCTGGTAGGAATATTTTTCGCATTGGGTAAACCATCCGGTTCCACTTCATCCGGCTTGCCTTTTATTAACTGCGCTGCTTTTTTAAAATCAACAATCGCTTTATCAAAACAACGGACCGTAATATAGCGATGTCCCCGGTGTCGGTACAGGCGGGCATCTTTAAGGTGAAGATTGATCCCTTTAGTGAAAATATCAATAGCCTTCAGATAATCTCCCGTGTAGGCTGTTCTTCTTCCATACCATATTATAGCAGCTGCATCAGCGGTATCTTTTTCATATTCAGCTTTAGCCGCAGATAATTTTTGTTCAAACTCTTTCCGGGTGTTTTCAGAAAGCTGCGGTGCCACTATTGAAACACAGGGTTGTGCTGCCATGAATTGTGCTGATAAAACACCAATGAAAAATACGAATTGTTTCATTGCATCAAGATATGCAGATTATATTTGCCGGGTGAAAAAAATTGCTGTTTTTGCTTCGGGGGCTGGTAGTAATACTGCTAAGATCATTGATCGGTTCCATACACACAGATCAATTAATGTTGCTTTAATCGTTTGCAATAAACCCGATGCCGGAGTGTTGAAAATTGCAGCCAAAGAAAATATCCCTATCCTTCTGATTGAAAAAGAAAAATTCTTCCGGGGTGATGCATATATAAAGGAGTTGAAGGAAAAAGAGATTGATTTTATTATACTGGCAGGTTTTCTCTGGAAAATTCCCGCATTATTAATCAAAGCATTCCTACACAGCATTATTAATATCCATCCTGCCCTGCTACCAAAATATGGTGGCAAGGGAATGTATGGCCAATTTGTACACCAGGCTGTAATTGACAATCATGAAAAAGAGACTGGTATAACTATACATTTTGTAGATGAAGTGTTTGACCATGGCAAAACCATTTTTCAAGCATCTTGCCCTGTTAACTCCAATGATACAGCCGTATCGATTGCCAAAAAGGTAGCTTCACTGGAGCATGAACATTATCCCCGTGTAATTGAAGAACTTATTTCCGGAATCCACTTACTTTAATGAACCTTTTGCATATTCTTTCGTTACTTGCTGCCAATTATAAGATTTTGAATAGGCGTATTCTTTGCATAACATCATTCATGATGGCTGTATTACTGGCAACTGATTTCTCAGCCAGTGCCCAAACCTATACGGTAAAAGGGGTAGTGTATGACAGTTCACGGAATTATCCTCTTGAGGCAGTAACTGTGCTTTCTACTTCAGGAAAAGGAACATTAACCAATGCTGATGGATACTACCAGATTGAGGTGACAGAAAAGGACTCTATCTGGTTCAGCTACCTGAACAAACCCACCATAAAGTTTCCGGTATTGAAGATTGTGAACCCATTGGGGTTTGATATTTCGCTACTGGTAAATGTGCCTGTACTGAAAGAAGTAAAAATAAGACCCAGATATTACCGGCAGGATTCTATTCAAAACCGGTTAGACTATGCTAAAATTTTCAACTACAAGAAACCTACCATAAGACCATCGATCAGTGGAATGGGAGTTGGTTTCGACCTGGATGAGCTTATCAATATATTCCGCTTTAAACGCAACCGCAGCCTGGCTTCTTTTCAGAGAAGGTTGTTGCTGGAAGAACAGGAAAAATATATTGAGCATCGTTTCAATAAGGCGTTGGTTCGTCGCTTAACCTTGCTCGAAAGTCCGGAGTTAGATAGTTTCATGCTGTTGTACCGGCCCTCTCTCATTTTTACGCAAACAACCAGCGATTATGAGTTTCAGTATTATATTAAATCTGCTTTCTTCCGGTTTAAAAAAGGATTGCCACCAAGCCCGGCAATAAAAGAAGAGGAACAAGAATAGTGTAACTGATTTCTTATCGGTAATGTCTCAGTTTGAAAACTTATTCATAAAAAATGGTTTTTGAACCACATAGGAACATAGGAAATCAAATAGCTATGTGTTATACTTATGTGGTCTATGTGGCTATGTGGTTCAAGTTATACCAAATAGACTTTAAATTAATATCCTTGCCAGAGGTATTAATACCGATAGACAACAGGTATGACTGAAGGACATGCTTTTAATGTCGTATCGGTATTAATTTCAAACTGAGACATTACATTCTTATCAGCGTTTGCAAAAAGAAAGGTAATTTTCCTTACAATTTTCTAACCAACACTTTCTGCATGAAAAATTATCAACGGCATATCTTACTGCTGTCAATACTGTTTACATCAGCCATTACTTTCGCCCAACGGGCAAAGAAGATTCATTTCAACTCCATATTGATTGATACACATAATGATATACCCACCACGGCTATTGATGGTGGTGTAAGTTTTGATGAATCATTAAAAACAAAAACACATTCTGATTTGCAACGGATGAAAGAAGGCGGTGTGGATGCACAGTTCTTTTCTATCTGGTGTGATGGCAATATGAAGGATCCCTATGCATGGGCCAATAGAGAAATAGATACGGTAATGGCATGGACCAACCGAAATCCCGATAAAATGATGCAGGCATTTACTGCAGAAGACATTAAGAAAATCACCAAACAAAAAAAGCTGGCAGTACTGTTTGGTGTGGAAGGCGGCCACATGATTGAGAATGACTTGACCAAATTAGATGCCTTATATAAAAGAGGTGTGAGGTATATGACGATTACCTGGAATAATTCTACCCCTTGGGCTACTTCTGCATTGGATGAGACCTCACCCCCAACCCCCGTCCGAACGATTCATCCGGGCGGGCCTCTCCCCAGTGGGGAGAGGGGGGCAGACTCCGTAAGAAAAAAGGGATTGACTGATTTTGGAAAACGGATTATTAAACGAATGAATGAATTGGGAATGTTAGTTGACCTTTCTCATGTTGGCGAACAAACATTCTGGGATGCTATTGCGGTGACAACAAAACCGGTGTTGGTTTCGCATAGTTGTGTTTATACACTTTGTCCGCACCGGAGAAATTTAAAAGACGAACAAATAAAAGCAGTGGCAAAAAATGGCGGTGTTTTCCATCTTAATTTTTACAGTGGTTTTCTTGACCCTGCATTTGAAGACAGAAGTGATGCGTTTACTGCAAAGCATAAAAAGGAAATGGATTCTTTATTAAAGGTAAATCCTGAACCTTATTTTATGGAATTGTTCCTCTTTAATAAATACCCGGATGAAGTAAGAGGGCTTCGTCCGCCAATGTCGTTACTGCTAGATCATCTTGATTACATAGTAAAAATGGTGGGGGTAGATTATGTGGGGATGGGTAGTGACTTTGATGGTGTTAATTCATTACCTGCCGGATTGGATGGGGTGGAAGATTTTCCAAAGATTACCGGGGAGTTGGTAAAAAGAGGATACAGCAAAAAAGATATCCGGAAAATTTTAGGAGGCAATTTATTAAGAGTATTTAAAGCAAATCAATAACTGCAAACTCCTCAATCTGAAAAATGGAAGAGCAAAAACCAAAACAAAGTAAATTTTCCTGAAAAAGCTGGCTGTTAAGATTTATCATCTATTTGGCCGTGGGATTTCTTTGTGCCTTTTTATACCGGCAAATAAAAAAATAATGCAGGGAGCAGGGAATGCAATTGAACAGGGTGGAAATAACAATTCAAACTGACTGACCATGAAAAAAATTTTTATCATTTCGTTCACATGTTTGCTTACCTGCCAATGTATTGCCCAAAACAAATATGTGGACAGCTTAAAATCCCTTTTAGTCAATACTCAAAAACCAATCGAAAGGTTTGACTTGCTCAACAAACTCGGGGAGAGATTTTTTTCAGGTGGCAGCGCAAGGGTAGATTCAGCTTTTTGTCTCCAACTATTAACTATTGCACAGGATTTGAAAAATGATTCTTTACTGGCCATCAGCTATGACTGGTTAGGTAATTATTTTTCGTGGAATAGCAATTTTACCAAAGCGTTGGAATATTTTCTTAAAGGGGTTCCCATGGCAGAAAAAGCAAAGGACAAACGAAGACTAAGCTCCCTTTATCTGGATATCAGTATTGTCTTTAACAGTATAAAAAACCCCGCAGACGAATTTAAATATATCACTCTGGCTGCCCTTAACCTGCCGGATAAAAACTCTCCTATTTTTCCCTTTATGAATATCCAGGTGAAAACCTTGATGTCAAAATATTATTTATTGCAGGGGAAGTCCGATTCCGCATTACATTATGCACAGGCTGTAAATGAAATCAACCTATTCTTAAAAAGTAAATTTTTTGAAGCTGTGGTAAATGCTTTATCAGCCGGTGTATATGAACAGCTTGGCGATTTAGATCTGTCAGAAGCCTATTTTAATAAAGCCGTATTTATTGAGGACTCAACTTTTCGTTTTTTACCCGGCAGTTCACCTAAAATAATGTTTTCCGAATTCCTGATAAGGCATAATAAGCTCTTACCTGCCAAGACAATGTCACTGCAATGTCTTGCTGGTAGCAGGGAAATAAAAAACAATGAATTGGGTCTTGCATCGGCCGGTCATTTACAGGAAATATATTATAAACTGGGTAAACCCGACAGTGCCTATTATTTTTCCCGGCTTGAAGCGGCACTAAGAGACTCTGTTTTCAGCCAGGAAAAAATTAACGGGATCCAATCGATGGCTTTTGCAGAACAGCTCCGCACACGGGATGAAGAAATGAAAAACAGAAAAGCAGAAGAAGAGCGAAAACGCCAGATTCAGTATTTAATTATCAGTTTGGGGATTATATCATTTATCGTACTTTTTTTACTATTGTCACATAGCATTCTGGTCAATGAGTTTGTAATAAAGTTCATTGGAATTATTGGCCTTCTTGTTGTTTTTGAATTTATTAATTTATTAATTCATCCTTTCCTTGAAACAATAACGCATCATTCCCCGGTCATTATGCTTCTTATACTTGTATGCATAGCGTCCTTGTTAATACCCCTCCACCATACGATTGAAAAATGGATTACCCATAAAATGGTGGAAAAAAACAAAAGGATACGAATAGCTGCAGCTAAAAGAACAATCGAAAAACTGGATCCCAAAAAATCTTAAACTATTGTAATGGAAGTACATGCCCACACCCACACCGCCCGGAAAAAATGGACCCACTATTTCTGGGAATTTTTAATGTTATTCCTCGCTGTATTCTGCGGATTTTTAGCAGAGTATCAGTTGGAGCACAAAATTGAAAAGGACAGGGCAAAACAATACATCTATTCTTTATATGAAGACCTGAAAAATGATACAGCCAGGATCAACAAACTAATAGAATACGACACAGAAAAAATAGAAGCATTAAATAATATGTATGCCTGCTATGATACAGTATTGAAAGATCTGACATCAACTGCCTGTATGGGAATTTTACTTAAACATTCAAGGAGTAACAAGGGTTTTGTATTAACCGACCGGACATTAAAGCAACTTGCCAATGCAGGTGGTTACCGGTTATTAAATAAAGCAGATGCCGACAGCATTATTATTTATGAAAATATGTATAAAGGGTATCTGGATTTTCAAGCAACTGTATTCCAGAGTTCACAGGATAATGTGAGAAACACGTTGAATCAACTGGCAGACTTCAGAGTGATTGCACCAGTCCAGCTTACTACCGCCACGATGGATCTTGATACGACAACCAGTACATTAAGTGGTTCTTTGCTTTTTAGTGATGACAAGGTTTTGCTTAATAAGTGGTTTAATGAATTGTCAATGTATTTAAGAACAACCAATGGTCAGCGAAACAGCATAACACAGTTGAAGAATAAAGCGATTGCCCTTATTCAATATTATAAAAACAAATATCATTTGAAATAAATTATTTATGGAAGTACATAGCCACACTCACACCGCCCGAAAAAAATGGACCCATTATTTCTGGGAGTTTTTAATGTTGTTTCTTGCTGTGTTCTGCGGATTTTTAGCAGAGTATCAGTTGGAGCATAAGATTGAAAAAGACAGGGGTAAACAATATATCCGGTCCTTTTATGAAGACCTGATAACCGATTCATCTCATTTCAACGACCTTATCACCAGGTTCGAGGTAAAACGCTCCGTTTTGAGAAACATGCCTTCCTGTTACGACTCCCTGCTGATTGACCGTGCCCCAAAAAACTGTTTAACAAAAATTGTCCGGAATACCTTCGACTTCCCGGACATGGTCTATACAGACCGTACCTTACAGCAACTGAAAAATGCGGGAGGGCTTCGCTTATTAAAAGCAGCAGATGCAGACAGTATTCTGTTGTATGATAACCTGCTCCGGAAATATAAAGCTGCAGAGACAAGTGGGTTCCAGGAAGTTCAATCGGAAGTCCGGAATACATTTTACTCAATGGTCAATTATGAAAGTTGGAAAGATACTCTCAACACTTCCACAGTTTTTGCTTTATATGGTAACAACAAGGAATTATTAAACCGGTATTTCAATCAGTTGAGAATGTATTCGTTGTGGTGTAGGGCAAGACTGGGAGACCTGCAAAAGCTTAAAAAAAGAAATGCAGAACTTATTGATTTTTTTAAAAAGAAAAATCACTTTCAGTGAAAGAAGCGTTGACACGTTTCATTTGCTTCAGATTAAAACTACA
>JANNQR010000080.1:0-55102 GCA_031400855.1 Chitinophagaceae bacterium | reverse complement strand
GCCACGATCAAGCCTCGGTTCTGCATATTGGCTCCTTGTGTTTGATGCGCCCCGATCACACGCGATGCCGGCGCATCCTGACCCTTCACCGTCGTGCTGTCCCCAAGACCCGACTTCGCGCCCGCGTGCTTCGCGCGCGCTTGGAGGGGCCGCTAACACGGTCGATTCCTGGGAGCAAACGCGCCGGCTGTCAGGCGACTCGATTCGGAGCCCGCGCCACCATGTACACCGGCCAACCCTGGCCCATCCGCCAGGTACGCCGGGTTCTCGACCGCCGAGGAGTCGAACACCTTCCATAGAGGCTTCGACACCGGCATCACGGCTGGTCTAGGATCGCCCCCTCCAAAACTCGAGGTCCACGGGAGGCTGTATGATTTTGTGCTCGATAAAAGTGAAGGAATTACCATTATATTTGCCGACCCTAAACTGGACAAAAGCGAAGATATACTGAAGGATTTAGGTGTCAGAAACTAATACAGGAAGTTACCGGATGTTAAAAAAAATAGAACAACGCAACCAAATATTCTTAAACTCAATCTCTAAAAAAGTAAATCAAAATCACCTGAAAGGGTGAAGTATTGAAAAGTAAAAAAAACACTCATGAAAAAATTTCAAGTATTAGTTGTAGTGGCTGGATTGCTGATCAGCGGAATTGCTTCGGCACAAACGAAAATTGCATATATCCGTATTGATGATATTGTAGGAGTAATGCCTGAACTGGGCCGGGATAAAATAAATATGGATACAATAGGTCAGAAATATGTTACTGACTCTATCATGCCAAGGTTGAATTATGTTCAGGGTGAATACCAGCGGAAACTTCAGGATTATGCGGATAGCACCAAACCTAAAGGTGTCAAAGACCAGATTTTAAAGGATTTACAGAGTTATAAAGATGAACTGGATGGTGCAAATGAGTTAATTCAACAGGTTCAGCAATTCCAGCAACAAGAGTTTTTAAAGCCTTATTATTCCAAAGCTAAAAAAGCGATTGAAGATGTTGCTAAAGAAAAAGGATACTCACATGTACTTTCTTCCGATATTTTTTTGGTAGCCCCTACAGCAGATGATATTTCCTTACTAGTGCTGGCTAAATTGAATATCAAACTTCCCAACCAGAATCCTCCGGCTAAGCCGAAGTAAAAAGCAAAAAATCAGATAATATTAATTTATCCCGTTCCGCTTTAAGCTGAACGGGATTTTTTTTACCGGTAAGTTAACAGCAAACCCTCCTTACTTTTGCTTGATGGCTTCACAAAATCCTATAGGTGTTTTTGATTCAGGGTACGGCGGTCTTACAGTACTTAAGGATATCATCGGCAAACTTCCCCGATACGATTATATCTACCTGGGTGATAATGCAAGGTCACCATACGGCAATCGTTCATTTGAAACGGTTTATCAATATACCCGGCAGAGTGTCAATTGGTTTTTTGAGCAAGGTTGTTCATTGGTTATTTTAGCTTGCAATACAGCCTCTGCCAAAGCCCTAAGAACCATTCAGCAAAATGATTTACCAAAAATAGCTCCGGGCAAAAGGGTGTTAGGAGTGATCCGGCCAACCGCAGAGATCATCGGAACTTATTCTGAAACACAGCAAGTTGGAATTCTGGCTACCAATGGTACTGTTGCTTCTGAATCTTACCCGATGGAAATAGCAAAATTTTTTCCGGCTGTAACGGTGTACCAGGAAGCCTGCCCGATGTGGGTGCCACTGGTTGAAAACAATGAACACCATACACATGGTGCTGATTTTTTTGTGAAAAAAAATCTCCATAATATTTTTGAAAAAGGTGAAAGTATTGATGTGTTATTACTGGCCTGCACTCATTATCCATTGTTGCGTGAAAAAATTGAAGAATATATGCCGGTAGGCGTGAAACTAATCTCGCAAGGAGAAATTGTGGCGGCAAGTCTGGAAGATTATTTGCAACGCCACCCTGAAATTGAGAAGCTTTGTAGCAAAAATGGCGAAAGGCAGTTTTATACTACTGATTCTACAACCGATTTTGATAATCATGCCGGTATATTTTATGGTGAGATGGTTAACTCCAAACATGTTGATCTGGGGGTTTAATTATATTGACTATCAATCTCTTGGGAAAGAGATAAATTTCATACTTCTTACAACGTACTTCTGATCTGCTTCCCTTACCTTTGCCGTCCTTTCACAAACAGCAAGTGTGGTGATTTGCTGGTGAAACCTGAAACCTGGTCCGTTCTCCCGGCCGCATTTCATAAAACGGAAAAAGAGAAAAAAAATGAAACGTACATTCCAACCTCATCGTAAACGTCGTAAAACTGTTCATGGTTTTCGTAAACGTATGGCAACAGCTAACGGAAGAAAAGTTTTAGCAAGTCGACGTGCAAAAGGCCGTAAGAAGCTGACTGTTTCTGATGAGACTAAACAAAAATAGAGAAACTCCAAAGCTCTTCCTTCGATAAACGCTGGTTGGGTTTTAAAGTCTTAATATTTGAAAGCTCTCCCGCCTCAGGCGGGAGGGCTTTTTTACTTTAGTTTTATAGCGGCGAACTATTATGTCTAAAAAATTTACCTTAGGGAAAGAAGAGCGGATTAAAAGCCAAAAGCAAACTGAACGACTATTCAGCGAAGGGAGACGTTTTACTTTAGCCCCATTCAGGATTTATTACACACTTGTTAAACCAGGAAAGACATCACTTCAATTCGGGGTGGGTATCAGTAAAAAGAATTTTAAAAAAGCAGTAGATAGAAACAGAATAAAAAGACTGGTACGGGAAGCATACCGGCTTCAAAAAATAACACTTCAGGATAAGTCTATTGAAAGGCAATGCGGATTAACTATCTTTTTTATATACACAAGTAAGGAACTGCCGGCATTTAGAGAAGTATATGAAAAAACAGGAAAAGTAATAGATAAACTTACCGGCATACTAAGTGAAACAGTTTGAAAGCAATTCTCCACATATTAAGCCTGCCATTTATCCTGCTGATAAAAATTTACCAGTTGATCATCTCACCGTGGTTGGGCCCAAAATGTCGTTATACTCCTACCTGCTCTCATTATGCTGCTGAAGCATTAAAAAAGCATGGTGTATTTAAGGGGATGTGGTTGGCAATAAAAAGAATAAGCCGGTGCCATCCATGGGGTAGCAGTGGTTATGACCCGGTACCCTGAAACGATTTTTTATTTAAGATAATTAGTCCTATTTTGTACTCGTCAACCGGTATTTCTATCAGTTGTAAAAAACGATTAATTTTTAAACCGAAAACAATCAACATGAAAAAAAATTTTCTTTCAATGGCTATATTAGCTGTTGTAGTAAGTATGTCATCCTGCGGATCTTCATCTTCTTTTGAAGGTGACGTTAGGAAAATCGGAAATATGCAATGCAAAGCCCAGCAATTAGCCGCCAAAGATCAATCGGATGAAAAAGTAAAAAAAGAAATGGAAGATCTCCAGAAAGAAATGATGGCCTTCGGGAATGACATGGAAAAAAAATATAAGGATAAAAAAGACGATAAGGCTATGGAAGAAAAAGCCGAAAAGATAATGAAAGAGATTATGGAAAAATGTAAATAACCCTTTCGAAAAGAAAAAAGTCATCCCGCCTGAAGCGGGATGATTTTTTTTGATATTATCTGTTAAAGAATTTAAACTGCGTCAAACCTTTCTGCCACTTTCTTCCAGTCAATCACATTCCAGATAGCAGCCAGGTAATCG
This sequence comes from Chitinophagaceae bacterium, assembly GCA_031400855.1. Taxonomy (GTDB): domain Bacteria; phylum Bacteroidota; class Bacteroidia; order Chitinophagales; family Chitinophagaceae; genus JJ008. Next base: position 51,398 of record JANNQR010000080.1, on the reverse strand, counting down.
GGTCTTTTATTCTGATATTTTAAGTAATAGGCATGTTCCCATACATCCACTCCGAGAATAGGCGTACATTTTGTTTCGGCAACATCCATCAATGGATTATCCTGGTTTGGGGTGCTGCAAATGCAAAGTTTTTTATTTGTATCAATACCCAACCAAACCCAACCACTGCCAAATCTTCCCACACCGCCAGCTGCAAATTTTGTTTTGAATTCATCAAATGAAACAAAAGCATGGTTTATGGCATCAGCCAGTTTTCCCGAAGGTGCACCACCGCCTTTGGGAGATAGACTTTCCCAGAAAAAACTATGGTTCCAGTGTCCGCCTCCATTGTTGCGGACCGGGGCGCTGATAGCGCCTGCCTGAGCCACTATTTGTTCCAGTGTTTTATTTTCATGTTCAGTACCGGCAATAGCCTTATTCAGGTTGTCAACATAAGCCTGGTGATGCTTGCCATGGTGTATCTGCATGGTCAGTGTGTCAATATGCGGTTCCAGTGCATCATGTGCATAGGGAAGAGGGGGTAATGTAAATGCCATAATTATTTTTTGATTTTAGATTGAAGATTTTTGATTCTTAATTCAGGAAAACAAAAGTAAGAAGACGTGGTTTAATTTCCGGCATGAATGATTAATTGTTTCTTATCTCGGAAATTACTTCTTCAACCGGTTCAGTTTTTTTCCCCGTCCGACTGGGTCATCCGGGCCGGCTTTTTCAGTAAATGTTTCTACAATACCTTTTGTTTCCAGGTCAAGACGGATGGAGATAGTTTACCAGTGAATTGATTTTTTAAAAGAAAGCATTTTTCTCCGGATAATTTTTACAACATCACCTGATAATTCAGTGAATGTTTTTCCTTTGCTTCCTTTCAGGCTTTTGGTGATGGCAGCTTTGTAACCATTTCATTTTTTCAACCTCAATGATTGCATCTCCCTTTTCAATTCATCAATTTGCTTTTGCATATCCTGGATAATTTCCTGTTGCTCCTGTATGGCTTTGATGGTGATTGTACTGAAACCGGCATAGTTCATTTTATACAAATCTTTTTCCTTGTTATAGCTCACTAATTCAGGAAATAAAGCATAAGCTTCCTGTGCAAGCATACCCGGCTGTTTTGAATCGTTATTCTCCTGCCAGTTGAAATGATAATATTTGGGCCTCAACTGAAGAATGGATGATAAAACCGGGGACATATCTTCAATATTCTTTTTATAGCGAGAATCAGATAATGCGCTGAATACACCAGTGACGTCATCTATGTCAGCTATTTCAATATTGGCATTATTATAAAAAGTAAGATTGTTATCACCGAATGATGAATATATTTTCCATTTATTGCCATTGTTGATGTTTTCAAGAACAAGCCCGGCAGAAGCACTGGAATTATGTATTATATGCAGGCTTGCAACAGGTGTATTGGTGCCAATACCCACATTACCATTTTTAAGAACCACCATAGCATTGCTTCTTATATTAGTCGACGTGCCATTGCCGATGATAAAAACCGGGTCGGTGCTAACCCAGGTTGTGGGGTTGCTGGTAATTATGCTGTCATTAAACCGTCCTATTACTAATGAGCCATACGGTCTTGAAACTGTACTAACTCCCATCGCTGTTGAAGCAATACCGGATGCTGTTGTTCCAAACCCCATCGCTGTTGAATAAGATGCGGATGCAGTTGTTAGATATCCCATCGCTGTTGAAGGACTTCCGGATGCAGTTGTAGTATTCCCCATCGCTGTAGAATAACCTCCGGATGCAGTTGTTAGATACCCCATAGCTGTTGAATAAGATGCGGATGCAGTTGTTAGATATCCCATCGCTGTTGAATTATTTCCGGATGCAATTGTTGATTCCCCAATCGCTGTAGAATAACCTCCGGATGCAGTTGTTAGATACCCCATCGCTGTTGAAACACCACCATATGCATGTGTTTGATACCCCATCGCTGTTGAATTATTGCCCGACGCAGTTGTAACAGTCCCCATTGCTGTAGAATTTGTTCCTGATGCAGTTGCTAGAATCCCCATCGCTGTTGATAAACTCCCACTTGCTTTGGAACCATATCCAGATGCAAAAGAATAGATGCCAATATTGTCCTTATCCCAATTATCATTATATACATACCCCACCCTGAAAGCTGCTTTGTCCGGGTACCACATCATTCTTCGTCCCTGACCTGATATGGGAGGATTGCCGGGGGTTCCGGGAACATTGCCAACGGCGCTAAATAAAACACTGCTGTCAGCCACATGCAAACGGGCCGTTGGTTCAGTTATTCCTATTCCTACATTCTGTGCTATCAAACTTACCGGTACAAAAAAGCAAATGCTGATTATCAATTTTCTCATAGCAACAAAATTTCTATAAAATTATTTACTAATAAAAAGCAGGACAAGTACCCAATCGGGTGAAATATGATTAGATGAACTGAGCTATCGTTTGGTTTATTTATTATTTGGCTTTGCTTTCTTTTTTAATTCTAAATTTTGTTCAAGAAGTTTATTTATTATAGCATTTTGTTTTTCCAGTTCTTTTTGCAATTCAGCCGTTCTTTTTTCCAATGCTTGTATGGCAACGAAGCTTACACCCAGGAAATCCTGCTGGTTGATCAGTGTATCACAACCAATCGAACCATAATCATCTTTTCCAAATGCTTTATAAAAATCCTGCGCCATGGGGCCGTAGTGGCGAAATGTTTTTGCGTCTTGTCCTTTGTAGTTCCAGGTATATTGCGGCATGCCTGCAATTTTTTCAAGTATTGATTCGCCATTTATGGGTTGAAATTTTTCTTTAAGTTTTACATCACTGATGGCAACCCAGCTATTACCTCCTGCCAATACACGAACTCCAATATCAGCGCCAACATCATTACTTACAAGAAAGTAACCTCCATTAAACCGTGTCCAGAACAAATCGTTGGAAACTGATGTCCGAAGTCCTTTAGCATTCGGATCACTATCGCCCAATATAAATGAACCAGTGCCGTTAGCAGCTACATTTGATCCGGCAGCAAATGAGTAGATGCCATTTGCTGCTACATTATCCCCCATTGCTATAGCAGCATAACCGTCGGCTACTGCATTAACCCCTGTAGCAAAAGAGTAATTGCCAACATTTGAATTATCCCATTGAGTACCGGAAACATAACCCGTTCTGAAAGCTGCTTTATCTGCATACCACATCATGCGGCGGCCTGCACCGGATACAGGTGGATTACCGGGACTGCCGGGAACAACACCTGAACTGTTTGCAACAAGACTGCCTTCTGAAATATGCAGTTTTGCATTCGGCGAACTTGTACCAATACCCACATTACCATTTTTAAGAACCACCATTGCATTGATTCTTGCATTATCCGCCGTGCCATTGCCGATCATAAAAACAGGGTCGGTGCTAACCCAGCTTGTGGGATTACTAGTAATGATGCTGTCATTATAACGTCCTATTACCAATGAGCCATTCGGCCTTGATACTGTACCAAACCCCATTGCTGTTGAAACACTTCCGGATGCAGTTGTACTATTCCCCATCGCTGTTGAAACACTTCCGGATGCAGTTGTATTAATACCCATCGCTGTAGAATAACCTCCGGATGCAAGGGTAGTAAACCCCATCGCTGTAGAATAATCTCCGGTTGCATCTGTAGAATACCCCATCGCTGTTGAAGTATAGCCTACCGCTTTAGTATTGAATCCTGTAGCAAAAGAATAGTTGCCAATATTGTCCTTATCCCAACCAGTAGAAGAAACATACCCCACCCTGAATGCTGCTTTATCCGGGTACCACATCATTCTTCGTCCAGTTCCTGATACCGGTGGATTGCCGGGGGTTATGGGAACACTGCCAACTGCGCTAAATAAAACGCTGCTGTCAGCAACATGCAAGCGGGCAGTTGGAGCATTTGTTCCTATTCCGGTATTACCATTTTTAAGAACCAGCATAGCATTGCTTCTTGAATTATCCGCCGTGCCATTACCAATCATAAAAACAGGGTCGGCACTAATCCAGCTTGTGGGGTTACTTGTAATGATGCTGTCATTATACCGTCCTATTACCAATGAGCCATACGGTCTTGAAACTGTAAATAACCCCATCGCTGTTGAATAATCTCCAGATCCTTTTGTTACGAGTCCCATCGCTGTTGAATTAAATCCGTATGCAGTTGAATATTGCCCCATCGCTGTTGAAAAATCTCCGTATGCAGTTGTATTACTTCCTATCGCTGTTGAATAAGTCCCGGATGCAGTTGTTAAGTACCCCATCGCTGTTGAGAATATCCCTGATGCAGTTGTTCCTCCCCCCATCGCTGTTGAGGAAAAACCACTCGCTTTGGTATCGTATCCTGAAGCAAAAGAATAGGAGCCAATATTGTCTTTATCCCAATTAATAGAAGAAACATACCCCACCCGTAAAGCTGCTTTGTCAGGGTACCACATCATTCTTCGTCCAGGTCCGGATACAGGTGGATTTCCGGGTGTTCCGGGAGGGAAACCAACGGCGCTAAATAAAACGCTGCTGTCAGCAACATGCAAACGGGCCGTTGGGGCATTTGTTCCAATTCCGGTATTACCATTTTTAAGAACCAGCATAGCATTGCTTCTTGAATCATCCGCCGTGCCATTACCGATCATAAAAACAGGGTCGGCACTAACCCAGCTTGTGGGATTACTTGTAATGATGCTGTCATTATACCGTCCTATTACCAATGAGCTAAACGATCTTGAAACAGTAAATCGCCCCATCGCTGTTGAAACTATACCGGATGCAGTTGTTCCTTCCCCCATCGCTGTTGAAGCATTACCAGGTGCAGTTGTTTGAAACCCCATCGCTGTTGAAGTATTACCTATCGCTTTGGTATTCCATCCTGATGCAAAAGAATAGGAGCCAATATTGTCCTTATCCCAGTTACTTGCAGCAACAAACCCTGCTCTAAAAGCTGCCTTATCCGGGTACCACATCATTCTTCTGCCCTGGCCCGATATGGGAGTATTGCCGGGGGTTACGGGAACATTGCCAACTGCGCTAAATAAAACGCTGCTGTCAGCCACATGCAAACGGGCAGTTGGAGTATTTATTCCTATGCCTACATTCTGCCCTATCAAACTTACCGGTACAAAAAAGCAAATGCTGATTATAAACTTTCTCATAGTAAAAACTTTCTATAAAGTTCTTTACAAATAAGAAGCAGGACAAGTACCCAATTGGGTGAATATTGATAACATCAGTTATCAGCCCAGGTTTACAATTTTTTGTTGTATAGCTTTTACTACGGCTTCGGTGCCGCAGCTTACGTGTAGTTTGAGATAGATATTCTTTAAGTGTTTTTTTACTGTATCTATACTGATGAATGATATGGAAGCAATCATCTTATACGTATTCCCTTTCACCAGCAGTTCCAGTATTTCTTTTTCTCTTTTAGTCAGGTTAAACTCTTCTTTGGCCTGTGTGTTTTTTCTGAAATGCTGAAAAACTTTTTGCGCCACAAAGGGACTCATCATAGCGCCGCCATTCATCAGTTCTTTCAGCATCTGTAATAGTTTTTCAGGCTCCGTATTTTTTAAAATATAACCATCCGCTCCGGCGCAGATGCAATCGAATATCCGGTTATCATCATCAAACACCGTGTACATGACCACTTTTATTTCAGGATAGGCGGATTTTATCATTTTCACGCCTTTGATACCGCCGACACCCGGCATATCAATATCCATGATAACGAGGTCAGGTTTTAGTTTGTTCATTACTTCTTTGGCATCATCACAATGCGGAAAAGCACCTGCCAGTTGAAAGCCGATGTTTTCATCAAACAGGATTTCCAGCGTTTGCCTTAATTGTTCATTATCCTCAAATATTACTAACCGGTGAGCCATTATTCAAAACTATTTATTTATAAAACCAGAAACAATTACTCAATCGGGTACTTTAAATCGTTTTAAATTTTCATTTTAAGGCTGATTACAGTTCCTTTTCCAGGTTCACTATTTATATCCAGCGATGCATTCCATTTATCTGCCCGTTGTTTTATACTGTTCAACCCGTTTCCCTGCCCGTTCGGCAGGCGGGCATTTTTTGCTTTGGCTATGTCAAAGCCTTTGCCATTGTCTTCAACCGTAAGTGATAAAATTTTATTATTGATTTCAATACTTACTTCCGCCATACTGGCGCCGGAGTGCTTTGCCATATTATTGATTACTTCTTTAAACAATAAATAAAAATCACGGCGCTGGTCCATCGGCATACTGTATTTCATTTCTTTTTCCGGAAATGAAATTGCCGCTTCAATATTTTTCCCTTCCAGCATTTCGGCAGCATAGCGTTTCATGCGGATAAATAAATTGTTCAGGTCATCATAGCGTGGGCTGATATTCCAGACAATGTCTGACAACGATTCACTGATGCGTCTGATATCTTCACCGGCACGGGAAAGATGAGTGGTTGCCTTCACTTTATCATCGATATTCTTTTTCGTCATTTCATTCAGGATAAGAATATTGGTAAGCGAAGCACCAATATCATCATGGAGGTTGTGTGAAATATTATTTCGCATGGACTGAAGCTTTGTAAGCTGGCGGATGCGGTAACGGTACAAGGCAAATAGCATTCCGCTTATCATCATAATAAGTAAACCGATAAACCATCCACGTTGCCAGAACGGCGCCTTAATGCTGAAATTAAACCCGGCTGTATTTGTGCTCCACTGCCCATTTTGATTTATTGCCTTTACACGAAAAGTATAACTACCGGGTTTTAATGCTGAATAATTTACCTGGTGATCGCCGGCCGGCACCGACCAACCGGTATCTCCATTATTCTGCAGCTGATACGAATACAAGATGGCTTTTTCATTTATAAAACTGGTTGCGCTAAAACTGATACTGACCGTATTTTGATTATTGTCCAGTTTAATTCCATTTTTTTCTGCAATGTTTCCGCTGATGTTGTTATTTATAACTACACCGGTTATATAAACTGCGAAAGGAAATTTATTAAATACGATATCTTTTTTTATAGCCGCTACTCCGGGATAGTTACCGATCCAGACAGTGCCATCATCAGAACATAACAGCGAACTTGCACGGGTAATTCCAAATGGGGCACCTTCATCTTTAATGATCCGGTTGCCCGGTATGCCCGATACAGAATTAATACCATTATCAGTAACCAGCCACCATGTTTTTTTTGTATCAATTTTTAATTGCCTTACTGTATTATGCAGCAGGCCATTTTTTACAGTAAGCCGTTCTGCATGTATTATTGAATCATTCCTGATAGTGAGGTAATAAAGCCCTTTATGTAAGGTGCCTGCAATCATATTTCCATATTCATCTTCCACCAAAGACCGGATGCTGTTTAAATCAGCAACGGCACCGGTAAGGTTTTGCGCATATGAAATTTTCTTTAGCTGCGGATCACCCTTATTATAATAAATCTGATAACCATCCAGATCATCACCAAACCCGCCTATCCATAATCTGTTATGAGAATCAACAAGCAGGCTGCGGCCTATTTTACTGCTATCCAAAAAATGAGTAAGTTTATTATTGAAATACCGGTAGATACCTTTGAAGGTTGTAATATAAATTATACCGGCACTGTCTGCATCCATTTCCAACGGCCCATGCGGTATTACTGAAATTGTTTTTTTATAAATGACTTTTGCATTGGCATAATCAATACTTACTTCCGAAAGAATGCTGTCTGCCAGCAGGTATTGTTTATTTTTTGTAAAGATGGTCTTATAAAAAATCAAGGGCAGATTATTATTCAGTACAGGCCGCCATTTATCTCCATCAAAAACACTGGTGCCATTTTTTGTAACAGCCAGCATATATTTTGAACCAGGTACTTTAAATAAATAATCAACATGATTATCCGGAAGGCCTTCACCAGAAGTATAACGGTCAACTGCCGGTTCAGTGATCTTGCAAACTCCGTTGGTCATTGCAAGCCAGATATTGTTTTCCCTGTCTTTGAACATATCTAAAAACACAAAACCTGGGAATCCATCTTCTTCTTTGTAATAAGTTTCTTTTTTATCCGGAGAAATTTTAACCAGCCATTTGTGTGAGCTGAATGCCCAACTATTATTCTTATTATCAAAAATAAAATATCCGCCCGGCATATTTACCAGCGGATGAAACAGCGTTGTTTCCATTTCACATACAGCTCCTTTAAGGCGTATGTTTTGAACCTGAACGATTCCTTTATCCAGCAGGTGAATAAATGTATTGCCTCTTTCATCCTGTTGTATTTTTCCTGAGTTGCATTGATAATAATGCACCGTCATCCGCTTCATATTAAATACAAACACAGCTTCTTTGTAATAATTTCCAATAAGTAAACTGTCATTGAATTTAAAGACTGCATTCCGGTTATTGCCTTTTATACTATGTGTTATAACACGGGTGATTTTTTTATTTTCAAAAAGATAAAGGCCGTCGCCTCCGGAAAAATATTGTTTGCCATTATACTTTATTCCGGATATAAGATCAGCATTGGCTGGCAAATAAGGATGCTTGATAAGCGAATCTCCCGAAACGATCAGCGGATACGGTTTGCTCATGATCCATATTTCATGATCCATTTCCAGTATTCTGTAACAAAAGTCAAGAACTGTATTGGTAGTGGGATAAATGGTTTTGAAACGGTGGCCATCATAACGCATCAGTTCGATGCCGGACATAAAATACATCCATCCCTTACTATCCTGGAAAATATGTGAAGCCCCGTTTTGTATAGAACCATACCCGGCTGAATAAACAGTAAGCGGTAGCTTCTGCGATAATCCACAGGTTGAAAAAAAGCAGAATACGAACGGGATAAAAAAGAATTTCACAATGATGACAGTTAATGTGTATGCTGAAAGTACAATTTTATCTGTTAAGATGCCGGATGCATAAAGCCGGACTGTTTTTATTCTTTATTTTCAAGATTCAAATTTTACAATGCGTTTCTTATCACTCATTATTAGAGCAATCAGTTTTAAATAAGCCTCTGGCTTCACCTATAAATCCACCTGCTTTGCATGTGGTAGTTTAATCTGTTGACTCGGGAATGAATTGTTTCTTATTTCGCAAGTCTGTTCAGTTTTTTTCCCCGTCCGACCGGGTCATCCGGGCGGGCTTTCTCTGCAAATGTTTCAACAATGCCTTTTGTTTCCAGATCCAGCCGGATGGAAATGGTGTACCAGGGGATTGATTTTTTACTCCCGATAGCTATCGGGACCGGCATTTTCTGACGAATAATTTTTACTACATCATCTGTAAGTTCAGTGAATGTTTTTCCTTTGCTTCCTTTCAGACTTTGCAGAATAGCAGCTTTAAATGGTTCGTAGATAGCGGTATCAATATTAAACTGGCTACCCGTTCGTGGATGAGTGGTTGTTGTTTTCTTTGATTGAACAGCTTTTGCCATAGCTATCTTTTATTCTTAAAAAAATCTTTCATCAGTTTAGCACATTCCTCTTTCATCACTCCCCGTATCAATTCTGTTTTGGGATGAAAGGGCCAGTTAGCACCAGCAGTTTTTTTGTAACCGTTCTTTTCATCATCTGCCCCGTACACAATTTTTCTGACCTTACTCCAATAGATTGCACCGGCACACATTAAACATGGTTCCACCGTTACATATAATGTGGCTTCAGGTATATACTTACTGCCGAGAGAATTAAAAGCAGAAGTAAGTGCAATCATTTCAGCATGAGCAGTGGGGTCGTTCAGCCGCTCGGTCATATTATGCCCTCTCGCAATAATTTTTTCATTTAATACTACCACTGCGCCAATAGGTATTTCATCATCTTCAAAAGCCCTTTTGGCTTCTTTTAATGCCTGCATCATGTAATATTCATCAGTCATTGGAGCGGAGAGTTTTACTTAATACCGATTGTGTATCCGTAATCCCGATATGATTGGGAAACGACTACTACATTCCCGACTTTCGGGACATGCAAGCATTATATCTGAAAATTCAGTTTAATTTAGAAAGCCAATTGGTATAACTTGGTATAAAATTAGAATTAATGGCAGACATATCCAGCCTGGAAAAAATGCGGCAACATTTTAACTGCGGGGCTACCCGTCCGTATGCTTTTCGCAAAGAGCAATTAAAGAAGCTGAAAGCATCCATTCTGAACCATGAACAGGATTTGTATGATGCTTTATATGCCGACCTGAAAAAAAGCCCCGAAGAAGTTTGGGCCACAGAAACGGGTATGGTGCTGGCAGAACTAAGTACCGCCATAAAAAATCTTCGCAACTGGATGGAACCGGAAGGGGTGACGACGAATTTACTCAACCTTCCTTCCAGCAGCAAAATTTTAAAAGAACCACTAGGAGTGGTACTTATTATCGGTCCCTGGAATTATCCTTTCCAGTTATTGATCAACCCATTGATTGGTGCCATTGCAGCAGGAAACTGTGTGGTATTAAAGCCCAGTGAATTTGCCCCTGCTACTGATGCCGTGATGAAAAAAATTATTGAAGAGAGTTTTTCCAGCGAATATATTTTATATGTTCAGGGAGATGGAGTCGCTGTGATTCCGGAGATGATGAATAATTTTTCTTTCGACCATGTGTTTTATACCGGCAGCACCGCAGTAGGTAAAATTATTTACAAGATGGCGGCAGAACGATTAGTACCGGTTACGCTGGAGCTGGGTGGCAAAAGCCCCTGTGTGGTAGAAGCGGATGCCAATATTAATGTGGCAGCCCGGCGTATAGCCATGACAAAGTTTTCCAATGCCGGTCAAATGTGTGTGGCGCCTGATTACTTGTTGGTGCATAGTTCTGTAAAAGACAAATTGGTGGAAGCATTAAAAGCAGCCGCATTAAAATTCTTTAGCGATAAGCCGGAAGAGAGTTACAGCTATGGAAAAATAATTAACGAAAAACAGTTTGACCGCATTGCCAGCTATTTGTCACAAGGTAAAATTGCCTACGGGGGCAGAACAGATAAAAGCAAATTATTCATTGAGCCAACCATACTGACAGATATCTCCATGAACGGGTCAATTATGAAGGAGGAAATATTCGGGCCGATACTTCCCATTATTCCTTTTACTACAATGGATGAGGCAATGGCGATTATTCAAAACAATCCTAATCCTTTATCTTTTTACATTTATACATCCAGTAATAAAAAAGAAAAGGAGTGGCTGGAAGCAGTGCCTGCAGGGGGCAGTTGTGTCAATAATTCAAGCTGGCATTTGACCAATCACAACTTGCCATTTGGCGGAAGAGGTTTCAGCGGAACAGGTTGTTACCATGGAAAATATTCTTTTGAAACATTCAGCCATAAAAAAGCAGTCATGAAAACACCTACCTGGTTTGACCCCAGTATAAAATACCCGCCTTTTAAAGGGAAACTAAAACTTTTTAAATTGGTAATAAAATAATCCAATGAAAAAACTAAAACGGTTTATTATTGTTCTATTGATAATCATAGCAGCATTTGCCGTGTATGTGGAAATTGTAAACCGTAATTCAAAAAATATGACCTACCGACAAAAAGTATTAAAAGCAGTGTACCCGGTTTTGATGTGGTTTACCAAACTTACAGGGAGTAATACAAAAGAACTTACCGGAGATAAACAGCCACCAGTTTCATTTTACACACTAAAAGGAACTTTAAATAATGGCGATACATTGGATTTTGCCAGCCTGAAAGGGAAAAAGATTATGCTGGTGAATACCGCCAGTGATTGTGGATACACCAATCAATATGATGATTTACAAAAACTATCGGTACAATACAAAGACAAATTAGTAGTGATTGGTTTTCCTGCCAATGATTTTAAAGAACAGGAAAAAAGAACGGATACAGAAATCGCTCAATTTTGCAAGGTCAATTATGGCGTCACTTTTCCATTGATGCAAAAAAGTGGGGTGATAAAATCAGCTCAGCAAAATCCGGTTTACCAGTGGCTGACAGATTCTGCTAAAAATGGCTGGAACAACAAGCCTCCGGCCTGGAACTTTACAAAATATATCATTAATGAAGAAGGGGTGTTGACGAATTATTTCGGGGCCTCCATTTCCCCGATGAACAGCGATGTGCTGAAAGCCATCAACGATTAAGTATTTTTCAAAAGCCAGCGGTTAATAAAAAGGGAAATGAACTATACTGATATCATCGGAACAATCGGAGTTGGCTTGATACTATTGGCTTACTTCTGCAATACATTTAGCTGGATAAATGGGAAAAGCAAGCTATTTTTTCTCTTAAATATTATTGGTGCGGGGTTGGCTTGCTATGCTTCCTGGCTGATTAATTACTGGCCATTTGTTATTCTGGAGGGAACATGGTTCCTGATTTCAGTTATCGGCCTGATGAAAGCGATGAAATTGACCTGAAGGGTCGGGACGCTGAAAGCGGTCTGAACCCTGACTGAAATATTAACTATTATAAATAGATCACATGAATTTCGTTCAGGAAGAATTTTATCATGTGTACAACAGAGGGAATAACAGGCAGGTTATTTTCTTTAGTGAAAGAAACTATCTTTTCTTCTTAAAAAAAGTAAGAGAACAACTACTTCCTTGTTCTGAAATTATTGCCTACTGCCTGATGCCAAACCATTTTCATTTTTTGTTAAGGGCTACTGATAACGGATTAAATGAAAGAAACTCTTTTGGTGGAAAGCCTATGCAGGAACTGGCCTACCGGATTGGTATTTTGTTAAGTAGTTATTCACAAGCCATTAATAAGCAAAATAAAATAACCGGTTCTCTATTTCAACAGAAAACAAAATCAAAAATTTTAAGCGAAGAAAATAATGGCTCAAGAACCAGTTATTTTGAGCAATGCTTTCATTATATACATCAAAATCCTGTTGTTGCCGGGATGATTAAGAATTTAGATGATTGGCCGTATTCATCTTACACTGATTATATCGGTTTAAGAAATGGAACATTGTTTGATCAAGAGATATTTTGTGCTCTTACAGGATTGGGAGCAGAAGATATTAAGAATAGAACGATGGAAAGTATTGATGAAAAAATTCTGGATAAGCTCTTTTAGCAAAATGGTTCAGGCCGCTACAGCGTCCCGACCCATTATACCGGGCATTTTTCATGATAATTAATCAATTCAATCGGTGTTTTTTCAAACTCATGACCCTCGTATGTTCTGGCAATATCATCAAACACTTCATTTATCTCTTCCTCTGTTTTTAGTGTAACCAGTTTATTACGGAACTCTTTGATGTTGGGCAATCCCTTTAAGTAATTAGCATAGTGGCGGCGCATTTCATTGATACCTACAACAGGATTTTTCCATTCAATAGATCTGCTTAAATGCTTACGGCAAACAAAGAGTCGATCTTCAATAGTTGGCGCAGGTAATTGCTCCCCTGTTTTTATAAAATGTTTTATCTCATTAAATATCCATGGATAGCCGATGGCTGCACGACCAATCATAACGCCATCCACCCCATAACGGTTTTTATATTCTACTGCTTTCTCCGGCGAATCAATATCGCCATTACCAAAAATCGGCATAGTGATCCGTGGATTGTTTTTTACTTTACCAATCAATGTCCAGTCGGCTTCACCTTTATACATCTGTGTTCTGGTGCGGCCATGAATAGCTAATGCTTTAATGCCAACATCCTGCAACCGCTCGGCTACTTCTTCAATGTTTCTTGTATTATCATCCCATCCTAATCTTGTTTTTACGGTAACAGGTAATGAAGTTGCTTTAACAACAGCCGAAGTTAACCTCACCATCAAATCAATATCTCTTAATACACCGGCCCCTGCACCTTTTAATGCTACTTTTTTTACCGGGCAGCCAAAGTTGATGTCTAATAAATCAGGGTTGGTGACCTCTACAATTTTTGCAGCCATCGCCAGGCTTTCTTCATCACCACCAAAAATCTGGATGCCGACAGGTCGTTCGTATTCGAAGATGTCGAGTTTCTTCCGGCTTTTGATGGCATCCCGTATCAATCCTTCGCTGGAAATAAATTCAGTGTACATCAAATCTGCCCCATTATCCTTGCACACAGCCCGAAACGGCGGGTCGCTTACGTCTTCCATTGGTGCCAGAAGCAGCGGAAAGTCAGGAAGTTGTATGTTGCCAATCTTTACCATTCAAAATTCATTTACCTATTTTTGAGCCTGCAAATTTACAATCTTAAAAGCAGAGTTTCTAATTACAACCTACCTGATTACGGAAAATAAAATAAACAGATGAAAGGATTATTAAAATCAAAATCAGCAGTCACACAGTTTTTGATACTGATTAGTATTGCCTTAGCCAGTTTTTTTCTTATTGGTCTCATCGGAACTGTTGTGTTGTCAAATGTAACGGGTATGAGTCTTACTACGATGAGTGATCCTTCAAAATGGGATTATAATAATGGTACATTAATTACCGTAATCAGGGGAATGCAGGTCATTCAGTTTGTGAGCCTGTTTCTGATACCTTCATTTCTCTGCGCCTGGTTATTTAGTACCGATAGTAAAAAGTATCTCGGATTGCAAATGCCTTCTGCTGCCAGTTACTTCCTGGTGGCAGCAGGAGTGATGTTATTGGCTCTTCCCGCAGTAAATTTTTTAGGAGAGCTTAACCGGAATGTTCAGTTTCCAGCGGGCATCGCAAAGTGGATGAAAGAACAGGAAGCAGAAGCGGCAAAAACTATCAAGGCTTTATTATCAAAACATACCATTAAGGATTTGCTGCTGAATATCCTTTGCATTGGAGGATTGGCAGCTGTTGGCGAAGAATTATTATTTCGTGGTGTAGCGCAGCGATTGCTGATCAAAATGTTTAAAAATCCCTGGGCAGGTATTATCGTTGCGGCATTTCTTTTTTCTGCCATGCATGTGCAGTTCTATGGATTTCTACCAAGGTTTGTACTCGGTATTTTATTGGGAGTTATTTATTGGTACAGCGGCAGTTTATGGGCAGCCATGCTTGCACATTTTGTGTATGATGCATTCCTGATCGTATTGGTTTATTTCAATCCTGAATCATTGAATGAAGAAAATGCGCTGAATTTGTCAAACATTGCTTTTGCTGCTGCCATCAGCTTAGTATTGGTTGTATTTCTGGTCATGTGGATGAAAAGGAAATCAACGGTGACATACAATAGGGTATATGCAGATGATGCAGTGCCGGTAAAAGACCATCCATTTTAATTTCTATTTACTTATGGCATTCAACTGGCAAACTTTCAGAATAAGAACATTAACGGCAATTGTCTTTGCTACCGTTATGTTGGCGGGGTTGCTATGGAACCATTGGAGTTTTTTCATTTTATTTTCTATTATCCATTTTGGTTGCTGGTGGGAGTATTTGAAACTGACTGAGAAGATTCACAGTACCTCTTTTCATCCTTATACCAAACTTGGGTTGATGGTGATGGGATATGGATTAATGCTTTGGTTTTGCGGCCCGGTTTATCATATTAATGGTTATGGACTAAAAGAAAATATTTCATTACCCGTATCGGCTGCTGGGTTTGCCATCTTACTGATTGGCATTTTTCAAAAAAATGCAATCAAGTTGAAAGTATTTGGGATGGCAGCGTTGGGGTTGGTTTATATTTCATTGTGTTGGGGATTGATGATTGATTTAAGAAGTTCTTTAGCGATTATTGAAGATGGAATTTTGATATTGGATTATGGGTATATAATTCCGGTTACGATCATTTTTTCAATTTGGATCAATGATACGATGGCATATATAATAGGTTCATTATTCGGGAAAACGCCGATTTCAAAAATATCACCTAAAAAAACATGGGAAGGTACAATTGGCGGTATTTTACTTTGCATTTTGGTTATTGGTTTTGTAATTCCTTTGGTATTGATAAAAGGGATTACCGGTGATGTTTCTTTTCCAATTGAAAAAATTTATTGGTTTGTCATTCCGGCTATTGCTGGAATCATGGGCACTTTGGGAGATCTCCTCGAATCCAAATTAAAAAGAATGGCCGGAGTAAAAGACAGCGGTTCATTAATGCCCGGTCATGGTGGTTTTTTGGATAGATTTGATTCATTATTGCTGGCGATACCGTTTGTATGGTTATATGTTCAGTGGTTTTAAAATAAGTTATAAATTGCCGGATTAAGTATGTTGGATTGAATGCGGAAACTATTTTTCATATTATTACTACTCATTTCAGCCCGTTTGTTTGCACAGGATACAAAACCGGAAGCAAAATCTGAAACAAAACCAGAAGCAAAATGGTTTGCAAGCCTCACAGGTGCAGTCATTCCTTTTCCCCAGTGGGATGTTGGGATACAGCCAGGGATAGCTTACAGGCTTAATGATCGGTTTTCATTGTTAACCGAAATAACAATCCGGGTAGGAAATAAAAACTCCCCCAAATCAGAAGCATTCAATAAAAAATATTTCAGGGTTCAGCCGGAACTGCGGTACAATTTGCCTGGCAAAAAGATAGGTAGAAAAATGTATGCCGGATTACGACTATCTTATTCACTCAGGAAGTTTACAGATGAGAATGGTTTTTATTCTAACAATAACGCTGGTGATGAGGGCTTTTTTTATGATAAAGCAGAAATCAACAGCCCGGTTTTTACCTCGTCACTTCAGTTTGGGTCATTATTTTCTGCCGGCAAAAAAATTTCCATTGATGTATTTGCAGGAGCCGGAGCCAGGTTTATCAATACAGAGTTTGCTAATGTGATCAATCCAATAAGCGGCATGCGGGTTAAAGAAGATGGCCCTTCAATTAATGCTTCTTATTCTTATGAAGGAAGTTTGATAAGGTTGCAATTAAATGCCGGTCTCCGGCTAATTTATCATTTCAAGCCATAAGGCCATTATAAACTTGGTTTGCTTATTTTTGGAACTCAATAATGATTGAATGACTATCCATAAAGAAGGCTATAAAACAATTGCAATCGGCACCATTTTATTTGGAATTATTAATGTGTTTTCTTTTTATTTTTTCAGCTCTTCTGTTCCTATTATCAGTTGGATCATTTTTATAGTAACGATGAGCTTATTGATATTCCTGATTTCTTTTTTCCGGATACCAAAAAGAGTGCATACAATTCGGGAAAATGCCATCATCGCTCCTGCAGATGGTAAAGTAGTGGTAATAGAAGAAGTGCAGGCCGATGAATATTTTACTGACCGCCGCATACAGGTTTCCATTTTTATGAGTCCGCTGAATGTGCATGTAAACCGAAACCCTGTCAGTGGTGAAGTAGTATACAGCCAGTATCATAAAGGCAAATACCTGGTGGCCTGGCATCCAAAATCTTCTACAGAAAATGAACGGCACTCCGTTGTATATCGAAAAGAGGGCAAAGAAATTTTGGTAAAGCAAATTGCCGGAGCAGTAGCTAAAAGAATTTGCAACTACTTACAATCTGGTCAGCAGGTAAAGCAAACAGATGAAATGGGATTTATCAAATTCGGTTCAAGGGTTGACTTGCTTCTACCCCTTGATGCAAAGATCAATGTAAAGATCGGTGATAAGCCACAGGGTGGTGTTACAGTAATAGCTACCTGGTAAGAGTTCATTAAAAGATCCCTTCTAATTCTTTTAGTGAATAAACGGTATACGTTGGCAGTTTATCTTTTACCAACACAGGTTCCTTTGTAACATGATTCACATGCACCTGGTCAATACCCGCATTTACTGCACCGAGAATATCAACATCAATTGTATCGCCAATCATGATACTTTCTTCAGGCTTTGCTCCCGTTTTTTTAAAAGCAAAATCAAAGATTTCTTTATGCGGTTTCAGGCTGTTGCTTCCTTCTGAGGTTATTACTTCAATAAAATATTGATCTAACCCGGAGTTTTTTATTTTACTGTGTTGTGTTTTTTCAAACCCATTGGTTATTAAATGAAGCTGATAGTTTTTCTCCGTCAGATAATCAAGAATTTCAATCGTATAAGGGAAGAGCAGATTTCTTGTCGGCAACAAGTCTAAGAAATGAATTCCCATTTCACGGGATAAAGGCTCATTAGCTATTTTAAAATCCAGCAAGGTCAGCCACATTCGTTTCCAGCGTAGTTCATCTACTTTTATATAGCCGTTGCGGTAGCGTTCCCAGAGTTTGTCATTATGAACAAGGTAGTTTTTATGAAATAAATCAAAACTGTGTACACCTTTTGATTCCAGTTTGTAGGAATCATAGAGTTCTGCCAGCGTCTGGCGGCTGTTGGCCTCAAAATCCCAGATGGTGTGGTCAAGGTCGAAGAAAAGATGGCGGTACTTCATAGAATATCGAATGCCGGGCAAGGAATAATTTAATATAAAAGTACGAACTATGAAGTAATATTTAAAGTTCGAAAAGGAAAAATTTCTTAAGGCTATCCATGTAACAGGTTTATACTGAACGCAGCTGCGCCTTCACTTCTTCCTTTCTTCTGCGGGAAATTTCTACTTTTGAATTGTCGGTCATAGTGAGCATTCCATCCGTTGTATAATTGGTAACATGAGCCTTGTTTACCAGGTGCGACTTATGAATCCGTATAAACCCGTGACCGGTCAGAATTTCTTCATAGTCTTTCAGGGTATGCGAAGTGAGTAGTGTGGTTTTATTGGCAAAGAAAAATTTTGTATAATTGCTTTCTCCCTCCAAACGTATAATTTCTTCTGGTTTGTAAAAGAAAGTTCCCTGTGTGGTAGGCAATGCCAGTCTAAAATCTTTTTTATTCTGAACGCTTATATTATGGATAAAATTATTATAGAGAGGTTGCAGGCCGCTGTTGGTAGAATTTTTCTGTATAAAACGGTCATAAGCGTTCAGCAATTCATCCGCATCAATGGGTTTTAATAAATAATCTAATGCACTGAACCGGATAGCATCAATGGCATACTCATCATGGGCCGTGGTAAAGATGATATTGAAATTTATTTGCGGCACCTGTTTCAGCAATTCAAATCCACTCATTAGCGGCATTTGAATATCAATAAACAACAAATGGGGCTGAAAATTTTTCAACAGAAACAATCCTTCATGAGGGTCGTTGGTTGATTTTACTTCGCCAATACCGGGCAGGTAATGCTGGATCATCAACGATAATGTTTTTACCGCTGGTGCTTCATCATCTATTATCAATGCTTTTATAGTATTCATATTATTTATCCCCGATAAAAATTTTTAAAGACACTTCGGTGCCGGTGACTAACCCGTTTTCATCTTTTATATCCGAAACAGAAGCATCAAATGGTTTATCATACTGCAGTTGCAGCAGCATCATCCGTTGTTGTACAAGAGACATCCCTTTGGATTCATGCTGACTTACATTGGCGCCATTGTTTTGTTTTAATTGTGCTGATGCTTTTCTTCCAATACCATTATCCCGTATGGTGGCCAGTAAAATATCGTCTGTAAAAAAATCAAACCTGATTTTTAAATTTCTTTCACCCTGTTTGGGCATCAACCCGTGCCATATCGAATTTTCCACAAAAGGTTGCAGCATCATAGGAGGAATTTTTATTTCTGCCGGGTCAATTTCTTCATGGGTAATAATATCATAAGTAAAGCTATCCCCAAATCGCAGTTGCTCCAATTGCAGATATGAGTTTAATATTTCTATTTCTTTTTCCAGCGAAATAAAATTGTGGTTGCTGTAATGTAAAATTTCCCGCTGCAGTTTGGAGAACTTCGACAGGTATTTATTGGCTTCAATCACATTTCCCTGCAGTATGAACTGCTGCACACTGTTCAGTGCATTAAAAATAAAATGCGGGTTCATTTGTGTGCGCAGTGCGGTAAGCTGTGATGTGGCCAGGTCCTTATGAAGCTGAAGCACCTCCACTTCCTTTTCACGGGTAAGCCGCTGCGCTTCAATTTTTTCAATCTTATCTGCCAGTAACGATGCAATGGTCGTAAGCATCTGGGCATGGCGTTCGGTATAAAAATTTTTTTCAGAATGTTCGGTATTAATGGCGCCTATGGTTTCGTTATTGAACAGAATGGGTACGCAAAGTTCACTCAGCCGTATTTTATCATCTGCTGTAAAATATCGCTTATCTTTTGATGTATCATTCACTAATAAATACTTTTTGCTTTCCACAGCTGCGCCTACAATGCCTTTTCCTTTCGGCACATGGTAAATCGCCTTATCTATTTCTTCCTGCATGGAGCCTTTTGTGCCGTAGCCTGCTTGTTGCATTAGTATGGATTTATCTTCATTCCATAAATAAATCATGCAGTCTTCAAAGCCCAGTTTGCCTATCAGGTTTTTAGCCACATCCCATAACAGTTTGTCGGCATTATCATGCTGGTGTATAGTCGCACTAAAAAAACCGGTTACCTGCTCAATCTCAAACTGGTATTTGTAATTAACAGCCTTTAGTTTTTCTATTTCTGTTTTCTCCGCTTCTTTTTTCTTTATATTTTTTTCCCTTCGTCTTATAAAATAATAAATACTACCAACGGCTGCCAGCGCTGCCAATAAACGGAACCACCAGGTTTTGTAAAATAGCGGCGGTATGTAAATGCTGATTTCGTTCACAGATTGTACCCAGTTTTTGTTATCGCTGCTTGCCTGTAGTTTAAAAACATATTTTCTGGGCGCCAGCGAATTATATCGTACCGAATTTTGATTTAATACCTGTATCCAGTCTTTATCCTGACCCTCTAACTTATACTGGTAAAAAGTACGGAGCTGCGGCAAAAATTCGGCAGTGCCGAAATAAAAAGTGATATTGTTATCACTTTTATTTAAATGAAAATGTCTGCTTTGTGTAAGGTCTTCTTTCAGTTTTCCGGTTTCCACAGCGGTAATGGATACTTTTACAACTGGTTTATAGTTGTACAATTCATCCGGGTAGAAATATTGTATCCCTCTATCAGTACCCCAGAATAATTCGCCGTTTGCCGCCTGATAATATGCTAATTGGCGAATTTCTTCAACACTAAGCCCGTAGCTCTGGTCAAAATATTTTACAGTAGAATCCGCAGGATTGTAACAACCGATACCATTTACATTTCCCATCCAAATCCTGTTTTTCTTATCGGTCATCAGGATGTTTACCCGGTTGTTAATCAGCCCCTGTTCCGTTGATATTTTTTTTACCCTTCCTTCTTTTAAAAAAATTTGCATGCCTTTATCTGTGCCAATGTACATGTTGCCGGCCCGATCTTTGTTAATACAATAAATGATGTTGCTTATCAGCCCCTGCTTACTGGTTAATTGCTGAATGCTGTCGGCAGCAATATCATACTTCCATAAACCCTGGCTGCTTGTAGCTATCCAGATATACCCCGGGTCGTCAAAAAGAATATCAAAGCAGGCGATGGCACGAAGTTTGTAAAAAGGGGTTTTACTTAAATCATCCAGTTCAAAATTTACCGGGTTGATGCGCCGTACGCCATTGTGTGTACCTATCCATACCCAGCCATCATTTCCATTGGTTATGTATTCTACCCAGGTGGACATTATTCCCTTTTTGTTAACCGTATCAAGTTCAAAACGCTTAATGAGTTTTTCATTTTTGTCTATTACCACTATGCCTTTGGTAGAAGTAAGAAACCAGAGCCTGCCCAGCCTGTCGTAAGCAAGCCTTGCAGCCCCTTCTTCATTCAGCACAGGTTTTCCATCTATTAAAGCATAGTTAACAAAGGCACTGCTATTAGTGGCCCTGTTCCACCTGATTAGGTTGTTGCCGGTGCCGATATAGTATTCATCATTGCTTTTATGTAGTATGTTGTTTATATATCCATCATAACTATTGCCTGATTTATCTGCAAAAAAAGTTTGCTGCCCAATTACTGCGCCATACTTAAAATAGCTTACGCCATTTACTCTGGAGGCAAAAAACACCCATCCATCCTTAGTACAGTGAAAAAAAGTCAGGCGGTTTGTGGGGGGCGATGTAGCATCACCGGGACGATTAAGGTATTGAACCAATTTTTTTTCAGCACTATTAAATATATAGATACCGTCGCGGAATGTTGCCATCAGTAAATTTCCGTTATTGAGCTGCTTTACCGTATGCACTCGGGGGCCGATGGGTTTTCCAAACTGGTCTTTTATATCGCTAAAAGGATGGGTAATGGTTTGTGATGAAAGCTGAAGGGATTCGATCATTCTTGTTTTTCTGTTATACATCAACAGTTCGCCGGGCTTCCATAGTACCAATGCCCATTTGTCGGTATATACATACCTGGCTTCAATTTTTTTTTCTTTAAAATTAATGATGTGCATATCCTGCTGCCGTGTAAATATGTACCGGTTTTCATCCAGCTTTTCTAACTGTAGAAAAGCTGTGGAAACCAGTGTATCAAAACCTGCAATGGGCAAAACAGTAAAATCATTTTCTGTTAGCGAATCTTGTTTACTAACAGACTGTTTGCCGGTAAAAAAAAAGAATCCTTTTTTGGTGAAAAGAACGGGCCCCTGTTCTTTTGTAAGAACCATTTTTCTTACTTCAACAAGTTGTCCATTCATACGAAGTGCCACTTTAAGAAAGCGGCGGTTTTCATCAATAACAGTAACTGCGCCATCACTGCAGCTAACCCACACCCGGTTTTGCTCATCACATATAAGGCCCTGTATATTATCGTTGTAAAGTTGCGGATAATCCCGCCGGAAGTAATGGGTAACAGTTTTGCCATTAAACCGGTTAAGGCCATCGGCAGTACCTACCCACAGGTTACTGTTTTTATCGGTGCAAACTGTATTTATTGCATTGGCCGAAAGGCCCTGTTCTTTTGTAAGCTGATAAAATATGAGGTTATCGGGCCGTATTTTTTTTTGTGCATGAGCAAAGATGGCTACCAGCATAAAATAAATTATGCAGCAGGTATGTATCGCATATAATCTTTGCTTTGACATAGAAATTAAAAATAACGAAAAGGCATGTAACCTGTTATGCTCTTTCCCGCCTGTTTAATCAATTATACCTGCCACCTGCCCGCTGAAAATATTATTGATGATATTTTGTCCGGCATTGCCCTTTACCGCTTTGCCAGGAAGCCCCCCTGCTAAACCACTATAACCAGCACCCGCTGCGGCTACTAAACCACCACCTGGTAAACCCTGGGAATTTATTGTAGCGTCTGTTCCTGCGGTTCCATAGCCATAAACACAAACTACACTGGCAATAAGCGAATAACCTGCTGCACCGCCCTTACCAAAAGGGATGCCTCCTCCTCCGCCATTCCGGGAATTATTGGAGAAATATCCGCTGGCGCCACCACCACCTGCGGCAATCAATCCCAGGTTTGTTACCACGATGCTGAAAGATTTATTGCCTGCAAAAATTGCATGACCGCCCTGGTAACCTTTTGTGGGGTTTTTTATTTCCGGAACACAAAAAGCATCGCCGTACTTTTGTCCGCTGCCTCCTTTTCCACCATGGCCATAGATATTGCCTTCGTTTCGTATTTCTACAATTGAACCATTTGGCAGGTTGCTTAAATCTATGGCCGGTCCGGCTAGGGTGTCCTCACCGCTTGGGGTGCCAATAACTTGCACACCTGCGTTTATTACTAATTTATAATTTTTGTAAGTGGGGTCGGCAAAACTATAAGTAGTGGTGCGGTTTGTTTTAATGGTGTCAATATAAATACCACAGTTTACACACATGCGGCTCCACAATGCCAGCTGTGCGCTGTACACCTGCGGCGCATCAATAGTGGTATTGTATATCATCAGCCCTTCAGCCGGGTTTGCTATTGTATTTCGCTGGGCAGTGGTGAGCCGCGGCATCAATACGCCTTTGTTTGTACTGGAAATATCTAACTGGGCACTGGCATTGGGTGTGGCGGTGCCTACACCAACGGATTGGGCAACCAGCATACAAGTAGCTCTAATCAGGATGATTAAAAGAAATGTTTTTTTCATTGTCATGGTTTTACTTTTAGCTTTTCAGTTCATCCATCTATTTTTTTATAAATTTTAAAACATGCTCCCTGCATTTTAGAAAGTATATGCCATTTGCCAGATCCGCAATGCCAATAAGTTCATCGGGGTTAACCATACCGGATTTTACCTGCTGTCCAGCAGTATTAAAAATCTGATAGGTTAACAGTTCATTGCTTCGGGTATTAAGGCTGATTACATCCTGTGCAGGATTAGGATAAACTCCTATGACTTGATGAGGAGTATTACAGTTAGCCACAATAACGCCGGAATATTTTTTTTGACCATCATAATCAGTTTGCTCAAGCCGGTAAAAATTTTTCCCGTTTGCAGCCTGCTTGTCATGGTATGAATATTTTTTTACGATGCTTGAATTGCCGGCTCCGTTTATTATTGCAATTTTTTCCCAGTCAACTGCATTCAGGCTACGTTCTACAGTAAAATAGCTGTTATTTGTTTCGGTGGCAGTAACCCATTGCAGTTGCACCCCGTTGATATTGCATTTAAAAGTAAAAGAGATTAATGTTACAGGTAAAGTAGAATTCTGGCTCATTTTATGAACAAATATATCTTCAGCCCCTGTTGAGGTTATATTGAAAACGCCGGTACCGGGGTCAAAGTCGTGAATGCCAAAAAAATGACCTGCTGTATAAATATTACCGGCAGCATCAATTGACATACAGTAAGTATTACCACTGCTGCCGCTTGGATTAGGCCTGCCAATTATAACAGCCCAAACAAAATCGCCGGCATTGTTTAATTTAGAAACAAACTCCCTTGCCGAGTTTAAAATAAATACACCGGGGCCTGGGTCAAAATCGCCACCATTGGTATAACCAGTAGTATAAACATTGCCTGCCGCATCTAGTGTTATACTGTTTGCTTCATCATCTGTTGCTCCTCCCAATTGTTTTGCCCATACAAAATCACCACTAGCATTTAATTTTGAAACAAATACATCTAAACCTCCTGTTGAACTAAGATTGAATGTACCAGCGCCGGGGTCAAAATCGGCAGTACCCTGAAAGTAACCCGTAGTATAAACATTGCCTGCAGCATCAACAGTAATGCCGTAGCCAATATCAATTACAGTACCCCCCAATTTTTTTGCCCATACAAAATCACCAGCCGCATCTAATTTTGAAACAAACACATCGCTGCCTCCCGATGAAGTAAGGTTGAAAGTGCCTGCACCGGGATCAAAATCGCCGGTACCATTAAATGAACCAATGGTATAAACATTTCCAACAGCATCTATTGTAACAGATCGTCCTTCATCAGTTAAGGTTCCGCCCAATTGTTTTGCCCAAATAAAATTACCTGCTGCATCTAACTTTGATATAAATACCTGTGGGGTTTCGCCACCTGGTGAAATTAAATTGAAAACGCCGGGGCCGGGGTCGAAATCGGCAGTGCCACGAAAATAACCAGTACTGTAAATATTACCAGCAGCATCAATGGAAATATCGTACCCCCAATCTTCGTGATTGCCATTAAAATTGCCGCCCATTTGCAGTGCCCAAACAAAATTACCGGCTGCATCTAATTTTGAAATAAATATATCTCTTGCAGAACCTGCATTTAAATTAAAGGTTCCGGCACCGGGGTCAAAATCAACAATGCCATTAAAATAACCCGTGGTGTAAACATTGCCGGCAGCATCTATATCCACACCATATCCCTGTTCGCCTACAGCAGAGTTGCCACCAAACTGCACTGCCCATACAAAATTTCCTGCTACATCTAATTTTGAAACAAATACATCGGATGATGTTGTTGCTGTTAAATTAAAAACGCCGGCGCCGGGATCAAAATCGGCAGTGCCACTAAAAAAACCAGTGGTGTAAACATTACCTGCTGCATCAATTGTAAGGCCACGGCTTCTATCACCAGTAGTGCCGCCAATTTTTTTTGCCCATTGCAGGGTTACAGGTTGTGCAGAAGTGTAAACCTGTATAAAAATTATGGTAAGGGTGATGATGATTTTTTTCATGTATAAAAATTATAGCTATTGCTCTTATTATTTATTATGTACAGTTTTATTTTCTTTCAGTTCATCCATTTCTTTTCTTAATTGCAGCATCATTTTTTTCAACTCAACATTTTCTTTTTCCAACTGCTCAATTTTTTGTGTTCGTTTTTCCAATGCTTGTATGGCAATTAAATTTACCCCGTCAAAATCGGCGGAGTTGATAGTGGTATCGTTGCCAATGGTTCCAAATTTATCTTTACCAAAGGCGGCATAAAAATCCTGGGCCATGGGGCCGTAGTGCCTTTGCCTGTTTGGATTTTGAGATATATAATTCCAGCTGCCGAGTTTCATCGTTGAAATATTTTTCAAAAAATCTTCACCGTCTGATTGTTGAAATTTTTCTTTTAGCCTAAAATCACTGGCTGTTACCCAGGCATTGCCACCGGCGGGTAACTGGCAGCTTTCGGCATTAATAGCGGCTGAACTTGTAAAGAAGCGGTAGCCACCATCAAACCTGGCACGGAAAGAATTGTCGGTGACGATATTTAATGTGGCTAGGGTGGACGCATCACCAATTATTAATGAGCCCGAATGGTTATTGGTGGAAACAAAGGTGCCAATTGCAATTGACACAGTCCCACTAGCAGTTACCTGATTTCCCATGGCAGTTGAAGCATCTCCGCTGGCGGTTGTATTATTTCCCATGGCGGTTGAAGCATCTCCGCTGGCGGTTGTTTGATATCCCATTGCGGTTGAAAAATCTCCGCTGGCGGTTGTTTTGTACCCCACCGCAAATGAGCCTGATGCTATTGCTCTTGTGCTATCGCCCAATGCAATTGAACTCAATCCATTTGCATATGTTTTATACCCCAAAGAAGTTGAATAATCTCCACCCGCATTAGCAAAGTAGCCGCCTGCTGTTGCATAATTTCCGCCGGCAACAGTATTATGTCCCATTGCGGTTGAATAGGTTCCACTGGCGGTTGTATTGCTTCCCATTGCGGTTGAATAATTTCCATTGGCAGATGTATTGTAGCCGACTGCAAATGATGCCAACCCTCTGGCCGTAGTAGTATGGCCCAATGCGGTGGAATAATCGCCTTCGGCAGTTGTATTATGACCCATAGCTATAGTGTAATCGCCTTCAGCATTTGCAAAATTTCCTAAGGCAGTAGCCACGGTGCCGGTAGCACTTGAAAAATACCCCATTGCTGTAGAACCAAGTCCTTTTGCTTTTGTGCTATTACCGGATGCAAAAGAATAATTACCGATACTATCTTTATTCCAATTGTTACCAGTAACTATCCCTACCCTGAAAGCAGCTTTATCTGCATACCATATCATTCGTATGCCTGTGCCGGAAGCCGGGGGATTACCAGGCACGGCCGGCAAATTTGGGTTGGCTATAAACAACACATTGCTGCCTGCTACATGCAGCCTTGCCTGCGGGGTGGAAGTGCCAATACCTACATTTTGAGATAAGGCTGTACTGCTTATAATGCAGACAAGACAGATGGATATTATTGCTTTCATGTTTTTGTTTTTATAACACATAGTTATCAAATAGGCCTGCGGTATCCCAAAGCAGTTATGTAATGGCAAAAAACGATTATCCAATGGCAAAAAATGATGAGAGGATATTAATGTATCTCCTGGTAATGCACCAGTTCTTTATTATACCATAATTGCAAGAACAATAATTCTTTTGTTACTGATTTTTTAAGAGTAAGTCAAACAGCAGCCGTTAATTGTTCTTTCTTTCAGATACTATTTATCATTTGCTTTATCCAGCATCGGGCTTTTATTCTTTGTCATTCTTTGCTGGCCCACTGTACAGTCATCAATCCTTGCCCTGAATTCGCTACCTGATGTTGCTGTAAAACCCGGATTAAGTTGTACAAAAGTTTCAGCCTGGTATTCAGTGTTTCTTACATTGGAAGCCATAGTTTCTGTAGAATTAATAGTACTACCGCTGATGACCCCGGTATTGGAACTTCTGCTGCCACTGAGTGTTTGTGCACCGGGGCAACCTACCGTAAAGAAATGGGCTTCGTTTTGTCCGTTGTAGGTGCAAAGGAGACGGTAAGTACCAGTAGTGGGGGGCAAAGCCAGAAACTGCGAGGGCAACACATACTTTTCGCCAAGGGTGCCTGTAAACGTAAAAGTATTATCATATAACACAGAGTTGGATGGGTTATATATTCTTAATCGTATAGTATTGTTTTCAGTAATATCCCTTACTGCAACAGAGAAGTACATAAAGTCGCCGCCTGCTGTGGAAAAGTGATTTTTATAATTTACAATTTCAGATATACCTGTATTGGTATTTGTATTGCAATCTCCCCCGATCCAGGGCAAAAGCATTGTGAATACAGATAATATTTTTTTATTGTAATACGGTTCTTCATTGGCCCAAAGGCTACCCACACCGGTAGGTCTGTTACAAGGTCCATTTTGAAAAGGATCCATTATCGCACCAAATTCATCCTGTACTTCAAAGTGCAGATGCGGGCCTGTTGAATTTCCTGAACTGCCTACCACACCCAAATATTCACCTGTTCTTACAATATCACCTATGCCTTTTAATGTAACTGTCCCTTGTTTCATGTGAATATAATACGCTACACTGCCATCGCTGTGTTCAATGGCAACAAAATTGGATAACCCCTGGTTAGGGAAACCAAATACACAGTTGCGAGATGTCTGTCCACTTCTTCTATCTACAATCACCCCGCCTTCAGCCGCTCTTACATATACATCTTCATTATCCATTCCCAGCCAGCCAAAGGGGGCAGTGCCAATATCAATTCCGTCATGATCGTATCCACCAGGTGTATCATAGGTACGGGTACCACAATTATAATCCCGCAGTGTACTGGCACCTCCGCCTGACATCGGGTCTAAGTCCACATAATTACTGATATAGTAACAGCCCGGCTGATAAAAATGTGGCGCAGCAACCAGAGGCCAGATAAAAGCATGTGAACCGATTGCCTCTGTTCTTTGTTCCTGCACGGCTGCACGAAGCCTTTGTCTTTCAGGAGAATTTTTTCCTGCCCATATCCTTGCTTTTATACTGTCCATTTGCTGTTTGGATATGCAGGATTGTTTATTTATCTGTTGCGCATGCAGTAACATATAACCAAGCAAACAACAAAGAAGAAAAAAAGATTTCATGTACTTCTTTTTTATAAGTTATTATTTCACAGTTTTCTTCAACTCTTCTACCTGTTTTTGCAAATCAAGGATGTAAAGTGTGAGCTCTTCAATTTTCTCCATCATCCTTTTTTGCATATCGCCCAGTTCTATACCGTTCTTTTCCACTTCTGCGGCGGATGGTATGTTGGGTAAATGTTTATTTACCACAATAAAATTTTTCAACTCGTTCAATGAAAGCAGTTTGTATTTATTATCAAAAACATAATCGGGCCAGTTACCGCTGAGCTGCACTTTTACTTCTTCGCTTATTATTTTTCCATCTACTGCCAGCATATATCCCAGTGGAATGCTTGAACCGGCAGTAAGGCCAATACCTACGCCACCTTGTTCAAGCCCACAGAGTAATATATTGCCTTCATCATGCTGTATAAATAAATCGGCTCCTGCACCACCTGGAGTTGTATTGTTCCGTGCAATGATTTCATTATTATCAATAATAAGATTGGCACCTGTGCCAGAACCCATCATTATATATCCATTGCTGGTATTAGTTGACATCCCGGCATCCTGCCCGCCCAGAATATGCAACCTGGTATAAGGAGTTGTGGTTTGTATGCCAATGGAACTGCCCACCCCCACTATGCCCTGGTTATTGGTGCAGAGTATTACATTGCCCGAATCGTTTTGTAAATACATATCGGCTTTGCGTCCATTATTTCTTGCCAGCAGCTCATTGTTATCAATAACCAGGTTGGCACCTGTTACAGTGCCGTTCATTATATAACCATTACTGGTTGCACCAAAGCCTGCATCCTGCCCGCCAGTGATGTGTAATTTGGTAAGAGGGGTGGAATTGCTTATTCCAAGTCCTTCACTTTTTAGATAAGCGGTTGTGCTGCCATTGCTCCACATGGAGTAATCGCTGGGGGCACTGTAGCCAAAATAGGCACTTGGACTTATCGCCGAAAAACTGTTGTAGAAATTTATATAACTCTGGTCGTTTGTACTGCCACTATACATACTAATGACGGCATCGCCGCTGCTGACACCTGCCGCATCAATACGGGCAATACCTTTTACATGCAATTTTTGTAAAGGGGTGGGGGTGCCAATACCTACGTTTTGAGAAAAGATGGTGCTGCAGATAATGCAGCCAAGACAGATGGATATTAATTCTTTCATGTTTTTGTTTTTACAGCACATAATTATTAATTCGCCCAGGTATTAGCGAATCCGCTTATGCAACGGCAATAAGCAGTTAGCCAATGGCAGAAAAGCAGTTGACTAAAGGAAGCCTTTTGTACTTTTGATGTAATTATTTAAACATGAATGTTGTTATCACCGGCGCATCCAAAGGAATAGGCAAAGCTATTGCAGATGTATTTGCGGCCAATGGCCATCATTTATTTTTATGCTCAAGAGGAGAAGTGGCGTTGTATAAAACCATGGAGGAGCTGCAAACAAAATACCCGGATGTTACGATAAAGGCAAAACCATTTGACCTGAGTAAAAAAGACGAAGCTAATGAGTTTGGGGTTTGGTGTTTGGGATTTGGTGTTCCGGATATTATTATCAATAACGCAGGTGCCTTTGAGCCCGGGAGTATTTATAATGAACCGGAAGGTTTATTAGAAAATCAGATTGCTACGAATTTGTATAGCGCCTATCATGTAACAAGAACAGTATTGCCGAAAATGATCGAAAGAAAATCAGGTCACATCTTTAATATCTGTTCCATTGCTTCGCTTCATGCTTATCCAAATGGTGGAGCATACAGTGTTAGCAAATTTGCTTTATATGGGTTCAGTAAAAATCTGCGGGAAGAAATGAAACCATACAACATAAAAGTTACTTCTGTTTTTCCGGGAGCTGTGTTTACTGATTCCTGGGGAGATTTTGATAACTCCACTCACCGGATTATGGAAGCAACAGATATTGCAAAGATGGTTTATGCGGCTTCACAACTTTCACAGGCAGCCTGCGTGGAAGATATTGTGATACGGCCACAGCTGGGAGATTTATAAAGACCTCAACTGCTCCATCACTTCATCTTTTCTTCTCCTTGATACTTCAATCTTAGAAGAATCCTTAAGGGTAACAAACCCATCATGGTCTATAAACGAAATAAATGCTTTATTGACCAGGTGCGATTTATGAGTTCGGATAAAATGATAAGGCGCAAGCAATTCTTCATACTCTCCCAGGTTTTTTGAACTTAGTAATTGTTTATTTCCGGTAGTATAAAACCTGGTGTAGGCACTTAATGCTTCACAGCGGATAATTTCATGCGGGTATAAAAAATAAACACCTTCTCTGGAAGGGAGTGCCAGCCTGAACTGGTTTTGATTTTGTAGCGACAGGTTGTGGCCGATATTTGAAAAAAGCTCTTGTGACTGATTCATATCGGCCTTGCTTTGTATAAATCGTTTGAAAACAAGCATCAGTTCTTCTGAATCTACTGGTTTCAGCAGATAATCAAAGGCGCTGAAGCGAATGGCACGGATAGCATATTCATCATAAGCGGTTGTAAAAATGACTTTAAAGTTTTTTATTACTATTGATTCAAGTATATCAAACCCCGTAAGGTGCGGCATGCGGATATCCAGGAAAACAAGATCAGGATGAAAGTTATGAATCATCACTGCAGCCTGCCGGGCATCATTGCAGCATTCCACCTGTTTTTCTTCAGCAATCATTTTTTCCAGTATCATCCGTATGGAATCGGTGGCTTTTCTTTCATCATCTATCAGTAATATTTTTATCATGTCATTTATTTTATAAGGGGCAAAGAAATCTTTACCCTTGTGCCATTACCTTTCCCTTCATCGTTGTATATGTCTTCAATAATAAAAAAACTTTTTTGGGAATGTTGTTCATTAAAAGTCTTCACTCTTTCTGCCGCCACGGCAAGGCCTTTTCCTGTATGGGGCTCTTTATCAGCTGTTTTTCGGGAAGCATCACGGCCAATGCCATTATCTTCTACAAGGCAGATAAGGTTATCGTTATTGTCTTCTAAGAACTGCACCGTTAATTTTCTTTGCCCCTCCTTGTGCAGAAGTCCGTGCCAGATAGCATTTTCTACAAAGGGCTGTACCAGAAGGGTGGGAATTTTTATTTCATCAATATCCATTGCTTTGTCATAGTATATTCCATAAACAAATGAATCATCAAAACGCAGGCTTTCCAGTTCAAGGTAAAGACCCAGTGTTTCCACTTCTTCTTTCAGCGAAATTTTTTCCCGGTCGCTGTGCTGCAATACAAGCCGTAATAACTTTGAAAATTTTGAC
Source organism: Chitinophagaceae bacterium (assembly GCA_031400855.1). Lineage (GTDB taxonomy): Bacteria > Bacteroidota > Bacteroidia > Chitinophagales > Chitinophagaceae > JJ008. The sequence goes on along the minus strand of JANNQR010000080.1, from coordinate 19,174 downwards.
AGGTATTTGGTGGCCCCTGCATCATTGCCGGAGAGAATGATCTGTTGTATTGAATTCAGTGCATTGAATAAAAAATGGGGACTCATTTGCAACCGAAGACTCTTTAACTGTGCTTCAGCCATTTTTCTTTGATGCTCCAGCAGCTCCATCTGAGCCTTTTGTTTTTCTTCTTCAGCACGGCTCCTGATAATTTTATTGGCACACAAAGAAGCGATGGTTGTAAGAATAGATAAATGTTTTGCAGTAAAAAAATTCTTTTTTGGATGCTCACTGTCTATAACACCAATTACTTTTCCATTGTAAATAACCGGCACGGCAATTTCTGAAAATCTTGTTTCATCATCAACAATATATCGCTCATCTTTTGATGTATCATTCACTATTTCGGCAATACCTGTAGCAGCCACATGACCAACAATACCTTTACCAATGGGTATATCAATCGGGTTCAGTATTTTACCTGCCTGGCCGGAAGGCAGGGATTCTTCTGTTGTTTTCGGCCCCCAGGCTGCTTTTTGTACCAAAGTATTTCTTTCTTCATCTTTCAGGTAAATAACGCAGTCTTCAAAATTTAACCTGCCAATGCAATTCCTGGTTACATCCCATAAAATATCATCAACGGTTTTTTGTCCGTAAATAGAAGAAGCGAAATAATTAATAGCCTGTTCTGTTTCTATCTGTTCTTTTTGCCGGGCAATTTTTTTATTTCGGGTGTTCAAAAGTCCCGCTATTATAAATACAAGTACCAGCACACAAGCTGTTTTAAACCACCAGCTTTTCCACCAGGGAGTAATAATATAAATGTAAACAGGATTAGAAGCATTCACCCAATTGCTTCCTTCTTTTGATATACGGACAACAAAAGTGTAACGGCCGGGATTCAGGCTGCTGTAAGTAACCTGCTGCGCTGTGGTGGTTTTAATCCAGTCTGCATCTGCCCCTTCCAGCTTATATTCATAAACCAGGTTTTTACTACTGTATAAATCAATAGCGGAAAAACTAAATATTAAATTATTGTCTGAATAGGGAACCTTTATTCTTTCCTTTCCTGTAAATGCATAAAGCTTATTCCCTGCAGAAAAGGAGTTGATACGGACCTGCAGATTATTTTTTATTTGTTGTAAATCTTCAGGGAAAAAATAACTCATTCCGAGATCACTACCCCAGAGTTGCTCGCCATTATCTGTCTGGTAATATGATAAAAGGCGGAATCCGGAAGGACTTAATCCGTAGCTGTCATCATATAATGTGAAATGCTGGTTTGCCGGGTTGAAACTCAGCATTGCATTGTCATTACCGATCCATATATAGCCATTCCGGTCAGTTATCAGGCCAAAACACCGGTCGCTCCGCAGACCATTTTTACGGGTATAGGTTTGCACAACTTTATTGTCTTTTACCACGTTCAGTCCATTACTGGTTCCAATATATACATTGCCCTGCCTGTCGTTTGTAAAACACAGAGCATTGGAATTGGATAAACCATTTCCGGTTTTGAAACTTATTATTTCACCGGTACGTGGCAGATACCTGTATGCGCCTTTGTTGGTGCCCACCCATATTTCATCATTCTTCCCGAACCAGATATTATAAGTGGAAATATTTGCCAGCAATTTCAACAAAGGATGGGTATTTTTTTTTTCGACTGTACAGTCTTCCGGATTGATTATACAAAGACCGCTGCTTGTACCCACCCATAGTTTATTATCAGGGGCCCGTACGATATTATGCACAAAATTGCCAGGTAGAAAATCGGCCGATTTACTGCTGTCGGCATCAATATACTTTTTGACCTTCCTGTTTTTATCCAGTACCACAATGCCAAACCGGTTCAGGCCCAACCACACATTATCATTTTTATCAAAACAAATGGCCCTTACTTCCTCCGTCCCATTTAGCGGGATGCCACTTTTTTCACCATATTCATGAAATAGTACTTTATTTTTTTCTCTGCCCCATTCTATCAGGCCCGATTGTGTTCCCATCCAGAAATTCCCATTGGAGTGTTGTGTGATATAGTTAATAAATCCATGAAAAATTTTTCTGCCCGAAATTTCCATAAAAGCAGACCGGTAACCGGCTGTTTGAAAATTTGAATTAAAGTAATTTAAACCCGCAGACCGGGTGGTTACAAACACATACCCGCTACTTTCGGTATATACATAAAAAGTATTGTTGGCAGAAACAGAACGGTTATCTAATGCATCATGCTGGTAACTGCGGATCAATTCCCGTTGTGCGTCAAAAATATATATTCCACCATAGCCACTTGTTATGATATACCTGCCATCTTTCATTTTACGGATATAGCGTAGGTAACTTTTGACCGGCTCTTCATTTTGATCATTCAATACTCCGTAATTTTTCAGTATTTGCCCGGTTGATAGTTTAATTCTCAGTAATTCTTTGTTTTTTTCGGTTGTAGCTAGTATTTCTTCCTTATTCAGCATAGCAGCACTGATAATGGAAGGAACAGAAAAATTATAGAGCATTTTCAAAGTGGCAGCATCAAATAAACAGATTTTGCTATCACCGGTGAAAATGAGCGTATCACTGTTTTCGCTTGCCTGCTGAAGGTTTGACCGGGTAAATACATGTTCATCAGACCAGTTGATGGGTTCAAAAAAATAGTGCCCGTTTTTTTTAAGGGTGTATATTTTTTTTCCGAAAATGGTAATGATTCCACGGCTTTTTGTTTTACAGATAAAACTTACATCAATTTCCTTTCCTTCTTCCAATACCGGCACGTTTATAAAATTTCTTTTTTCATCCACCAGCGTTATTTTGCCATTATTGCTGCGGATCCAAACCTGGTTTTCATCATCGCAAATAAGATCAGCAATGTGGTTGCTTCCAAGTGCCGGGTATTGTTCTTTATAAAATTTTTTAACTGCAAACCCATCAAAAGTATTCAGCCCTTCAGCAGTGCCGATCCAGAGAATGCCGGTCTTATCCCTTATAACCGAAGTAACAAGGTTGTCGCTTAGCCCGCTGGCAGTATTCAGGTGAAAAAAAGAAATATCCTGTGCGGATGCAAAGAATATTTGCACCAGCAGGCTTGCTGATGTAAAGAGCCGCCGCAATTGCTTTTGGGATCTGATGGTTGTCAGAAATTTATTTTTAAAAAAATAAGATAAGAAAATATTTTGGTTTAGCGATTATTGAATATTTACCTCCTGCATATGTTCCCAACGCTTGTCAAGCAACACATGTAAATAATACAACCCCGGATTCAGACGGCTGAAGTTGATTGAATCATGCTGTATTCCTTTGCCGGTGGGAATATTTTTTTTGCTGCTGATGATATTGCCTGATTCATCAGTAAACAGTATTTCAGTTTCTCCTTTTATTTTCAGATCAACCTGGAACTGCACAGAATTATTGTTGGCGGAAAAAATATGAACCATGGCTTTTTTACCTCCGGGGGGAGAAAGATATTTTTGTACATCAAATTTTGTGGTTGAATCGATAACTGTAAACCGAAACCCGGCAACGCCGCCACTACCGCAAGGCCCAATAGCTGCCCTGAACTGCGTCATCTCTCTCGCTGTAAATCCAGGTTGTAATAAAACTTCATTACCCCCACGCATCTGCACTTTACTTCCTTCTGATGTCAATAATGAGGCTGTTGAAACAATATTATTGGATGCTTCATGAAATTCCTGACCTTCCAGTGTACCGGTAATATTTAAGTCAGTTACACAAGTACTATACAGATCACTGCTCCAGATGCCCCGGCCAAATGTAGAAGCTCTTATCCGGTTATCAGCTTCTGAAATTATTAATTCAGTTACGGGAACATAAGGCAGGTTATTATAAAACGGAACCCAATCGGTCATACTTGTGCTGCGGTAATAAACGCCGTTATCGGTACCGATATATGCATTATTATTTATGTCGAGGGCTATACAATTGATCGGTACATTGGGCAGTGTTCCATTTCTGGGAAACCAGTTGGCGCCTGCATCATTTGAAAAATAAACTTTTACTCCGGCAGTAAAACCGCCAAACGTAACCCAGACATTATTTGAATTGTTAGGGTCAACATTGATACAGGTAATTTTTGGATAAGTGAATGGAAAACCGGAGCCTGCACCGTTTAATGAAAACGGCCCCCAGCTGGCTCCACCATTTTCACTTTTCCATATATTGCCTGAAGATGCAGAATAGGAAGTACCTCCTGCCGAATATACACGGTTGCCATTACTTGGACAGGTGCGGATAAACCAGCCGGATGCAAAACCCGGATTGACTGCCCAGTTATTACCACCATTAGTGGTGCGCCACAATGAATCGGAACCAATAAATAATGCATTGCTTAAAGAAGTATGCACAGCCATGGCCATTGAAAATGGATTGACAGAATTAGGAGGAGTGACATTTGTAAAATTATTTCCGCCATCATATGAACGGCTGATGTTTTGATTGGTAACTGCAAACATTGTATCCGGGTTAAAGACATCATAGCCTACTGCAAACCCATCGCAACATGTTATTCGGTCAAAATAAGAAGTGGCACCGCTTCTTCTCAACACACTATTGTCCTGTGCGCCGGCAATCATGTTTAAATAATTTTCAGGATTTACTGCCATCCTGTAAAATTGCGTGATGTTCATATCTTCAAAATGTGATGTCCAGTTAGCACCGTTATCTGTACTGCTGTAAACGCCACCATCACAAGCCGCCCAAAGTTTGTTATCTGCCGGATGAAAACCGAGTTCATGCACATCATCATGCAGGCCGCCACGGTATGCCCAATCTACACCTGAGTTTAAACTCCGCCATACTTCAATAGCTCCAACAGCAACAACAAAGCTGCTCAGGTTACTTACTGCAATGGTTAAATCATACCATGACTGAGAGGCGTTATCACTACCATCATTGGCCCGGCCAAGAATGTTTGGAGAATTACTTTGTTGAACAAAACTATCTCCGGAATCACCACTCCGGTATAATCCTTTAAATAAACCACCGGCATTTTGAACGCCCCCCGCCAATACATATACCACCGGTGTGTTGGTTGGTGCTACTGCCAAATCCACTCTTGATGTGGGATTATTTATCAGCGCAGCAATGTCAGGGTCATCAGTAAAACTATTTCCACTATTTGTGCTTTTAAAAAATTTTGCTGTATTGCCATCCAATGAAACAGCATAACAGATGGTTGAACTACCGGGTTTGAACTTCAGGTTATAAAAACGTCCTTCGTCTTCCACCAATGTCCAGCTTACCCCACCATCACCTGTTCTGAAAATACCCTGGTTAGTGCAGGCAAATAATGTATCAGGATTGGAGGGGTGCATAGTAAGCCTGTACCCTACCAATGTGGAATAATCAGCACCGGGAAAAACACCCATCTTTGTCCAGTTAGCTCCCCCGTTGGTTGATTTCAATACTCCAATGGAGAGGCGCATATAACCATAATTGTCCACCAGCCCCCCGCCATTACTATCACCATCACCTGTGAGGATATAAATCATATTTGTGTTATCAGGGTTAATTGCTATTCCACTGATACCACCGGAAGAAATATCAGGTGAAAGATTTGTCCAGTTGGCGCCGGCATCAGTTGTTCTCCATAGTCCACCCGCCGTTGTACCTGCATACACGATATCAGCATCTGTGGGATGAAAAGCCAGCCTGTCCACACGGCCAATACCGTCTGCTGTATTAAAAGGACCAATAGGACTCCATGTTGCCGCTGAACTTGCAGGGATATTGGGAGTATTACCCGATGTGATAGTTCTGCTTTGCTGTAGCCCGGTGGCCTCTGTCATTTTCTGGTTGATGTTTACAAATTCACCATTCGGCCCCAGTCGGCTGCTCATATACCATTCATACCGTTGCCAGTGTTTCAGGTCGCTGTTTACTTTTGTTGTGCCGAGACGATTGATTGTTTCAGGGTTTTTATAATAATCTTTTACAACATTCATTATATCTGTAAGATTGTTCTTACCCTGCAACTCTTGTTTGAGAAAAGCATCAGCCTGCAACTGTGCAGAGACAGAAACCGAGAACAGAATTAAAAGAATAGATAAACTCCTTTTCATTTTTTTTGTTTTGAAACCTGCCGGTCAGCAGGCGGGTTTTTAAAAGGGGAAATGAATTATTTTACGGGTTTCAGTTTTTCAACCTCTTTTTTCAGTTCAATGATATATAAAGTGAGTTCTTCAATTTTTTGCATCTGTAGTTTTTGCATCTCACCGATATTCATACCGTTTGCCTCCAATGTTTTTGCGGAAGGGATACCCGGAAGACGATTATTCTTTTTAATAAATTCCTCCACTTCATTTAACCCCGGCAGTTTATAATTATTGCTGAAAACATAATCGGGCCAGTTGGGCACCAGCCGAACCAGCAGTTCAGTGCAGATTGCTTTTCCATCCACTGCTAATTTATATCCGGAAGGAGTTACTGTGCTGCCAATCCGCACAGCGCCTAAAAAAACTGCATTGCCATCTACGCCAAGACGATGGCTGCTAGTAAAATTTGTTGCATCACCGATAAAAACATTTCCGCCTCCATTTTGTAAATACATATTTGCTGCAGTTCCATTGCTGCGAACCTGTATTTCATTGTTATCTGCCACCAGGTTCAGCCCGTTCTGCGAACCCATCATCAGATATCCGCTCAGGCTGTCGGGCAAGCCCACATCATTTCCGCTTGTAACGTGCAGCTTGGTACCGCTTGCTTCGCTTCCGTTTCCTAATTGTACTTTGCTCCCATCCCGTGCAAGAAACAAAGTGGAAACAACTCCATTATTACGGGCAAGGATTTCATTATTATCAAATACAACGTTTTCACCGGTCACACTTCCAAGCATCAGGAAGCCGTGTGTTGTGGCACCGGCATCGCTTCCTACGGCAATCTGAAAACGGCCAATCGGATCCGTAATGCCAATTCCAATATTTCCCCCCGGAGTAAAAAACATTCTGTCCGTTCCGTTTGTCCGTAAAATCAATTTTCCCAGGTTATTGGTTGAATATGTCGCTATTTTAAAATCATCTCCCGTTGCCTGGATGAAACCTTTTGAGAGTCCCAGGCGGCTGAACTGGATGACGGGGTCGCCATCATCTTCTATAATAATTGCATTTGTATTAGCTGTCCCGTTTAAATCAATATGCAAACGGCCGATTGGGTTGACGGTGCCGATACCTACATTTTGTGCCACTGTATGTGCTTGTAAGCAAAGCAGGCCAATAGCCATTGCCAGAGCTTGTACGTAAACTTTCTTTTGTAATTGTTTCATACTTTGAATATTTGAGTGATAAATTTTTTCTACCGCCAAATTATAATTGCAAAACTGCTGGCAGGGGGAAATACCGAGGTATGGCTGATGCCAATTGAGCAACGGTAATAAATTCCTCAAATAGACAAACCCCTCATCAGCTATATACGGTTTCCTTTCATCAATATTTTTACAACGTTTATACTGGCTGTTGTAATTTTAGCCCTCTTATGCGCTATGTATTGATACTATTTTTTTGTGCAAATGTTGGCAGCAGCAAGGCACAGGTTTTTTTTAAAACCATTATCAGGCAACGACCAGTTGTATCCGGTGAATCTTTCCAGGTACAGTACGTTTTACAGGAAGCAGATAAGGTTGGTAATTTTAAAGCTCCGGCGTTCACACATTTTCGTTTTGTCAGCGGTCCAAATCAATATAGCGGCTCGGCAACAACAATGCACGGAGCAAAACCAGTCAAAAATTTTGTTTATACACTTGAGGCACTAAAACCCGGCCGGTTTATCATACCCGGAGCTATTGCAATGGTAAATGGAAAAATGATGACAAGTAACGATGTTGTAGCAGAAGTAATTTCAAAGGAAAAGGCGGCGAATTTATATAACAAGAATATTTCTGCTGTTAACTCAGATTATTTTCTAAAATCAGATGAGGATCCCTACGAAAAGATCAGACAGAATCTTTTTGTTAAAGTACTGGTAGATAAGAAAAACTGCTTTGTAGGTGAACCGGTATTGGCAACATTCAAATTATACTCACGGCTCGAATCAAAATCGGATATCGTAAAGAATCCCGGTTTTTATGGTTTTACCGTGTTTGATATGGTGAACCTTGCTGATAAACAAGTAGTCACCGAAAAAATGAATGGCAAAACATATGATGTACATACAATTCGTAAAGTGCAGTTATATCCTTTGCAGGCCGGCATTTTTACGATTGATGCTATGGAAGTAAAAAACAAAGTAGAATTTTCAAAAAGTGCCGTTAACAGAAAAACAGAACAGGAAGTTGTTGAAGGTGTGCTGGGGAATAATGATAAGGAGACAATGGAAGAAGGAACCGATGTATTTGAAACATCAATCAGCACGGTGCCAATAGCTATTAATGTAAACCCTGTTCCGGTAAAAAATCAACCCCCGGATTATAACGGGGCAACAGGCCGGTTTACTATTGCTGCTTCATTAGCAAAGAATAATCTTTCGAAAAACGAAGAAGGGTTGCTCGAAATTACAATAAGTGGAAAGGGTAATTTTATACAATTGAGTGCTCCTTCCATTCAGTGGCCTGCCGGCACCGAACCTCTTGAACCGGGAGTAAAAGATAACTTTGATAAAACAACAAGCCCTTTAACGGGCAGTCGTACATTCTACTATCCTTTTGTTTGTACGGTAGCCGGGACTTATCAAATACCACAGGTGAATTTTTCCTTTTTTGATACGGATAGTAATAAGTTTAAAACAATCATTACCAAAAATATTGATGTGTTGGTCATTAATGAAGAAAAGAAGCAACTTGTAGCGGCAGAGCAAAAAATTTCTATAGCCGAAAAAAGTGAAAATGCTGCCCGCAAGGCAGGTATTATAGTTGTATTGCTCGTATTAGTGATATTGCTGTATTGGATATTCAGAAAAAAAGAAACTGAAAAACCGGCCCCAGCCCCAGCGATAACAGTTCGACCTTCCATTGAAAACTTGCTTGAACCTGCCTATGCTGCTATTTCCAGTGAGGGTAATCAATTTTATTCAACACTTCGCAGCATCATCTGGAAATATGTTGCCGGGCAATTTTTTTTATCAGGGAGTGAAATGAATAAGCATACGCTGAGAACAAAGATGAAGGAAGCCGGGCTGCTGCCATCAACGACGAATCCATTTATTCTTCTGCTCGAGCAATGTGAAACAGGAATATTTACAGACGTGTTAGAGAATAATAAAGAAATATTGCTGCAGCAAGCAGAAAAATTGTTAAAGGAGATAGATTCATATCTTTTCCAGCAGGCTTAAAAAATCCTTTTTCTTTGTTCTGGATACAGGCAGATGAACTCCATTATTTAAAACCACTTCTCCACCTTCACCACGGATATAGCTTTTTACACATTTCATATTTATGAAGTAACTGTGATGGATGCGGCAGAAATCTGCGCCCTGCAACACTTCTTCTACTTCTTTTAATGTTTTGGAAATTACTAACGGTTTGTTTGTTTGTATGAAAAAGATTTTACAATAGGCGCTATCGCTTTCGCAGTATAAAATAGTTTCTGAATCTACCATGATCAGGCCTTCCATTGTCGGCACGGCAAAACGTTTATTCTTCTTTTTAAGGTTGAGTATTTCCAATAAACTATCCACCCTTTGTGAAGCCTTAAGTGTTTTATGTTCTTTGGCCCGCTGCACCGTTTGAATCAGCTCATCTTTATCAACGGGTTTTAATAAATAATCCATGGCGCTGTGCTTAATGGCTTTGATGGCATATTCGTTGTAAGCTGTAGTGAACACTATCTCAAAATCCGGTTGTTGAAATTTCTCCAATAGTTCAAAGCCATTCATAACAGGCATTTCAATATCTAAAAATAAAATATCGGGCGATTCTTTTTCCAGGATTGCAAGGGCTTCTGCGCCTCCGGCACAGTTGGCTAATATTTTTACATCGCTGCAATGTTTGCGGAGTAAATGTTCCATTACTTCACGGCAATGCTTTTCATCATCAACTATTATCGCTGTCATGTGTTCTGTATTTAAGCGTTATTAATACCCTTGTACCCGCTGGTTTTCCTGGTTCATCTGGCAAATCAGTAATACAAACTCCCGCATTTACATTATAAACTTTGTTTACAATATCCATTCTTTCGGCTGTAATTTCCATGCCGTGTGATTTCTGTTTGGTCGCTGTTTTGCTTTTCAATCTTTTTGATTCATTCCGGCCTACTCCGTTGTCTTCAATTTCTATGTGGAGTATATCATCATTTTTCCAAAGGCGTATATCTAACCGGCCTCCCGGTTCTTTACGGTGGAGTAATCCATGCCAGATGGCATTTTCCACATATGGCTGTATCAGTAACGGGGGCACCATGACTGTTTCAAGACTTATATCTTTTGCGGTTTCTATTTTATGGATAAATGTATTGTCAAAACGAACTGCTTCCAGCTCAATATAAAGTTCCAGCGCTTTTAGTTCATTTTCCAGTAATACCCATTCACTGCGGCTGTTGTCCAATATCAAACGCATCAGCCGGGAGAACTTGGTAAGATAGCCTGACGCATTCTCCGGATCATTCTTTAAAATAAAATTATTGATGCTGTTCAGGCTGTTGAACATAAAGTGAGGGTTCATCTGTGCCCTTAGCGAACTCATCTCTACTTCTGCAATTTTTCTTTCGTAATTGGTTTTAATTTTTTCTTTTTCCCTGACGCTAACAATACGCCGACGATACAAATAATAGAGAAGCCCTGCAACCAATAAAATAAGCAAAGCCTTAAACCACCAAGTTTGCCAGAATGCCGGCGAAATGTTCAGCGTAATCCGATTAACTGATTCTTTCCAGTTTATGCCATCATCTGAAGTCCTTACTTTAAAAATATATTTTCCGGGGGGTAATGAATTATAATTTACCTGCCGCTGTGACAAACTGTTTACCCAGTTTTTATCAATGCTGGTTAGCTGGTATTGATACTTTATGTATTTGCTTCCGTAAATATCGGGTGAAGTAAAATAAAAAGTAACGGAGTTTTGATTATGCTTAAGCTCAAGTGAAGAAGAACTGGTAAAATAATAATTACTGTCAGCAACGGTTGCCTGCGATATTATTAAGGAAGAAGAAGAAGTACTGTTCATTAACCGGGCCGGGTCAAAATAAATAATACCTTTTTCTGTGCCCCAGTACAATTGCCCGTCCAAAGCTGTGTAAGCCGCATTTACCCTGAAGTTTTCTCCGGTGAGTCCGGCTTTTTCATCGTAATAAGAAAACGATCTGGTTCCTGCAGCATATTTGATTAAACAATTGCGATTACTTACCCAAATGTTCCCCTCTTTATCTTTTGCCAGTGCCTGACAGTCGTTATACTTTAACCCGTTTAAAGCAGTATAGCTTTTTATTTTATCCTGCTTGCCAATTATGCTGAGTCCCGCGGGTGTTGCCACATAGATATTGCCACTATCATCTTCAATCAGTGCATTTACATCGCCCGAGGGCAGACCTTCTTTAATTGCGAAATGTTTGAGCTGATTATTTATCGTATCTAAACAATATAATCCGGCATTATCAAAGCCCAACCAGAGTTTACCGGCTTTGTCATTAAGTATCCTCAACATTCTTTTTTCCTGTATTCTATTTAAGACAGGATGATTGTTGGGGGGGCCGTATTTATAGGTAATTGGGTTGAATTTTATCAGTCCGCTAAAAGTGGCCACCCAAAGAGTTTCACCAGATCCTGCTTGTATATCATTAATAAAATTGTTTGTGAATCTGGGTAACTTGCCATTTATCGTATCCCTGCTGAAAATGGTGAATTGCCCTGTCGCCTGATCCAGCATACCCATGCCCCCTCCATTTGTACATATCCAGATTTTTTGTTTTTGGTCAATGAAAATATTTGAAACCATTAAAGGCCTTTCACCAATATCTAAGATGGGATAATAATAGCGGTAAAAGGAAGTGTTGTTATCAGCCGGGTCCCAGGTGATCAGGCAATCTTTTCCCCCCAACCAAAACCTTCCCTTATTATCCTGCCTGATGGAATTGAAATTACCATCATAGATTTCGTTGCCGACGCCTCTGAATGCAGGTATATACCCGGCCAAATAGCGGTTGATATTGAAATAATCAAGCCCCTGGCTCTCACCACATATCAAAACATTACCAGTAGCATCACAAAAAATATTGTCAATACTGTTTTCAGATAAGGAACGTATGTTTAAAGGATCATGGGTATAACGGGTAATTTTTTCGGTTATTGGGTCAAACACCATTAAACCTCCCAAACCAGTGGAAACAATGATTTGACCATTGGCTGCCTGCCTTACTTTGAAAACATTTGTATTAATTATTTTCCCATTCTCCATTCTTGTTAAAGGGTATTCTTTAACGATCTTTTTTTGACTGATGCTTATCTTTACTAATTTCCCTTTGAACACAACAGCAATTATTTCATCATCATTTATCCTGCAGGCAGAAACCAGGAACGGCAATCCAAATTCAAACGTTTTTTTCTGGCTTGCATAATCCAATATGATAAGTTTATCCCTTCCGGTCTGAATATACTGCTCACCGGTGAAGAGAGTGTTTTCCTGCCAGAGAATTTTGGATTGCTCCTTTGTGGACCAATCTAATCGTTGCCATTTTCCTGTTTCTTCAATCAGCCGGTAATGCCCCCGACTGGTGTACAAAATAATTCCCTGGCTTTTTGTTTCAATAAATATTGCACAGCTATAGCTTAATTGAACGGTGTCGTTAAAAATAATTTTATGAAATTCCCTCTTTTCGTCAATCATGGTAACACCATGTGAGGTGCCCACCCATACCCTGTTTTTGCTGTCGCAAAAAATACCGGCGATATCATTGGAGCAAAGCTGTTGTTCAAGTTCCTGGTAATAGGTATTTACAGCATAGCCATCGTAACGATTCAGCCCGTTGGCAGTACCAATCCATAAAAAACCGTTTTTGTCTGTTGTAGCACACCGTACTTTATTGTCACTTAATCCGTTTGCAGTGGTAAGATGGCTGAAAGAAACCTGCTGGGCCACCATCTGCAATAGCGAAAAAATATTCAGCAATAATATCGTCAGTCTTTTTTTCAATTTATTAAATAGATATTAAGGTACGGATTAAAAGTATTGTTTGTGATGACCTTGTCAGACTATGAAGAATAGGGAATTGATTTAGTTTTTTTCAATGCTGCAAATTTCTGTTAATGGCAGTGGTGCAAATACATGTATTTTGCGCCTTTAGCAACTCTGATAAAGGGGGATAAAAAAATATAAAACATTTTTTTCATTTGACTATTTTTATTGTTCATAAGTAATTAATATCTTAAGTGGTTTGGAAAGTATTAAAGATGAGTTACCTGTCTCTGCTTTTATATAAATGTCGGTAGGGCCTATATAATAATGATACTCATGTCCGGGCAAACCACTAGAGCTATATCCTTCGGGAAAATAAGTATCGGCGCTAACTTCCAGCAACACCCGTACTGAAAGTATTTTATCAGAAACTAATCCATGAGGAATAGTTATAATTGCTCCCTGTACAGAAGGGGAAGTGCCGGTGAGTTTTTTAATCTGAATCTTGGGTGAAGAACTACCCAGTTTGGTAAAACCATTTACATCAAGTGTGGCTTGAGGTGCTGTAACCCCAATACCTACACTTACAGCATTGCCTCCAATACCTCCCAACGCCATACTGTTGCTTTGTGTTACGCTGGCATTGGCACCAATGGCAATTGCATTGCTGAATGCAGCACCGGTTTGTGCATTATAACCTAATGTAACATTGGATGAACCAATCAGGTTAGCGGTACCGCTGAGTGCACCTATGAATGTGTTATTATTTCCATTAGAATTCTGCCCGCTATTTATTCCAAGCATTGCATTATTATCTCCCGTACTATTATTTCTTCCGCTGCTGGTACCAATGAATGTATTCCATGTTCCACTTGTATTTGCATAGCCGCTGTAACTACCGATGCTAACCATGTAATCTGTTGTATTATTAAATGCAGCCTGGTAACCAACAGCTGTGTTTTCATTTGTTGTTGAATTGGAATAAAGGGCACCAAGTCCCACTGCTGTATTGCCTGCTCCGCTTGAGTTAGAGTAAAGAGCCATTCTGCCAAATGCCGAATTTGAACTGCCGGTGGTATTGAAGAACATTGCAACAGCACCGGATGCAGTATTGTAAAAACCTGATGTGTTGCTATACAGGGTAAGATAACCTGTAGCTGTATTATTATGTCCAGTGGTATTACCCATTAAAGTTTTGCTACCGAGTGCTGTATTTTGAATACCATGTGTACTTAATGTGGCACCAACCCCATTATTCATTAAAGCGCTGTCACCAATTGCAACTATATTACTTCTGTTAGCCTGATTTCGGAGTGCATCTGTCCCAACAGCAACATTGGAGAAACCGATATTGTTATTTGACAGAGCCTTGTTACCAATGGCTGTATTATTATTGCCGCCTCCCCAGTTAAAGAGCATTGCTGAATTGCCAATTGCTGTGTTAGAACTGCCGTTGAAATTAAACGATCCGGTTTCGGCGCCAATAAATGTATTATTATCTGCAGTGGAATAAAAACCAGTATTGATGCCGAGAAATGTATTCCTATTGCCTGTTACATTGTTTCTGCCTGCGCTGGTGCCGATAAATGTATTTAAATACCCCGTTGTATTACTGTATCCGCTGTAGCTGCCTATGCTTACAAGATAGTTGGAGTCATTGTTATAAGCTGCCTGAAAACCTAATGCTGTGTTTTCTATGCCTTTTTTATTCAACTGTAACACATTTGCTCCTATCGCTGTATTACTGAGTCCGGTGATATTATTCTGAAGTGCTTTAAATCCAAATGCGGAATTATATTGAGATGCCGCAGCATTTGCAGAGTCCAGAGTCCGAAAACCTAATGCAGTATTACTTGTTGCTGAATCCAATATTCCAGCGTTTATGTTCTTTACCCGGAAATACAGTGGATTGTTATCCGTAGTACCAATAAAATTTGAAACGGCTGTTCCGGCATTGCCCGTTGTTTTCCAGCCACTATTGCCATTCAATGCTTCAATCCAGTTAAGGCCATCATTAAACCAAAAACTGCTGGTTGTCGTATCATACACCATTAATGCTTTCACCGCAGGTATCGTTACTCTTGTTGCAGAAGATGTTCTCGGTATCAATATTCCTTTTGTACTGCTGCTGATATCAAGCATTGCAGCACTGTTTGCTGCTGCACCGGAACTGTTGATGGAAACACCATTGCCATCATCGGTCATCATACCATTGCCAAGGCCCCAAAAGCCAGTAAACTTTGGCACCCGGTTATTAACGCCGGTAATAATACCACTATGAGAAATATTAATCCACGAAGCCCCATTGTAATATTGAAAACTGTTGCTGCTGGTATTAAAAACCAATAAGCCCTGTGGCGGAGAAGCAACAGCATTTTTTTCTGCTTCCGTCATCCGTGGTATAAGTACACCTTTTGTAGTGCTGCTTATATCTATTTGGGCGGCGGCGTTGGGTGAGGTGGTGCCGATACCTACGTTTTGCGAATAAGTTTTTATTACACTAAAACTTATACAGATTATTATGAATATTTTTTTCATAAATTATTTTTTAATGAGTTAGTCAATAACCCCATAAACAACGCCACTGCCATAATTAATAATTGTATTTGAATTTCCACCCTTAACTGCTTTTCCAGGTGCTCCACCGGCTCCGGCATTTGCACCGCCTGATCCGGCAAATCCTGCCTGTGCAAAAGCTCCTCCGTTTCCACCTTTACTACCTGAAATAAAAACTGATCCCGGGCTTCCGTTTCCTCCTGTACCCGGAGCAATAACAGAACCACTTGTACCATTAGCAGCTGTACCAGCAGTTACCAAATGACAGCCGGAATTTGGCGGGAATGGAGGCGAAGGTTGAAACAAATAAAGGTCGCCCTTACTGCCACCTGTTCCGCTTATGCCCTGACCACCACCGCCGCCGCCGCCTGATGAACCCGTACTTGTTATTCCGGCCGCACCGCCACCACCGCCACCACCGCCACCTGCAATGATGCCATAGTTGAGTACTTTTAAAATTACAGGAGAAGACAGCGTCAATATATCAATAGCATCGTCTCCGTCTCCGCCTTTTTTGCCTAGTATTGATGTAACACCACAGGTATCCGGGTCATTACTTTTATAAGCACCACGGCCGCCAGTACCGCCTTTACCAATTATATCTCCATAGTTAATAACATGCACTTTTAATGTATTACCAGCGTTACTGTTAAAAGTCAGGTAGGTCAGGGTAACATTACTATCTATTAAAATTGTACAGTAGGTAAAACCAATTGTATTGCTCAGGGTATAACCACCGTTGGTTAATACAGTATTGGAATCAATATGAATATTTAAAATACCAGTAGCATAATCTTTCCACTCGGTAGTAAGGCTGTCGTAATACTCTAAGGAGTTTACATCTGTATTAAAAATATGCAGCCCATTGGCAGGATTTGTAATGGTAAGGCGCTGTGCAATACTTAACCGTGGAAATAAAACACCTTTATTGTTGCTACTGATATCCAATACCGCACTTGGTTTAGGGCTGGTGGTGCCAATGCCTACGTTTTGCGCATTGGTAATTAATTGCTGGCAACAAGCTACTATTGATAGAAGAACTATTTTTTTCATGATCACCCGATTTTAGGCAATCAAGTTGCTTCATATCCAGGGTTCATAAAGCCGGGAATTACTGCTTTGCAGAGATGGGTAAGTAACTGACGGTATTTGAAAGGAATTAAATTGGGTTCACTCTGTGTATTTGTAACCCACCCCCCGCACCGAATGAAAGTATTTTGGGTTGCGGCTGTCTTCTTCAAAGTATTTACGGAAGTTGAGAATGAAATTATCTATCGTTCGGGTGGTTGGATAAACATTATACCCCCAAACTGATTGTAATATTTTTTCTCTTGGAACCACTTCGTTTTTATTTTCAATCAACAGCTTCAGCAGCATGGTTTCTTTTTTGCTCAGTTCTATTTTTTCGCCATTGGCCTTGGTGGCCTGTTGTGCTTTGAAGTCCACAATATTGTTACCAAAAGTATATGTGTCACCAACAGATGATTTGTCCTGTAGCTTCTTGTTTTTATTAATCAGCTTATTAACCCGTAGCAATAACTCTTCGAGGTTGAATGGTTTGGTCAGATAATCATCAGCTCCTTTTTTCAATCCAAGTACCCTGTCGGCACTACTGTTCTTTGCACTGAGGATCAGGATGGGTACCTCATTGTTACTGATACGGATGGTTTCGGTTACTGTTATGCCATCCATTTCCGGCAGCATTACATCCATGATGATCAGATCAAAGTATTCTCCCTCTATTGCTTTTAATGCAGCAGCACCATCCATAGCCGATGTTATATCAAAACCTTCCAATTCAAGATTCATCTTCAGGGCTTCATGAAGATTTTCTTCATCCTCTACTAATAATATGGATCTTTTTTGTTCTGTAGTCATTACTTGTTTATTATCATGTCAAACGTAGTAGGTCAGGCTTTAAAAATGACAACAAAATTACTGCCCTGTGTTTCATTGTTTGTCACCGAAATGTCGCCATTGTGGCTTTTAACAATCATCCGGCAAAGGTACAATCCGAGGCCGGTACCCTGTCTTTTACGGGTGGACTCATTTCCAATGCGGTAAAATTTATCAAAAACCTTTTTCTTCTCTTCGGCTTCTATTCCAGGTCCTTCATCTTTTATCTGTAATTCTACTGTACCTGCCTGTCCGGTAGGCAGGTTGACCGAATTGCCTGAGCTGTGTTTTTTCAGGATTGCAGTTATAGTACTTTCTTTAGGAGAATATTTAATCGCATTTTCCAGCAGGTTATTGATCAGCATCTGGAGTAATAATGGATCACCTTTTACATCAGCATCAGTATCTACTTCTTCTTTTATTATCCGGTCCGGAAAACGATTCCGGAAATCCTTCAGGCAATCTTTAAGTAAAGTAGAAAGATCAAGTTCCTCTTTCGTTGAAGTATAACCACCACCTTCCAGTTGTGAAGTTGTCAGAATATTACTTGTTAAAAAATTTAGCCGGGCTGTTTCATCAAGGGTAGTACTGATTAGTTTTTTCTGCTTTTCTGGGTCGAGAGTGTATTTCTGCAGCGTTTCCAGGTTTAACCGGGCAACAGAGATGGGTGTTTTTAACTCATGTGTCACGGCCATCATAAAATTCTGCTGCTGTTGTTGCAATTTAAATTGCCTGCGGAGAGATTGGTACACAAAAACAGCTCCAATAAAAATAAGTAATAAAAAAGTTAACCCTTCTGCTATATATTTTCCTGTGTTTCTTTTAGTCTCGTTATCAATAGCAAAAAGTTTATTGGATAATTGCATAACAGATAACGAATCTTTCCCTACGTTAATAGTGGCATATTGAAGTTGGGCTATCCGGGTATTTTGTTTTTCTAATGAAATAAACCACCAGGCTAATGCAGCGATAATATAAAATAAAAGCATCCAGTAAATGAAAGTTGTCCGGCGGAGTCTTTTACGTGTAACATCGGGCATACTGCAAAAATGTATTATTGTTTCTTTTCAATCCTCAACCCTGCATTCAGCACATTGTTAAGTGGATTTTCCCGCATTATTTGTTCGATGCTGAAAGTATAATCACCTTTTTTTCTCAAGGAGATATCGTTTTCTATTAAATATTTATTCAGATCTATACGATGTTCATAAATATCATCCATACCACTTGCCAGCCAGCCATCTGCATCAGTAGCCAGACGCAAATCGCAACGAAATGCCTTTGCAGAATCTTGCCCGGGTTGTTTTACATACAGGTTTATATAGATATTATTAAAACTGTATTGATCATTATGCCGCAGAATGAAAAAAAGCTGGTAAGGTGATGTAGTGTCTTTAATCGTAAATGTAAAAGATGGTTTGTAACTGCTTATCCAGGAATGCCCGGGGATAGATACCGATTTTTCATACAAATCAATGGTAGTACAGGAAATAAGATACAAGGCGCAAGGTACAAGGAACAAGAAGAGTCGATTAATCTGCTTCATTTAACAAAGATAATATTCAAGGAATAAGAATACAAGGAACAAGAATACAAGGAACAAGAATACAAGGAACAAGAATACAAGGAACAAGAATACAAGGAACAAGAATACAAGGAACAAGAATACAAGGAACAAGAATACAAGGAACAAGAATACAA
>JANNQR010000079.1:0-6855 GCA_031400855.1 Chitinophagaceae bacterium | reverse complement strand
AAGAAACGAAGACTATCAAACTTTAGGTGCATTTGCCAATTATACGTTTGATATTGGCGATAAGGTAGCAATTGAAAGCGGATTAAGGGCTGATTATGTGTTCAATCAAAAATGGCATGTGTTGCCCCGAATATCGGCATTATTTAAATGGACGAACAGGCTCACGACAAGAGTGGGGGGCGGTTTGGGCTATCGGAATGCAAGTATATTTAATCAGGAGGCAGAACTGTTGGGCTATAAGAATGTGTTACCTATTGACCGGAAAAATACCAGCGCAGAACAATCGTATGGCGGCAATATTGACATTGGGTACAAAACCCCAATCGGCGAACATTTCTCTATCAGCTTCAATCAAATGTTTTTCTATACTTACTTAGATAATCCCTTGATTTTGCAGCAGACATCCCCAACATCCGGTATCTACAATTTTATAAATGCAAACGGATACACACAAAGTGCAGGGGCGGAAACATTTTTTAAGTTTGGGTTCTACGATTTTGTTTTGTTTGTTGGCTACACTTACACCAATGCAACAAACCATTTCAACAATGCCAAAAGCGATTTGACACTTACACCAAAACACAGCCTGAAAGGTGACTTACTTTATGCAATACCTGGCAAGTGGCGTATTGGACTTGACTATGAATTTAAAAGTACCCAAACATTGACCAACGGTAGTAAATCAAAAGCATTTTGGACATTTGGCGCAGTAGTTGAATACACATGGAAGAGTTACACATTTTTTGGCAATGTAGAAAATTATACCAACCTCAGGCAAACAAATTTTGGAAGCTTGAAATCCGCACCCTATAGTACGCCTCAGTTTACCGAAGTATGGGCACCACTTGATGGAATTGTTTTTAACTATGGATTAAAAATCAGACTATAATTATTAACACTCAAAACGGAAAAAATGAAAAAACTAATTCTTTCTGGCATCGTAATGGCATTTGTATTTATTGCCTGCAATTCAAAAAGCGACAAGGAAAAAGAGACAACACCAGTAAAAACTACAACAATGGATACAGCCAAAAAACCAGAAGATATGAAACCAATTGCCGAACAATTATATGCCTGCTCTATGCACCCGGAAGTGATAGGGAAAAAAGATGAAAAGTGTTCCAAATGCGGGATGAAACTGACAGTGCCTGTAAAAAATTCAGAGACACCTAAGTAGTTCGCTTTTCAAATGTGTGAATAAGGCAATAGTATTCGCTAACTGTGTAATGTTATACTGGCATGGTAATTAGTAATTTATTGGTTGTGGATATTCTTCCGCAATAAAACAATAATTATGCAAATACTACAAAAAAACACATTGATAATCGCCTTTATTATGCTTTTCGCATCCTGTCAGTCCAGTACTGATACAAAACAAATTCTTTCAAAATCGGAGACCAGAAAGGAGATGATGGACAAAATTGCAAACGACAGCAGTATGTCCAAAGAAATGATGGGAGCAATGATGGCCAGCCAAACTGGTACGGCCATGATGCATGACCATCAAAAAATGATGATGGGAAATCATGAAACGATGACGAAAATGATGAAAGATAATCCCGGCATGATGCAGGGCATGATGACAAATATGATGGATGCCTGCAAGAATGATACTGCTATGATGTCCGGAATGTGCAAAGCAATGATGGGAAACAAACAAATGATGGATATGATGCAGAAGATGAAAGGGAAAAATATGGATATGGGTAATATGAAGGGTATGGATACAACGAAAGTAATAGACCATAAAGCACATCAGTAAATAATCAAAAACTTAAAGGTTAAAACTATGATGGATAATAATGGCGGTTACTATTACTGGGGAATGCACATGGGTTGGTGGGTTTTTATACTTGTTGTTGTTATAGCAATAGTTGGATGGTTTAGCTGGTTCCGAAAAAGAAAATGAAATGACAAAAATCGTTTCCCAAACTAACTAAAGTCATTGTTTCGCTATGCCAACAGGTTCATATTTGGATTGTAAAAACCCGGTAAATATAATGAAGAAATAAAAAAAGTGTGAACAGGTTTAAGAGATTTATTGATTGTCGTTGGCAGTACATGCAAAATGCCTGGTGGAGATTGTGCGTTAATAAAATATTTCTCAACATTTGAACAACATCTTATTATTTCAAAAATTAATGGAACCATTAATAAATAGCATTAGCAATAATCTCAGAAAACAGACAAACTGGTATGTCATCACCGGGGGGCCAAGTTCAGGAAAAACAACAACGGTTAATTTGCTTAAAGAAAGAGGATACATAACAACTTTTGAGCATGCCAGGCATTATCTCGATACACAGCGTCTGAAAGGAAAAACTATAGAAGAAGCTAGAAAGAATCAGATAGAATTTCAATTGGGAGTTTTAGATATGCAGATTGAGCAGGAGAATCAAATTTCCCCTGATGTTCTTGTCTTTCTTGACAGTGCAGTTCCTGATGCCCTTGCTTACTATCGTTTTTTAAATCTTCCGGAAGATAAAAAATTAACAGAGGCATTGCGTACAGTTTCGTACAAAAAAATTTTCATTCTCGATTGCCTGCCATTGGTAAAGGATTATGCCCGAACTGAAGATGGTGCAGCCCAGAAAAAAATTCATGCTTTACTTATTGAGGTTTACGAATCGTTAGGTTTCCCAATCATACAGGTTCCGGTACTTGAGCCGGAAGAAAGAGTGGACTTCATTTTAAAAAATCTTTAGTTGTGAAAGCCATAACAAAAAACATCCCTGTTCATTCCATTATCGAAAATGATTTTACGCTTCATACAACAACTATTGAAGAGGCTACGGTATTGTTAAAAAGTGATACGGAACAGGGTTTAAGTATTGATGAAGCTAAAGAAAGGCTTGGACATTTCGGCTTGAATGCTATCGAAGAAGCCAAAGCAATCAGTCCATTTAAAATTTTAGTTAACCAGTTCAAAAGTCCCATTGTTTTTTTGTTGTTATTCGCAGCGGGCATGTCTTTTTGGTTTAAAGAATGGCTGGATGGCATTGCTATTTTACTCGTCCTTATCATCAATGCAGCAATAGGTTTTTACATGGAGTTTAAAGCACATAAGTCTGTGAAGGCTTTGAAGAAACTATCTTCTATCCCAGCGAAGGTTTTTCGTGGTGGTAAGCTCAATGAAATCAATTCCGAAGAGATAGTGCCCGGCGACATTGTATTTACTGAAGCTGGTGATATGATACCGGCGGATGGAAGAATATATAAATCTACGCAATTACTGATTGACGAATCAGCACTCACCGGCGAGTCCGTCCCCGTTGAGAAAAAGGATGCTGTTCTTCCCGTGTCAACCATACTTGGCGACCGCACCAATATGGCTTTTAAAGCAACTCATGTGTCGAAAGGCAATGCCCATATACTGGTAGGAGCAACCGGCATGAAAACTGAACTAGGAAAGATAGCCAACCTGGTTCATTCTTCTAAGCAGGCTGCAACGCCATTGGAAAAGAAGCTGGAAGAGTTTAGCAAAAAGCTCATAAAAATTACTATTGTTTTAGTAATCGTCATTTTTGGTATAGGATTAATTAATGGCGAAGAAATTATTGGCATGCTGCAAACTGCCGTTGCTCTTGCAGTGGCTGCTATTCCGGAGGGATTACCTATTGTAGCAACAATGACATTAGCACAAGGCATGCTAAAAATGTCACGTTATAATGTTATCGTCAAAAAACTTTCTGCTGTTGAAACTTTAGGTGGCACCAACGTTATTTGCACCGATAAAACCGGTACGCTTACTCAAAATAAGATGGAAGTGGTGTTTGTTGACACCCCTTCTGGTACATGGAAAAAGGATAATCCTTTTACGGGCAATAATGAGCAGTTGAAATTAATCTCACAATGCGCTGTTTTATGTAACACAGCCGATATTCAAACATCTGGGAAAGATGCAAAAGAAATAGGTGACCCTTTGGAAATAGCCTTACTAAAATTTTCAAAAGATAAGGGTGACGACATTGATAAAGTACGTAAAGATTTTCAAAAAAAAGATGAAGAGCCCTTCTCCAGCGAAACAAAAATCATGTCCACATTGCATGAACATGATGGCAAGTATCATGTTTTTGCAAAAGGCGCCCCTGAAGAATTATTGCTGAAGTGTACAGAAATTTATGAAGATAGTGAGGTGGCTATGGACAACACAAAAAGAGAAGAATGGCTGTCAAAGGCGGAAAAATTTTCTGCATCCGGGCATCGTATGATTGCCATTGCATACCGCAAGACGGATGCTGCGCCTGCCTCATTAACAGATGACCTGGTTTTTCTCGGGCTTGTTGGTATGATAGATCCACCGAGACCTGAAGTGCAGGCTGCCATCAACGATTGTAAAACAGCCGGCATTAAAGTGGTTATGATCACCGGTGACCATCCTTCCACTGCTCATTATATAGGAACCAAATTGGGGATATCAAAAGAAGAGGAAGTGCCGGTAATTGGAAAGGATATGAAGGAATATGAGGAGTTGAGTGAAGATGAAAAGCTGCATTGGGTCAATACTTCGGTTTTTGCCCGTGTGAATCCAAAGCATAAGCTTGACCTGGTAAAAGTTTTCCAGGAAAAAGGATATGTGGTGGGTATGACGGGTGATGGTGTAAATGATGCACCCGCCATTAAGAAATCTGATATCGGTATTGCAATGGGTCTTCGGGGAACACAGGTAGCACAGGAAGTTTCAGATATGGTATTGAAAGATGATTCTTTTTCATCTATTGTGGTAGCCATCAAACAGGGGCGTATTATTTTTGAAAACATTAAAAAATTTGTAACCTTTCTTCTCTCCTGTAACCTGAGTGAATTGTTGGTAATAGCCGTTGTAGCTATTCTGAATTTGCACTTCCAGTTATTGCCCCTGCAAATACTTTTTATAAATCTTATTACCGATATGTTGCCTGCGCTGGCTTTGGGTGTTATCAAAGGTGGCACCGATATTATGAAGTTCCCCCCCCGAAAGTCATCTGAACCTATTATTAATAAAAACCGGTGGAAACTTATTTTCTTTTATGCAATAGTTATTGGATTAGCAAGCACAGGTACAGTGGTTTTCAATCACTATGCATACCATAACGGTGAGCCCTGGGATACAGCCATGTGTAATAATGTCCTGTTCTTTACCCTTATTTTTTGCCAGCTATTTCATGTATTTAATATGGGTAGCGGACCATTTTTTAATAACGAGGTTATTAAAAATAAATATGTCTGGTATTCAGTGACAGGAAGCATTGCCATTTTAATAGGCGTTATTCAAATACCCTATGTACGCCAGGCATTGAATGTAATACCCATGACACTGAACGAATGGATGATCATTGTTTCTGCGGCTGTTTCTTCCGTTATCATAATACAGGCAGCAAAATCTTTAAAGCTTTTTAAACAAAATGGATAATTGAAATGAAAACGGTTATATACAGTACCCACAAATTTGAAAAGGAATTTCTTATGAATGCCAATGCAGATACCCATGAATTTGAATTTCTTGAACTACCTTTAAAATGCGAAACGGCACATTTGGCTGCCGGCGCCCGGTCTGTGTCCATTTTTGTAAATGATGATGCTTCTGAAAAGGTATTGGAGAAATTACATGCAGCCGGAGTAAAGTTTATGGTATTACGATCTGCAGGATATAACCATGTAAGCCTGGACAAAGCAAAACAGTTGAAGATAAGGGTGGCCAGGGTGCCGGCCTATTCACCCTATGCAGTTGCTGAACATGCTGTTGCTTTGATGCTGGCATTGAACCGGAAATTGATAAGAGCAAACAGCAGAGTACACGAACTCAATTTTTTATTGGATGGTCTTACGGGTTTTGATATGAACGGAAAAACGGCAGGCATTATTGGCACAGGGCAGATAGGTGCAGTGGTTGCTAAAATATTAAGTGGCTTCGGCTGCAAAGTTTTAGCGGTTGATCAAATTGAAAATATTGATCTAAAAGAAAAGGTTGGATTGGTTTATACTGACTACGACACGTTATACAAAGAGTCAGATATAATTTCGCTGCATGTCCCTTTATCACCTGCTACAAGATATTTGATCAGAAAGGAAAACATTAATAAAATGAAGCAGGGTGTAATGTTGATCAACACAAGCAGGGGTGCATTGATAAATACAAAAGATGTAATTGCAGGATTAAAGTCGGGGCGAATAGGCTATTTGGGTCTGGATGTTTACGAGGAAGAAAGCGGATTATTCTTTGAAGATCATTCAGACGATATTCTTCAGGATGATATTATATCCCGTTTGTTGACATTTAAAAATGTATTGATCACCAGTCACCAGGCTTTTTTAACTGATACGGCTCTGAGGAATATCTCTGAAACCACTGTATATAATCTTAATTGTTTTGAAAAACAAATTCACTGTAAGAATGAAATATAATCATAATGATCGATTCCGGGATAAATTAATAGTATGATCAGCAATTTTATCAGATGGGCTTTAAAGAACCGCATGGTTGTTCTGCTGATAGCAGTATCAGTAACTGCCTATGGTATTTATTCGGTAAATAATACAAAAGTAGATGCTATACCCGACCTCTCTGAAAATCAAGTAATCATATTTACAGAATGGATGGGCAGAAGCCCCCAGATCATGGAAGACCAGGTAACCTATCCATTAGTAAGCAATCTGCAGGGCATTCCTAAAATAAAAAATATCCGTGCCAACTCGATGTTCGGGATGAGTTTTGTGTTTGTAATTTTTGAAGATGATGTTGACATTTACTGGGCTCGTACAAGAGTATTGGAACGGCTTAATTATGCTCAGCGTTTATTACCGCAAAATGTTGTACCCACATTAGGTCCCGATGGCACCGGGTTGGGACATATTTTCTGGTACACCTTAGATGCA
>JANNQR010000078.1:0-114059 GCA_031400855.1 Chitinophagaceae bacterium | reverse complement strand
GGTTTATTCCGAGTATCGCCCTGCAGTTGGTGAACTTAGTCCCGAAAAATCTTTAAGTTTTGAAGGCGGTATTCAATACTACAAAAACAACGTTAACCTTAGAGCAGTTTATTTTAGCAGAAATATTACAAACAATATTGTTTTTGTAAATACCAACAGTGCTCCGTACGGTTATTATGCCAATGCTGACAAGCAAAAAGACCAGGGGCTGGAACTGGAAGCCAACATTGACTTTGGTAAAGTAACACTCAATGCCAATTATGTAAATTTGGATGGTAAAACTGAAACCAAAACCGGTTCAAAAGATACCTCATTCTTTAACCTTTACCGCAGGCCTAAGCAAACTATTAATTTAAATGTTGGTATTGAGCTTTGCAAAAACTGGAACATGAATATAGGCGTGCAAAGCATCAGCAAGCGTTACGAAGCTGTATATGCATCTGCACCCATTGAAATGCCTGCTTACTATGTCTGGAATTTATACTCTACTTACAACATCACTAAAAACATAATGGCTTTTATTGACCTTAAGAATATTACCAACGAAAAATATTCGGAAGTATATGGTTATAATAGCCGCCGTTTTAATTTTATGGCAGGTGTTAATTTGAGTTTTTAACTGTTTGCCGTCAGGCAGAATTTTTGTCGGGAAGACGGAAATGCGTTTGATTCTTTGAAGAAGATCATTTTTCCGTTTTCCCGGCTAATTTTAGTAAAGATGTGTAAACACGAAGATAAATATTGCCCACGCTGCAACATTACATTTGAATGCAAGGCTGGTAGCATCATGCAATGCCAATGCAGTGCTATACTATTGACGCCGGAAGAAAGGGTTTACATGGAATCTAAATTTGAAGATTGTCTTTGTATTGATTGTTTAATGACTTTGCAAAAAGAGTATTTGCTTTTAAAAGCAAAGCATTTTAATAACTAAAAGCATCTGGGTGGTTTGTTTTTAGCTGATTATCTTTGCAAACTAAATTAAGCAACTATGACACTCAGCGATATTGCAATTAAAGAGATACTTACAGTAAGCTTTACTTTGTTTGCAGTAATTGATATGGTGGGCAATATTCCCGTATTTGCTTCATTACGTTCTAAAATGGGAGGCGAAATAAGATCCATACAGGCTACGCTGGCTTCTGGCGCTTTAATGATATTTTTTCTGTTGATTGGTAAGCAGTTTCTGAATATACTGGGGCTGGATGTACAATCTTTTGCCGTAGCCGGAAGTATTGTGATTTTTATTATTGGCATGGAAATGGTGTTGGGTCATGATTTTTTTAAACCCGACAGCAATCCAAGGAGCGGCAGCGTGGTGCCCATTGCTTTTCCGCTGATAGCAGGTTCGGGTACGCTAACCACCATCATGAGTTTAAAAGCCAATTACAATGATGTGAATATATTTTTAGGTATTCTTATAAATTGCGTGGTAATTTTTGCCGTTCTTAAATCTATCAAATGGATTGAAAAAGTTTTAGGCCCTAATGGTATGACGGTTATCAGAAAATTTTTTGGCGTAATATTGCTGGCCATTGCAGTAAAAATATTTGGCAGTAATTTTTCGCACCTGGGAAAGTAGAATGGTTAATCCGGTAATTGGTTAATAAGTTAATCCGAGGGCAGTTCAAAAAAACAAAGGGTTTATAATAATTTAAGTACCCACCAATTAACGGATTAATGATTAAACGGATTAACGATAAAGGCCTCGTAGTACAATGCCCGCCCATACCGAACGGCACGTTCGGGCGGGGATAGTATAAGAGTTTTAAATTATTGAAATATTGGCCTCGTAGTACAATGGATAGTATAAGAGTTTCCGAAGCTCCAGATCCAAGTTCGATTCTTGGCGAGGCTACTAAAATTTGAGTATGTATTTTGCTTATGTACTAAAAAGTATTGAGCATGATTATTTTTATAAGGGGCATTGTCAGGAAATAGAAAAAAGAATCCAACAGCACAATTCCGGGATGACCGAATCCATAAAACCCTACATACCTTTTAAGCTAGCTTATTCGGAAGAATTTGAAACTGAAAAAGAGGCAATTGAAAGAGAAAAATATTTTAAGTCAGCAGCAGGAAGAAGATTTATTAAAAAGAAAATAGCCTCGTAGTACAATGCCCGCCTGACCAGCCATTCGGGCAGGCCCGCCTGACCAGTCATTCGGGCAGGCCCGCCCGGCTGACGCCAGTCGGACGAGGATTGTATAAGAGTTTCCGAAGCTCCAGATCCAAGTTCCCCGCCCGAACGTACCGAAAACAATTTTGAATTTTACTAACTAATACGTTCGGTACGGGCGGGGATTCTTGGCGAGGCCACAAAAAAGCATTTGCCCTGAGTAGATGCTTTTTTTAATTTATATCAAAATATTTTCTACCTTTCTTGTTACAACTAAAACTTTCTGACATGGCAACTCAATCACACAAACCCTCGGCATTTCTAACTATTCCATGGGGACTAATGTCCATTGTATTGGTTCTTTTACTAAACCTGACGCTCAGCGGCCCTTGGTTTGATAAAAATTGGGGTTGGATAGCATTCGTACTAATTGTTCCGGCAGCTATTCTTGAAAACTTTAAGGTTGGCTACTCTACCATGCGGATCATGTTTATGAAAGTGGTTTATTCATTGCTTTCGTTTTTGCTGGTCGGCATGGCTTTTGGCTCGGCACTTACCGGATGGCATATTGACAAATTTCAAAAAGATGTTACCATGCAGGTAAAAACTATCAGTCTTCCCTGGTATGTGATGCTGGCATTAGCTGTTTTGCTAATGATACAGATAGCACAATTATTCAGTATGCTGAAAGCGGTGAAAAGGGAATTTATGCAAATGGATCCTGACAATTAAGACCCTAACAAGTGAAAAAATTAAAATTGTTTCATCGCAGCTTTTAAAAATGGCAAAGTCGGGAGTGATGAAATAATTTTCAACTCATCAAGTAAAGTACTTTCATTGTCGAGAAACCTCAGCACCTGCTGGGGTTTATTTTTTTTGAATAAGGTTGTGAATATTTTATCGCCGGGAAGTTTTCGGTGAGTAAGAATATGAAGCAATGTACTGTCATAAAACCTGAACCTGGCTGGTCCTCCTGGTAAAACGATAAACGGGTTACCTCTTTTAACTAAATTCTCAACCAGCCTCTCAGAATGCTTTTGTATAAACCGGAAAGTATAACCGCTGGAAGCTTTCGTTTGCCCGCCTGCTGTGCCAATATTGATAATTCGACCATCCACAGCAGGAAATTTATAATTCGTCATCGGTATTGATCCTGACTCTTCTTCAATTATTTTATAAGATTGTATTTTAAGAATTCTTTGAATGTAATCCTTTAATCCATCATCATACTGTGAACTTTCCAGCAATTTTTCAGAAAACAATGTGTACTCAATTAAAGCTTTTTTTTCAGAAAAGGGTTTTACATATACAAACGTTGACCCTTGATCCTGCCCGGTCCTGAAGTCCATCAGGATAGCCTCGGCAGGATTAAAAACAGGAAAATCAGTTTCAATTATCCAGCCTTTAAAGTGCTGCAATAAATAATAATCACCATTTTTCAAAACCGGCTTTTCAAACAGGATACTATTAAAAATAAATTCAGCAGAAACTATTTCTTCATTTATTTGAACTACAGCCCGGTTACTCTCATTTTTGAAAGATTTAATATCTCCATATTTTATTTCAAAATTTAGCTGCTGTCGTATGATATCAAAACAATGTGTGTAAAAATCAATTCCACGTATCATTTTATATTCATAAGGCGACAGATCGAGCAAACCGGAAAAATTTTCGCTGTGAAACCAGGTATGCTTCCATCTTCTGTAAACGATCGTTTCAAATAAACCGGGCTCTGTTTCCCAAAAAGACCAGGTACGGTCATTCCTTTGTTTCTCTTCCCTATCAATAATCAACACTTTCTTATTAGTAAACTGACCGGAATGAATCAGGTGTATTGCGAGACTAAGTCCTGCGCAACCAGCACCTGCAATGATATAATCGTAATTCCCTTGTTCCGGGATAAGGAGATCAGCGTCTTGCATTCAAAAATTTAAGAATGAAAATGACAGCGGAAAGGTAATGGCGAAATTATTAAACTCGCATAAAACTTACAATCAAGAGACAGCTGCTTCTTCTTCAGGTGCATATTCCACTTTTTTATTACCCGCCATGAGGTTTTTATCCCGGCGAATTTTATCCCGGTATTTCTTATTTACAAAAAGGAAACCAAAACTTTCTCCTTTATTTTTATCCAGGTGTTTGTGATGCATTTTATGAGCCCATCTTATAGATCTTACATACAAATTATTACTCCGGGTAAACCATTTGAATCGCTGATGAATAATAACGTCATGTACCATGAAATAGGCAAATCCATAAGCCATTACACCAAACCCAATGGCCTGCATCCACCAGATATGATTGTAAGTACCAAAGTAGATCAATAAAAAACTGGGTATGGCAAATATGAAGGAGAAGAGGTCATTTTTTTCAAAAATACCCGGCTCTACCTGATGATGATCCCGGTGTAAATACCATAAAAATCCATGCATAACATACCGATGGGTACACCAGGTAATTCCTTCCATTATAAAAAATGTTCCAAGCAAAACCAATATGTAAAAAAGGATATTCATTGATTATTAAAATTATATACTTTACCGCAATGTATTACTAAATCGTTCATTACACCATTGTTGTATTTTAGGGAAAGCCAGTTGAAACCAGACTGTATATTTCTGAGAATGCATCTGTAGATTTTGTTGAATCTCCTCAAGATTTTTGTAGCAAAAATCCATTACTTCATCTTTGTTTGCAACAATTTTTCCTTCAAATTCTCCTGTAAAAACATGATCAAATTCATGTTCAATCAGGCCATTATCAAATTCCGCTTTATAAACAAAGTCAAATGCTTTTTCAATTGGTGTAACAAATCCTAACTCTTCATGCAATCTTCTTTTCGCTGCCGTTATAGTTTCTTCATCAGGTAAAGGATGGCTGCAGCAGGCATTTGTCCATAAGCCACCACTATGATATTTTTTCAAAGCTCTTTTCTGCAACAGCATTTCGCCTTTTGCATTGAATATAAAAACACTAAATGCACGGTGTAATAAGCCTTTCTGATGGGCTTCCATTTTCTCCATAATGCCCGTCTGCCTGTCTTTAACATCCACCAATATTACTTCTGACAACCCCATATTAAATTAATCGTAATTGGTTTTTTACTCCTGCTCTAAAGATGATCATTGCTTTCCTGTAATTGGGGATACGGATCCGCTCATCTAATACCCGTGCAGGCTCCATCTTTTTTATTTTCTTAAATAATGACATGTAATATTTATATGCAACATAAACTCCAAACCTTGCTTTTAAGGGAAGGCCTTTAATGCCTTCGTAAGACTTCCTGAAATCAGTATGGATATCTGCTTCTATTTGTTGCTTTTCCTGTTCAGTAAAATTATTAAAATCACAACCCGGAAAATAGACCCGTGCCAAGCCATTGAAATCATCCTTTATATCCCGTAGAAAATTTACTTTTTGAAAAGCAGCGCCCAACGAACGGGCAGATGTTTCCAATTTCATAAACAACTCCTTTTCGCCTTCGCAGAATATATACAAACACATTAAACCGACCACTTCTGCAGATCCATAGATATATTCCTTGTAACTCTGAGAATCATATGATTTTTTACCCAAATCCATTTCCATACTTGTAAAGAAATCTTCAACCAGCTTATGGTCAATTTTATATTCGTTAACTGTTCGTTGAAAACTATTCAGTATTGGATTGAGACTGATCCCTCTCCTGATTGCATCAAAAGTTTCTAGTTTAAACTGTTGCAGTAAAAAAGTTTTATCATAATCATGAAAGCTATCCACTATTTCATCTGCAAAACGGACAAAGCCATAAATATTGAAAACCGGTTGCCTCAAATCCTTATGCAACAACCTGATAGCCGAAGAAAAAGACGTACTGTAATTTTCTGTTACTTTGCGGCTGCATTCTTCACTTGTAGTATGGAACAATTGAATCATTCTGCTTCCAATTTAATGTATTTATTTCATTATTTTATTTACTTGTTTAGCAACTACTTCCCCACTTATTAAACTTGGGGGAACCCCAGGCCCTGGCACTGTTAACTGACCTGTGTAAAATAAGTTTTTAACTTTTTTACTTTGGCAGGAAGGTTTGAATATGGCTGTCTGCCGCAAGGTATTAGCCAACCCATATGCATTCCCTTTAAATGAATTATAATCAGAGACGAAATCACTGACAGAATAGGTCTTTTTATATATTATTGAATCAAGAATAGATTCACCTGAATATTTTTCGAACCGCTTTACTATTTGCTGGAAATATTTCTCTCTTAGCTCTTCCGAATCTCCTTCCAACCCCGATGCAACGGGAATCAGGAAAACAATATTTTCACAACCGGCAGGAGCTACCGTATCATCTGAAAGAGAAGAAACACTCACATAAAATAAAGGCTCAGCCGGCCATTGGGGATCTTTATAAATTTCATTTCCATGTTGCTCAAATGGAACATCGAAAAACAACGAGTGATGCGTAAATTGTTTAAGTTTTTTATTCAACCCCACATAATACATTAAACAAGAGGGTGCCATCACTCTTTTCGCCCAATAGGCCGGAGAATAGCTCCTGTATTCTTCGGGCAATAACTTTGTTTCTGTAAAATGATAATCCGCTCCACTGATAATGACATCAGTACTGTATAATTGTCTTTGGGTCTGCACTGTGTTTGCAGTGTTGCCTTTTATCGTTATACCAGTTACTTCTTCTTCAAAACGAAATTGTACCCCCAATTCTACTGCCAGTTTATACATGCCTTCGACCACCGAATACATCCCGCCTTCCGGATACCAGGTACCTCCCTTTATATCTGCATAATTCATTAAACTATATAAAGCAGGTGTATCCTGTGGCAATGCACCGAGGAAGAGCACCGGAAATTCCATCATTTGCCTCAGCTTCGGATGGTTAAAATATTTTGATATATGGCTTTTAATAGATGAAAAAACCTGGAGTTTAAAAACACCACTAATCGTTTTCCAATCCATAAATTCTGTTACAGAACGGCTGGGCTTATATACAAGGTTATTTACGCCAACTTCATATTTATAAGCAGCGCCTTTCAAATAATTTTCCAGTTTTTCGGAACTTCCCGGTTCCAACGTTTCAAAAACATTTTTTAGTTCCTCAAAATCAGCAGGGATATCAATGAAACCATCATTCCAGTATATGCGGTAAGATGGATCCAGGCGATGTAGGGAGTAATAGTCAGCAACTTTTTTCCCAAATTGTGCAAAATATCTTTCAAACACATCAGGCATCCAGTAGAAACTTGGGCCCATATCGAATGTAAATCCGTTTTCTTTTAGTTGTCTTGCACGGCCACCTGGTGTCTTATTTTTTTCAATAACAGTAACATTCCAGCCATCTTTTGCCATAAAAGAGGCTGCAGATAATCCTGCAAATCCACTTCCAATTACAATCACTGTTTTATCTGCCACATCCAATTTTTAATTCCGGTTGATTTGTTCTTTCAATAGTTTTCTTGCAAAGTGAATTCTGCTTTTTATAGTTCCCAACGGCTCTACCAGTACTTCAGCAATTTCATTATACTTATAACCATCAAAGTACAATAAAAAAGGGGTTTTAAATATTTCAGGTAATTCCTGTATACATTTATTGATTTCTTTGATCTTCATTTCACTTTCCGCCGTATTACTTATAGAAACCTGGTTTTGGTTGATCAAAAAATCATTGGGAGAGTTATCAAAAATGGTTTTTTGCTTTGCTTTTCTCCTGTAATTATTAATAAATATATTACGCATAATTGTAAATAACCATGCTTTAATATTCGTGCCAACATGAAATTTATCCCGGTTAACCAGGGCCTTATAAAGTGTGTCTTGAAAAAGGTCATTTGCTGATTCAGAATCCCTTGTTAGATTAATAGCAAATGGCTTCAAAAAGTCTGCATTACATAGCAGCATTTGGTTAAATTCTAGTGTTGACATATTATTTTTGTTTAACTGTTATGACACAAAGATAAACAAAATAATTGCATTCAGACAAATTTTTGTTTAATTATTTTTAAAATAAATTAAACAATTTATAATCAATGAAATAGGAAAATCTCCCTTTATAATTCCGCCATGTAATCCATTACTTCGGGAATCGACTTTTTGAAAACAACACCTTTTGGAAGTTCCTTTTTGTAGGAATGTATCAGTAACCCAGTTACAACTAATTGATTACCATTTATTTGTGAACTCATTGCATTTAAAAACTTATCGAAATTGAAATTTGGTGTAGTAGCTGTCAGATGAGTATATAAGATATCAGGATTTTTCTGTTTAACAACAAATGCCACATCCCTTACCGGGATATTGGCTCCCAGGTAAATCGTCTTAATACCTCTGTTTTTAAGCATATATTGCATAAACAAAATACCCAATTCATGATGTTCACCCTCGGGCAAAAAGAGTAATACAGTTTTATCTGCGTTTAGATGTGTAGTGATGGAATCAATTGCAACTATGATTTTTTGCCTTACAACATTTGTGACCAGATGTTCTTGTGCAGGGTTAATATGTCCCGTTACCCAAAGCAAACCGATCTTTTCAAGAAAAGGGAAAATAATCTGCATAACAGTTTTTTCAATCCCTCTTGAAGCAATATAACCAGTCAGAATTTTTTCAAGTTTTACAATATTGAGGTCTACCATTTCCTGAACAAGTTCATTCACTATTCGTTCCTGTATTGCATTTCCATCCCGCAACGAAAGTAATTTCTCCCTGATTTCTTCTGGTTGCATCCGGTCTATATGAGAGATCTTAAACCCATATTTATTAAGCAGGGCGATGTTGAGTATTGTTTTAAGTTCCTCATTACTGTAATAGCGGATATTGGTATCGGTACGTTGAGGTTTTAAAAAATGATACCGCTGCTCCCAGATACGTATTGTATGGGCTTTTATACCTGATAGGTTTTCAAGATCCTTTATAGTAAAAGCATTCATAATTACATAAAACAACAAGTCCTGAAAAAAGTTCACCATCCGGGTTTCAACTCTTTTTCAGGGTTTTTATTTATCGAAAAATCAGAGTTCAGCATTTTTGATTTTGCCGCTGTCCATTAATTTCTTCATTGAATTGGTTATAGCAGGATTATCCAAAGCTTCGAGATGCCGGAAACCATGCAGGTCTGTACCAATCAGATCATAATATCCTTTTTTGATAAGATGCTCTGACAACAATTGCGGGGATTTTCCATAATAACCGCCTAATGAAAGTAGATTTAGTTGAAACAAACAGCCAATATCTTTCAACTCCTGATAAAAGTCTTTATTTTTCTCCAGGTAAATATATCGTTCAGGATGTGCAATGACAGGCTGGTAATTCTGCATTTGCATATCAAACAAAATTTCCTTTAACGATTGGGATGGGTATGCAAGGGAAAATTCAACCAGTACCATATTACCACTAATGGTGAGTAATGGCGTATTACTCTTTACCAAGCTGTGTACATGGTCATCCAAAAAATATTCTGCGGCTGCATTTATTTCAACATTTAACCCTTCTGCTTTTACCGCTTCCCTTACCAATTCTAATTTTTGCAAAATAATTTCAGAGGTATTTTTATACATATCCCACATAATATGCGGAGTAGTCACCAGTTTTGTGTACCCTAACTCCATCATTCCTTTTATCAACTGAAGCGAAGTGCTGATATCCGGAGACCCATCATCAATACCCGGAAGCAAGTGAGAATGCATATCGGTTTTTAATATACTCAGATCCGCTTTACCCGTGGAAGATTTTGATTTGGAGAATAGTTTAAACATTAATTATTGATCATTAAAATTACTTCATTTTAAGGGTAGAAAAAGCAAAACTCTTTAAAAAGTTCTTTGAGGAAGGGTAGGAAAGATTTTGTGTACTAATCCACTTTTTGGAAAAAGAATATACCATGCGGTAAGAAACAGTATCATAAAATCAGTGTAAAAATTCAGATGCTGTTGATACCAAACCTCCAAAGCTCCTTTATAAGGTAATATGATATCCCTGTAACACTCATGGGGAGGTAGTTTGCTTTGTGTAATTATTAATTCTTCGTCCCGGAACTGGATTGAACCAATTCCTGTAAGCCCCGGCTGCACATTATATACTTTCCGTTTCATATCTTCAGAATACCTGTCAAAACCAACTTTCATCAGCGGTCTTGGACCCACTAAAGACATATCGCCAATAAGGATATTGATCAATTGTGGCAATTCGTTTATTTTACTTTGCCGTAAGAACCTTCCAATCTTTGTAATCCGGGGGTCTTTTCTCACTGTCACATCTCCATGTCCCATATTCGGGCTATTCTTCAGCATGGTTGCAAATTTCCAGATATGAAATATTCTATTCCTATAACCTACTCTCTCCTGTTTAAAAAAAACTTCATGTTCGCCTGAAAGCAGCAGCAAAATAATGATTGGAATAAATAATGGAAGGAGGATAAGGATTGCCAGTAAGGAAAAAATAATATCAAAAAAACGTTTTAAGAAATTGTACATAAGCAGCGATATTATCCGATGGCTATTTTAATTTCATTGACGACAATTTCCAATTCTTCATCAGTAATGCTTGTAGAAGAAGGAATACTTAAACAGGTTTTATAAATATAATCTGCATTATCTTTTTGCTGAATATAAATACAGTCTTTATACATGGGGAGCTTATTCATCGGCATCCAAAAACGGCGACTCAGGATCTTACTTGTATTCAAATGATTGAGTAATTCTTTCTGCTTATCGGTTTGAATAGTAAACAACCAGCCATTTGTTTTTACATCAGCAAGCTCTTGTTGAAAACGGATATCAGCAACACCCGTCAGTTCTTTTTTATAAAAAGCCACACATTCCTGTTTTCTTTTAATAAATGAAGGCAATAATTCCATTTGACCAACACCAATAGCGGCCAACACATTTACCAACCGGTAATTATACCCTACTTCGTCATGATAATATTCATCAGCACTTGCTTTTGCAGTAGTGGTTAAATGCTTTGCTCTTTTTGCCAATGCTTCATCATCTGTTACAATCACACCACCACCTCCGGTAGAAATAATTTTATTACCATTAAAACTAAAGCAGGCCAGAGGGCTGAATTTACCAGCACTTATCCCTTTGTATGTTGTACCCAATGCTTCCGTAGCATCTTCTACAACTGGTAAAGGATATTTTTTTACGATAGAAAGAAACCGGTCCATATCACACATGTTTCCTAATATATGCACAGGCATAATGGCACCAATGTAGCGGCCATCTTTTATATAAAACAACCGTCCATCTTTTTCATCTGTTTCATTTTCCAGGAATTCTTCCAGCAAATCCAAATCCATTTGCCACAGGTTGGGATCAGCATCTATTAAAATGGGATCAGCACCAAGATATTTTATAGAGTTGGCAGAAGCAACAAAAGTGAGATTAGGTAAAATCACATAATCATTTTGTTTTACCCCACTCATCAATAATGAGATGTGCAAAGCAGCAGTGCCATTCACCGCAGCCACACCATACTTCGCCCCGGTAAAATCGGCTACCATTTGCTCAAACTGAGTAACGTAAGATCCGACAGATGAAATCCAGCCGGTGTCTAAACAGTCTTTTACATATTTCCATTCATTACCCGCTACATTGGGAACACTCAGTGGAATAAATTTTTCATTACTCATATACAAGTTTTCCTGATTCAAGATATTGGTTATACCAGTCTACCGTTTCTTTCAGTCCTTCCTTCCACATTACTTTCGGCTCAAAGCCAAGTTGCGTTCTTGCTTTTGTAATATCCGGGCAACGGCGGGATACTGAACCGGGATATGTCGGTGCATTTTCAAAGCTTCCTTTAAAATCCATCAATTCACCGGCATAATGTATTAATTCACCAATACTTATTTCATCCTGAGTGCCGATATGATAAATTTCTCCATTCGTATTGGGTTGTTCCATCGCAAGCACTGTTCCCTGCACAGCATCGCTGATATAACAAAAAGCTCTTGTCTGGTCGTGACCATATACTTTAAACGGTTCTTCATTTTTTCGATAACGAACCACTAAATGCGGAATCACATGTTTGAAACCCATCCTTGGACCATACACATTATGATATCGAACTATCGTTGTTTCAAAACCCAATATTCTTGCATAGTTCAAAAAGCCTGATTCACCCAGCATTTTTGTCACGGCATAAGTAAATCTTGGGTGACCAATTTCCTGGATACACAAAGGAACTTCTTCCGGCGTTGGAGTAACATAACCAAAAGCTTCTATTGTTCCTGCATAACATTCGCTGGTAGAAGTAAATAATACTTTGCCAATTTTGGAACGGCGTATCCATTCCAGTGTATTATATATTAATGCTGTGTTAATGCGGATAATTTCATGCGGTATAGAATTGGCGTTATCTACACCAACTACAGATGCCAGCATATACACCTGATCATAGGCTTCTTCCAGTTCGTTATAGGTTTGTGGATCAGTAAAATCACCGGCCACCACTTTAATATTGTGCTTCGTTACCAGTTCTTTAAAATAATCATCCTGTTTGCCTCTTGCAAAGTTATCTGCAATGGTCAGTTTATAGTTCCGATTCTCCGCCAGGTATTTAGTGATATTAAACCCAATAAATCCAGCTCCACCTAATAATAATACGTTTTTACTCATGTA
Source organism: Chitinophagaceae bacterium (assembly GCA_031400855.1). Lineage (GTDB taxonomy): Bacteria > Bacteroidota > Bacteroidia > Chitinophagales > Chitinophagaceae > JJ008. The sequence goes on along the minus strand of JANNQR010000078.1, from coordinate 101,321 downwards.
ATAAATTTCTTAATAATTATAAATCGCCTCTTCCAATTACCTTCACCATATGTTTTTCTGATAGTGATTTAATCTCTTCGTTGCTTAACACTCCAATAGTATCATACACCAAACAAACTGGTTGTTGTTTTATCTTTCCTATCAGCGAAGCATTATTTCTATACTCTTTATGACCGGTTGTAATTACAATTACATCATATCCTGCATTCAATAATTCATCTAAGTTCTGGTTTATCCAACAATCTTTTTCTTCCCAGTATTTTACATGAGGGTCATGTAAAGTAATTTCACAACCGGCTGCTTCGAATTGGTCATAGAATCCCTCTACCGGGGTATAACGGGTGTCGCCCACATCATTCAGATAACTTACACCGAGCAGCAACACTTTTTTCCCAGCCAATGAATCATTATACTGCGACTGTAAAAATTCAAACGCATACACCGGCATCTTATCATTGATGTGTACACCCTTTTCACTTTGGGTCAGCTTTTCTTCACTACCGAATAAATTCATTCTTGCCCAGCTTGCAAGTAATGGGTCTTTGGTAAGACAGTAACCACCCACTCCCAATCCAGGCAGCATAATATTTTTATGTGTTGGCCGCATCCGTATGGCATTTACCACTTCATATATATCAACACCGGCTTCTTCAGCAAAGCGACTCCACTCTACCATGAAAGCGATATTCATTGCACGGAAGGAATTTTCAAGCACTTTCGCCATTTCAGTAGCATTGGTATTGCCCAACCTTGTTAGTGGATATTCATCAGTACGAATAACAGTTCTTAAAAATATTTCGACTGCTTCAGCACTTTTTTGATCGGTTCCGGCAAATACACGATAAAAATTTTGAATAGAGTCAATGTACTTTGGTCCCGGCATCACTCTTTCATAAGAATGACCCACTTTAATTTTTTCGTTTGATAATCCCCTTTTAGTTAAACACTCCTCCAGCATTGGCCGCACAATTTTTTGTGCAGTACCTGGAGGAACCGTTGTTTCTACCAATACCAAAACATCCTCTTTACAATTAGTACCGATCGCTTCAATAGCTTTTTTAAAAGAAGTAAGGTCTACATCGTAACCTTCTAAATCCTTGTTGGCCGCTGATTGCTTTTTTACATCCAGGTTAATATCAACTACTATTACATCTGCTTTTGTAAAAGCATAACTGTCGTAGGTAGCATAATAATTTTTCTTTTGTAATGCATTGTTGTAATAAATTTCAATCTTAGGGTCGCTGGCAATTACCGGAAATACCCCTTCATTGATAGAGCGGATTTTCCAGTAAGAAGCAGGAGTTGGCAGGTCAATACCAATCACTGCATATTCTTCTGTCAATGCATTTGCAACTACTAAACCCATTACTGAGCCCACGAATCCAAGTCCCTGAACTACCACGACTTTCTTTCCAGGGTGCAATGCAATAAAAGAATCGATTCCAGCTGTATCATCTGATGAAACCGGAATTTCATAATCCTTTCCTGTCAGTGGGCTTCTGGAAATATTTTTAAGTGTATCGGTTGTCATTAGCTATTATTATGCTTGTAATTTAAAAATATGGTCACCAATTTTAGTAAAAGCCCAGGGTGTTTTGTAGGTGGTGGCTTTTATTCTTTTTTCGATTTCGTCTTTGGTCATGCCCGCTCTGATATGACACAGTTCATCCAGTTCATTTCTGGTATAGGGTTTCTTTGTCCACTTCGCTTCTGATTCAGGTAATGTTTTCCCCAGCAAGATACAATCCATCAATTCATAAAAGGTCTCCTCTATTAACTGATAACAATGTTGTGTCACCGAATAGACCGTATCTTCTTCGCTTATAGTAAAATTTTTTACTGCAATTATTTTCCCGGCATCTACTGAGGTATTCATATGATGACAGGTGATCCCGTATTCGGTAGCCCCTTCATAAAAAGCAAAATTGGTACAGCCCGTACCGGGATAATCCGGACTTCCGGGATGGAAGTTGATAGCAGCCACAGCTGCATTACTCAAAAGAGTTGACGGATAAATCCATGAAGAGATAAAAGAAATCATTAAATCACCTTGCCAATTAAGCACCTCAGGAGGTAATTTATCTTTTCTGCCTCCTTCGAAAACCAGATGATTGGCAAAATGTTTTTTTACATACTCTTCGGCCCTGCCGGCATACTCATTGTCTTTTTTTCTTAACAATAAGACCTTGAAATCTTTCGGGTTCTTATGCTTCACTTTTCGATTAATTATATGCTTTTTTGCGTTGGCAAAGGTATTGATAATTAATTATACCGATACGACATTAAAAGCATGTCCTTCAGTCATACCTGTTGTCTATCGGTATTAATACCTCTGGCAAGGATATAAATTTAAAGTCTATTTGGTATTATATGGGTTTTGAAGCATCCATTTTAAAACAACAGGTAATTTGCGGTTTTTTAATATAAAAACCCGGCAACAAAGCCGGGTTATCATTCAAAATATTTTAAAGAACTTTTATGCAGCCACCAATTTACGGGCCGGTTTCTTAACAAGAGATCGGGCAGGATTACCAACAACTGTTGCGCCATCTGGAACATCTTTTATCACAACCGTACCAGCACCGATAATAACATTACTACCAATATTGATACCCTGGCGAATAACTGAGTTAGCCCCGATAAAACTGTGTTTGCCAATTGTTACATTACCACATAATACAACTCCCGGCGCAATATGAGTAAAGTCGCCAATAATACACTCATGATCGATACTGACAGATGTATTACAGATAACTCCACGGCCAATTTCCACCAATGGGTTCAATGTTGCATTTGCAGCAATCATAATTCCATCACTCATTTTAACTGAAGCAGAAATAACTGCACTTGGGTGAATTGCGTTGATTGGATTACCCAAATACTGGCTTAAGTTATTATGAATTTTTTCCCGGATACCATTGTGTCCCACACAGGCAAAAAAATCAAACTTCTTTAGCTTGTTAATGACTTCTGTCTCTTTTCCAAGGTAAGTTAAATGGTAAGGGTTGAATTCTTTTTCATCCTGGTCGCAATAAGCAGTAACAAGGCGGCCTGCGCTTAACAAGATGTCGATGATGACGAAGGCATGGCCGGAATAGCCAACTATGGCCACTGGTTTTTTCAATGTGGATTTCATCGATTTGGATTTATTGGATTCTGACTTAAAAGTAAAAACCAGATACCGTGAGTCCAAGCTTTATAAAGAAAGAAATTAGAAAAAGAGTACTACTACACTGAGGCAATAAGTAAATCCCCGTTTAACATTGTGGTTTTACAAAGGGTGGTTTTACAAAATTTTGGGATTCAACAAGTTACAAGTATAAATGTATAGTAAAATCCCGTTTACATAAACGAATACAAACAAAAAAAGAACTACAAGTAGTTCTTTTAAATTATAAATCAATCTGACAAAAATTATTTTCTGGCTATGCTCATCATTCCGCCCTGCATATGGATAATTTCAAGGCTTTTAATATTGCATCCCTCATGCAAACGCCGAACATCTGCTTCGTTATATTGGTATACAGGACAGGTATAACGGTAGCGGCGCAAAGCCATTCTTAATCCGCCCTTTGGCCATGATGCTACAAAAGCCTTATTGGTAACCGCATCCATTTTTTTAATCAACATCTCAATATCTTTTACATAATCTGTAACCCCTGCGGCACAGGCCACGTCGAATTTTTCTCCTTTAAAATCATACGTCAGAAAATCTCCTTCGATAAACTTACATTTATCAGCAACTCCCTCGGCCACAGCATTTTTCCTGGCATACTCATTCATGTTTTCTGCAAAATCTATTCCCAACAAGTAAGTAGCTTCAGAATTTTTAAGCCAGGTTACACTATTTACACCCGGACCAGATCCAATGTCCAATACGGTACACTTTCCGCATTCCTTTATCGTGTTTAGCATAACAGCTGTCCTGGTATACACTGCCTTTCGAAACATCTTATCAAAGGAAGATGGCTTTTTGTAATAATTTGCAAAAAGATCGCTACGAACGTCCCAGTATTGCTGGGCTGTGTGAATTGTTTTTGACATACTCTGCTTTTTTTATACAAGTAATAAACTCGTATTGGTTTAAAATTGATTTTATTTTATTGATAATTGTACCTCTGAATAAATTCCAGCGCAAATTAGTTAAAAATATTTTTGCTCCTGAATTCCTTTTATCCTGTGGATAGTTTGTTGAACAGTCGATCCACCGGGTATCAAATTCATAGGGGTGCATGTATAACATTACATTTTGATGATTGTTGTCCAATTTTCTAAACATGCGGTTTAAAAAGAAACCTGGGAAAGCCCTGATATAACCCCCGCCAGCTACAGGAATATCTTTCCCATAAAAAGGGGCAACCGTTAATGGCAGTTCTACAATGTCTTTTCCATTGGGTAATCTGTATAAAGTATCTTCTTTTTTAAAGTTGGTAATACCATATCTCTTTAATTTAATCGGGAAGATGCTGCTATCATATAAAAACCCTAATTCAGAAAGGATATCAAGAACATATAAATTGCTTTCATCAACAGAGAAATAGGGAGCCCTGAAACCATAAATTGGTCCTCCGATTATATCGGAAACAAGTTTTTTTGAATCGCTTAAATCTGCAAAAGCCTGTTCACGGGTTAAAGTCCGCATGTTAATATGATAATACCCGTGTAAACCAATTTCATGTCCTTCTGCCGCAATTTTTTTGACAAGGTCTGGCCTATGTTCAGCTAACATTCCTAAAATAAAAAAGGTTGCCTTTTTTCCAGTTTCATTTAGCATGTCCAACATTATATCGGTTTGTCTGTCGATTGTTACTGGTAAAGGTGCTGTTAATACTCCTGAACCGTCTCTTCCGAGCAATTGACCGAAATCCTCCCAATCTATTGAAAGGGTAAAAGCATGTGGATTATTTTCTTTCAGTGATTTCATTTATGGCCTCCATATATTTTTCTATCACAATTTTTTTATCAAACTCCCGTTTCATTTTTTCTCTTCCCTTTTTTCCCATCAATTGTCTTTCTGTTACAGGTAAATTCATCATAGTTATCATTTTCTCAGCAAGATCTTTCCCATCTTTCACTTTACACAGTAATCCATTTATTCCATTTTCAACAATATCCCGGCATCCGGTAACATTGGTAGCAATCAGTGGCCTTGCCATGCTGGCGGCTTCCAGCAGTACATTGCTCATTCCTTCCCGGTAGGAGGGCATTACCACACAATCTGCATCGGCAATATAAGGTCTAACATCTTTTTGTTTATCGTGATAAACTATCCATTTCTTTTCAATCCATTCATTCAGTTCCGCTTCTGTAACAGTTAATGATTTTTTATTGCCTGTCCATAATGGCCCAACAATGTGAAATTCAGCATTTGGAAATGATTTTTTTATAATGGAAGCGGCTTCAACATACTCCATCACACCTTTATCTTTTAACAAACGGCTGATGTATAAAAAAACAAATTTTCCATCATTAGCTCTGGTTGACGGTTGAGGGGAAAATTGTTCAAAGTTAATACCCGAACCAGGTACCCGCTTTGCCTGCTCTATTGTTATATACTTCCTTTTTACAAAAGCATTCAGGTCATCATAATTGGGAAAGAAAACAAATCTTGTTTTTTTTAAAACCCACTTGTACAACTGACGGGCAATAGTATAGGATAGACTATTGCTTTCAAAAAGTGGACCTGTCCCCGTGATGGTTGAAATAGTGGGAATCTTCAGCCGCGACGTAACCATATTGCCGTAAATAGCCGGACGAATAGTGAAGGTGAGACATACATCAGGCTTTACTTCTTTCAATGCCTTTCTTAAACGGGAATTATACTTTACCGCTGCAGCAGGATTAAGTACTGCTTTTCCAACATCTATGAAATGAACCAGTGATTCAAGGTCGCCATTTTTAAAAGAATCATCTATTTCTGTAAGGATCGTCACTTCATATTTTTCGGCAATAGCTTTCACCAGATCATGACGGATAGAGTAAATCCCCAATTCATGGTTTTCAATTATTGCAATTTTCTTTTTCACTTTATTCATAATCACAGATTCTTTGCAGTATACACTTTTTTATACCAGACCTCCAGTGCAAAGAGTGTCCAGATCATTTTCGCCCTTTTCTCATCTCCGGTTTTTATTTTTCTATCCCACAGGTCGTTGATAAATTTTTTTTCGACAAAATTGTTACACCAGGCATTGGGTGAAATGATATAAGAATAAATCAGGTCCTTCAACTCTCCTTCAATCCATTTTTTGAGTGGAATCTCAAACCCCCGTTTCGGTTGATTAATTAATTCGGCCGGCAAATATTTTTCCGCCAACGTTCGGAGCAGGTATTTTGTCTTTGTTCCTTTTATTTTATACTCATCGCTGATACCGGGAACATACTCCAGTATTTCTTTACACAATAACGGGCTTCGGCCTTCGAGTGAATGTGCCATGGTAGCAATATCCATTTTAACCAGCAAGTTGCCAGCAAGGATATTGTCAAAATCAAGATTCATCATTTTTTGCAATCCTGAAAGATCAGATTGCTTTATTTCCTCAAAATCCGATCTCACCTTGCTTAGATAGCTATCATTGTTTCCCAGGTATTTTTCATACCCTTCAAAACTGTCAATAGTGGATGAAAGATACATCGACAGATTATTTTTCCTTGCCAGATCTGTCAGCCGGTAAAAATAGTTATACTTACTTTTCTTGTTGTCAGATACAGGCAGCATGGAGAAAAGTGCTGAAGCCATTGTTTTTGTAAATCTGCCGGCTTTAAAAAAATCAAATTTGGCAAAAGGAACGTACCGCCTGTAACCACCGAATATTTCATCCCCTCCATCGCCATTCAGAATGACAGTGAGATGTTTTTTGGCTGCCTCGCTTACATAATAACTGGGAATGGCTGAACTATCAAAAAAAGGCTCCCCATAATTCGAGAGAATTTTTTCCACATCGTTTACAAGATTATCAAATGATATTTTTATTTCGTAGTGATCTGTATTATATTTTTCTGCAACTAATTTTGCCAAAGGTGCTTCATCATATTCGGAATCAAAAGAAACGGTAAATGTTTTAAGAGATGAGTTATATTGTTTTGCGATAGCAGTTACAAGTCCGCTGTCAATTCCTCCGCTTAAAAAAGAACCAACCTCAAGATCTGATGATTCAACCCTGTTCTTTACAGCCTGGTGAAGTATGCTATCAATTTTTTCTGAGGCAGTTTGAAAATCATCGGTAGATTTTCGATTGTAGAAATCATGTATATTCCACCATTTGGTAAGTTTTATCTCCGGCTTGTGTAATGACACATTCACATAATGACCAGCAGGCAACTCAAATACATTATGATAAGGAGTGGAGGATTTATAGAAATAGCCCATTCTTATATACTGCCTGATATGGTTATCATTAATTGTAAGTGGTAACTGGCTTTTTAAAGCATTCAATTCGCTGGCAAATACAAACTTGTCGCCTTCAGTAAAATAGTATAGTGGTTTTTTCCCTGCCCTATCTCTAGCCAGAAACAATTCTTGTTTATTACTGTCATAAATAGCAAGAGCAAACATTCCATCAAAATCTTGCAGGCAAGCGGCGCCCAATTTAGCATAAGCCTGCAAAATTGTTTCTGTATCAGAATTGGTTCTGCAGGAAAGCCGGTGCTTAGCCCTTACTTCAAGATGATTATATACTTCTCCATTAAAAATAATGGTAAGATGTTCATAATGCATGGGCTGCCCGCCTCCTGCAATATCCAATATAGACAATCGGTGATGATGGAGTTGCAGATTGTTCCTCTCCCAGGTGTTTTGTTCATCTGGCCCCCTATGCCAAAGATCTCTGGTCAACTCTTGTATGTTCAATCTTACATTTATAGAACCAGCAATTCCACACATAAAAAATTACTTAAACCATTTGATTACTTTATTAAACCATCGGGGATATGGCAAAGAAGCTTTTTTATATACCATCAGTAGCATGATAAAATAAAATGGCATGCAGGGCATTTTATATCTTGATAAAGCGCCAAAATTACTGGTGGATGCCCCCACAGCCACTGCAAAAATAATTGCAAATACAAAACACATAAGGAGCCTAGGGTCTGCAAAAGCTGTCCGGAAAAATTTACCAACCCCCCGTTTGAAAAAAAAGAATACAGTCAGCAAAAGTAAAATAAGCGATTCAATGGCCGATAATACAGCCACCGGTGAATTAACCTCCCATAAAAAAGGCCGGAAAAAAGTAGCGACCAGACTATTAGGTACAAGCGTTACCGGGTTTGATGTATTGATTGAAAAATTTGATCCCAGGGGAGCTGTTTCTGCAAGATTTTCTATTACTTTTCGCTGGTACTCCGCCTTTTCCATCAGGTTCTCTAACTTATAGTTTTGAGCAGCTTCTTGCGATGTAAAATAATTCAATAAAAAAAAACCAATCAAAAATGAAACTAACAGGGTCAAAAATGAAAATATATTTCTAAGAGTTTTATCAGCAATTAATTTATTTGTTTCTGCAAATAACCAGATTAATATTGCTAAAATAAGGACAAGTAGTATATATACTTTGATATAATAAGTCAAAAAACCACAAACTATTATCAATAGAATGGATATTTTAATTTTTGCTTTTTTAATAAAAATATTAAGTACTGCGTACAAAATATATCCTATGCTGCCAAAAGTGATTGGGTCCTTAAGTATGCCTGAACTCCAGAATCCGACACTTGGCAGGAATATAGTAGCCAGGGATAGTTCAATATAATGAGCCGGGAAATAATGATAAAAAGTTTTAAATAGTCGGATAGCACCACCCAAAGCAAAAAAACCAAAAATAAAATTTATGCACAGGTAATTGTTAAAAAAGAGTATAGCTGGAATTAACCCCAGTCTTGGTATAAAGAAATTGCTGGTATTGAGCATGTAATTGTAAGTAAAATCATGGGCATAATTATCATAATAGAAATAAGGAGTCAATGGGTTATCAAGTGTCAGTTTAAACGATTTGACAATTGTACCAAAGTGACTAAAATCATCATTTAACGCTGCCCTTAAATCCTTTACACCCTGATAATAAAGACTTGTGTCACCTCCCTTGAAAACAAACTCTGTTACAAAAGTGTAAGCAAGTACACAGAATACTTTGAAATAGAAAGCCCGATAGTATAATTTTCTGATTTTAGGATCTTTCTTTTTTTCAGCTTTGCTACGAATAATAGAATACAAAATAAACAGGCATATAGGTGCCAGCACAAGGTCATCAATAGAAAAAAACCTGAGTGCCAATAGCATTAAAAACTAATTTTTAATTATTGAAAGGTGAAAAAATATCTGCAATTGAAACCCTTATTCTTTTTTGCCCACTGCATGCCAATAGGGAATCTTTTCAGAAAAAATTATCTCTGATAGCCCTGCTTCCTTCATCATTGCCTGTATCTCTACACGGGAAAAGCGTTGTTCCAATGGTGTGCCAAACCTATCCAGGCTATCATTACGTATAATATAAAAAGATTGTCTTTCGTAAGCCTGTAACGGAATGTATTTCCGAACTTTATCAGGTACGCCTAAAGAACGCAGTAACCTGCATAATAATATAAAGGGCATATAAAATATCACAGCCAGGAAATTACAAACCCATCTTTTCAAAGTCGTTGGTAATTTTGAAACTACCAGGCGAATCAAATTTGAGAGCCAGTAGAGAACCTTAAAATAAAATGGCCTGTTTTCCAGTTTATAATACAGGTACAAAAGGAAATAACCGCCACTACGAATTTTTTTAACAGAATCATTAAGTGCTTTGGCTGTATCTGGAATATGATGCAGTACTCCTAGTGAATAACCAAAATCAAAATGACCATCAGGAAAGGGAATATTATCGGTTGATGCCATTACTAATTCCACTTTATCGTTTTCACCCAATAATTCATCGGTAGCAAAAATTGCCTGACTTGGATCCATCCCGACTATTTTCTTATACCTTCCATCGAGGTATTTGATAAACCGACCACTGCCACAGCCAATATCAATAACCGAACTTTGGTCATTCAGCATCGCATCTGTTACAATATCAAAATACATATCACCTGTAAGTTTTAAATCCTTTTCGTCAAATCCATGAAATGCCTTCCACTCTTCCCCAAATGAAGAAACTGTTTTCTGGTCTATATTTGTTTCCGGCATATCAAAACATTTAATAATCCTGTTTGCCGTTTTTATCTCAGTTGTTTTCACCATAATAACCTGATCAGTTTAACATACGATGGTATAGCTGGCTATATTTTTCTGTACCATTTTTTAAATCAAAATAATCAAAAGCCGATGCCCTGATTATGGATGCTGACAAACTCAATAATTCAGAGAATTGCCCCACCAGTTTGTCATATTCTTCAATCGAAAATTCATCCACTACAAGTCCTGTTCCTGTAGCTTTTATAATTATTCCGGTATCGCCAATATCATTGCAGATAACCGGAACACCCATTCCCATTAGTTCGGCATGTTTGGTTGGTGATGATGCTGTTTTAGAAAAAGTAGGGCGAATAAAGAAAATACTGCAATCGCTGATACTTAAATAAGCCGGCACCTCCTGTCGTTTTGCATATCGAAGAAATATTTTTTCTGCCGGAATGCCATTTTCCTGTGCCTCTTTTATTACTTTTTCCTGATCATCCTTGGTAAGAATCAACATAACAAATTCCGGGTATTTCAACAATAACCGCTTATAAAATTGAAACATCTCTTTTGTCATATACCATCCACCAATAGACCCCAGATAAGTAATTACTTTTTTATCGGATGATATCCCAAGACTTTCTCTTAATTGAACTTTTTGTTCCTCAGTAACAGTATTTAAATCAAAATGGGTCAAATCTGCACAGCAGGGGATAACATCTATTAAAAGGGTTTTATATTCCTCCTTTTTTTGAAGTAAATCTTTTCCTGCCTTCGTAAGTGAAACAATACCATCAGCATTCAGCAAAAATTCTTTCTCCAGCCTCTTATAAAAATTATAAAATGTTTTGTAAATAGGGTGCTTCAAATTCCATTGCCCGTTATCTACCCGTTCATCAGCCCAGAAGCCTCTCATGTCAAACAGAAACTTTGTTCCGAATTTCTTTTTAAGCAAAAGACCACCTTCCGCAGCTATGTAACTACGGCAATGAACAATATCAAATTTTTCTTTCCTCTGAAGTTGTTTTGCTTTCCTTAATAATTTCCATCTGTCATATATTTTTGACAGCAATGGTGGACGGGACGTAAAGAAAAGAGGCATCCATTGTATCAGAGATTCATTGGTTATTTTTTCTATGATCGCTTTTTCTTTCTCATACCTTTCTTTCTTCTCAAAACTTAATAATGTAAAGCGGTAACCTTGTTTGGACAATTCTGTTAAATAAGGTAATACCTGCGATTGCCCTAAAGGATCTGTCATACCGTCGTATGATATATAAAGTACTTTTTTACTCATGACTTTTTATCACTTTTAAGGAAACTGTCTGTGGGCTTTCTGTTATTACAACAGTTCCTCTCTTTTTCCAATTTCTTAACAGTGCAGCTTTTTTTTGAGAAGTCCACATTTTTGTCAGATACAGATTCCCATTATCAATAGAACTCTGCGGTATGGAATTATAAGGCGCATTATTAGTTTGTAAATAATCAATAGCCCGGAGGTAAAGATCATGTGCCTGTTCCATCACCAGTTGATGTGCCTCAATTAAGTTGGAACATTTCCTGATATCCACTTGTTCTGTTGTTATAATATTGCCTGTATCTATTCCTGCATTCAACCACATTATTGTATTTCCAACGAAGTGAAAAGTATTGTTAGCAATACACCAGTTAGTACAATTAGGCCCTCCCTTTACATATGGTGATAACCCGGTATGAAGATTTATAATCCCAACACTTGCGGAAGTATTGATGAGTGGTTCTTTAATAAGAGCTGTACCAGAAACAAGTATCAGGTCAGGCTGAATTTTTTCGGTGAATGTTTTCGCAGCTGGTTCATTGATGCTTTCCACTCTCAATATGGGAACTTCAGGCCAGGCAGGAAATTCATTTGTATATTCCTGTAGCATATTTTTCCATGCGGTATAAATTTTCCTGAACCGTAACCGGTCAAGTATTATACCAGGCAGATCGATCAGTTTTCTTTTTTTTCTCTTCTGAAGTCCGGACTCAATTACAATACCTGAAATTCTATATGCTGTAGCAATTTTATTAACCAACGCTTTTTGATTGGCTGCATTGCCACACCAAACAACAATTTTTAATTCTCTTATCGCCATAATTTTTTTAACCTGCTATATACACCACTTATTCTTAACTGTTGCTTCCACCATGGTTCCTGGTAAAGTTCAACCCGGGGGATTTTTAAAAAATCCTTTTCATTAAAGTTGAAAAATTGCTGTTCTACAGCCAACCCATATTTGTACCCTGCTACTTCAGATAGGCGCATTACCCGGTCATCAAATGAACCGATGGGATAAGAGATTGTCAATGGATTCTTGTTTATTTCCTTTTTAATAATACTTGCCGATAGCTGTAATTCTTCTGTAATCTCTGATTCGTTTTGCAAGGAAGCCAACATGGGGTGAGTGTGAGAATGAGAGCCTATTGTAAATCCGAGACTATCTAGTTGACGAATTTCATCCCAACTCATCATTTTATTATCAGATACCGCTACATCATTACATTGCTGCATTACTGATTGAAGTATCTCTAAACGTTGAACATTGGATAGTTTTTTTAACCAGGGTTTTATTTTTTTTATTTCAGAATTTGCATTTCCGTTTACCTTAAGATAATTTTTTTTAAAAATTTCAGGGACAAAATCAAATTCAAGTTCAAGAAGCTCTTTTTTTGTATTTTGAAAAATGTCATCAATAATGTAGGTCCAGGTTGGCACATTCCGGTTTATACAATCGGTAACAACATAGAATGATGCCGGGCAATTGAATTTTTTCAGAATCGGTGCAGCAAATTCAATATTGTCTTTATATCCATCATCAAAAAGAATTGTCGTTATTGTCTTTTTGGAAGTAACTCTGACAGGAGTATTTAAATATTCTTCTAAGGGAACAACCTGAAATTTACTGGTCAGGTGATCAATTAGTTTTGAAAAAAGAGCCGGTTTCATCGGTGGCCACATTGCATCTGTTTCATCACTAACCCGGTGAAATAAAAAATTTCTAATTATCATTCCCTTCCATATATTTTGAATACCACATCTGGAAAAATATCATTGACCATAGCCTTTTATCATGATATTTCCTACCACTCCTGAATTCCGAAACGTAATAGCTAACTCTGTTTTCGTTTAACAAGCCTTGGGATTTAATGCGCTGAGGAGCCAACCATTTATCAATAAGATAAGACAGGTCTCTTGTGAGCCAATCTCCGATTGGTGCCGGGAATCCCCATTTTCTTCTATACACCAATTCTTTTGGTAAATACCTTTCAAGCAATTTCTTCATCAGGTATTTTGGAGTGCCATTATTGATCTTGAAATGTTGTGGTAGGTTGTAACTATATTCCATTAACCGGTAATCAAGATATGGATTCCTTACTTCAAGACTGTTGGCCATAGAAGCGGAATCCATTTTATACAACAGGTTGTATGCGAGGTATTCTTCAATATCGAATAAAGATATTTTTTCGAAATCAGATAGTGGTAGCTTTTCAATTTTTTGCCAACTTGTTTTAATAGACAGATCTGTCTCTGTTACATTCAGCAATGAGCCAATCTCTTTTTCGGAGAACATATATTGTTGTTCCGACCAGAGATGAGCAAGCAAATCTTTTCCTGGAAGGCCAAATAATCTGGAGGCCCGGGCATAGCGGCTACCCATCATGCTAAATAATCCTTTTATCATATACCGGCCTACCCCGGCATCCATTCTGTAAAGCCGTTTGATTTTCCGATACAGATCATAATAGCCATACCCCATAAACAATTCATCGCCACCATCACCACTCATGGCAACAGTTACATTCTTTCTAGCCACATTACAAACGAGATAACTGGGTATTGTAGATGGAGCAGCAAATGGTTCGTCATAATAATTAACAATGCTGTCTGCTATAGCTATGGAGCTTTTGTCAGACAGGTGTGTTTCGCTATGATTTGTTTTTAAAATGGCTGCCACCTGCGAAGCATAACCCGACTCATCATAACCAGCCACATCAAAGCCGATCGTAAATGTATTGACCGGGTTGCTGTTTTGTTTTTGAAACAACGCACAAATGAGAGAAGAATCTGTTCCGCCACTTAAAAAAGCACCGATTGGTACATCACTGATCTGCCTGTATTTTATAGCTGAGCTTAACAAATCTTCAAACTCATCGAGTGCATCCTTTTCATTTCGTTCTGCTAATGGCCGTGAAATGATTTTTTCAGTAAACTGGTAATAGGGCCTGACAGATACACTTCCCCCCTTTATTGTCAGGTAATGTCCTTTCGGCAGTTTATAGAAATCTTCCAATATACATTTTGCATCAGGTATATATTCAAGAAAAAAATAATCCTGCAACGCAGAACTATTAATTTTTTTTTCTAAAGGGAGTTTTAAAAGTGCTTTTAATTCAGATGCAAAAACAAAATCATTCCCCTTGTGATAATAAACGATTGGTTTTACACCAAACCTGTCCCGTATCAGAAAAAGCTCCTTTTCCTGCTTGTCCCAGATAGCAAGGGCAAACATTCCATTAAAATCATTGAGGCATTCAATTCCCTTTTTAGCAAAAGCTTCCAGAATAATTTCTGAATCTGATGAAGTACGGGGTTGAATATTATACTTGACAGCAATTTCTTTAAAATTATAAACCTCGCCATTGTATATCATGACGTAACGGCCATCATGGGAATAAAATGGTTGGTTGGCTGCTTCAGACAGATCAATGATACTCAGACGGCGATGTCCAAGTCCCACATTTGCTTCAGCATCAAAATAAAAACCCTCTGCATCAGGCCCCCGGTGCTGTAAAGCCCGGGTAATAAGATGGAGCTGCTCCTGTTTCAGGTTGGGGGAAATAAATCCTGCGATTCCGCACATTTGTTTTTCTACTTAACGATAAATATTTACTTCTGACTATCAGAAAAAGAAAAAGAAAAAAGAGCCAGATTAGATAAGATAAGAATTTAGCGCCTTTTTGAAAAATTAAAGCCTTAGGGGCGGGAAATTTGTTTATTTCACCATAAGTATATGTCGGGAATATGTCTAATACTTCGTTTTGAGGATAACGACTATATGCCTTAACCAGGATTTCAGGGTGGCTTACCAAAAAGGCAATGCCAGGCTTTCCATAACTGTTCAGCAATTTGATATCAGGTTCCATATTGGTATCATAAAAATGCCATTCGTCATCATAGAATATTTCAAAACAAAAATGTCCGGATATTTTACCCTGGAAGCTAACTTTTCTTGTCTCAAACCCTTTTGATTGCAACACTGCCATCATCACAATAGATTGCTGGCTACAGGCTGCAAAAGGATATTTCAGTATGTCATCGGGTATCACAACCGCACCTAATCCTGGAACGGTAAACTTGGAAATAAGCAGTGCCATATAATTATTGCTATACCCATAATAGGAATATCCATGAAAGAATCTCTTTTGCACAACTGATGAAACGATATCTGCATAATCCCTTTTAACTGCGTCCTGGTTTTTCGCAAAAGAAGTTTTGAGGTAAATGCTATCACAATAGGCTACAAGCTTGTCAATGGAATTTAGTTTTGCCAGGGAAGCATCATATTCTTCAATATTATTGTAAACCGGAACTTTATAATCAAGTTTCGTCAATGGGTTTGAATCACCAAAAATCTGAAGGGATGTCGCAATTAAAGAGACAATAAATAGTCCGAACAAAATGAACTGTGCCGGATACAGCGATCTTTTCATACTAATATGTTTAAAAGGATATTGGTTTTACTTGCACTAAATTCATTCTAAAGCAATTAGTAACAAAATATCTGATTTATTATCAGATAAAATCAGGCAGTTATACTCAATAGCAGAATCGGGTTTTTCCGATGGCTACCGTATTTCTACTGCACTAAGAGTAAAATTTTCTTTCTGAAGAGTTTATTTCTTTATCCCTCTTACTACGGCCACCTTCAAATTGTTAGCATATGTTTCAAATCCTGCAAAAGTAATTTCAATACCGGCTTCTTCCATCCATTTTTTAACTGTATTGATCCGTTGTGGATTATCATAAGTGGGAGAAAACATATCAAAGGTATCTAATACGACCCATTCCCTTAGTGCCTCCTTAGATAAATCAGCCGGCAAAGTCCTGTTAATGTCACACATAGGTAAGAAACGGTGAGCAATCATTCCCAACTTAAGTTTATCAAAAAAATGATATGTTTTGATCAGCCCATTCGCATTTTTATCAATTTTATACAACAATTTTTCATGCGAAATTTTTTTAGTCCATGGTCTCATCATGTACTTGGCGCTGATTTTAGTATACCATCCTTTAATCGGATAAAAGTCAACAACAACTTCCCCACCTGGTTTTGCCTTGTTTACAAGACATTGTACAGATTTTTTAAAATCGAGTGTGTGCTGTAAAACTCCGAAACAAAATACTTTGTCAAACGAATTATCCGGGAACGGCATATCATAAATACTGGCCTGGAATAGCTTCAACCGTTCTCCATGATGACAATTGTTTTTGTAATTGGCGGATACAGCATCAGAATAATCTAAACTGTATAAATTGGCTTTTGTATAATCCAACACAATTTGTGTAAACCTTCCTGCACCACTACCTACTTCTAAAACATTCTTTCCAGTCAGGTCTTCTTTATCCCATTTAGTTGCGGCAAAAAACCGTTCTTTCGTAAAAGTTGAATTCTGGGTTTCCCTGTCAATTTGTGTTTTTTGAAATTTGTTCCACTGAAAGCCAAAATTGTCTGTATAATTATTGTTTTCTACAAATCTGAGCACACCATTGATGATCGGAAAAGAATTCTTTTCATCGTCTTGTAATGCATCCGGGATTGCTGTAAGTACTTTTTTGTTAAAGAGATTAATAATCGAAATCATTATTAATATTTGGGTTATTCAGGTGTTTTATATATTGAGGATAATAAAATTTGATTAACTATTTTTCCCTTTTAAAATTTCATTTAAGCCAGCCTCTAACGATAAAAAATCCTTGTTAAGCAACTTCTTCATACTTAAGATATCAGGCTGGCGGCGTGTCATATCCCCTTCGGGCAGAGGTGGCAAATGAATGATTTTAGACCGGGATCCCGTAAGCTTTAAGATTATTTCAGCCAATTCAAGAATGGTATAAGTTTCATCGTTACCAATATTGACAACATCGTTCACAAACAAATCTTTTTCCATCGCATTGATACAGGCAGCAGCATTATCGCTTATATAACAAAATGTACGGGTCTGCGAACCATCGCCATAGATTGTAATATCCTGATTAGCGATAGCTGCATCAATAAATTTAGAAATAACAAAGTCAGGGCTTTGTTTAGGCCCGTACGTATTAAAAAAACGGAACAACGTATATTCCAACCCAAATTCCTGGTGATAAGAACGGCAAAAAGATTCGCCGACATTCTTTACCACTGCATAGGGCAACCTTGAGTTTAATGGTGTTGTTTGTTCATGCTGTGGCAGATGAACAGGTTCTCCATATACTTCAGAAGAAGAAGAAAAGAAAACTCTTTTAACGCCGGTGTTTTTGGAAAGGTCCAATACATTCCTGATACCCTGCAAGTCGTTCAATACCATGACCGGATTGTCCAATGTTCGTTTTACTCCTACTACAGCAGCATAGTGAAATACATAATCAAACCGGAAAGCAAGAAAAATCGGCGCTATATCATTATAATTATTTACATCTGATTTGATAAACCGGCAATCCGGATGTTGAGGTATGTTTTCTGCCCGGCCAGTAAGCATATTATCTACTATGACAATTTCATACTTTCCTTTTTCCAGTAATGCATCTGCAAGGGATGATCCAACAAATCCTGCTCCACCTGTAATTAGTACTTTCATTTTATTAAAATTTATTTAATCCTGAGTTTTGTGTTTTTTGCCAAACAAACGTCTGAAAAAGGGCACACCTTTTTTTTGAATTACATTCCCCGGAGAATACCATAAAGCTTTGAGTAAAAAGCCTGGTATCCTTTTTCTTTGAGATGGGAAAAAATTACTCATTCCCGCCATAATGATGTTGACATTTGACAAAGCTTTTCTTCTCAATTTTTTGCTGCTAAACCATTTTCTTTCATCCGCCTTTCGATAAAGATATTTCATTTCATCGATGGCTTTAATATTCTGGTTTGACATACTTTGTCCGTGCTGACGATATAACCAGAGCACCTCGTCCAGATAAATTGGTTCTTCTTTGGCTGCTAATTGAAGGCAAATGTCACGATCTGCAGGTGATGAAAGCTTTCTGTCAAACCTTACATCTTCCCCGATAAATTCCCTTTCAGCTATTATATTACTACATGGCCCGGGAACAACAACAGCTTCCCATAATAATAAATTGTCGATTATATTGAATGGTTTGAAATTCTTCCGCTCGACGAATAAAAGATTATCTTTCTCATAAAAAGTTTCTACATCACTGAAAACCCATTTTTTCCCCGTGTGTTGTAATGCTAAAATCTTTTTTTTCAGATTTTCCGGTTTCCAGATATCATCAGCATCCAGGAAGGCAATATATTTTCCGGTTGCTTTACCAATTCCGATATTGCGGGTATCAGAAACGCCGCTATTGGATTTTGGGATATATATAATACGCTTATCTTCTTGTTGTAATTGCAGAATAATTTTTTCCGAGGAATCTGTACTTCCATCATTTAGTATAATGATCTCAAAATCCTGTAAAGTTTGTGTAAGTACTGATCGTATTGTTTGTTCAACATATCTTTCTGTATTGTAAACCGGTATAATAATTGAAACCAGGGGTAACGCCATCTTTTATTTTTTACAAACCGCAAATTGAACAGGACATTCCTTCTTAATCCGGTTGAGGTCCTTTTCCAATACAAAATCTTTTTCCTGAGGATAGAGGGGATATCCAAAAAACAATTTCATAAATCCACTCCGCCAGCTATAGGGGAGTTTACGAATGCCGAAACTAAGAAATAATTTTTCAAAAAATTTACCAACTTGGCGCCCTGCTGATTTTTTATCGTATCGCATATAACGCTGACCAGTCAATTCTACCTGGGAAAATGAAACTGATAAAATCTGTGTCAATTCCTCACAGGTAAATTCCTGTATGTGATATGGATTAACAATATTACCATCCGGGCTCGATACTTCCTTGTTGGGTGTGGAAAGAATCAATTTGCCACCTGGCTTTAAAACTCTTGCAAATTCAGCTACCATTTCACGATACTGCCCGGTATGCTCCAATGTTTCAAAAGAAACTATTTTATTAAAATAATGATCAGGGAAATCTAACCGGGTTCCATCCAGTACTTTAAATTCCAGGTTGCTTTTCTGCCAATGGTTCTTACACTCGTCTATTGCTTCTGAAGCGATATCGCCACCAATTACTTTACCCCGGGTTTTATTAGCAATAATATCTGTACCAAACCCGGTGCCGCAGGCGATATCCAATACAACATCATCCTTATCAATATGTAATAATGCTTCATTATAGCGATGTATATGTTCGCCCCACCAGCGGCCAGCTGATTCAACAGGTTGTCTTTCTGATGACATAAAATAGTTGGAGTGTTAAAAAATGTAGATTGATTCTTGCCTGGTAAGCCACCGATATTTAGTAAAAGAAAATTTATCGTACTTACCCTTTATAGGCAGAAGTCTTAGAAAGACTTTTTCCAAAATGTTCAGCAAAAAACAGCGGATGATTAATAAAGGACATGATGAGATATTTTAATACCCTTTTCCAGCTCTTAACCATACCAAACCCTTTTGCCAGGGAAAGAAAATAAAAGCTATTAAATTTATGTTTCCTGCCATATGGCAATAACTTTTTTCTTTTTAACTCGTAATAAAATTTTTCATTATCCATAATCAGTCCGGCTGTTACATTGTTGGACATACTCTGGCTGGTAACCCTATACAGAAGTTTGCTGCTATCACTACTAAGGTTTGTGCCCTTCGTAAATTTTGAAACTTCCAGAATAAAAAACCGGTCGGCGCTGCTACTGAGTTCTTTATTAAAAAATATGTTATTAACTGTCAGAACTTCTTTTCTAAATAGATAATTGGATGGAATAGTTACAAAAGCGGCATCGAAAAAAAGAATCTGGTTCACCGGATCAGAACCTGCTGCCTGTCTGATTTTTGCTACTATTGGAAAAGTCTCCACTAAGCCACCCACAAAACCTATCTCCTGTTGATTTTGCAAAATCTGTACCCGTTCTAAAAGAAAGTCCGGACTCATCAGATCATCTGCATCGAAAAAAACAACAAAATCACCTTTAGCATTCAACAGACCATTATTTCTGGCTACTGCTACCCCTGTATTCTGTTGACTTATTAATCTCAGTTTTGAACAGCTGAATTGTTCACAAATAGAACTTGTATTATCTGTTGATCCATCATCCACTACAATCACTTCCCATTCAGTATAAGATTGCCCGACAATTGAATTGATTGTTTCGTTGATAAAGGGGGCCGCATTATATGCAGGTATAATAACAGATACCAGGTTGGTTTTTCTTTGCATTTGCAAAACAGGATTTATAGACAGGATTCACCATGATCAAATCAAATTGGTAAAACCCCGGGATATTGGAAAATCGAATTCCCGGTAAAACTATAAATCGCAATTGCTTATTGCAATAATAAACCCAACTCAATGAATAGATCCAATCAAAAAGAGTAGTGTTACGTTGTAAAAAATCGAAATTTTTCATCCTTGTAATCGTATTATTACGAAAAGTTGCTTTAGTTCAGCAAGTCGAGAAACCGCTGCCGGTTTTCTGCGGAATCACTAAAGTGCTTTACAACATCCAGTTTAAGCTCCCGTCCAAAACCCTTTATTTTCTCTGGGTTTGCATAGGCATCCCTGATTGCCATTTCGATTGTTTGTGAGATATTTTCTCTATCCAGAAAATAACCGTTGCGACCTTCAGTAAGGTAATCATTGAAATCACCCACATTTTTACATACAGCAACAGCTTTCTCTAACAACCCCATTTCTTTCACCACATTATTACTGGCTTCTGTTAATGAAGGGTGGACGAGCATATCGGCTACTGCCATATAGTTTACAAAGTCTTCCCTGAATCCGGTTAAGAAAATATGATTATCCAGTTTATTCTTTTCAATAAACGCCTCCAGCTCAGGACGAAGGGGCCCGTCGTCCATTACAATCATCTTAATGGAAAGGCCTTCATCAACCATCTTTTTCACTATTTCGAATACAGGCATATGCTGCTTGGCGGCCACCATACGACTAACCATGATTAACATAAGCTGGCAAGAATACATATCCCGCAACACTTTTACCTTTTCAATATCTGGCTGCTGGTAAGTAGCAAAATCATATATATAAGGTATCAGCTTTACTTTTCGCATATCACAGCCTTCATATTTTTCCATACTTTCCCATACACCCGAAGACGGTATAATAATTTTCTTGGCTAACCTGTTCGTCAGCTTATCAAATCGTTTTTCATTTTTATTGCGGCTCATGCTAAACTTTGCACCCAGTTCCGCATAAAAGGCAGATTCAGCATGGTGACGAAAAGTGGTGACTTTGGCTTTTAAAAAAGGCTGTGCAAGCAAAGCCGCAATATTAGCTTCCTGCAAATGGCTCCAGACAAAATCTATTTGCTGTTTCTTGCAAAATTTTATAAGGTTGCGGGTATGATTTAGAAAATATTTCCAGGAAGGCTTTCTTGGCAAAACATGAGAATGCGTTTCAATACCAAACTTTTCCACCGCAATGTGAAATGGGCCTTTCTCTGACAAAGTAAGTACGACTATCTCATGACCTGCTTCCTTAACAGCTTTGCAAAGTGTTTCTATGGCAACGGAGCGTTTATTTGGCGGATAAAATAATAATATTTTTTTAAACTGTTTATGCTTGCCCATATTCAAATTTATCTTCTAAGATTCCGCCTTATCATTATATAAAACAGTTCACATCAAATAATAACTTCCTGCTGCAAAAATCAGTTTGCGTAATAATTTTTCCATCTTTTTCTACCTGGTAACCTGCTTTTATCAATACATTCCAGATTGCTTCCAGCGAATCACCCTTGCGCTGAATTGCTTCCGGATGCAAGCCCAAAATAAGGATTGGCTTAAAGCTGGAAAAAGTTTCAAGGCCACCATGGAGAGTATCCAGTTCAGCGCCCTCTACATCAATTTTAATAATGGAAGGGGTTATTGCGTAGGCTTTTACAACATTATCAATACTTTCCACTTTTACATCATACCCAGACATCTTCAGATGAGGATTGTCCTCTACAAGACTATTACTGTTATTTCCTTCGTAATCAGTACTTACATAAAATGTAGCACTCCCAACTTTATCACTTACGGCAGCTTGTACCGGGGTTACATTTTTGCAATTATTTAGTTTTAACGTTTGCGATAAAATTTTAAATGTTCCCGGAGTAGGTTCAAAGCAAATGACTTTTCCAGAAGGACCCACAAGTTGAGAAGCACAGGTACTGAATAACCCGATGTGTGCACCAATATCAATAATATGCATCCCGGTTTTTACCTGCTTCTTCAAAAAAGTATAATTCTCTTTTTCATAATCACTTTCATAATAGCGGCTCCACCTGGCGGGGAAACGGATTTTAATACCATTAATATTTCTGGCTATTCCTTTTTTAAATGTTACCAAATCAAGCAGAGTGTAGGCTACATTTCTTATGAACGAGTTACTCATGTTTTAAAATATAATATTTACGAACCAGTAAAAAACAGATTATAGCCATGACAGAATAAGTAATAACACTGCTGATGGCTGCGCCTTCTGCTCCATACATCGGCACCATGAAAAAATTAAGCGAAAGGCTCAATGCCATACCAAATATTGCTATCAGCATTATTTGTCTGTTCTTTTGCAGGTAAATCAAGTAAGCCTGAAAAGCATTGTAAAGTCCCCACATAAAATATCCTCCACAAAGCATATACGCATATTTCTTTGCTCCAATATATTTCGGATCAATAAAAAATTTGAAAAGCAAAGGAATTCCAATAAAAAGTGCAGCAACTGTTATTGCACAGGCACCGATATACAAGAATGTGGTTTTATGGATTTTATTTTTCAAGCCTTCGGAAAATTTTTTGAAGAGATGGGGCTGATAAGCGCTGTTCATGGATAGCACCACCAAAAAAATTATCATGGCTATCTGGCTGCCCAATCCATACAAACCCACTTCGCTTGTTTTATTTGGGTCAAAGTGATCAATAAAATAACGGTCAGAGGAATTCATTATAAAGACGCTAAGCCTTTCAAATATAAAAGGGAAGCTGAGCAAAAAAATCTTTTGCACCAGCTGCCAGTCAATTTTTTTTTCTATGAGCCTCCAGCGATGGAAAAGATAAATGGAGAGGATACCCAAAAGTAACGGAGCAGCGGCGGCGGATAATAAACGACCCTGCCATGCCCAATGCAGAGTAAGGACAAACAGGATAGTCAGCAATATTTCTGCAATGTTCTTACCTACCGAAAAAAAAGCAAACTGAAAAGGCTTGTTGTTGCTCCTTGTAATCAACTGGGATGTTTCATTGATCATTATCCACCAAACGGTAAAGGGCATTATCCATATCCACACATTTGGAACCTTGAGAAGGTCAGCCAGTGGGTTTTGCAGCGCCACACATAAAACAGTAAATATTGCAAGGCTGATCAGTGGAATTACCTGTGCATTACTAAAATAAAAGCTGTACGAATCATGAGACCTCTTAAAATATTCAACTGAAAGTGGGTAAAGGATGCCGACTGTAATAAACGGCGTTAAAAAGTTAAGGAAAGAGCTGTATAAATAAATTCTCCCATAATCTTCAGGTTCTATCTGATGGGTAAGTACTGACGTAATAACAAAGGAAAGTACCGCATTGATAAATGTTACACCAAAATAAATCAGTACTTGCTTATGCAGTTTCACGGGTTATTTTTGGATATTTTAGCCGGGATTGTCAAATGACTTTTTATACTGCTGTTCTGGTTAATTATTTCATACATGAACCAATGAATTAACTGAACAGGCACAATCTGCAAATTCTTCCAGGTCTTTAAAGGGTATATAATTGTGTGTACTGTTATATTGAGTGAATAAGAAATTAGGCCATCTGTCAAAAACGTAAAGATCCTCAAGTTTTACTAATCCCTGATCGCTGACAAAATAAATGACATAACCGAACCTTGCAGCAAAATCATTGAAAAAAGAAACCTTCTCTTCATCCAAACATATTTCCAAAACGAAAGGCGGTCAGTTTGCTTCAAAAAAATCCGTTGCTCCTTTAAATACATTGACTTCATAAGACTCAACATCACATTTAAAAAACCCAATTTTTTCAATTTCTTCCGCCAGCTTACTCAAAGTTGATTGTACAACTTTTGTTTCTTTCCATTTAATCTGCTCTTCATAAATCCTTATTCCATGATTTTCAACGGCAGAACTTACATCGGTAATAATGTTGTCAGTTGGAATATAAAAACTGATGGTGTCTTCCTGCTCCCCCAATGCCACCTTCCTTATTTCAACATTCGAACAATCATTTATTGCTAAATTTTTTTCAAGCCTGTTGTAATTTGCCTCATAGGGTTCTATTGCAACTATTTTTGTTCCGGGATTTTTTTTGAAACAATTACGGAATGTATCCCTGTATTAGCTCCTATATCTAAAATAATTTTTGACCTCTTTGCTAATACACACATGAGCTTAATGACCCGAAATTCATGAAATGGATTATCGTAATAATAATAATTGACCTGACCATCGTCACATCGGTTGTACGCTTTAAACTTAATGTCCTCAAATTTACAGTTAACAATCCCGGATACAGGCCACCTTGCATTTATTCTTAGGTAGAGAAAATTTGAAATTTTTCCAAATCCTTTTATCATTTTCCGAACCGGATAATTAACTGCTTTAACCCTTCTGGCCCGGCTTAATATTTTTCTTAATGACACGCTGTTACGTTTACAAATAAATTACATGAATAGTATAATGCTAAAAAATTTGATTCCTGAATAAATATTAATAACAGACATTTACCTTTTGTTAATGGTTCTGATTATTTATATCCCAGAATTTCTAATATCATGAAGTAGTTGAATGACTCCTTTTGTTTCACTTAACATACATCCATGACCCATTAGAATTGTCTCATAAGATTTTGTATGCAGTTCTGCAAACCCATCACTGAATTCTACTTCTTCTCCATTAATAATAAGAGAACGGGAAGTCCGGATTTCTGCTTTTTTTACTTCTTCGGATAGCAGACCATCATCTATACTTAACAACCAATTTATTTCTGCCTTGGCAAGTTCCAATTTTCCCGAAGCTGTTTCAATGCCATGCTTATAAACGATACTATCTTTCACATCACCAAAAATCCACAAGAGCAAATCAAAAAAATGTATGCCGATATTGGTGGTTATGCCCCCACTTTTATAAATATCTCCTTTCCAGCTGGATTGATACCAGTTTCCCCTGGCCGTAATATATTTCAGGTCAACTTTATATTTTTTTTCTGCTGGCCCGTTCAATATTCTTTCCCGTAAAGCAATGATGGCGGGGTGAAGTCTAAGTTGAAGAATGGTATATACCTTTCGCCCTGTTTCTTTCTCCATTTCCAGCAACGCATCCACATTCCATGGATTGAGCACAACAGGTTTTTCACAGATCACATCAGCGCCTATTCGTAAGCCGAAACGAACATGAGCATCGTGCAGGTAATTGGGGCTGCAAACACTTACATAATCAATCGGAGTGGTGCTTCTTCGCAATTTTTCGCAATGCCGGTCAAAGCGTTCAAACTCGGTAAAGAATTCCGCCCGGGGAAAATATGAATCAAGAATTCCAACCGAGTCATGTTTATCCAGCGCAGCCAAAAGATTATTACCTGTATCTTTTATGGCTTTCAAATGTTTAGGGGCTATGTACCCACCTGCTCCTATTAAAACAAAATTTTTCAAGCCTTTCTATCTGTTTTATGAACCTTATTATCTACCAATACATATTCGTCCTTACTTTCAGGACACATCGCCTTACCTATGTTTTCAAATTCCAGTCTATGTCCCATCTCACTTACCCAACCAATCTGATGTGCAGGATTACCTACCACCAGCGCATAAGGTAAAACTGGTGTTGTAACCACTGCCCCAGCTCCTACGAATGCATATTCACCAATTTCATTACCACAAATAATAGTAGCATTTGCCCCTAAACTGGCACCTTTTCTTACAATTGTTTGCTTATACTCTTTCTTGCGAATGATAGCACTTCTAGGATTGATCACATTGGTAAAAACCATGGATGGCCCAAGAAAAACATCATCTTCACATATCACTCCATCATAAATGGAAACGTTGTTCTGTACTTTCACATTATTTCCTAGTTGTACTGTTGATGCGATAAAAACATTCTGCCCGATTGTACAGTCGTTTCCAATCACAGATCCCGTCATAAGGTGACTGAAATGCCAGATCCTGGTGCCGGCACCTATGATGCAACCATCATCAATGATTGCTGTTGGATGTGAAAAATAGTTCATTATTTAGTTCCTGCGGGGATAAGCATTTGTGAAGCAGATGTACCAAGGAATGGGGGAATACCCTCCACATAAAGTTTGCC
The DNA here is from genome assembly GCA_031400855.1 of Chitinophagaceae bacterium. GTDB lineage: Bacteria > Bacteroidota > Bacteroidia > Chitinophagales > Chitinophagaceae > JJ008. The sequence continues at coordinate 74,549 of JANNQR010000078.1, read as the reverse complement.
GTAAATTGGTTTGATCCGCCACAATCCGGCTTCGCCTTTCTGTACTTCCACCTGTAACTCTTCCACCTTATCTGTCATATAATCTATCTTCCGGCCGGTGGGAGTGATAAAAGTCAGTAAACTTGATTTAATGATATTGAATTTTTTTGTGCCTTCCGGTACATAAATAAAAGCATAATTCATAGCCGTAGAATTGATTTGCCTGTTCGCCCTCATCACCATGCTGAAATTGACAGCAGGGCTGAATTTAAAACGGAAAATCTTGACCGGATCTTCGATGATGACTGTATAATAGCCCGGCTGCAATTGTGCAAGGCTTACTTTTTCTTTTATTTGTGTAGTCTTGCATTCATAATATATCAGTACAGGTTGAGAAGAAATATTTCCATCTGCGGTATATGGATAAATACTGATTTTGATCGGCTTGACATTTGTTTTATCCCCGATATAATCGCCGGTAAAATCAATATAATTATTTACTCCTTTGCTTTTTATTTCAATCACCCATTCATTAGTAAACCACCAGGCATTGTCCATCTGGCTGCTATCGGCAATAACTTTATTATAACGGCCAAGATCTGGAATGGTAGTGAATTTTTGTGCTGGGGCAATCTCTTTTACCGGTTCTGCTATTTTTAATGTTTTTCTGTCCTCATTCATCAGCCGATTGATCTCATCCAAAGTAACAGGAGATTTGTTTACTTTCCATTTTGCATCTTCCACATATCCCATTTTATCAAACCCGGAGCGGTTGCCCAATTCAAAAAAAGCCGGAAACCCTGCTACGGAACCGTCATCCAGTTTCCGGTATCCATAGTTCAGCAATGGCAATAGATTCTTTTCAGATTTATCAGCCTGATAGATTCGAAATAAGAAAAGATAATGCAGGTAAGATTTTATCTGAAACAATCTCTTTTTTGCCCCACCATCCTTTTCCTGTTTCTCAGCTTCAATCGTGTAATCAATCCACCTTGCCATATCACTTTCCCTGATTGCTGTAAAGGAATAATTTTCCCATTCCTGCCATAACTTTTGCATTGCACCTGCCGCTTTATTAAAACAAAGCCTGAAGAATTCCTTTTTTATTGATTCTCCATCTGACTTAATATCCCACATATACTGTGATGCAAGGTAATAACCCAATCCTTTACTTACCCATCCTATAGAAGATTCTGCTTCATACGATTTTACTCCTTTGTCATAATACTTCTTGATACTTTTTATAAGATCAGATGTTTTTGATGCAAGGCTTTGACCGGGAATATCAAAATCCCAGGCGTACCAACTGAAATAATCATAAATGCCAACAGTAGCACCTTTCTTTCTCCATTCATCCGCCAATTGTTCTATAGAATATTTTGAATTATTAAATGCAGTGGTGATGGCGACAAAAACATTGGGTTCAACTTTCTTAGTGGGTGGCGGCATATATTCGCCATAAGCCATGGCACCGATCATAGTGGATGGATATTTTTTTTGAATAGCTTTCGCTACCCGGTTAGTCAGGTAATACACCCTGTCAGTAATAGTGCCGAGTTGCTGACAGGCCGGTGTATTGCAGGTGCCTAATCCATCCGATGGCGCCAGGGAAATCATTTTATACTCATTGGTTCCGTTTTTCAATGACGTTTCAATTCTCTTTTCCACATCCTGAATGATGAATTGAATGAGGTCTTCCTTCGTCATATCAAACTTGACATCATACGGTAATTTTCCAGCAGGAAGTGGCGGATAAAACCATTCCGGATGTTTTGCGATCACATCGAGATTCCGGAAGCAAATATCTTCATAGGCATGTCCGAATGAGGCATTCAAAGAACCACCCAGCCGGTTCGCCATCACCCAGAAATTATAATCATCATCAGCAATTTTTGAGCCGGTACCATAGCCGTACCAGATACGACGGTGATAAAATGCAGGTGAAGAAAGAATAGTCAACTTTTGAAAAAGGATTGGGTTTACCGGTACAAAATGCCAGTCTTTGTTTGGGAAATAATAACGATAACCCAATAGATTCAGATAAGAAAAAACACCGTTATATATTGCCATATTGCATTTACCAAGAACCTGTACGGTTTGCTGATCGGCATTGATAGAATATGTTTCGATGTTTGCTTGCAGTAGTTTAGGTGTTGCTTTTACAAGTTGAGTTCCTGTATTTGTATTTCCGATATAAATACCCTTTCCCTTATACCCAGATGCAGGTTTAATAGCATAATCACCGGGAGTAGATTTTTTCAACTCCTCAATGAATATGTTAACCAGTTTCTTCAGGCTATCATTATTCTGCGTATCGGCAAAAATATCCAGCTTGTTTTGTGCAGTTAATTGCTGGCTAAACAAAACAACTATCCCAAATAAAATAATGGTTCGCTTTTTAAGCAACTTAGAAGTTTAATAATAATGATACCAAATAGACTTTAAATTAATATCCTTGCCAGAGGTATTAATACCGATAGACAACAGGTATGACTGAAGGACATGCTTTTAATGTCGTATCGGTATGAGATGAGAAAAGCATGCCATGAAAGCGATACTTATACTTCAGCAACAAATTCCCCTGAAGAAAAAATAATTTATTTATTTTTTAACAAAAGCGAGGTGGTCTTTGCGGATTTCTTCTTCCGGTAAAGATTTAAAATATTCATAAGTGATCTTCAGGCCTTCAGCTCTTGATACGGTGGGCAACCAATTTAGCAATTGCTTTGCCCTGGTAATATCCGGCTGCCGTTGTTTTGGATCATCGGCAGGCAATGGTTTATAAATAATTTTTTGTTTTGAACCTGTCAGCTTAATAATTTCTTCTGCAAAATCTTTCAGGCTAATTTCATCGGGGTTTCCAATATTAAGCGGCTGGGCATAATCACTCAGTAATAAGCTATAAATACCTTCTACCAGATCAGCCACATAACAAAAACTGCGGGTCTGGCTGCCATCTCCAAAAACTGTTAAATCTTCACCACGCAGTGCCTGCCCGATAAAGGCTGGTAATGCACGGCCATCATTCAACCTCATTCTTGGCCCATAAGTATTAAATATCCTGACTATTCTTGTCTCAACACCATGGTAAGTATGATATGCCATAGTGATTGCTTCCTGGAAACGCTTTGCTTCATCATATACTCCTCTGGGTCCAACAGGATTTACATTACCCCAGTAATCTTCATTTTGCGGATGCACCAGCGGGTCGCCATATACTTCACTGGTGCTGGCCACCAATATTCTTGCCTTCTTATTCAATGCTAGCCCCAGGCAATTATGTGTACCAAGTGATCCAACTTTTAAGGTCTGGATAGGAATTTTCAGGTAATCAATGGGACTGGCAGGAGAAGCGAAATGTAAAATATAATCAAGGTGCCCCGGCACATGTATGAACTTACTTACATCATGATGATAAAAACTGAATTCTTTCAGTGGAAAAAGATGTTCAATATTTTTAAGATTGCCGGTTATTAAATTGTCCATACCAATCACTTCGTAACCTTCTTTAATAAACCGGTCGCATAAGTGTGAGCCTAAAAAACCTGCTGCACCTGTTATCAGAATCCTTTTCATTTAATATTATTTTTTACTGCATTACAAGATATCCTTGCAGAATAATTGCCCGATGAAAATTTAATCCGATGCAAATACTTTTTTTCTACCAATACTTTCATAATAAAACCCAAGTGACTCCATCGTCTCAAGATCATAAAGGTTACGACCGTCAAAGATCACTTTTTCTCTAAGTGATACAGCTATTTTTTCAAATTCCGGTGTTCTGAATTCATTCCATTCTGTACAGATGATCAAAGCATCTGCACCTGTCAGTGCCAGATATTGGTTTTCTGCAAAAAATATTTTGTCGCTATACTCCTTTTTTACATTTCCCATCGCTTCAGGATCAAATGCTGTAACTGATGCTCCGCATTTCAACAAATAATCAATTACATCCAGTGCCGGGGCTTCACGGATATCATCTGTATTCGGTTTGAATGCGAGTCCCCAGATCGCAAATTTTTTCCCGGATACTATCCCATTATAATAAGCTGCGATTTTTGAAATAAAGAATTGCTTTTGCAATGTATTCACTTCCATCACCGCATTTAAAATTTTAAAATCATAGGCCGCATCTTTCGATGATTTAGATAATGCCTGAACATCTTTAGGAAAACAACTTCCTCCATAACCCAAACCGGGAAATAAAAAATGCTTACCAATTCTGAAATCGGTACCAATGCCCCGGCGTACCATATCAACATTGGCATCAAGCTTCTCACACAATACCGCAATCTCATTCATAAATGAGATCTTAGCAGCCAAAAAACTATTGGCTGCATATTTGGTTAGCTCAGCGCTTCTTTCATCCATATAAATGATAGGATTACCCTGTCTTACAAAAGGCTCATATAAACGTTGCATTACCCTTTTTGCTTTTTCAGAAGATGTACCGATAACGACCCTGTCGGGTTTCATAAAATCTTCAACAGCGGCACCTTCTCTCAAAAACTCAGGATTACTGACAACATCAAAAGAGTTTTCAATGCCTTTACCTGTGCTAAGAATGGCATTTGTTACTTTTTCAGCTGTTCCTACCGGAACAGTACTTTTATCAACAATTACTTTGTAATCTCCGGGTTGTAATAATCTTCCCAGGTCTTCGGCTACACCCAATATATATTTAAGATCTGCGCTTCCATCTTCACCCGGAGGAGTAGGTAATGCAAGAAAAATGATAGCTGCGCCTTTAATACCTTCTTCGAGAGAAGTGGTAAATGTCAACCGTCCCTCTTTTATATTACGGGTGAATATTTTTTCAAGGCCGGGCTCATAAATGGTTATTTCGCCGGCTTGTAATTTTTTTATTTTTGATTCATCAATATCTATACAGGCAATATGATTACCCGTTTCAGCAAAACAAGTGCCGCTCACTAACCCTACATAACCGGTACCTACTACTGCAATCTTCATTGTTTTTATTTCTTAATTTATGATTCGTTTTAAATATTCACCATAGCCGCTTTTAGAAAGCTCATCTGCGATTTTTCTTAATTGCTCTGCAGTTATAAAACCATTTCTAAAAGCTATTTCTTCAATACAACCAATTTTGGTTCCCTGCCTTTTTTCAATTACCCGCACAAATTCACTGGCATCACTGAGAGAATCGAATGTTCCTGTATCCAGCCATGCAGTTCCCCGATCCAGAACAGCTACTTTCAACCGGCCGGTTTCCAGATAGACCTTATTCACATCTGTAATTTCATATTCACCTCTTGCCGATGGTTTCAATTCTTTGGCAATTTTTACAACACTGTTATCATAGAAATATAAACCAGGAACGGCATAGTTTGATTTGGGATTTACCGGTTTTTCTTCAATGCTCAAGGCATTCAGGTTTTCATCAAATTCGACCACACCATATCTTTCCGGGTCAGCAACGGGGTATGCAAATACATAGCCACCTTCCACATTTGTCAATTCCCGCAATTGTTTACCCATACGGCTTCCATAAAAAATATTATCGCCCAACACCAAAGCCACTTTATCATCTCCAATAAACGACTCTCCAATAACAAATGCCTGTGCTAGGCCATTAGGAACTTCCTGCACAGCATATTCAAACTTGCAACCGATGTTACTGCCATCTCCCAACAAACGTTTGAACTGGGGATTATCCTCTGGGGTAGTGATAATCAATATTTCTTTTATTCCCGCCATCATTAAAACAGAAAGCGGATAGTAGATCATTGGCTTATCATACACAGGCATCAGTTGCTTGGAAATAGCCTTTGTGATAGGATATAACCTAGTGCCAGAACCGCCTGCGAGTATAATACCTTTCATTATATTAATTTGCTTCCGTTAACTTATTGAAGTTATCCAAATATTTTTGTTTCAAAGCTTCTACTGAGTATTTATCTATAACAGTTTGCCGGCCTGCTTTACCTATTCTTTCCCTCAATGCTTCATCATCTATCAGAGCCGACAACACTTCTACCCATTTATCATCATTATCTGGCAGGTAGCCATTTATACCATCTTGAATGATTTCCGAGTTGACCCCAACCGGAGACATTAATGTCGGAATCTCTAACGCCATATATTGCAATCCTTTCAGTCCGCATTTACCTTTTGCCCATTCATCATCCGGAAGCGGCATAATGCCAATGTCTATTTTTGAAAGGTCTTCAATTTCAGTGTCTGCTATCCATGCATCCCCTTTGGTATCCAGTTCGGCGCAATAATAATTTTTGTCGCCAATAATTTTAAAGGAAACCCTGTCGCCAAATTTTTCTTTAATCCGTTTCAATGCCGGAATAGCCGTTGCAAAATGCTGAATGGTTGAAAAACTGCCACTCCATCCGATGCAAATAGTTTTGTTATTATTTTCATTTTTTTGAGTCACATAAACTGAAGTATCAATCGTAGTAGGAATAATCGAAATATTCTTATTAAACTGTGCCGCATAATCTGCGAGGTATTGATTACCGGCAAAGATTAAATCTGACAAGCTGATTATTTTACCGGTCTTGGAAGCATCCTTCATAAAGGCCAGTTTTTTATTAGCATCGGAAACATTCTGCATCCAGATTGCATCGTCAAAATCAAAGATCATTTTGGCTGTTGACCGGGCAAATCTTTTTTCAAAAAAGGTTGATCCGGTCATCAATGCATCCCGAAAAACAAAAATGATATCATACCTGTTCATCCGGAACCAATCTTTGGTTCGTATCATTAATGTTTTCAGGTAGATGATTATTTTCCTGAAATAATTTCCTTTAGAATAAAAGGCTATATCATCTTTTTCATTCAGCAGAATAGAAATATCAAAATGATACCCATTTTCTTCAAGAAATGAAAGATATTGCTCGTACCTGAACCGCTGCCCTGGTGATCTGTCTTTACGATGTAAACAAATAATTAAAACTTTTTTCATGGAAAGAAAAAATTACTTTGAACCGCAGTAATCGATGTAGTTAAAAATAAATCACTGAGCACACAGCGATACGCATCGCCTTTTCTCATTGTTCCTCCGTGTACGCTATGATTTTTTCTCTTCATCTCAATCGTCACTTAATTATTTTTTCAAATTCCAGCCTTCGGGTAGTTTTTCCGTTATTTCAATATTTTCAAATTCCTGGCCTTGTCTTGCACCTACCCTTTTGGCCCAGGCGGCCATGCGGGCTATTCCTTCTTCTAAGGTAATTCCGGTTGGTTCGCCAAATACTTTAAGTGCTTTAGCATGATCTGAATAAGCATGCAATACTTCATTACGGGCCTCCAGATGATGGATGACCGGTTCTACTCCAAAGTCCCGGCAAACTACTTCTGCCAATTCATTCACTGTATAAGGTTTATCTGCACCAATATTAAATACCTGATTGCAAGCTGCTGGAAAATCAACACATTTTGCAATAGGAATTGCTACATCATCAATATAACTGAAAGCTCTGGTCTGAGTTCCATCGCCAAACACGGTTAATTGTTTTCCCTGCATGATCTGGTTCATGAAGATGCCGATCACATTCCTGTATTTATCACCGATATTTTGATTTTCACCATACACATTGTGTGGGCGGAAAATAACATAGTTCAATCCAAACATTTCATGAGCTGCTTTTAGATCCAGTTCTACCGCATATTTTGAAACACCATAAGGATCTTCGGGAATAGGTGTCATTTCCTCCGTCATAGGTAATTGCCCTTTTCCATAAACTGCAATAGAAGAAGTAAACACAAAACATTTTACTTTTTGTTTTACGGCTTCATTAATAAGATTCACACTACCAATGAGATTGGTATTATAATTATACCGCCGGATAAAATGTGAAAGCCCTTCAGCGGCATAAGCTCCCAGGTGATAGATATAATCAAACTGGTGATTCAGGAAAAGTTCACTGATGAATTTTTCATCGGTAACGCTACCTTTTAAAAAAATAGCACCTTCGGGAATATGGTCTTCAAATCCACCGCTCAGGTCATCTATCACTACTACTTCGTGTCCTGATTGTAAACAATGTCTGGCTACATGTGAGCCAATAAATCCGGCTCCGCCGGTAATGAGTGATTTTGGCATAAAATGCTTTATAGTTGATGATAATTTTTTCGGGTTATTTAGAGAGCCAGATTTCCAATTGCATGCCAGTATTGGTCCATTTCATAATTGGGTTTACGAATGGGGTAAGAATCCGGGGTAACAACAGATTTTTTCCGACATAAAATATATGGTGCTTTATGGTAAAACCCAAATGCGATGATAATTCTGTAAAAGAATTAAGACTAAACTCATAAAGATGAAACGGAGCATGCATAGGACTTATGTTGCATACATAGTTTGTACCTGTCATCCTGTAATAAAAATTGATGATCCGGGCTGCCAGATAAGCTGAAGAGGGTACTTCAATATGAATGATCCCGCCTGGTTTTAACCATGTTAATGCTTTCTTCAAAGACACTGCCGGATGATAAAGATGTTCAAAAACCGCCCCGAAAGTGATCAAATCAAAACTGTTTTCTTCATACTCCATTTCTTCCATCATGCCAAGACGAAGTTTGTCTGAACTTATATTCATTTTTGAAATAGCCCTTTCAAAATATGGTTTTGATGGTTCAAATCCGTAAATATCAAATCCTGCATGCTGGAGAGAGATCATACATTTTCCAATACCAGCGCCTATATCCAGCGATTTCATTCCTGGCTTAAAATCCAAAAGCATTTGGGCTGTTTTTATCTGATCTGAAAAATAGCCCATATCTGGCTCAAAATAACCGGGCTTCCAATAGCTCTCCGGTGGAATGCCATAATGATCCTGTATATCAAAAGGAATCGGTTGTGGTGAAGAATAAATTAATTTACAGTTGCTACATTTTTTTACAGACACCGTTATACCAGTTTTTTTTCGTGGCCTTAATCCTTGAGTACCATTCAGGCGTTGGCCCATGACTTTATGGTTTGCTGTATCATTACCGCACATTTCGCATGCCAGAACTTCTTCAAAATGATAGCTTATCTTTTTTACGTCGCTCATTTTATTAATCTTATTTTCAATTCTTGTATTTTGATTATGCCTTTATTACTGTTATTTAGAATATCTCTTTACTAAAAAAACCAAAAGATCCGCTATCTCTTTACCTCACACCAGAGTTGCTGAACACCAAATCTATATACAGATTCAACAATTTCAATATTACATTCTGCCAGCAGATTTTCCAATTCAAACCGGTCAAATTCAGATACATGGTCATCATCTGTATAATTCAACTTCATGTTCAGGTCTTTCCGGTAGTGATTTAAAAATGTCTTATCGAAATCGGGTAATTCAATATAAATAAACCGGAAATAATTTTTAAAAGCATAAATAAACTCTTTGGGATTATCCAGGTGTTCAAGGATATGGGCAAGGATCAAGACATCAAATTGTTCTTTGTTTGCGGCTAAAAATTCAAGAGCTTCACCATGGTAAAATTCAAGATTATGTTTCTTATGGCTTTTATTTGCTTTTTCAATATCTGCTTTGTTATAGTCTATTCCAATTACCTTTTTAGCTTTTTCGGCAATCATACTTGTTATTTCCCCGGCACTGCATCCTAAATCAAGAACTGTATAGTTTTCATCAAGATGTTTTTGTATAAAATTTTTCTGGAAGATCCGTACCGGATGTGTTTCCACTGTATAATTTTTATAAGACATTTCACCGGACAATCGGTCGAACATCCATGCCAAGTTCAGGTATAACTTAAATTTAGCACGCCGGGAAAGGGGCAGAATTTTATGCGTATGATAAATTAATGAGGCCCATAACATTTTTGGCTTTTTCCTGTCAACTTTTAATCCCATTGGCTTATAATTGCTTTACTAAATTTATTTAGTCATAGACACATGAGCTTTTGATGTCTACTTAGAAATAATTCCCTTTTTATTGTTTATACTGTTCAGAATAATAATGCTGATATGATCCGGAGGTGACATGTTTTAACCAATCCTGGTTGTCAAAAAACCAATCGATTGTAAATTTCAATCCTTCTTCAAATGTTACACTGGGACTCCATCCTAACTCTTTTTTGATCTTTGAAGCATCAATAGCATATCTTCTATCATGCCCGGGACGATCTTTTACGTAAGCAATTAACTGTTCGCTGGTGCCTGCAGAATTGCCCAGTTTTTCATCCATCAGTTTACAAAGCAGTTTTACAAGGTCTATATTTCTCCATTCATTAAAACCACCAATGTTGTAAGTATCTCCTTTATTACCCTGGTGAAAAACAAGGTCAATTGCCGTAGCATGATCTTTTACAAACAACCAGTCCCTGGTATATAAACCATCACCATACACCGGCAATGGTTTTTTATGAATGATATTATTGATAAAAAGAGGAATGAGTTTTTCAGGAAAATGATTAGGACCATAGTTATTGGAGCAGTTAGTAATAATTACGGGAAGCCCATAGGTATCATAATAAGCCCTTACAAAATGATCACTTGCCGCCTTGGAAGCACTGTAGGGTGAATGAGGGTCATATTTTGTTTGTTCTGTAAAAAATCCGGTATCTCCCAAAGCCCCATACACTTCGTCGGTGGAAACATGATAAAAGAGTTTATCATTAAGTTTATCTTTCCAGTATGATTTTGCTGCATTCAACAAGTTAACGGTACCAATAACATTGGTATATACAAAATCAAGAGGCGACAGAATGGAACGGTCTACATGACTTTCTGCTGCCAGGTGAATGATGCCATCCGGCTGATGAGTTGAAAAAACTCTTTCCAATTCATCTGTATTTAAAATATTTGCTTTTTCAAAAACATAGTTAGCCGCATTTTCTATATCACGGAGATTTTCAAGATTACCAGCATATGTCAATGCATCCAGATTAACAATACGGTAATGCGGATATTTATTTACAAACAGGCGAACTACATGTGAGCCGATAAATCCTGCCCCGCCGGTTATAATAATTGTTCTTTGCATTTATCCCTGATAATGTTCTTTGTACCATTTAAAGGTCCGGGCTAATCCTTCTTCAGCAGAAATTTTAACTGAATACCCTAATAACTCATTCGCTTTAGAAATATCTGCCAGGCTATGTTTTACATCTCCGGTTCGTTCTGGCCCATGTAATGTTTTCAGATTACTGCCAGCTTCTTTGCATAATATCTCAAACAATTTATTTAATGAAGTTTGTTTTCCACAAGCAATATTATAAACCTGATTTACCGCACTTTTATTTTCAGTGAAAAATGAAAGAATATTGGCCTGCACTGCATTATCTACAAATGTAAAATCCCGGCTATGATTACCATCGCCATTAATAACCGGAGATTTATTGTTTAGCAACGCTTCAGCAAAAAGTGGAACGACAGCCGCATAAGGGCCATTAGGGTTTTGCCTCGGTCCAAAAATATTGAAGTACCTCAACCCTATAAACTCCATGTTATATAAACTGGCATACACTTTTGCATATAATTCATTGACGTATTTGGAAACGGCATAGGGTGAAAGCGGATTGCCGATCTTGTCTTCTACTTTTGGCAAACCGGGATGATCTCCGTAAGTAGAAGAACTGGCAGCGTATACAATTCTTTTAATCTTCTTTTCTTTGGCAGCTGTGAAAATATTCAGTGTACCTGTAATGTTAACTTCATTGGTAGTCAGCGGATCTTCAATAGAACGGGGAACTGAACCCAAGGCTGCCTGGTGAGAGATGATGTCTATTCCATCACATGAAGCGATGCAAGTTTCAAAATCTCTTATATCACCCTCAATAAATTCGAATTTTGGATTAGTAAAAAACTGGTTGATATTTTCCAAAGAACCGGTAGCCAGGTTGTCCAAAACTTTTACAGCAGTAACTCTGGTATCCTGTAATAATTGTTCTACCAGGTTTGAGCCAATAAAACCTGCCCCTCCTGTTACTAAAATACGCATTGAATCAATTCGGTGATTTACTTCTTTTTTGATTTTTTGAAAAACCTCCGGAAATCAAACCAGTCAATTATTTTTTCAAAAAAATTACGGGGCGCAACTTCTTCTTCATAATAACTACCATAGCCATACCCGTAACCATAACCATACCTTCCATACCCATAATAGCCATAGCCTGCTTTTAGTTTTATGTCGTTGATGATGATAGAAACTTTGGGAAGTTTATTCTCTTTATAAAATTCATCAATCAAGGCTACTTGTTTTTTAAATGTATGCCCCTGCCGGACGAGATATAAAGTAGAATCTGCAAACTTACTTAGTGTCATCGCATCACTTACCATTCCAACAGGTGCCGTATCCACTAATACTACATCGAAATTTTCTTTTAACCAGGCAAACATTTCTTCAACCTTCTGGTCAAGGAGTAATTCAGCGGGGTTGGGTGGAATCGGGCCACAACCAAGTATAAAAAGGTTTTCATGCTCAGGTACAGGTTTAATAATATCTTTTAATTCAGATTTACCGATCAGGTAATTGCTGATTCCAGGCCCTTTAGCAATACCAAGACCTGAAAGTATTTTGGGTTTCCTGATATCAAACTCGAGTATGATCGTTTTTTTACCGGCCAATGCGAGCACTGCTCCCATGTTGGTGCTTACATACGACTTTCCCTCACCACTAAATGATGAAGTGACAAGAATAGTAGATTTTTCTTTTTTATTAAGTACATACTGAAGATTGGAGCGGATGATTCTGAACTGCTCCGCCACCATGCTTCGGGTAGTATTATTTACAACAAGTACATTGTTGGAATAAGAATGCCCGATTTCTCCTAATATAGGAGCAGAAGTTAATTTTTCGATATCAAACCTTGTACTTACTTTATCGTTAATTATTTCTGCAATAAAAATGAACAGGATTGGCAAACCAAGACCCAATAAGACGGCCAGAATTTGTATGACTTTACGATTAGGCTTTACCGGTACAGAAGAAGACAGAGCCATGTTTATTACTTCAGAGTTGGCAACATTGGCAGATTTAGTAATTGCTTGCTTTTCTCTTTCTTCCTGTAAAAATTTATACAAACCCTGTAACCCTTCCACCACTCTGAAAATCTGCACTTGCTCCTTTACTTTTTCCGGCAATGCCCTTAGTTGTGTCTGGCTTTGCTGGCTTTTTCCCCTTATTGTATTGATGGTGGAATTAATTGAATATCGTATATTTTTTAAATTTTCCTGAATACTTGCTCTAAGTTTTTCAAGCTGATCGTCAGCTTCCTTTACTGCAGGGTTATTAGCCGGTACATTAGCATCCAGCCACTGCTGCCGGGTGATCTGCGTCTTATTATATTCTCCTACCAGTTGGTTTAGTGTGATATCATCCAGATTGAGCGTAGTGGGAACTTTATCATACTTTCTCTCTTTTTGTTGCAAATAACCACTTAGTAAATCTGTAACATTCAGCCGGAGAGTTTGATCGTTTATGATTTTATCTGACTCGCTGATATTTTCGAAATAATTATCGGATTGTGCTTTTGAATCAATCAGATTATTACGCTGTTCAAAATCATTAAGAATTCTTTGTACACTATCTATCTTCAACCGATAATCCACCATCCTGTCATCAATAAATTGCAGTTTTTGAATAGAGGTTTTATTTTTTTGTTCAATACTGTAACGGGCATATTCCTCCATCAAATTATTGATAATATCCGTACCCATCTGGGGGTTAGTCGTTTGCATACTAACTATCAGGATTCCTGTTCCCGGCGATTTTGGATTAACCTGTATAGCCCGGGAATATAAATTAGCAACTGAAAGAGTTGGTGTCCAGGTCACAGAATATTCTTTTCCGATAGGGATTTTAAAATTCCGGATCAACCTGAATGTTCCATTGGCATTTTTAAAGACCTGATTAAAGGTGAAAGCCTTTTTCTCTTCTTTATTAATACGAAATGCCGTTTCGGTTAGAAATTTAATATGTAAATTAAAAGATCGGGAAGAATCCACTATCTCCAATGCCTGAACGAGGAAAGGCCCTTGTTTGTAAATATTGACTGTTTTAATTTTTCCGATAGCATTATAATTAAATTGCAGACCAAGGCTGTCAACTATCCGCATCATTAACGGACGGGATTTTAATACTTCAATTTCGTTGATAATATTAGAAGCTTTGTTTCCACCAATAAGATTTTCGAGTTCATCATTTCGTTGACCACCAGGCTGTTCACTTCTTATCAACATGGAGCCGCTGGAACTATAGATTGGGATACTATACCTTAAATATAAAAAAGCAATTAAAAGGGCAAATGCTACGGAGACTACTATTAGAGGAAGAAACCGGACATACTTATAAAACAGATCCCTTATACTCAGGTTCCAGAGCTCAGATCTGTTATTATTTAATTGTTCTTCCATCTCGTTTTTTTAGAAACAGGGATTTTATTTGATAAAAATATTTGCCATTGATATGGCTACAATTGCAATACTCAGTGCTAAAGATATTTTTTGTGCCGCCAGTGTCTGATCAACCGTTTTTGCTTTTATTTTTCCTGGCTCTACCATTACCACATCATTCTGCATCAGATTATAATAGGGAGATTCAAAAAGATCTTTGGAAGAAAGATCAATTGTACCAGTTTCTCTTTTTCCATCAATTTCCCTCACTACCTTCACTGTATTTTTTCTTCCATATTGTGTAATGTCACCGGCTAAACCAATAGCTTCAAGAATGGTGATTCTTTCTCCAGGAACAAAAATGCTTCCGGGCTTTGCCACCTCACCTATTACGATTACTTTATAATTTAAAAACCGGATGATGACAGTAGGGTCTATCAACAGTACTACCGGCACAGTTAATCTTTTTTTGATCTCACCGGCCAGTTGTTGCTTCGTTAACCCTTCTGCATGAAAAATACCGAGTCTGTGATGCTCAATATTTCCCTGCAGATCCACCAGGTACCCAGAATTATTGCCTGACGAAATACCGGCTCCGGAGGCTACCGGTTGATTAAAGGGGACATCAGAAATTTCGGGAAGGGTACTCAAGCTATATATCTGTATAGAAAGCAGGTCATTTTTCTGAATCCTGAGTTCAGGAATCTTTACATCTCCTTTACCAGTACTATCAGTAATATTTTCAAGATAGTTTGGAAGTTTTTGCTGTGGTTTGCAGGAAAAAAAATAAACAGGAAATGCGAGCAATAATAAAATCCGGGTGAATTTCATTGATACGACTTTAATATAAATGCAGCCGAAGCTGCAAAATCTGGTTTTGTTTTACTTGGGCTGTGCCGAAGTTAATTTAGTTCTTTCAATATATGCCACCAAAATATACCCCAGGCTGTCAATAGCAACTTTCACGGTCTTGTGGCGTACATCCAGTACTTTACCTTCTTTGTCCATCATCGTACCATTGGTAATACGTACCCGTTGGTTAATTTTTAAATCTAACGCACGGGCCTCCACATTTTCATACTCATTTAAAAACCGCTTTATAGCAATAATTTCTTTTTCCTTAATCACAGCTGGTTTTCCATCCCAATATACAAAGTTGATAGCGCCATTAGTTATTCGAACATTACTCCTGTCCCCATCATTCACTTTTACAAAAACATAAGATTTAAACAATGGCTCTTCCACTACTTTTACCCGGTCACTCCATTTGCGTCTTATTTTATTTAACGGGCAATAGCTTTCCAGACCCTTTTCAATGAGAAGCTGGTTCACTTTTTTCTCCCATCTAGGCCGGGTATATATGGCTAACCATTTACGACTCAAATCTGGATTTTTTTTAGAATGGCTTCGCCACCTCAATCACATATAATTAATACATATGACTGATTTTCATTTAGTTATAGAATTTCAACCCAAAATTATCTTTTTACCCTAATTTTTGCATGCAAATATATGGGAAGATGTGAGTGGAAAGAGAATAAAATGCACAGATTTTGAAGGATTTACCCCCATAAGTTGATAAATACCTAAGTGCAATTACTCTAATAAATTGAAGCAAATTAAATGGACAAACTAATCAACATTAGTTCATAGCCGACAAATTTTTTTGGTCCCTTTTTTTGTTTTAGTCAGAACCTACTTGTCTTCAAGTGTTAATTTACAAACCCTTACATTTATAAATATAAAACATGTCTTGAACCAACGTTTCTACTCTTTGGATGTTTTCCGGGGTGCCACAGTTTGCCTGATGATTTTGGTAAATAACCCCGGAACCTGGGGTCATATTTATGATCCACTTGAACATGCCCCCTGGCATGGCTTAACCCCTACTGACCTCGTTTTCCCCTTTTTTCTATTTGCCGTTGGCAATGCAATGGCGTTTATTATGCCTAAACTGGAAGCCGCGGGAGATAAAGTTTTCTGGAAAAAAGTGATTAAACGAACCGCCATTATTTTCCTGATTGGCTTATTTCTGAACTGGTGGCCGTTTGTTACTGAAGTAAACAGGATTGCTGAAGGAGCATCTGGCTTTCAAAAAGTCACCATTTTCAAAGGATTTACATGGCTTGATTATTCAAAAGATAAAGCTGGAAACATAATTGAAACAGTAAAAGGTATCAGAATATTTGGCGTGCTGCAAAGGATCGCACTGTGCTATTTCTTTGCTTCTATAATCATTTATTATTTAAAAGCCAGAAAAGCATTTTATGCAGGTGCGGTTCTATTGTTAGTGTATTGGATAGTTTGTTACGTTGGTAATCCAGGCGACCCGTTCAGTTTGACTGGCTGGTTTGGTACTGCAATTGATAAAAAAATAGTAGGAGAGGTTCACATGTACAAAGGCGAGGGTATGCCCTTTGACCCGGAAGGATTAATGAGCACTATCGCTGCGATCGTCCAGGTTATATTTGGCTACCTCGTTGGTGATTATATTCAAAAGAAAAGTAAAACAGATGGCCAGCAACAATTCAATTTTGATAAACCCGGAGCTAATCCAAACGGAATGTACCAGATGCTCACTGGCCTCTTTGTTATTGGCGTAGCATTGTTGGTTACCGGATTTTGCTGGGACATGGTATTCCCCATCAATAAAAAAATATGGACCAGTTCATATACTATCTATACCACCGGTCTTGCTATCATCACCATCGCTACGATGATTTACATGATAGAGATAAAGCACATCCGTGGTGGTCTTGCCCGGTTCTTTGATGTGTTTGGTAAAAATGCTTTATTCGTTTTTGCCCTTAGTGCTTTTCTTCCAAAAGGATTAGCCCTGATAAAACTCGGTGATGGCGTAAATCCCTGGAACTGGTTGTACAAGAAAGTACTTATTCATATTCCCGGCGCAAAGGAAAACGGCTCCTTAGTTTATGCTCTTTTCATTATCACATTTATGTGGGCCATCTGTTATTGGATGGATAAGAAAAAGATCTATGTGAAAGTATAATCACCATTTCATACCAAATAGACTTTAAATTAACATCCTTGCCAGAGGTATTAATACCGATAGACAACAGGTATGACTAAAGGACATGCTTTTAATGTCGTATCGGTATCACTTCTCCTATTTCCACTTCACCATGCTGATTATCCATCATTACATTTTCAGTAGTAATGGTCTGATTGGTAATATTCATGTTGTATTCATATGCCACGAAAACACAAAAGAGCTAAGTCTTTTTTCATTTGGCTTAGTGGCCGGCTTTAAAATTAATACCAAATCAACTTTAAATTAATATCATTGCCAGAGGTATTAATACCGATAGACAATAGGTATGACTGAAGGACATGCATTTAATGTCGTATCGGTATAATATCATTTCACCTCTCTCACTTTATCATTAAAAAAATCATACCCGACTATCTGACCATTTGTAATATCAATCACGAGCAGCACATTCACCTCACCCGAACTAAGATTTTTATTATCAGCACCGGTAATAACTAATTTATTACCTTGTAATTGCCATTCGATAAATTCCTTCAATCCGGTATTGATGGTCCAACTTGTTTTGCCACTGATCCCGATACGGGTCATCTGTATTTTCCCTTCCTGGCCAATAATATCTTTGTGCACCACCAAAAAGCCATCGGGTAAATGAAATGGAATGCCAGATTCTTTATTCAGTAAAAATCCACCTTGTAAATACATCGCATCACCGGTTTTTATTTTCTCCTCAGCAATAACCCAATATTTATCTTTTGAAATAAGAGCCGCTGTATATAATTTATTCCGGCCGGCTTCATCATTGACTGATTCGTAATTAAACCTGTTGTTCCGCTTTTGTATTTCTTCATTGCTGTAAAGGCCAAACCAGTTGCCTTTCATAGTATCGCAGTTGACTTTTATGTTACCGAAACTGCCGCCTATTCGGCGTATATTTTTTCTTATCCTTTTTACATCATCATCCCTACCCTTTGTTTCCTTCGCATTGCGTGTCATCAGTTCCATGCTGTCGAGAAGCAAATCAAGCCGCCTTGTTTCTTTTTCCAGTTTGCGGCTACTATCTCTATATTGGGTTGGCGATAGATGCTTTTCATTATACAACCTGTTGTTATCCCGGAAACGTTTATAAGCAGCATCTTTTTGTGCTTTTGTTTGTTTTGTCAGATTTTCCAGTTCTTTGATTACTTTTTCGGAAGGATCCGCATTTTGCATTTCATCATCAATAGCAGATGCAAGAAATGTTGTGGTATTCAGGTCATACTTCGCTCCATCGGCTGCAGTTATGACTATTTTCTTTGTATCGTTATCAAAATCATAATAGCGTCGTTCATTGATAAGTTTTCCTTTTAATGCCCGGTTCTTTGTTTCTATTATTCCAGCATCGGCTATCCTGGTTAGCGTAAAAGGATCGAATGCCATTAGCTCACCCACAAAAAGCCAGGCCTGGTTGTCCGTAGCACCAATGATCTCTACCGGATATGCTTTTATTTGCCGGTGGTTTTTTATTTTTTGTGAAGATATTTTGGCAGCCGTAGCAAGGTCATTACTCTGTGCATAGTAAGTGTTGTTTACACTCTTATTGATCATACCGCCTTTTTGACTGTAGGAAACAGTTTTCTCATATTTTACCAATGAAAATATTACGCTTTTACCATCTTTTTCAAAAACTAAAAATTGTGAAGCTGATGAAGACGAACCACCACCAATGGCTGATCTTTCATCATATTTCGAAAGGCAGGAACGCAATAAAAAGAAAAAACCAACCACCACAAGAGCTATAATAAGTACTATCCGGAGGGCTAATCTTTTAATCATGATTAAATGGTTTGTTTAAAGTTAAAAATAAAGGGACTTAAATCTACCCATATTCAGTTTGATTATTGCTGTTGAATGATAAGAAACTACCTGATCGTCAATCTGAGTTTCAGTGCATCTGTTTATTTTGCTTTTTGTATCTCTATTGCAACAACCAATTTGATAACCGAAAGGTTTTCATTGTTTTATTTCCCCAACCCTTCCATATAATTGATAATGGCCCGTCTTACATCAGACCGCAGATCATTCATATCTGTAAAAATGGGATAAACTTTCACGATACCCGGATTATCCTTTGTCAGAAACCCCATATTGGCTTCGCCCCCTGTCATTAAAAAATCGGTGAGGGCAATTTTATATACTTGATTGTTATCTACCGGATCATTTTTAAAAGTCCAGGTGCCCCCAACATAAGTTATCGCAGATGAATATTGCAGGTATCCGCCATTACCATTATTTTTTTTACCGGCATCAAGAATTTCAATAAGTAAACTGCCTTTCATATCCACTTCCATTATTGATCCGCCAAAAGGAAGGCTACGTATCATATCATATTGTGTAACGGGCATTTGTAAGATATCATCTACCCGGATAGAACCAGAATTGATAATGGCCACATCTGCAGTTGGTGATGCTTTTTCAATAGCAGTGACTATGAGTTTTGTAAAATTGGTTGACATTGTCCGGATATAAGCTTCTCTTCCATCCAGCGGCTCACCATTCTGTATCACCACTTTATGTGCATCAAAACCAATAGATGCATAATTTTTTTCGGCGATATCCGTCCATTTTTTTACCACTGCATCAGTTGCACTGTCCGGAATAATTTTTTCGTCAACATAAATTAACTCAGTTTTTAAGTTATTATTTTTATTTTTTTTATTGATGATCAATTCAATTTTATAAGCCGTTCTTGCATTCGCATCAGCCTTGGTGATATATACATTACCAATCTTTGCATAATGGCGTTCATGCTCATGCCCTCCTATTATTAGGGACAAACCTGGAATTAACTTAGCTAATTTGATATCATCTTCCATTGCCTGATGAGTGATAGCCACAACGGCATCACAAGAATCTTTTATTTTGTCATATCCTTTTTGCGCAGCAGTAAATACATCGGTATAACTAACATACCCGGCGGTATTGAAAGGAAGTGTAATTCCGATAAAACCAATTCTTGCTGTTGTTCCATCTGCATCTTTTACAGAAATACTATAGGTTTCAGGAAATGGTACACTACCCTGAGCTTTATTTTTTACAAATGCAGATACAATATTATCCTGCCCGACTTCGCCATTCAGGCGGGTTTTTTTGTGAAAAGTGTTAGTAGATATCCATGTGAAATTGGATTCATTGATACGGCTTTGCAGATCAGCTTCCGGAATATCAAATTCATGGTTGCCGAAAACAACCAGGTCCATACCGGCGGCATTCATAGCTTCTACCATTTGTTTGCCCCGGATCCGGCTTCCTTCATATTTAAGACTGTTGAAAACGGATGGACTTACAAAATCACCGGCCAATACTAAAAAAGTATTTTTATTTTTCAGTAATTGTTCTTTTTTAATAGTCGCCACTCTGGCCATGCCGCCCACTTTTCCATTTTCCAGCGGGGCTATTTCATACACATCATTTACCTGCACAAAACAGATGTCAATAAGACCGTCATCTTCAGTAGCAACTGTACTCCTGGAAGAACTACAGGAGTATATCCATATACATGAAGATAAAAACAGGAATTGAAAAATTTTTTCCATACTTGATGCTTTACAATACAATTTAAAAAACTATTAATGGCTATTTAAAGATATTGCTAATGGGTAAATATGTACTCCGCAAATTTTGCCATCTTGATTTAATATTTAGTCCGACCTGTCCCGATTTTTCGGGAATGATTAAGGGTAAATCTTAGAAGGTACTTGCCTACCGTCAGGCAGGTTATGCCGATAGAAAAGAGGTTTAACTAAAATATTTGTCATATTGGTATTACCACATAAAAACAAAAAAAACTTACACCTTCCAGTAAAAAATCCCGTTCCGGATTAACCGGAACGGGATTTTATGTTTTTAAAATCAGATTTTTTATTCTATCGGGCTATCAATAATTGTTTAGCTCCTACTCTCAGATCGGATCCATTCAACAACTCAACCGTATACAGTCCACCGGCATGATTGCTCAGATCAACATCTATCCTCGAATAGGTTGTCGGGCCAGTGGTTACTCTTTGCTGGAATATCAACTGTCCTAATGGATCATAGACTTTTACTTTGGCTACTTCACCATTAAGGTTATTAAAGCGTACCTGGAACTTACCGGTTGTCGGATTTGGATATACCCAGAAGTCGATCGAGTACTCTCCCGTTACCAGGAAGTCTGAAGATGTATTCACACAGCCATTCAGATCGGTATAGATCACATTATACCTGCCGATATTATCAATGTCTAATGGTCCCAACGTTGTTCCGGCAGCTCCGGTAATCGGATTGCCATTGAATAACCAAACATAGGTCCCTCCCAAAGGATTAGCCGTAGTCCTGATCGTTACGGTACGACCTGGTACTAACTCCGGTGTTGTTGCAGATGAAAGCAGGATCGTTGGCAATGGATTTACAGTAAGTATTACCACGTTAGAAATGACCACCGTTCCGCATGGACCTGTCACTGCTACCCGATAGTTAGCCCCATTCAAACTTAATGGTGCATTGTTCACCGTAAAGGTCGAAGATGTAGCTCCCGGTATATTAGCCCATTGGTTGTTGGCATTGCCTGTCTGCCATTGATGGCTTGCTGCATTGGTAGCTACTACACTAAAGGTTGTACTGCCGCCAACACATACTGCCCTGTTTACCGGTTGTGTGGTTATAACCGGTACCCGCACATCCAATACCGTAATGGTAAATGTACAAGACACTGTTCCGCATGTATTCGTAGCAGTTGCTGTCACCGTGGTCACTCCAACAGGGAATATACTTCCGATAGGTATAGAGTAAGTAATGGTTGGTGCAGGTGTACCGGTAGCTGTTGCTGCAGGATAATTCACGACGGCTCCACAAGTACCTGCTGTCGCATTCACTACAATATTAGCCGGGCAAGTAATCGTTGGTGTAGGGTTTACCACAACTATTGCATTGATGGATGCACCCTGGCAACCATTGGCCGTTGGTGTGATGATAAAGGTCACATTGATCTGTCCGGTAGTGTTATTGGTTAATGAACCACTGATGTTTCCATTGCCAAATCCAGGTATGCCGGCTACTGTTGTTGTATTATCCCGGATCCAGCTATAAGTTGTTCCGGCTACATTGCCTGATAATATAATTGGTGTTATAGCATTGGCTGAACAAATGGTCTGTGTTTGCGGAGTGGCCACTGCATTTGGATTCGGGTTCACCAATACGGTTGCAGTGATCGGTGCTCCGGGACATCCATTCGCAGTTGGCGTAATGGTAAAGGTCACCGTTACCGGGGCATTGGTCGTATTGATCAACTGACCACTGATATTGCCACTGCCATTGGCTGCTATTCCTGTTACAGTTACTGTATTATTTCTTGTCCAGTTAAACGTTGTTCCGCTTACTACTCCAGATAAAACGATTGGAACAATATTAGTTTCTGAACAGATCGTCTGGCTTGCTGGTGTAGCTAGTGCATTCGGTGTTGGATTTACCAATACCGTTGCTGTTACCGGTGTTCCTGTACAGGTAATACCACCATTGGTATAGCTTGGTATAATAGTAAAGGTTACTGTAATCGGTGCATTAGTGGTGTTTGTTAATGAACCACTGATGTTACCGGTACCTCCATTGGCGATACCTGTTACAGTAAATACATTATCCCTTGCCCAGTTAAACACCGTACCAGTTACATTTCCAGTTAATATAATTGTGGTAATTGTACCTGCAGAACAAATCGTTTGGCTTGCTGGTGTTGCTACTGCATTCGGAGTCGGATTCACCAATACAACTGCAGTAACCGATGCACCTGTACAACCATTGGCTATTGGTGTTATCGTAAAGGTTACTGCTACCGGTGCATTGGTGGTATTAGTTAATGAACCACTAATATTACCGCTACCACTTGCTGCGATACCTGTAGCTGCTATTGTATTATCTCTTGTCCAGTTAAAGGTTGTTCCGCTTACAGCACCTGTCGATACAATCGTTGTGATCGTAGCCGCTGAACAAATGGTCTGGTTTACAGGTGTCGCCACTGCATCCGGTGTTGGATTTACCAGCACGGTTGCCGTAATTGGCGTACCCGTGCAGGTTACACCTGCATTTGTATAGCTTGGTATAATCGTAAAGGTTACTGTTACCGGAGCAGTTGTGGTATTGGTTAATGAACCACTGATGTTTCCACTGCCGCTGGCTGCAATACCTGTTACTGTACCATTGTTATTTCTTGTCCAGTTATAAACAGTACCTGCTACATTACCACTGTTGACAATAGTAGTAATGGCATTGCCTGAACAAATGGTTTGTGATGCCGGTGTTGCCACAGCATTTGGAATCGGATTCACCACAACTGTTGCAGTAATTGGCGTACCTGTACATGTTACACCTGCATTGGTGAATGATGGTGTAATCGTAAAGGTGACTGTTACCGGTGCATTCGTTGTATTGGTTAATGAACCACTGATATTTCCGCTTCCACTTCCTGCTATACCTGTTACAGTTCCTGTATTATCTCTTGTCCAGTTAAACACGGTGCCTGTAACATTTCCTGAAATAATGATTGGCGTTATGGATGAACCGGAACAGATTGTTTGTGCTACAGGATTAGCAACTGCATTTGGTATCGGATTCACTACTACTGTTGCAGTAGTGGGTGCACCTGTACAAGTTACACCTGCATTGGTATAGCTTGGTGTAATGGTGAATGTTACTGTTACCGGCGCATTGGTGGTATTGGTTAATGAACCACTGATATTACCACTACCGTTTGCTGCAATACCGGTAACCGTTCCTGTATTATTTCTTGTCCAGTTAAATACAGTGCCTGTCACATTTCCGCTTAATACTATGGTAGTAATCGCATTGGCTGAACAGATGGTCTGGCTTGCCGGTGTGGCCAATGCATCCGGTATCGGGTTCACCACTACTGTTGCGGTGATGGATGGACCCGGACAACCATTGGCTGTTGGCGTTATGGTAAATGTTACTGTTATCGGTGCATTGGTGGTATTGGTTAATGAACCACCAATATCTCCCGTTCCGTTTGCAGCTATACCTGTTACTGTTCCGGTGTTATTTCTTGTCCAGCTAAAACTGGTACCAGCGACATTACCTGACAATATAATGTTTGTAATAAGTGACCCAGAACAGATTGTTTGTGTTGCCGGTGTTGCCACTGCATTTGGTATCGGGTTCACTACTACTGTCGAAGTAACCGATGCACCTGTACATGTTACACCTGCATTGGTATAGCTTGGTGTAATGGTAAAGGTTACTGTTACCGGCGCATTCGTTGTATTCGTTAATGAACCACTGATATCACCTGCACCATTTGCTGCAATACCTGTTACTGAAACTGTGTTATCTCTTGTCCAGTTAAACACAGTGCCTGCTACATTACCACTGTTTACAATAGTGGTAATGGCAGAACCTGAGCAAATGGTTTGTGATGCCGGTGTTGCTACTGCATTCGGAACAGGGTTTACCACTACCGTTGCTGTAATTGGCGGCCCATAACAGGTTACACCTGCATTCGTAAACGCTGGCGTTATTGTAAATGTTACTGTTACCGGTGCATTGGTAAGATTGGTTAAGCTGCCACTGATAAATGCTAACCCTGAACCGCTTGATGCGATTCCAATAGCAGTTCCATTATTATCCCTTGTCCAGTTAAACACCGTGCCTGGTACATTACCTGTTAAATTGATCGTTGTAATGGCAGAACCGGAACAGATCGTTTGTGATGATGGTGTTGCCACTGCATTGGGGATCGGATTAACTGTAATGGTTTGTGTGCAATCAGTAAAGTTACCGCAGCCATCGGTAGCCCTGTACGTTCTTGTTATGGTATAAGGAACAGTTAAAGAAAATCCATTCACTACATCTCCCTGGTGTGTAACTGTAATAGCTCCTGTGCAATTATCAGTTACACCAGTAACCAGTGCAATATCAGCCGCCGGAACTGCTGCAGGTCCGCAAACGGTAATTGGTCCCGGACAATTTAATGACGGAGGTGTATTATCTATTCTTGTATTGTAAGTAACTGCTGTTGCATTACCGCAAGCATCGGTTGTAGTTACTGTAACTGCTGCACTACAGGTTCCAACTGTTGAAGCAACTTCTGTTAATGCTCCAGGACAATTATCCGTTGCACTTGTTGCCGCCAATGCTGCTGCTTCTGCTGCTGCTACGGTTGGGTAGCAACTTGCGATTGTTCCAACAGTTACTGTTGGCGCCGTATTATCAATCCTTGTATTATAAGTAGTAGTTGCAGAATTACTGTTTGCATCCGTTACTGTTACGGTAATAACTGCGCTACAGGTACCAACTGTGCTTGCAACTTCGGTAAGTACACCCGGACAATTATCCGTTGCAGTAGTGGCTGCCAATGCTGCTGCTTCTGCTGCTGCTACAGTTGGATAACAACTGGCTATCGTTCCCGTGGTAATAACCGGTGGTTCATTATCTGTAATGGTTACAGTAAATGAACAGTTGTTGCTACCGCAAACATTGGTCACAGTTACAGTAACGGTTGTTGTACCAACACTAAAGAAGGAGCCGCTTCCATCGCCGCTGCCGGATGCAATTGTAGCCCCGGTAAATGCATAAGTAACGGTTGGGGCAGGTAATCCGCCGACAATAGTAGTATAAGTAACAATTCTTCCGCACTGACCAACTGTGTTATTTAAACTGATATTACCCGGACAGGTAACAGTAGGAGGCAAACTGGTTACACCAACAGTTACCGAATCAAGCCTGTTACATCCTGCATTACCATAACCAAGGGTGGCATAGAATTTTGTTGGAACAAATAACGGCGGTGTTACCATTGATCGTGTAGTGGCACCACCAGGGCTCCACAAGTAGCTGTTTGCCACAGGAGCTGTAAGTGTTGAAGTTCCGTTACAAAGTACGGATGGCGGATTTGCAATTATCGGAGCCAGATCTCTTGGCACATCAACTGTTAATGTATAAGCGCCGCAACCTGCACCTGTATTTACTTCATGCACTACCACTACAATGGTTCCGTTGGCAGGTATGGTAACTTCCATAAAGCCACCTAATGTGAAGGAAGAACCCGGATCGCCCAAGTAATTGGTACATGGGTTGGCAGGATCAAAACTGGTCAAATAAGCTACAGTAAATATATTGGTACCGCAAGGATTGGTGGTACCAATGGTTGCACACACAGGTGTGCTGCGCACATTGGTAATTGTATAAGAATCATAGAACCTTGCACCGGTTGGTGTGAATATACCCGGACAAGTTTTTGGCACAGCACAAGTGCTTATCTGACCAAACCGGTTGATACGGCCGGTCTGCTGCAAGTCGCCTGCACCAATAGAACCATTGAATACATAGTCGGCTATATGTACAATTGTTTGGGCAGAGGTGGAAGAACAACCAAACTGGTTAGTTACTGTTAAACGGAAAACACCTGATACAGTAGTTGCCAATGTTTGTCCTGTACCAACAGAGCTAAATGCAGCGCCGTTAGAACCAAGGGCTCTTTCCCAACTGTATGTATAATTAGGATCAACAGGGCCACTCAATGTTACCGTTGAACCCTGGCATACGATTACGCCGCCGCCGGTAATTGTTGGTGTTGGTGGATTTGCATTCACCACCACATCCATTTCATCAAATGATGCAGGACATGGTGCATTGCTGATTGTCCAGCGGAAGCTATAAGTTCCTGCCGTTGTCAATCCGCTGATATTTGTAGTGGGTGAATTTGGTGAAATAATATTTGCTGTTACAGGACCACCTACTTGTGTCCAGGTTCCTGTGCCCACTGTTGGCGCAACACCAGACAGTATACGGGAACCGGGAACGATGCATGCCGTTAAATCGGGACCGGCATTAGCTGTGCTTGGATTGCCGGCCAGATTAATCACTACATCATCTTGTGCAGTACCGGGGCATGGTGCCCCTGCTGTTACTGTCCAGCGGAAAGTATAAACGCCATTAGCTGTAACAGTAACACCGGATGTTGGTGAATTGGCATTGGTAAACGTTGAAGTACCCGGGCCGCTTACCTGTGTCCATGTTCCTGTTCCTACAGCAGGTGTATTTGCCGCAAAGGCAGCATAGGTTAATCCGCATACGGCATCATCTGGACCTGCATTAGCAGTTGCAACCGGATTCACCGTTACAGATGTGTTGATATTATTTGTACATCCGTTATTACCATAACCGAGTGTTACGTCATAATTTGTAGTTATGGCTGGGGTTACGATTATAGCCTGAGTAATAGCAGCTCCAGGGTTCCACAAATAAGTATTTGCTACTGGCGCTGTAAGTGTAACAGTTGCACCAGAGCATACAGGCGGCGCTGGACTTACATTAATTGCAGACGGATCCCTCGGTACATCAACCGTCAACGTATAGTTTGCACATCCTGCACCGGGATTCACCTCATGTACTACTACAACAATGGATGAGTTGGCCGGAATTGTTACTTCAAAGAATATAGAAGTAGAGGGGGACGAACCTGCATCACCAAGATAGTTGGTGCAAGGATTGGAGGGGTCAAAACTTCCGAGATAAGCTACGCAATGGGCATTGGTAACACAGCCTGAATTTTGACCAATGGTGGCGCAAACAGGAACACTGCGGATATTGGTAATAGTGTATGCATCATAGAACCTTGCACCTGTAGCGGTAAATAATCCCGGACAAGCTTTAGGTACTGCACAAGTAGATATAACTGCAAATCGGTTAATACGGCCTGTTTGCTGCGGATCTCCTGCCCCTAATGAACCAGTGAATACATAGTCGGCTACATTAACAATTGTAGTGGCGCTGGTACTGCAACCAAACTGGTTGGTGACAGTTAATTGATAATTACCTGAAGCTGTTACAGCCTGAGTTTGTGCTGTACCCATATTGGTAAATGGCGCTGTAAGGTAGCTCCTGCCCCACTGGTAGGTATAGTTGGGATCTACAGGGCCTGCTAATGTTGTTCCGGGAGGACAGAATGTACCGCCGCCGGTAATAGTCGGCACGGGCGGATTGGCATTCACCACCACATCCATTTCATCAAAAGATGCAGGGCATGGAGCATTACTGATCGTCCAGCGGAAAGTATATGTTCCGGCAGTTGTCATGCCTGTTATGTTTGTCCCAGGATTTGAAGGTGTTACAATAGTTGCTGTAACCGGGCCTGCAGTTTGTGTCCATGTTCCTGTTCCGGTAGTTGCTGTATTACCAGTCATTAATGCACTTGCAGGTAATCCGCATCTTGTCAGGTTCGGTCCTGCATTGGCTGTTGTAGGCGGTGCGGTGAAAGTAATTACAACATCCTCCGCTGATGGCGGACAACCTCCGCTTGCAATTGTCCAAGTAAATGTATAAGCACCCCCAACAGTAACAGTAACATCAGATGTTGGAGAGTTAGCATTGGTAAATATTGATGTACCTGGGCCTGCGGTCTGTGTCCATGTTCCTGTACCAACAGTTGGTGTATTACCAGCCAGTGTTGCAGTCAAAGAACAAACAGAAGCATCGGGCCCTGCGTTTGCCGTTGTTGGCGGATTGCCCACTGTGCCGCTTACTGCAATATTGATTGTTGGAACTCCAGTAGTAGCAACGGTAATATTACCTGAAGGCGTACCCGTTGCTGCTGCAGTCATGCGGACATAAATAGTGGTGGTATTTACAGTACCTGAAGCAGGCGTTAATGAAAGATTACCTGCAAATCCAATTCCGCTGGTTAATGATATTTCAAACATAGCAGGAGCAGTAATGTCAATATTGGTTGTAAGACTGCTTCCCGATACTGTAAAGTTTTGTTCGGCTGACGGAGTTCCTGCACAACTTGCAAATGCTGTGAGCGGTGTGCCGGTAATTATAATATTAGGCGCAAGAGCAGATAAATAATTACAACCTGTAGGTAAAGTAAATAATGGTGGTGTATTATCATCCACCATCCAGTTGGCCTGGTTATTTAAGGCTGCTCTTAATGCAACTAATGAACCGTTAATTGCAGGCAAGTTACACAGACCATATTTTGCGTTATTATGTTCAGAACTAAGATCACCTGGCAGGCCAATCCAGATACAATTCACTCCGGATGTTAAACCGGTTGGTAATGCACTGGCATTGCCGGAAACTACGGCTCCATCCCATGATCCAACAGTCGAACCGGGTTCAACGTTCATCTGAATAGCGCTGATAAAAGTAGGTGATGCAGCTGTACCACGATAGGCAAGCACCTGGTCACCTGTAGAAAGAAGGCTTAATGCTGCTCCGGTTACTGTACCAGCGGGGCCGCCTCCTGATCTGGTTGCAGTAAGCGCAGAAATTTTAATTTCTGTACCACCGGGTAAACCACCAGCTGGTGCTGTCCAGGTTACGGTTGTTTCGCCAACACCAAATACATTCGTACTCAACCAGCCATTATCTGTAAAGTTGATTACAGTACCGGGTCCTATATTTCTTAATAATACAAAAGAGAATTCATCATTTGGTATCGATGTGGAAGTATATCCACTGAATGCAATATCACCTGCATTTAATGTAGTAAGTGCTGCCGGAAGCGGAGAAACTCTCCATGCAGCCAGTACGGTATATGAACCCTGGCATCCTGCAGAACAATTGGCCCTTCTTCCTTCAATAAATACAAATCCGGAACCGGCAGCTAAACCTGTAGTGCTGATATTGGACCCCGGAGTATATGGCAGATAAGTAGTACCTCCATCTGTGGTATAACGGTAATCATCTGAACAACCAGTGCCACCACTGCCGGCATTGAATGTTGCACTTACCGGTGTACCATCGGCAACTGAAATTGTTGCCGGTGTTTTTGCAAGCAATGACGGGCTCACCGGTAATGCAGTTACCGTAAGCGTTGCCGAATTAGATGTAGCAGAACCGCTTCCGTTGGAAGCTATACAACGATATATATACCCATTAAAACTTAATGGTGCTGCAGTTATATTAAGTGTTGCAGTTGTTGCTCCTGAGTAATTTGCGTTATTTACCACAGAAACAAAGCCTGTTCCCGGATCTACTTCCCATTGGTAAATGGTGGCGCCTGTTGCTGTAATAGTGAAAGTCGTATTCGCTAATTCACATACTGTAGCAGGAGAAGGCTGCCCGGTAATATTCGGGGAAGAACCTACACCAAGATAAGGACAACCTGTTGGCAATACAAATGAAGGAGGTTGAGTATTGTCACGGATCCAGTTGGCCTGGTTATTTAATGCTGCACGCAACGTGGTGATAGGACCAAGTGTAGCCGGGCCTGCACAATTGCCATACCTGGCATTATTAAATTCAGAAGCAAGGTCACCGGCAGTGCCTACCCATATACAATTGACTCCGGTAGTAAGACCTAGTGGAAGTGCACTTGCATTGGTTGAAACTATTGCTCCATCCCATGCGGCTGCGCTGCTTCCCGCTTCCACATTCATGTGTATGGCGCTGATGAAAGTAGGTGCTGCTGCTGTACCACGATATGCAAGAATCTGGTCGCCAACAGTAGAAAGGTTTAATGCAGTACCTGTAACCGTGCCGGCAGATCCGCCTGATGCTAATGTAGCAGTAAGCCCGATGATCTTTATTTCTGTTCCTGCTGGATATGCTGCATTGCTTGTCCAGGTAACAGTTTCTTCACCCACACCAAATACATTGGTACTGAGCCAACCGTTGTTAGTAAAATTAATAACAGTACCCGGCCCGATATTTCTGAGCAGTACAAATGAGAAATTATCTTCGGGGATTGTGGGATAATTAGATGCATAACCGGTAAATCCGATATCACCGGCATTTAATGTTGTTGCTCCTGCAGGTAATGGAGTAACTACCCATGAAGCAAGCACCACATAACCTCCTGAACAGGTGGCACAACCTGCTCTTCTTCCTTCTATGAATACAAAACCACTGCCTGCTGCCAGACCGGTTGTACTGATATTGCTTCCCGGTGTATATGGTAAATAAGAAACACCTCCGTTAGTAGTATAGCGGTAATCATCCACACAGCCACCTGAACCCCCACTGCCGGGATTGAATGTGGCGCTGACTGGTGTTCCATCGGCAACTGTTCCTGTTGGAGGTGTTTTAGCTAGTAGCGTTGGATTAACCGGTAATGCAGTCACCGTTAATGTGGCAGGATTGGAATTGGTGGAACCCACTCCATTGGTAGCTACACAACGGTATATATAACCGTTGAGGCTATTGGTTGCTGCCGTAATATTTAATGTTATTGTTGTAGCTCCTGAGTAAGTTGCATTATCTACCACATTTACAAAGCCTGTTCCCGGATCAACTTCCCATTGGTAGCTGACAGCGCCGGTAGCAGTGATGGTAAAGCTGGTATTGGCTCCTTCGCAAACAGTAGTGTTAGCCGGCTGCAAAGTAAATGCCGGAGCAGAAAGAATTCCCAGATAATTACAACCCGTGGGCAAAATAAAGCCGGGAGGATTTGTATTGTTGGCTATCCAGTTAGCCGGATTATTGAGTGAAGCCAATGCGTTTGGAGCAGTAGTTATATTTCCCAATGCACAATCATAACGGGCATTATCAAATTCGGTAGTAAACCATATTGCATTAGTGCCGGTGGTAAGGGCTGCAGGTTTTTCACTTGTCTGGCCATTAAGAGTAGCTCCAACTCCATCCCATGTTCCGGCCGTGGTAGCCGGTACAGTTTCCACATTCATATGCATGCCTGCAATAAAGGTTGGCGCAGCAAATGTGCCCTGGTATGCCAGTAACTGATCACCTGTACTTGCCAATGATAACGGGCTTGCAAAACTTCCTCCGGCAGAATATGCAATCGTTCCTGCTGAACCGCCGCCTGCTTTAGTGGCCGTTACTCCGTCAATAATAATTTCGGTACCGGCGGGCATTGCTGAAGTTGCAGTAAAAGTTATTTCAGATTCTGTAGCAGCACCCGAGTTAAATGAAAGTGTGCCGGTACGCCAGCCAAAATCAGTAAACTTAATAACTGTAGTGTTGGTTACAGCTTTTAAAAGGACAAACGAAAACTCATCAGGCAATGTAGGGAAGGCATTTCCAACATATCCGGTGAATGCGATATCGCCGGCGACAAGTGCTGTTTGAGCTTTTACCGAAGTATTTAATGCAATAACTAAACAGGCGGATAATAAAAATTTACCAATACGATTGTATATAAGATTCATAGCAGCTGGTTTTAGTTTTGAGTGGATAAATGTAAGGAAATTATGATTCAGAAAACCTCTTTTTAGAATGAAAAAATACCAATGCGGACAAATTTCTTTAAAGGGTTGTGAATTCAGGCGGGAAATAAAATTCCCATACGATTTATTAAACAGGACCTAATGAAAAAAGTTGCCCCGATGAATTCGGGGCAACTTTTTTTACTGATATTAATTAATTATTACTGATTATTGTTTCACCACTTTAAACACCGTTCCATCATCCATTTTTACGATATAAATTCTGGCCGGATAGATTTTCATATTCACGGTTTGTTGCAGGCTGTTCAGCGTTATTTGTTGCAACAGGTTTCCATTTCCGTTAAATAAGGATGCGGATTTATAACGGGCAAATCCAAATTGCTGTATGGTTAAATTATCTGTTACCGGATTAGGGTACACATTCACTTTAATATCTGATTTCAGGTTCACCATTACCACATCGCTGTAAGCATGTTTCGCTGAAAGTTCAATTGTTTTCAGCCGGTAATAATTGTTGCCGGTGAGCGGTTGCCTGTCAATAAATGTATAGTTTGCAATTGCCACATTACCTCCTGCAGCCACTGTACCCACCTGTATGAAATCAGAACCATTGGCGCTTCTTTCAACAATATATTCCTGAATATCCTGTTGCACCGCAGCTTTCCATTGAAGGGTGATGGTTTTATCAGAGTTTAATTTCCCGGTAAAACTTACAAGGCTTACCGCTAGTGGCGGCAACAAATATGTCAAATTTGTCGGTAAGGTAAAAGCCGGGACACCAGGAGAACCATCACTTGTTTGCCAGTTGGCCTGGTTTAATATGGCAGCTTTTACCTGCGCAACAGTGAGAAGCGGATCGCCATTTGTGTTAACGAATTTTGCATTATCCTTTTCTGAAGTGGAAACCTGAAAAGTACCTATCCAAACAGCAGATGTACCAGCATTGTTAAAAACTGGAGGCTTCCAACTCGCATTGCTGGAATTAGAACAAGTTCCATCCCAATTTGTATTATCAGTATCAGCACAATCAAGACCTACTGCAATTGTTGCCACATTCATATGTATACCACTAATTAATGTTGATGCGCCCTGGTAAGCAATTATCTGGTCTCCGGATGTAGATAAACTCAATGCGGTACCGGTAACAGCTCCTGCCGAAGCTCCTGAACCGGCCTGAGTGGCTGTCGTGCCGCTTATCAGAATTTCTCTACCCGCCGGCAATGCGAGGGTTGTTAATGTTATCACTGTTTCACCGCCCCGCCATGAACCGGGACTCAACCATCCATTATCTGTAAAATTAATTACTGTGTTTGCTTGAACAGGTACCAGTAAAACAAAAGAGAAATTATCTGTAGCATCAGCAGACCGGTATCCTGTAAAAGCAATATCACCCATAGAAAGGGTTGTTTGTGCTTTTACCGAAATATTTAATGTGATAACTAAAACTGCAGTTAGCAGTATTCTGCTAAATCGGGAGTAAAGAGGTTTCATAAAAAAAATTTAATAGTTTTCTCTTACAGGACTATAAATGTAAATGAATTAATACAATTTGCTATTCCGTTTTTTTTACGCACATAATTACTGAAATTTCATTCCTGCATTTATACCATAAACCGCCATCCTGCTTCCGGAAAAAAAACCCTCATTGGTATAAATAATATTGATCTTTATTTTTTTATTATCCTTTGTTTGTACAAGAAGACCGTCCTCTTTATTACAAGCAATAATCGTTCCGGGGGCAGTATCGTCCGTATAAGAGTTTTCACTTATTTCAACTTCAGTAATACCGATAAGCCAGTCGTTGATCGTAGTACCAGCCCCTTTGTTCCAGGGGTTGCATGCATTCACCAATCTTACAATTTGTTCAGCTGTCATTTCATTCCAGTTGATAGTAAGTTCTGAAGCGGTTGGCATTTCGTAATAGCTGGCTTTTGTTTCATCCTGCGCAGCAGCAGGAATCATACTTCCGTAGGATAATATTTTCAACAGATTGGCGGCCTGCTTTGCAGCGAGGAAAGCCAGTTTGGATTGCAAGGTGCCGTAAGTATCGTTGTCTTCAATGGCTATTTTTTCCTGCATGATGATAGCTCCTGTATCAATGCCTTCATCCACTTTGTGAATGGTGACCCCTGCTTCTTTATCATTATTGAGTAAATGCCGGAGAATGGGATGTGGTCCGCGGCATTGCGGCAATAGACCATAATGAAAATTGATAAATCCTTTTGCTGGCAATGCTAATATTTCCGGGGTGATCATAAAAGGGAAGGTCATCATCAGGCCAACGTTGACATCATATTTTTTTATGGTTTCGGTTAGTTGCGTTTTATAATCTTTTTTATTCAGCAGCAATAAAGGGACACCGGTATCTTTCATTAAATCATTCAGGATATGCTGCATTTCTTTGTTTCGTTGGGTAGTGGCAATGGCTGCTACTTTGCCATAAAACAGAAATTCTTTGATACCCGGTATGGCTATCGGGTTATTGCAGAGTATGAGGGCTTTTATTTCGTTCATGGATGATGTAATTTAATCAACAGCTATAAGACCCCACCCGTCATCAGCTTATTATAATTAACTGTTCGTTTTCCTCCCATAAAAGAGCATGTATGTAGTCAGAATAAAAATTTTGAACCACATAGGTACATAGGCAGCCACATAGTAAAATTCTATGTGAATTTCTTTGTGTACTAAATCCTATGTGGTTCAATTGTATTCATTAGTCATCTCGTTTAATCAACAGCTATAAGACCCCACCCGTCATCAGCTTATTATAATCAACTGTTCATTTTCCTCCCCTTAAGGGGAGGTGATCAACATCTTCCGGTGCAAAAGTTTTTGAAAGGTGGGGTCTTTATAAATGAGTAATTTTTTTAAATACACAAATAAGTATTCCGCCAACTTGAACTTTCGCCGGGGGGTAATTTTTCGTTTGTAAACGCAATCCATTCTTCATCTATATTTTCTGTTTCGTTCTCCACTGTAATTTCCCCACCGGGTCCTGAGGACATATTGTTTTTAAAGTTTGCGAGATAAGATGGACCGTAACTATATTGTGTAGCCGCATCAATTTTCATCCATCCCCGAGGGCTGTCCAATGAAATTTCTGTTAATGCTTTAACAACCGTAGTGGCATTGGTATTTCCCGCATTATTCAGCCGGATAATTTCTTTCAATATCATTCCTGTTTCCCAACCCAGCAGGGAGAAATAGTTGGCAGAATGACCGGCCGATAAAATCGTTTCTTTAAAAAGTTCATTTGCGGTATTGTTCAAAGAAGCATGCCAGGGAATAAATCCTTTTACCTGATCAATGCTGAATTCATTGCCCAAAGCATTTATTAATGACTCGTCAAACATCATTGGCGAAACGTAAAGATTCAGATTGATTTTTTTTTGCAATGGAGAAATTTCCTGGTAAAACATTTCGGCCATATCGCCGGCGAAAACACAGAGCAGGGTATTGACATCATTGTTTTGTTCCAAATATTCCGCAAGCGGAGCCAGGGTGAAGTCTGCAGATTTATGGGCCGTAACATGATTAAACAAAGGCTCACCGCCGTTTTCCTGGTGGCTTTGAAGCATCGTATAACATTGCCGGTAGCCCCCATCAAAATAAGAAACAACATTCACTGCCTTTTTATTTGTTTCTTTTGCAGCCAGCTTGCCGGTGAGGCGGGTATGCAAACAGAAATTAAGTGAATGTGTAATGGTGGTGGAAGCCGGTTGCCAGCTTTCGGGAAAATTGGCGCCGAAATTGACTGCCAGTAAAATTTTGTTGCTGGCGGTAAATAGAGGCTGCAGCATTTCAGTGATCTTGGTATCGGCACACAGGATAACTATGTCAACATCTTCCTGCAGCAGCATTTTTTCGGCTTTTGAATACACCTCCTGTTCGTTTACCCCAAAACCAATATTATCAGTGATTAGTTTTACTTCGTCAGTAAGGTTTTGTTTTTTAAAATAATTTTTCATCCCGTTCAGTATATCCAAACCGAGAGATGGAAACAGGGTAGAGCGGGGCAATAAGATTCCGGTGCGGAGCATAGTAAAGTCCTTGTTGATTTAATGATTTACTTATGGCTATGCCAGTCCACAGGACCCGGCGGGTAAAAATAATCCCTCTTCACCAATAATAAGGAAGAGGGATTGTAATAATATAAAAGCGCATCAGTCCCTGCTAGGGAAAATGCCTTCTACACAAATAATAATATTCATACCCAGGTAAGGGGACCTGTTGCTGAACGGCTGGTTGCTTCCGTTAAAACCTGTAGCAAGTGTTGACTGCATCGAAGCCATAGGCACCAGGTCGGTTGCTGCTGCAGTAAAGATGGCCCCTGTTGCTGCAAAGCGTTTATTACTGGCATCATCAGTTAAGCCGGCTGTATCATTATTTACCTGTAGGTTAACCGTTCCGGTAAGGGGATGATTATGCGCAGGTAAATTAGTTGAAAGAAGAGTTACTGATGGGCTTCCGGACATCTCACCCAAATCAACAGGTGCTAATCCTGGTCCCGTGCTGAATTGTGCCCCACGGGCAATCCTGCCACGGAAATCGGGCATGCCAAAAGTGGTTTGGCCGTTACCCCCATAAGTGGTACCCACTAATGCAAATACCGCTGTCCATTGGGAGATAGCTAATAGCTGCCCGTTACAAAACTGCCAGCCACGGGGAGAAAAATTTCCGGCAAACATTCTTATTTCTGCCAATGTTCCTTCCATAGTATTTTAAATTAAATAAGTTAAAGAAAATGTTTTGCCTGTCATTAATCCCTTGAAGGGAAAATACCAAACATGCAGATAACATAATTCATGCCCAGGTAAGGGGGGAGGATGCTGAACGGCTGATTACCTCCGCTATTACCTACCACCAACGATGATTGTGCAGGCGCCATGGGCACCAGGTCGGATGCTACTGCTGTAAAAATGTTCCCTGTTGCTGCAAAGCGTTTATTACTGGCATCGTCTGTTAAGCCGGCAGTATCATTATTTACCTGGAGGTTCACCGAACCAGTAAGGGGATGATTATGTG
The DNA here is from genome assembly GCA_031400855.1 of Chitinophagaceae bacterium. Lineage (GTDB taxonomy): Bacteria > Bacteroidota > Bacteroidia > Chitinophagales > Chitinophagaceae > JJ008. Next base: position 37,057 of record JANNQR010000078.1, on the reverse strand, counting down.
CAGGCATGTTAGTCGTGGTAAGCGTAACGTTTTGTGTGCCTGCCTGTTCACCCAATACAACATTGGGTAAGCCAGGTCCCTGGCCAGTGCCAACTGCTGTGCGGCCACGGAAATCGGGCAAGGCAAAAGTGGTTTGGCCATTACCGCCATAGGTAGTTCCTAAAATGGAAAACAAAGCTGTGTTTTGTGCAATGGCTAATAACTGAGCATTACAAAACGCCCAGGTGCGGGGAGCAAAAGTTCCGGCAAACATGCGGATTTCGCCAATAGTTCCTTCCATAATAAAACATTTTTGATTTTACAAAGTAATTGAAAATGCGATTGAAGTTATAATAAATCAGAATATTTCCAATATTATTTTAAAAGGATATTTTTTAATTATTACTCTAAAGTTATATCTACCCATTCAATTCGTAAATATACGAGAGCTCCATAAATTATCTGCATCCCGGGAAAATGATTTTTCATTTTTGATTTGGAAAAAAAATTAATGTACTTTGGCTGACGAATTTTTACACTAAAACAAAACCAATGACTGACCGCAGAAAATTTTTAGTAAAAACCGGCATTGTTGCCACCGCCTTGCTGGTGCTGAGACCCTTTAAAGGTTTTGCATCGGGTTCTTCCTTTCAATTAACCGGAACCGGTAACAATAAAAAGCTGGTCTTACTCCATACAGGGAATAACCCCAAACACCGGGGATATGCCGAACAAAAAATCAATTCGTTGAAGAGCGGCAGCCATAATTTGTTGCTGATAAATGATACAACTGCTGATTTTTCAGAAGAAACCTACCAGGTAATTTATAAGAACAACATGAAGACCGGTATCATCCAGGCAAATCCCGGCGATACTATCAAAGAGTTGAATGATTTATCGTCGTTCTTAAAAAAGGAAAAAAACTGCCAGTTGGTTGTTTGTGTATCCATGGCCGGATTTAAAAATAAAAAAGGTCTGGACGATCAAACTATTGCAGAAAAATCTACCCATATAGATATCATCATTGGCAACCATGCTACCAACCATACAGCTTTCCCTGTAGTATCCCGCAACAGCAGGAAAGAAGAAGTGATCATTCATTCTGCTGTTGATAATGGCTTTGGGTTGGGCAATATTGAAATAGGTTATGATGAGAGAACATCTGCCAGAAACTCCGTTTCATTTAACAACCTGCTTACCCGTTTGCCCGAAACAGCCTAGCAGCTTATTCCTGTATGAATGAGCAAACCTGTTTATGTATTGGGCACCGGTCTTAGCCATGATGGCTCTTCCTGTTTATTAAAAGATGGAAAGATCCTTGTTGCCATTGAAAAGGAACGGCTTACCCGTATCAAGCATGATGGAGGCAATGATTCAGTTACCGTACAATATTGTCTGGATGCGGCCGGAATAACTGTTGATGATCTGTCGCTGGTGGTGCAGTGTGCCAATTTTGAAAAAGAGGAAATAAAAAAGCAGCAGTATAAAGGAAACCGATTATTTTCTGCTGACTGTACTATTCCCTTTGTCACTATCTCCCACCATCTTGCTCATGCATACAGCGCTATCGGCACTTCACCATTTGATGAATGTGTTGTAATGGTGATTGATGGATGTGGAAGCTTTTATCATCAGTGCGATGATTTGAAGGATGCATTTATCCCCGCACATACAAACAGTCTGCCCGGTTTGTATGGAGAAAAAGACAGTTATTATTTTTTTGACGGTCAACATGTAAAGCCACTCTATAAGGATTTTTCCATTATCAATTTTTTACAAAAACCCGGACAGGTTTACCTGCCCACTTCCAATCATTCTATTGGCGGGTTGTACAGTATGGCCAGTAATTATTGCTTTGGTGATTTTGATGATGCCGGCAAACTGATGGGGCTGGCACCTTATGGCAATCAAGATATTTACAAAGAACAACTATTTGATTTGAAGGAGGGGAATGTATGGGTGAACGAAGAAGTGATGCATGAATATTTTACGCAACCTTCTGATGCTATTACAAGACCCTTCAAAGAACATTTTCCATATTATGCTGACATAGCCCGTTGGGTGCAGGATGAAACAGAAAGGGCCATCCTATATATTTTCAGTAACCGTTTACAACTGTATCCGCATAAAAATATCTGCTATGCCGGTGGCGTAGCGCTGAATGCAGTGGCCAATACAAAAATTATTGAACAAACGGGGGTTGAGAATTTTTATATAGAACCTGCCGCTGGTGATAATGGTTTAGCATTAGGTTGTGCTTTTTACGGATGGATGCAGGTATTGCAAAAGGAAAAAGTAAAACATAATGGCAGTACTTTTTTTGGAAGAACTTATGAGGATGAAACTGTTTTATCAGCGATAAAAAAATACGGCTCACAAATAAATGTGAGGGAAGAAAAAAATATTGCAGCAGAAACCGCAGCCTCCCTTTTGCAGGGAAAAACAGTTGGATGGTTTCAATTGGGCTGTGAGTTCGGGCCAAGGGCTTTGGGCAGAAGAAGTATATTGGCCGACCCGAGAAGTAAAGACATTCAGCTTCATATCAACACAAACATAAAATTCAGGGAAGACTTCCGACCTTTTGCACCGGTAGTTTTGTTTGAGGATAAGGATATTTATTTTGAACTGGGTCTTGAAAGCCCTTATATGATTTTGATTGACCGAATCAAAGAAGAATGGTCGGGAAGGTCAATGACTCCTGTGGAGACTCCTTCGGAGAAAGAAAAATCCGATAGCTATCAGATGCCGGGCATTGTGCATGTGGATGGAACATGCCGGATACAAACTGTAAAAAATAAAGAAGAACCTTTTTATGAACTATTGTGTGAATGGAAAAAGATAAGCGGCATTTCCGTTTTACTCAATACCTCTTTTAATAAAAAAGGAATGCCTATTGTGGAAACCCCGGAAGAAGCTATTGATTTCTTTTTACATTGCAGCCTGGATGTATTAGTCATCAACAACTATATCATTACCAAAAATGATTAAATACCTGCAACTCCCCTTTCAGTTTGATGCAAAAAAATTGCAGGAAGAAACCCTGCAGTTAGGGGGAGATTACTGGAAACTGCATTTCCAGGTAAAACATTATGAGGGGGAATGGAGTGCTATTCCTTTACGCAGTATTCATGGTGAAGTGGATAATGGTTTTATCTCACCTGTGGAAACTGATGTGTATAATGACACGGTGTTATTACAACAATCTCCTTACCTGCAGCAGGTATTAAAAACATTTGAATGTCCCTTACTATCAGTGCGGTTATTAAAACTAGCCGCAGGCACACAGATACATGAACACAAAGACAGGGATCTTTGTTTTGAAGAAGGGCTGGTACGTTTTCATATCCCTGTTTTTACAAACCTGCAGGTTGAATTTTATTTACAGGGAGAGCAAATGCATTTACAGGAAGGTGAATGCTGGTATATGAATTTTAACCTGCCACATGCTTTGCACAATAAAAGCAATGCAGACCGGATACATTTGGTGATAGATGCAAGGGTTAATGATTGGCTGCAGACTTTATTCGATTCTTCAGAAATAAAAATAAAAAAAGAAATTGCTGATATTCCCAAACATAGCAAAGAAGAGCAGATGGAAATCATTGCACATTTAAGAAATATGAATACGGATGTATCCAATAAACTGGCTGATGAAATGGAGAATTCTTCGCAAAACAAGGGCTAGCGACTACAGACTCAAGACTAACGACTTCCTAAACATCTGCCCACATCCTGAAAAGATTGGAATAAGATTGCAGCAGCTGATTAGCTTCCGGTGAATGTTTATCCTTTTGTTGCAGGATGGCATGCACCTGGTTTATTTCAAACAACAATTGTCTTTGTTCTGCGGATTGAATATTGCTTTGTATCCAGGTCACTGCTGCTATACGTTCACCGCTTTTAATTTCGTTTACACAATGCAGAAATTGGCAGGGATATAAGATCGCATCGCCTTTTGATGGTTTAAAAGCAACAGCGCCACCAGAAGTTTGTATCATCAGTTCACCGCCTTCATAGGTTGTGGGGTCACTTAAGAAAATGGTCATTGCCAGATCAGTCCGGATAGCAGGTTCACCCATGATGGGGCTATCTACATGCCAGCCATAAAACTGCCGGGAGCCATATTTACTGATGATAAACGGATGAACTTTTTTTGGTTGAGAAGCTGCCTGGAAAAAAGGGCTTGATAATATGGCATTATTCAGAATTTTCTGAATGGATGTCATTACTTCGGAATCGGAGCTGTCTAACTGTAAATTATTTTTTACTTCTTTGGCCACCATACTTGCCGTTGCTTTGCCATCCACAAAATTTGCTTCGCTGATTAATTTTTCCAATGAAGTTATTTCTTCCGGTTTAAGTAATGCAGGGATATGATGAAATTGCTGACTCATGATTTTGTTTGATTTTATTAGTTAATGCGATAATACATCTTCTTTACTTTCAAAATACTCCATACTTTTTCATCCGCCATCTTTGTATTACTTAATTTGCCTGAATTAAATAATCATAAAAAATAAGTTTACCGCAGAGGCGGGGAGAGTGCAGAGTAAAATTCTCAGCGCCTCTGCATCCCTGCCTGCCGGTAGGCAAGTCTGCGGTTACAATTTCTTTAATTGCGTAACCATTGCAACATGATAGGATAAACAGGCTTGTCAGGTTCCTCCTCATTCTTTTTTCCCAGTGCCATTCCAGTCCATTGGAGCATCGGCACACCAAAATAGTTCCCGGTTTTAAAATTATCAGCTATATAACTTCCTCCTCCTTTGTAACCATCATCATGAAAAACAAAACCGGCATCAATACCCAGATGCACACAGGCCGCATAGCTCCAGGCTATCACCATCATTTCTTCCGCATCCCGTTGCTCCCGGTGAATAATCGTTTCTTCATTCAGTGTACTTCTCTCATTGGCCGGTACCACGGCAATATGACCGGCTTCATGCAATATATCGCCGGGGTATTTCAGTTTTTCTATGTCCACTACTATTTCACCGTTAAGTATACTGATACCCGGTAAAAAACAATATCCCTCCAGTGTACTGAAATGAACGGGTATACCAATGTTTTGTATAAATGTGACTGCCTTTTCAAACATGATCACCTGTTCCGGAGAAAAAGTAACCCCTGATTTCTGTTCGTTCATATAAAAAATGCGGTAAGATGTAAATGTAATTTATTTTTATGCGGTTTATAATGAGTAAACAGGAAACATATTTATCACCCTCTTCTGTGGCCGGCAATCTTGGCGTGCTGCACCTGAAAAGATATTGGGAAAAAAGCATTGCCCGAAAAAACGGCAGCCTGCCTGTCGATGCATTGCAAGAAGAATGGAATACCGATATTACCATGCTGGCAGCTCTGGGGCTGGGGTTAGAACAAACTATTAAACAGGTTTTTCTCTATTCTGCCAGTTTTGAAGATTTTGAACAGTGGGTACTACAGGTAAATGGAGGCAACCTCATTCAGCAAAGAATTGATACTTTCAATCAATCCATCATCAGTACAGCAAGTGCGGTATCAACTTCTGTAAAAGAAAATTTCACTTCATCAGATTTGGATAGCTGGGAAAAAAATGGTTATATCATCATCCGAAATGCTGTTCCGAAAGAAGACTGCGAAGCCACCATTCAGCTTATTTGTGATTTTATTGGTGTCAAATCAGATGATCCCTCTACCTGGTACCAGGAACATCCTTCCCGCCAGGGTATTATGGTTCAGTTTTTTCAGCATCCCCTGCTTGAAAAAAACAGGCAGTCGGATAAAATTAAGCAGGCTTATGAACAACTCTGGGATAGAAAAGATCTCTGGCTAAATACAGACCGTGTTGGATTCAATCCTCCTGAAACGACATCATGGAAATTTCCGGGACCCGGATTGCATTGGGATGTGAGCCTGAAGCTTCCTATTCCTTTTGGCTTACAAGGTATTTTATACCTCAATGATACGGCGGCTAACCAGGGGGCTTTTACATTAGTACCCGGCTTTCAGCATCAAATCGATTCATGGATCAACAGTCTTCCGGCAAACAAACATCCCCGGAATGAAGATATAAATGCACTTGGTGCTGTACCAATTGTTGCCAATGCCGGTGATTTTATAATCTGGCATCAGGCCCTTCCCCACGGTAGTAGCCCAAACACGGCAGCCTTACCAAGATTTGTACAGTACATTAATTATGCACCGCAGAATATGGAAATAAAGGAAGAATGGATTTAATACTAATATGATAAATTAAACAGCCCTATACATTTCACGTCCGTGTCTGCCCGCCCATGCCTGTACGGACGGGGATGAACCCCGCCAGAATGAGTCTGTCGGGCTGGCATTCGGACAGGCAAAGAAAGCAAAGAAAGGGCGGCGCAAATCTGCCGGCAGGCAGGGAATATATCTCGCCTGAAGCGAGACTAATTATTATTTCACTTTTGTATAATTTATCCAACTTATAACATCAAAAAGGAACACTTTCTTAATGAATTTAAATTCCCCTTTGAGTCCTTTCGGTTTTTGAATACCCGATCTTTCTAAATAAAAAGCCATCCGCCGGTTGGCGGATGGCTTTTATTAAAGAACTGAATATGCTATTAATTCAACTTACTAAACTTCCTCGTTCCTACAACTTTTCCATCAGCTCTTACAATTATTGCATTGTATTCTCCTGAAGACAGATTACTCATGTCAACATCTATTTGTGAGTAGGCTATGCCAGCTGTAACCAGTGCCCTGCTGTATACCTTTTGTCCAATGGAATTATAAATGTTTAAAGTAACCGGTTCGTTAGTTGTGTTAAAGAACCTTACCTGGAACGATCCACGGTTCGGGTTCGGGTACAGCCATAATTTATCAGAAGGCTGACCAGTAACAACCATGGCTGCTGATGTGGCCACACAACCATTGAGGTCTGTGTATCTGCATGTGTAACTACCAATATCATCTACAGTAAGGCCATTAAGTGATGAACCGGTTGCAAAAGCAACACCGTTCTTAAACCACTGATAGGTTCCACCACCCGGATTAACAACTGCTGTTATATTCAGCGAATTTCCAGGCAACAAAGCCAGCGTACGGGATGCCAGCAAAGTGATCGTTGGCAATGGATTTACATACAGCGTTGCAAAATTGGATATGATATTGAATGTACATAATCCATTGATGACAACACGATAGTCGTTTGTATTCATACTGAATGTAACAGCGGGCAATGTCAATGCAGAAGCATTGGCGCCGGCAATATTTACCCAGGTATTTGCAGGAGTACCTGAAGGTCCTGTCCATGTTTGCCACTGATAACTTACAACATTGGTTGCTGTTACACTAAATACTGCAGTTGTGCCAACGCATACTGTCTGGTTAGTTGGTTGCCCGGTTATTACCGGTAACTGACCGTCAGTAACAGTAACAGTAAACGAACAGTTTGAAATATTACCTGAAGCATCAGTTGCTCTCCAGCTTACAGTATTTACACCAATCGGGAAGGCAGAACCGCTGGCCAAACCGGCTGTTAATGCCTGGGTAACTCCCGGACAATTATCGGAAGAAGTTACAGTATAAGGAACTACTACAGTACAAGAACCAATCGGAGTAGGTAATGAAATATTTGCAGGACATGTAATAACAGGCGCCTGGTTATCTACTACCGTAACAGTAAATGAGCAGGTTGATGTATTACCGGCGATATCAGTTCCGCGGAACGTATTGGTTGTTACACCAACAGGGAACACACTACCACTTGGTAAACCGGCAATCTGAACTAATGGAGCAGCGCCACCTGTAGCTCCGTTTATATTCAGAATGATATGCATATTCGGGAAACCGATAGTAGTAAGATCCGTTGGAACTGCAATGCCGCAATCTGCAGCCTGGATATAACTTGGTCCAGTTTGTGCGGATGCATTACTTCCGATAAAGAATCGGTTGTTGGCAGGTGCCCTTCCATCCGGTGTAACCAACTCAACACAAAGAATTGCATTGGCTGGAACTACAGGCGGAACAGTGATTGGTACTGTAAGTGTTGTGAGTGTCTGGTCAGGAACCTGAACTACTCCAGAAGTGCCTACCAATGTACGAACACCACCCGGGAATGCACCGGCACTGGTATATACATTGACAGTTACAGGTTGTGTAGTTCCCGTACCATTCGCATCAGATAACTCAATTCCGAATTGTACAGAATTGACTGTCAGGGGACCAGGTAATGCTAATGGAGCAAGATTATATGCTCTCCAATAACTATTCAGTGTATGGAAGCCACCTGCATTACATGCTACTGATCCGGCCGTTGGAACCTGAGATGCTGTTTGTGTAAGTCCAACAGGACCAGGCAAACCGCAATTGTCTGTCACCGTTGGTGAAGGATAATTGACCGTTGCAGCACATGTGCCCGGAGCGTTATTTACACTAATATTACCGGGACATGTAGTTACCGGCGGTGTGTTATCTGTTACTGTAACAGTAAACGTACAACTTGGCCCTGCGGCTGTTGTTGCAGTTACTGTTGTTATACCAACAGGGAAGAATGTACCTGAATTTCTGGAATAAGTAACCGCACCACAAAGACCAGTTGTAGTTGCAGCTGGATAATTCACAATTATTCCGCAAGAAGTTGCTCCCGGACCGGTAGTTGTTGTAATATTTGCAGGACAAGTAATAGTACAGGCTGCACCACAACAAGCTGGTTGAGAAACTGAGAAATTATCCACTCTCCAGCCCGTACCAGCAACGCTATTATCTGAACCCATGCGGAATTTTAATTGACATGGCTGACCTGCTGCGCCTGCAGGTAAATTCACCGTGGTGGTAGTGAATCCGCCGCTGGTACCTGTCCATGCATTGCGATTGGCAAGTGGATTACCAAAAGCGGCGCTGATTACTCCGGTATAACCGCCAGCAACAAAACTACCGCCGGCTGTTATGATATCCTGGTATGGAGCGCCATTAATAGATATCTCCAAAACTCCTCCGTCAAATGTGCTTTCCAAAATATAATTTTTAGAAAAAGAAACCCTTGCCCCTGCACCAGGTGTGAAGGAAGGAGTTACTATCTGCTTATCTGATATAGAACCCGGATCATCAATGAAAAGTGAATTGGGTAATGAAGGCACTGGTAAGAGTGAACCTGTACTGGAAGTCACCCAAAGTGGTGCTGGTCCGGATACATTGGTAGCAACCCATCCCGCAGGTAAAGCAGGTGCAACAACTGCATCAAAATTCTCACTCGATGAAACTACGGTAGTTCCAAGAGTGAAAGTCCAGGTGCTGGTGCCAAGGTTAGCTGCACCATCCTGCCACTGGATAGATACGGTAATAGTACCACCGCAAGTACCAGATGTATTGCTGAAACTAAAGCTGCGGCAAACCGCTGCTCCGCCAAAAACTAATACACCATAATTTTGAGGTCCGCTGATTGGAGTTACTCCACCAGAAACCTGCATGGTACCAACAAGATTTACGGTATTAGAAGTTCCTGTATTTAATGCACAGAAACTAACAGTTACCGTTTCACCCGGGTCAATTACAGCATTGTTTGGCACACATCCTTCAGCAGTCAGCGTAGCTGTGCCGGCTGTAATATTTGGCGCAGCGGCACATCCGCCGGTAAGAGTAAAATTTGCTATCCTTGTTTGCTGATTAGAATGCTGCGCAGTACTCCAGAATGAACCGTTGTTAGGATTGCCAGCAGAGGTATAATCCTGAACGGTTGTATTATAATCTCCCCATCGGGTAATTCCCCCCGTGCCAACAGTTCCATTAAAAATTACTGCTTCTGGTAATGTCATAGTATTTAAAGGATCGAAAGAGTTTCGGCCTGTATATCTTACAGAAGGATGAGCTGCAGGAGCACCAGCACCGGCAACATTATACATTAATGCTATGTTTCCGCAACCATCCATTGAAATTCCGGGCATCCAACGGCTGTTGCCATCTGTGCCCTGCACGTTTCCTTGTTGAAAAACTGTCCAGTTTCCAGCTACCCGTCTGAGTTCATACCATCTAACCTGCCCAGCCGCGCCGCTACCTGCAACAGTTTGGCATAAAACAATAGATTCTGTACCACCATTATTACGATAGTTTAATTTAAACATCAAAAATGGTGAAAGTGATCCTAAAGAAGGACCAGTTTGCTGAGGTATTGTTCCCGCTGCATTCCATGCATTAACAGTTAAAGGGACTAATGGTCCAACTGTAATTGTAGAAGCTCCAAAATTCTGAGTGACTTCAAAAATATTCAATGTTGTGGCGCCGGTAGGGATTATAAAATGCCCACCCAGTGTAGAAGGAGTCATTCCCTCTAATCCCACGGAACCGATAGCAGAAATGTTTGCACCAGTCAATCTCTGTCTAACCATTTGTGCAGTTGGAGCACCGGCTAACATGGCTGTACGGTCAAATGCCCAAACAGATGAGCCAAGGAAACCGCTTCCACCGGGGCCAAAATCTCTCGTATAAGCATAATATGCATTATGCCAAACAGAAAATTTAGGATAATCCGGGAAAAAAGTAGCGTCTATATAAGAATATACATTCCAGGCGCCTAATGGACTTGATGTAGCAGAAACAGCTATTATCAATTCACTACAACAAGCGGATGGTCCAAATTCTGCCATAAACCACCTGTCTGCCAATTGATCATAAAGAACAATTGGATCACCTGAACCGGATCTTCCGGTAAGGGTTGCTAAAATTGTAGGTCCTCCCAACACAGCGCCGGCTTTGCTATAGATCGTAAATTGTGATCCACTGGTATTGTTTACAATTTGTATAAGATGATTAGGCCCAGCTGCCATATTATTATCAGATGGCTGAAGACCGGGTGATGTTTGGCCGTTAATATTTACACCCAAAGAAGTTCCAGGAACATTAGGGGTAATTGGACCAGGAACTTGCGGAACTTCTGTTTTATTGTTTTTAATTGCCTCATTATATTCCTTTGCAATTCTTTCTCTCATTTCCTCTTCTAATTTTCTCTTTGTCTCCCTTTTATTTCTCGCAAAATCACCGCTACCATCAACGATAATACCGTTCATATCACGGGTTATTTTCAGGGGTTCGCCGTACATGGTAGTTTTGTCAATGTCGGCAAGCTTTGGAGTAACTCTTATTAAATTGCCGGTAATAGCTACAGTTGGTCCAACTTTTTGTAGAGATCCAGAATTCTGCTGTGCAAAGCCGTTAGCTGCCAACAGAAAAAAGAAAAAGCCAACAAATAAGAACCGGGGGGTAAAAATTTTTCTCATAAAATCAATTTTGGTTTAATTAAATACAAATCAAGCAGTGGCCTGAAAACTTTAACAGGACGAAACCTAATTTTCGAGCCATAAACTTATTGCCTTTTTGTTAAATAGTAAAATAAATATTGTTTCAGGGGGTCAGAATTCCAGATTATTTGAGCTGGACTGACTTTGAGAACCTGCCGTTTTTTAAAAATAGCATATTTTACTTTTATGGGTAAAAGAATAACCGGCGGTTTTTTATGAAAATTGCAGGTATTTAAAAAATTACACCCAAACGTCTTATTTTAAACCCTAAAATAATAATACCACTTTCCTTTAAATTAAACACCAGTATGACTAAAGAGGCTTTTTATACCACCACATTAATCATTTTATTCTTTACATAAATAATTTTCTTCGGGGTTTTGCCTTCCAGCCATTTTAGTACAATAGTGTCTTTTAAAATGGTTTCTTCTACTTGCTGCTGGGTGATGTCTAAAGGCAGGATGATTTCATGTCTTGTTTTGCCATTGATGGCAATGGGATATGCTTTGGAAGATTCTTTGATGTATTTTTCCTGGAAGGTGGGGTAGACCTCACCCCCGACCCCTCTCCACTCCGTGGAGAGGGGAGATTTGACCTCACCCCGACCCTCTCCCAAGGGAGAGGGAGTAGTGCGTAGCTGCGCAAACAACTCTTCTGCTATGTGTGGTGCATAGGGAGCTAATAAAAGTAAGAGTGGCTCCAATATTTTTCTTTTATGACATTTTAAATCAGTGAGTTCGTTGGTGGCAATCATAAAACCACTGACGGCTGTGTTGAAACTGAATCGTTCGGTATCGTTTTCAATTTTCTTGATGGTGCTGTGTAATACTTTTAATTCTTCCGGGGTGGGTTCTTCCTCCTCACCCCCGGCCCCTCTCCACTCCGTGGAGAGGGGAGAAGAATCGTCAAAGAATAATCTCCAGAATTTTTTCAGAAAGCGATGTACCCCTTCTATGCCTTTGGTATCCCAGGGTTTGCTCATTTCTACCGGACCGAGAAACATTTCATACATGCGGAAAGTGTCGGCACCGTATTTGGCAACTAAATCATCGGGGTTAACCGTGTTGAATTTTGATTTGGACATTTTTTCAACTTCGGAGCCACAGATGTACCTCACCCCCGACCCCTCTCCACCAATGGAGAGGGGAGAATAGAGCGACCCGTCTTCTAATATGAATTCTGCATTTGCGTAATCAGGTTTTGATTTTTTAAATGCTTCTATGTCTAATTCATTACCATCCACAATGTTTACGTCAACATGAATTTGTTGAATACTTAAGGTAGCAAGTGGGCCAAATGTTTTAAGATCTGGAAAATTTTCAATCTTTTCTTTTATTGTTGAGAATAACCTTTGTTGTTGTTCTGTGTCAACTAAAATACCTGTCCAATTGAGATTTCCTACAATGTTTTTTAAAATATTTAGTGAAACAAAAATTTGCTTTTTATATTCCACTTCACCATCAAATGGTAATGCAGATTTTGGTTGAACCCTATAAACAAACCTGCTACTCCCCTGTATCATCCCCTGATTCACCAATCGTTTAAACGGTTCATCAAATCCAATCAAATTCAAATCAAATAATACTTTCGTCCACATACGGCTGTAGAGTAAATGGCCTACGGCATGTTCGGTGCCGCCGATGTATAAGTCTACCTGGCTCCAGTAGTCGGATACTTTTCTATCGCAGAATGTTTCGGTGTTTTGTGGGTCCATGTAGCGGAGAAAATACCAACTGCTGCCGGCATAGCCGGGCATGGTGTTGGTTTCCCTCACCCCCGACCCCTTCTCCACTTCGTGGAGAGGGGGGAGGGGTGAGGACTCTGCTCTTTTTTGCTGGATTCTTGCTTTTATTTTATCTTTTATTTTGTAGGGATGTGCAGTTATTTCTTCGTTTGTAAAACGCATTACTTCAAAGCCAATATCATTTAGCACCCTTGTTCTTTCTGCATCATAAAATTTTTGTTCCTCTGTTGTATGATAACCGCCATCTGCTTCTACAATTAACCATTCCTGTAGGCAAATAAAATCAACGATGTATTTATCGATGGGATGTTGTCTTCTAAATTTCACCCCTGTCTTATTCCCCCTTAATACTTCCCAAAGCAAGCCTTCCGCGTCGGTATATTCTTTTCGCATTTGTTTTGCCAGCTCATATTGAACAGGTGTATATACCGAATATTTAGGAACTCTTGCCGCCCCCCTCTCCGCCTGCGGAGAAGGGTTGGGGATGAGGGCCCAATCAGTAATATTCGCCAACGGCCCTTCTCCATCGGGCCCCGGTTTATAACTTTCTACATGTGGTAATGTAAGTGGTAATTCTTTTTCATCTAATGGAATGGCAATCCCTTCCTTCCATATAATTGGAAATGGCTCGCCCCAATACCGCTGACGGCTGAAGGCCGCATCCCGCATTTTAAAATTTACTTTTCTTTTTCCGACCTGCCTGCCGGCAGGCAGGTGCCCACCTTCCAAAGCTTTTATCGCCACTTCCATCGCTTCTCTCATTATCAGGCCATCGAGGAAGCCGGAGTTTTCCAGTATCGCATCTTTGGTTGGGTTGGCTTCTTCCCCATTAAAACATGTACCGATAATATTGGTAACAGGAATATTAAAATGCTTTGCAAATTTTAAATCTCTTTCATCGCCACAGGGCACGGCCATGATGGCACCGGTACCATAACCAGCCAGCACATATTCTGAAATCCAAATTGGAATTTCTCTTCCGTTAAAAGGATTCACCGCATAAGCACCGGTAAATACACCACTGATCTTTTTCTCCGCCATTCTTTCTCTTTCGCTTCTGCTTTTTACATAAGTGATGTACTCTTCAACGGCTGTTTTTTGATCTGTACTTGCCATTTTTTCTACAAGCTCATGTTCAGGTGCAATGACCATAAAGTCAACACCGAAGATGGTGTCAGGACGAGTGGTGTATACACGGAGTTTGGCTCCCGACTCCTGGCTCTTGACTCCGAACTCTATCTCTGCTCCACTACTTTTTCCAATCCAGTTGCTTTGCATTTCTTTCATCGCATCACTGAAGTCAACAGTGTTCAATCCTTCCAGCAAACGGTCAGCATATTCTGTAATGCGTAAATACCATTGCCGTAATGTTTTCTTTACCACCGGGTGGCCGCCTCTTTCACTCACACCGTTCACTACTTCATCGTTAGCCAGTACAGTTCCCAACGCTTCGCACCAGTTCACCTCACCATAACCACAGAAGGCAAGACGGCAGCTCATCAGAATGTCTTGTTTTTGTTTTTCATCAAACTGCTTCCATTCGTCAGCAGTGAAGGGTGTGAGGTGTGAGCTGCGGGGTGTGAGGTTTCCTTCTGATTCGAAAGTCTTTATTAATTCGCTGATGGGTTTTGCTTTGTTCTCTTTTTTATCGAAATAACTATTGAACAGTTGCAGAAAGATCCATTGTGTCCATTTGTAATAATTCGGGTCGCTGGTTTGCACTTCACGGCTCCAGTCGTAACAAAAACCGATATTATCTAACTGCTTTTTAAATGTTTCAATATTTTTCTTAGTTGTTTCAGCAGGATGCTGTCCGGTATCAAGTGCATATTGCTCTGCCGGCAAACCAAAACTATCAAAGCCCATCGGATGCAGCACATTAAAACCTTTCAATTTTTTATAACGGCTGTAAATATCAGAAGCGATATAACCTAACGGATGACCCACATGCAAGCCGGCGCCACTCGGATACGGAAACATATCCAACACATAGTACTTGGGTTTGGAAAAATCATTTTCGACTTTATAAGCATTCGAATCTTTCCAATGTTTCTGCCATTTCTTTTCTATATCCCTGAAATTATATTCCATATTCCTCTTACTCCTGATTTTATTTTTTTATTCTATTACCAGACCTACCACAATTCACTAAAGCAATTTGTTTTCCTCAATTCGCCTCCCAAAAAATCGGGACAGGCTCTCCAGGGAGGGGAAGTGTACTCTATGCTGAATTGTATTTTTTAATTTGCTCATCTGTGTTACCCGAAGATGAAGTGCCAGTCTTTTTAATTCTTCCATCGAAAGGATTAAAAATTCCAATCCTGCGGATTACAACCAAAAAACATAGTAGCACTGTTGCTTGCCCAAAAATTTTCTTTAACAAATCTTATAGTTCATCCGGCAATATGAACCAGTGTCAACCGTTTTATTGAACAACAAAAATACTGATTGTAGCCCTAATACCGATTGTGCATCCGTAATAGTTTCCCGAAAGCTATCGGGACTACGGCGGCATTATTCAAAACTGTTGAGTTAATTTATGAATACGAGTACTATAAACTGCTATTTTTGCCACTAATCTATTAACTGAAAAAGTTTACTTCATGGCTCAACCCGGCAAAGCTTCCATTAAACGTGGGAAACCTTCCTATTTCATGTCCATCCTCGGCGTTACGCTGGTCTTATTTCTTTTAGGTATTATCGGCTGGTTAGTTATTAACGCTAATAAACTGGGCGATCATTTTAAAGAAAGTGTAGAGGTGAGAGTTTATCTGCGTGGCGATCTGAATCCTAAGGACAGTGTTGCATTGATGAATTTTATTGCCGCCAAACCTTATGTAAGAACCATGGAGTTTGTGACCAAAGATGCCGGTAAGAAAAAATACATGGATGATGGCGGTGAGGACTGGAGCCGGGTGCTGGATGAAAACCCGCTACCGAACGCAATTTATTTCCGCATAAAAAAACAATATGTAAAGGAAGATACGCTGAGAAGTATTCAAAGTGATCTGGAGCAACAAACTTATGTGACGGATGTAAAATACCCGGATGCCCTGGTAGGTAAGTTGAATACGAATATCCGTAAAGTGAGTATCGGGCTATTGGTACTGGTTATTCTTATTTCGCTGGTGGTTATTTTTCTGATCGATAATACCATCAGGCTGGCCATGTTCAGCAACCGGTTTCTGATTAAAACCATGCAGATGGTAGGCGCTACCCGTTGGTTTATTGCCAAACCGCTGAACATAAAAGCTATTATTAACGGCGCCATCAGCGGTGCCATAGCATCTGTTCTGTTGTATATTGTTATTTTGATAGCCGAAGGTCAGATAGAATGGCTTAAAACCATTCATGATTCAGGCTTGCTACTATTATTATTCTTTATACTGATCGTTATTGGCATCGTAATTACCCTGTTCAGCACCAACCGGAGTGTGATCAAATATTTACGGATGAAACTGGATGATTTGTATTAATCTAAGAGAAAAAAGGAGTAAAAAGAGTAAAAGAGTTGGGTTTAGGTCGCCATTTTTTACCGTTTGTAACCATTTTTAAGATATTTAAACTTTAACAGGCTTTCTTCTCTTTTTCTCATTTTCTCTTTTGAACTCTTAGCATTATATTGCACAACCAAATTTGAAAGAAATGAGCAAAGAAAAAATTAGCCCTTCTATTTTTACCAAAGAAAATTATACCTGGATGCTGGTTGGTATTGTAGTAATGGCAATCGGGATGTTATTAATGTCTGGCGGGAAAAACACTGATCCCAACGTTTTTGATCAATCAAAAGTATACAGCGCTACCCGCATCACCATTGCGCCATTGCTGATACTGGCTGGTTTGGCGATTGAGATATTTGGTATTTTCAAAAAACCAAAAGCGACAACAGCTTAATCCGTTTATATAAAATTAATTTTATAGGGCGATACTTTAACAGTGTCGCCTTTTTATTTTACCTCGTACTACATAGCCAGAATCTGATGATAAAATAATTGCATAGTTTTAACCTATCTCTGGCTTATGTAGTATGTTGCACTATCAATCACCATTGTATGAATATTTTCGAGGCCGTTATCATCGCCATCGTTGAAGGGTTAACAGAATTTTTGCCGGTTTCTTCTACCGGGCATATGATCATTACCGAACATCTGATGAACCTCGGATCAACGGCCGATGAAAAAAGTTTTGTAACTCTCTATACCATTTCCATACAACTGGGGGCCATACTGGCAGTGGTGGTGATTTACTGGCGCCAGTTTTTTGAATTTCGCCGCTGGCAGTTTTATGCTAAACTTATAGTTGGTGTGCTTCCGGCTTTGCTACTGGGATATTTTTTTGCTGATCAAATAGATGAGTTATTATTCAACCCGACTGTAGTGGCGATTGCTATGCTGGCCGGCGGTATTGTTTTATTAGTGATAGACAAGGCATTTAAAAAACCAGTGGTAGAATCTGAAGACCAGTTGAGTTTTGGAAAATCATTTATTATCGGTTGCTGGCAGGTGTTGGCCATGGTACCCGGTGTAAGCCGCAGTGCTGCTTCCATTATCGGAGGTATGCAGCAAAAAATGACCAGAAACCTGGCTGCTGAATTTTCGTTTTTCCTGGCGGTGCCTACTATGTTTGCTGCTACTGCCTATTCATTATTTATTAAGGAATGGCCCAATAGTACAGGGGGTGTTCAGAAAGGAATAACATTGATCACTGCTACCCAGGAAAATACGGTATCTTTTATAATCGGGAATATAGTAGCTTTTATTGTTGCCATGCTGGCTATCCGTTTCTTTATTAATTTTTTAAAAGTGCATGGTTTCCGGCCTTTTGGCATTTACCGGATTATAGTTGGGATTGTACTTTTGATCTTACTTTTAACCGGTGTCATTCATAAATAAAAAATAACCTCAAACCTTTTTAAGAACCAACAAACCAACTTAAACATGAAAAAGATCATTATTTTCCTACTTGTAGTTTTTTCTTTAACAGCCTGCACTAACTATGGCAAAAAAGTTACCATCGAAGGCACTAAAGGCGAAGTATTTTATAAAGGTGATGGAGTAACTGAAGCAGATGCCAATAAATTATGTAAATACCTGAAAGATGATATTAACTATTTTAGTGCAGACAGAAAGTCAAGCGTTCAATTGATGAAATCAAAAGAGGATGGATATGATATCCGTTTTGTGGTAGATGAAGATAAAATAAAAGCCTCTCCGCAAACTGTCGATGCATTTGCACAAATCGGGGCAGCTATGTCCATTGATCTTTACGACAATAAACCAGTTAATATCATTTTAACTGACGACCATTTTAAAGAAATCAAGACTTTACCTTTTGATAAAGAGGCAGTAAAAAAATTAAAAGAAAAAATGAATCCTTCGGTTATAGAAGAGACCGAAATACCTGAAGACACGAAAAGTGACGATAAGCAGAAATAGTCACACTATGTTTTTATTATTTCAAAGCAGCAGGTTTATGCCTTACTGCTTTTTTTAATTTTAATAAACAAAGGGAATTAATAAATAGTCCGATTTATTCCCTGCCTGCCGGACAGGCAGGTCTGCGTCGTCTTTCTTTAGAGGAAATTTATCGGGCTGTTTTATAAATCAAATTGTCAGAATACATATATTGCTTGTGTATTATACCGATACGACATTAAAAGCATGTCCTTCAGTTATACCTGTTGTCTATCGGTATTAATACCTCAGGCAAGGATATTAATTTAAAGTCGATTTGGTATTAATCTTTCTTTGACCACAGTTTCCCTAATTTTATAGAATAACAAATAGATATGCAAACGGCATCAAAAAAAGTAGTGAATGGCTGGGCCATGTATGATTGGGCTAACTCTGTATATAACCTCGTCATAACTTCTACTGTTTTTCCGGCTTACTTTGAAAGTATAACCGGCGATAATAATGAAGCTACCAGGCAGGATATGGTAACTTTTCTGGGAAGAGAATTCGTTAACACCTCCCTATACAATTACACCCTTGCATTTAGTTTCCTGATTGTAGCGTTTACACTTCCCTTACTGTCATCTATTGCAGATTATAAAGGAAACAAAAAAAGTTTCCTCCGGTTTTTTATGACGCTTGGAAGTATTGCGTGCAGTACGATGTTCTTTTTTGATCAGGCAAACCTCGGTCTTGGAATTGTATGTATGATCTTTGCCTGTATCGGTAGTTGGGCAGGACTGGTATTTTACAATTCTTACCTGCCTGAAATTGCAGCACCCAAAGACCGTGACCGGATCAGTGCCAGGGGATTTGCATTCGGTTATGTTGGAAGTGTTATACTACAGATAGTCAGTTTAGTCCTTATTTTAAAAAATGACCTTTGGGGAATTACAACCGGCTTCGCCTCCCAACTTTCTTTTTTACTGGTGGGTATATGGTGGTTTACATTTGGCAGTTTTTCGTTGAATCGTTTGCCAAAAGGGATACCGGCCGGGGAGGGATCGAAACATAATATTCTTAGCAATGGCTATGGTGAGTTGAGAAAAGTAGCAAAGCAATTACTTCATATGCCGGTCTTAAAAAGATTTCTTCTCTCTTTCTTCTTTATCAGTATGGGTGTTCAGACAGTTATGCTGGCTGCTACACTTTATGGAAAAAGTGAATTGCAGATTGAAACCGACAGCCTGATCATTGCTATTCTGATCATCCAGCTAATTGCTATTCCCGGGGCATTTTCAATTGCCGCCCTTTCTAAAAAGACCAGCAATTTGTTTGCATTAATGATCTGCATATTTGTATGGATTGGCATTTGTATCGGCGCCTATTTTATTCCTGCCAAAAGTGCAATGACTTTTTATTTATTAGCGGTAGTTGTTGGTTTTGTCATGGGAGGAATTCAGTCGCTCAGCCGCTCTACTTATGCCAAGCTGATGCCTGAGACAAGAGATACTGCCTCATTTTTCAGCTTTTATGATGTAACAGAAAAAATTGCCATAGTAATTGGCATGTTTACTTTCGGGTTTATCAATGAACTTACCGGCTCACAAAGAAACTCAGTACTGGCATTAATGATATTTTTTATCGTGGCGCTTATATTCTTACTGTTTACTCAACGGGCATTAAAAAAAACCGGCTAAATAAAATATTGTAAATTAGCTTATGGAAACCATAATAATAAAACCCCGCAACAAAGATGAATTTGATTTAGTGTCAAAATTGCTCAAAAAAATGCAAATCCGCACATCTGTATTTAAGCAGAAAGAAACAAAAAATAAAAAATCTAAAGCTGAATTTTTAGACAGTCTGCCTAAAAGGCTGAGCCAGGTAAAACTTCATGAAGAAGGAAAACTGAAATTAAAAGATGCCAAAGATTTGTTGAATGAGCTTTAATATAAAAACAATTGCAGCATTCGAAAAGGAAATTAAACTCCTTTCAAAAAAATATTCGTCATTAAAATCAGACTTGGCAACCTTACTGCAATTACTGGAAAAAGATCCCACCACTGGTACACCATTGGGGAAAGATTGTTTCAAAATCCGAATGATTATTTCATCAAAAGGAAGAGGGAAAAGTGGCGGAGCCAGGATAATTACCTGTGTTAAGGTTGTAAGAAAAACGGTTTACCTCATTGCAATTTTTGACAAATCGGACTATGATACTATGACAGACAGCGACTTAAAAGAACGGCTAAAACAGATCCCTGCCCGATGAAACTCTACTCAATTAATACCGGCTATTTCAAACTCGATGGAGGCGCCATGTTTGGCGTCGTTCCAAAAAGTATGTGGAATAAAATAAATCCTGCCGATGAAAATAATCTTTGTTCCTGGGCTTTGCGTTGTTTATTGATTGAAGATGGAAACCGCTTGATATTAGTAGACAATGGCAATGGTACTAAACAGGATGCCAGTTTCTTCCGGCATTATTATTTACATGGTGATGATACATTGGAAAAATCTTTAGCGAAACATGGATTCAGTAAAGATGATATTACCGATGTTTTTTTAACACATCTTCATTTTGATCATTGCGGTGGAAGTATTGAACGGGATGGTGAATTATTAGTTCCGGCTTTTAAAAATGCTATCTACTGGAGCAATGAAAGACATTGGGACTGGGCTATCCACCCCAATGACAGAGAGAAAGCTTCTTTTTTGAAAGAAAATATCTTACCCATCGAAGAAAGCGGTAAGCTGCATTTTGTTGAAGTAACCGATGGAATCAATGGCAAATTGGGTGAAACAGTTTTTTCTGAAAATATCTCCGTTCGTTTTGTAAGTGGCCATACAGAAAGTATGATGCTGCCACAAATAAAATATAAAGAAAAAACCATTGTTTTTATGGCCGACCTGCTTCCATCTGCCGGTCATATACCAATCCCTTACGTAATGGCATATGATATGTTTCCGTTGACAACACTTGCTGAAAAAAAATCGTTTTTACAAGAGGCTGTTGAGGGGAACTATATTCTTTTCTTTGAACATGACCCGGTAAATGAATGTTGCAACCTGCAACAAACGGACAGAGGAGTAAGACCAAAAAATTTATTTAAGCTGGAGGAAATCTGATTTTATTACAGCTTATTTACTGCTTCTTTTTTGGTATAGAGTTTTTTAATTCCCAGTATTAATAAACTACCAATGATGGCAGGAACAATAAGATTGACAAACCAGATGGTGATGGTTGTAAAAAGAATTCCTAATTGATTGGCTGCAAAAATACCAATCAGCTTGATTCCTACTTCACCCCGTAAACCGATGTCGGCAATAGCAAAAGAAGGTATAATCGCCAGTACAAAAAAAGTAAGACTTACTGACCACAAACAATGCCACCAGGAAATTTCTACGGCGAATAAATGAAACAGCAGGTAATACTGAACAATAAAAACTACAAACCGCAAAGCAGATAAGAGCAGCAGTTTGAAAAGTAATCCTGCATCAAATTCTTCTAATGCCCGAACCAGGTAAGCAAAGCGGTTGCTGCCGGGCAGTTTATCCACCCATTTAATGATCCACGATAAACGAAAATAAAAAAGTATAAGTCCTGACAACACAGCTAATGTTCCATACAATATCACTTTCATCCAGATGGGAGAAAGTAATTGATTGGATTCAATACCAGTCTGCAGCAAAAGCAAACCGATAAAACCCATCAGTAACGTAATAATCAATTGACTGATACTGCCGACAATGGTGATTGAAATTGTTTTCAGCCGGTTTCCTTCATCCATATATAATACCCTTCCAAGATATTCGCCTACCCTGTTGGGTGTGCTGACGGAAAAAGACACTCCTGATAAAACAGCCCGGAAGGCTTTCAGAAAACTAACCTGTTGAATGGGTTTGACTGATATTTTCCATTTTACTGCTTCAATGGACCAGTTAACAACCATTAATAGTATTACCGCCACTAGGTTCCATACCAATGGAGTACTGAAAGATTCTTTAATGCTCTGCCAGGCAGTTTCCAGATTTGGTTGTTTTTGTATTTGCCGGTAAATAGACCAGGATAACCAGACAAACAGCAAAGGGCCGAGGAAGTAATTGATGAAGAGTTTGCTATTTTTGTTCAGCTTCATTAATCTTGTAATAACATTTAATTGCAGGTGCAGGTGTAGCCAAAATAAAAATGATTTGCCAAAGAATAAAATTGAACCATATAGGCACTCAGAACACAATAGAAACCCACACATAGTAAATCTATGTGAAATCTATGTAACTATATTCCTATGTGGTTCAATAAACTCAGAATTTATGTTGTGATTACAAACATCCATGATTTTAATATCTTAAAAATACCGCCGCCGGTATAAAAATACAGTCCAATTTGCAAAAGCCCGTTAAAATAATACTTGGCATTGACCCCGGCACCATCATAATGGGCTATGGATTGATAACTGTAAAAGGAAATCAAGTTTCTTTACTGGAACTTGGTGTTTTAAAACCGGGCAAAGTAAAAGATGGTTATAAAAAACTGCAACTGATCTTTAATACCGTTAGTGGATTGATCACTAAATATCAACCGACAGATTTTGCTATTGAAGCGCCGTTCTTTGGAAAAAATGTACAAAGTATGTTGAAACTTGGCCGTGCCCAGGGAGTGGCAATTGCTGCTGCTATGCGACATGGATTGGAGGTAACTGAATACTCACCTAAAAAAGTAAAACAATCAATTACAGGTAATGGTAATGCAGACAAAGAACAAGTGATGAAAATGCTGCAAACATTGTTATCGTTTAAGGAAAATCCCAAACAATATGATGCTACTGATGCATTGGCAGTAGCTATGTGTCATCATTTTCAAAGCAGTTCAGTATTGGGAAATGTTGGTAAAGGATTAAAAGGTTGGAATGATTTTATTAAAAAGAACCCGGGAAGGGTTAAAAAATAAACCTACTCTGGTTTATTAGCCGGAGATTGATTTTTTGGTTTTGCAGTTTTATTTTTTACTGGCTCCTTACTGTTTTTCAAAGGTTTTATATCTGGTGCTGTTTCTGGAACTGCCATTGCTGTGTCCATAACGGCTACCATTGAATCCATCGCCATGGTTGCAGTATCGGCAACTTTCCAAATCATTTCTTCCGGATCATTTTCTTTACTTTTTTCATCAATCCTGTCGATAGACACCCCATACCAGCCTAGATTTTCAAACCAAATGATTTCTTCATATTTCAGAAAGTATTCCGTTTTATTTACATTAAAATATATTTTTCCATAAAGCCCGGCCGTTTTAGTTTCTTCATCCATTAATGAATCAACCAAATACGATACAAAATTCGTTTTCTCCCATACTACACCTTTGTTCTCCCCTTTCTCAATAATATCTTTGAACATTTCCCCGAATTCTTTTTGTAAACTACTATCGGAAAGTTCAGACAGCATTGTATTGTACTCATCACCTGAAATATCTGCTGTATCCTTTCCGATTTGTTTTATAATTAACTCCTTCATGATAACAGCATCCGGAAAGAGTTTTACAAAGCCTGCTTCATCCTTTTGCTGAAGGATTTTAAAAATCTTTTTTATCATCACTTCCTTGTCTTTTTCCTGGGAAAAGGAAGGAACTGCCAACGTTGCGAACAAAAAAATTAAAAGATATTTCATGAGGGTTTTATTTATTTTTTATTATAGACGTGATATGATCTTTTCCTGCACTCTCTTCAAACTTTCATCCGAAGCTTTTGGTTTTGATTGTGTAAAATTCAAATCATTGGCTGAATTAATGGGAATAAGATGCAGGTGTGCATGCGGCACTTCTAACCCGACGACACTGATGCCACAACGGTTGCAGCGAAATGCCTTTTCAATGGCATGGGCAATGGGTTTGGCAAACAACAGCATCTCACTCAAATAATCATCCGGCAGATCAAACAGTTTATCGGTTTCTGTTTTCGGTACTACCAGCACATGCCCCTCCCGCAACGGAAAGATGTCCAGAAAAGCAAAGAATTTATCATTCTCAGCAATTTTATAAGAAGGAATTTCACCGGCTATTATTTTTGAAAAGATGGTCATACCGCCGAATATTTTTGTCTTGAGTGAAAGTAAATAAAAGCTGATTCTTTTAAGCAAAGTTGTAGTGGTTTTATAAAGCGCTTATCCTAAAAATAAAAAACCTTCAATAATCATGAAGGTTTTTTATTTTACCGGAACGGAGTTCCGGTTTCCTATGAGGTTATTTCTTCAATCTTAAACTTCAATACACCGGCCGGCACCTGCACTTCAGCCGTTTCTCCAATATGTTTACCAAGAAGACCTTTCCCTATTGGGGATGTAACAGAAATTTTTCCTGCTTTCAGGTCGGCCTCTTTTTCACTCACAATTTTATAGGTCACTTGTTTTTTAGTGCCGAGGTTGGTCAGTGTAACTTTTGTCAGAATAGACACTTTACTGGTGTCGATGTCTGCCTCATCCATTACCCGTAAAGTGGCCATAGACCCTTCGTATGCAGCAATTTTTGCTTCCAGTATTCCCTGGGCTTCTTTAGCAGCATCATATTCTGCATTCTCTTTCAGGTCACCTTTTTCCCTTGCTTCGGCAATGGCACGGCTGGCAGCAGGCCGGTCAATACCTTTCATTTTTTGCAGCTCTGCTTTCAGGTGCTCCAGTGTCTCTTTTGTCACATATTGAATGTCGCTCATGTTAACCTCCGTTTTTTATATTCCGCCTGAGGCGGCAAAAAAAATAACAACGCCCCAGTGTTGGCTGAAGCGTTGCAATATTGAATAGCAAATATAAAAAACATTTGGAGAAATAAAGACTAATGTAACCCTAATTTCTCCAGTAAAATTTTTGCCATTTTGTAAAATGCCTCATGACTGTACCCCGCAATGTGCGGAGTAACAATGACATTGGGCTGTGCCAGCAACCAGTCAAGCCGTTGCTTCTCCGTTTCTGTATAAGTATCCAATCTTTCATTTGCCAGTACATCCAATCCTGCTCCTCCGATTTTATTGGTTTTTAGTGCATTCACCAGTTCTTCCAGGCTTACCACATTCCCCCTTGAGCTGTTAAGAAAGTAAGGTCGTTGTTCAAGCGAATTGAAAAAAGCAGCATTGGCCATGTTCAATGTTTCATCTGTCAATGGCACATGAAAGCTGATAACATCTGCATAGCGGCAAACCTGTTCAAGATTTGCTTCCTTTATATATCCACCACCAAAATCAAACTTGTATTTATCGTAAGCCAGCACAGTAACACCAAATGGCTGCAGCAGTTTTGCAAAACTCTGCCCTGTGTTTCCAAAGCCGATAATGCCAACCGTTTTGCCGCTTAATTCTGTTCCCCGGTTTTCATCACGCCGCCACAATCCCTGCTTTACTTCATGGTGTGATGAGGTGATATGATTCATCAGGTTCAATAATAAACACAATACATGTTCAGCAACAGCATTGCGGTTTCCCTCAGGACTGCTCTCACATTTTATTCCCTTGCTCATTGCATAGCTCACATCAATCAGTTCCATACCGCTGCCGAGGCGGCCAATCCATTTCAATGAACTGGCTTTATCAATCAGGTTTTTATCTACATTTATCCTCGTGGTTACTAGCAATCCTTCTGCATCATGAATTGTATTATATAAATCATCATAGGAAATAGCAGGATTGTACAGCACTTCGTATCCTTTTTGCTGAAGGGTGTCCATCAGATATGGATGTGTTTTCCCTGAAATAATAACTTTCTTCATCGCATTTTAAAAGTAAGGTCAGCAAATTGCTTTACGGTCAGTTGCTCTGCCCTTTTATTAAACAATTCATCTTCCAGAATAGCTGCATCAAATAAATTTTTTACTGCATTGCGCAATGTTTTGCGGCGCTGGTTAAAAGCGGTTTTTACCAAAAGAAAAAAATCTTTCTCCGTTCTCAACTCCGGTATTGCCGGGTTAGGCAATAATCTTATTACACCACTTTCTACTTTGGGCGGCGGCTGAAAGGAACCGGGATGTACATCAAATAAATAATCCACGGTAAAAAAAGCCTGCATCAGTACACTTATTACACCATACACTTTACTTCCTTCTTTGGCAGCTATCCGTTGTGCCACTTCTTTTTGAAACATACCCACAATACACTCCACATCATCCTTCCAGTCCAGGGTTTTAAAAAGAATTTGTGTAGAAATATTATAAGGAAAATTTCCCACCACCGTAAATTTTCCGGAAAATGGTTTGTCAATATCCAAAAAACTCTGGTGAATAATTTTTCCTGCCAGTTGCGGCCAGGTTTTTAGCAAGTACTCTACTTTCTCATCATCCAGTTCCACTGCTTTGAAGTCAATATCTTTTAAGTCAACCAGGTATTTGGTTAATGCGCCGCCACCGGGGCCCACTTCCAGTAATTGTGTAAATGGGTGTTGCTGTAAAGATGCCACCATCTTGCGGCAGATGTTTTCATCTTTTAAAAAATGCTGGCCCAGTGATTTTTTCAGGGTGTACATCAATGCAAATGTAGCTGATACCTATGCAGAAAAAATAAATCAGCCTGCCATTTGTTTTTTGACAAGCTGATTCAGCTACTTCCCATTTTATCATACCCGGATGCAAATAAACACTCTGGTTTGATATGAGTTATTTTTTTTGAATTATCAGTTTCTCAGTCATAGTTTCATTATTTATACTTACCTGTACCATATATATGCCGCTGTTTAATTTTTGCACCACCGGCATATCAATAGTATTCACTCCTTTATTAAGTGTAACAGATTGCCGGTATACCAACTTTCCATTTATATCACTAATACTTAACAACCCCTCGCTATTCAGCAGAGCATTCACAGAAAGTGTGGCCATACTACTGGCTGGATTTGGTGATACCGTTATTTCCTGAATTCCATTTTTAATATTAACCGTTTTCACTTCGCTGTACCTAAACTTGCCGTCGCCGCTAATTAACCGTAACCTGTAAAATGATTTTGCGGGTAATATGTTCATATCTGTAAAGAAATATTCGTTCTCCAAAGCGGTGCCATTACCAGTCGCATTCAATGTACCCAGCACTGTCCAGTTTATATTATCTGTACTACGTTGTATTTCAAAACCATTGAAATTTTCTTCACCAGAAGTTGTCCAGTCTAACTTTACTAAATCATCGGCTATTAATTTTGCATTGAATGAAAGAAGATTTACCGAAAGTGGAAAATTATCCACCAGTACAGTGTAGTCCTCTGTTTCACCATCTTCATAGTAGCCAGTGGGGTTTGCGTTGGTCATGCCATGTACAGCTCTTGTCATTCTTATTCTCAAATATGTATATGACCCATTGGGAATAGGCGTTGGTGCCGATGGCCAGAACAAAAATCTATTTTGCATAGAAGTACTGGATGGTACGGGTGGTATTGTCTGGCAGGCTTCCCCCGTATCAAAAGTTCCATTCCCATTAAAATCAAGCCAGGCAATAAGTGTTGCGTTTCCGCCTGTGTTATTATATACAGAAACCTGTGCAAGATAATTGCCGGCTCCGGGTGAAAATATAGGAACATAAGCCAGTCCATCCTCATCTGCTCCGTCTGCATTGGCAGGTAAAGAAGAAATCTTATTCCATTCCCTGTCGAAAGTTGGCCCGATTCTTAAAGCTGTGTCTCTTTCATGCACGGCCGGGCTCCATGGATCTGGATCATAAGTGGCAGGCGCATCACCAAAATCACAAAGAGGACGGAAAGCTTCACTGCAGTCTCCCCAGCTGCCGCTTGGCGGAACTCCATTTAAAGTAACTGTATAGTTTTGTGCCGCATTAACTGTTCCATTATAATTATAGGGCACAATAAATCCGGTACTCGGAGAAGGCAATGAAATATTTCCCTGGTTGTAAACATTCTCCGCCCAATCAATCGCTAATTGCCGGGGAAGATTGATTCCGGTACCTGTTGGTGTAAATTCAGTACGCTGGCCAGTCATCAGGTTAAAATGATACCATTCCGGATCACTGGTGGCACCATCAAAGTCATACATCATGCTGTTGTTGGTAACACCAATATCACTCCAGTCATGTATTAATGTATTAGTTCCGGATATGCTGCTGTCGCTCCGGGAAGCATAAACCTGTGTGGCACGGGTAGCATTTTGTACGGCATCAAATTCAATTCTCCAGACGGTATTTTCTCTTCCCGAAGTTCTTGCCGGATTAGATGATTCTACACCAAAATAATAGTATCCGTTATAAAAACTTGCAGAGCCTGACTCCACACCTTGGTCGTAAGTAGGAATACCAAGAGAGGTAGTCACATTTGAAACTAATGTGCCGATTGTTTCAGCATCCACATTATATTTCCAGATTGTTTTATTGGTAAGAGAATTAGTTGTCAAGCTGAAAGTGTAATATAATATCCTGTTAACAGGATCGTAAGCCATTCCATTTACATTTGTCCAGCCGGGATCAGTAAACAATGGTTTTGCTCTTCCGTTAGCTGGATTTAACATCAAAAAATTGTTATTAACTACCGTAAGAACATAAGCAGGCATACCAGTAAATGGCCGGCTGATATTTCTCCAGTTGTTCGGAAAATTGCCCGAAACACATCCGTTGATATCAGACATCCAGAAAACAGGATCGTTGCCCCGGTTAAGGATAACAATTTTAATAACTTTTACCGGGCCAGCCACTGTTATTATTGCACTACCCTGGTTCGTGTTATTGAGCAGGTTAGTTGCACTGGCAGTACCAACTGTAACAGCAGTTGGCACCCCCCCTAAGGCAAGGATAGTAGATGCCTGTAGTGTTACTGCCGGGTTTAGTGCTGTACCTCCAATATTTCTTGCGGAAATTCTGAATGAAGCAAGATTATCAATATCGTATAATGCAAACCTTGCATTTGTCACTTCCTGATCAAAAGTGATTACGATACTATCATTATTAATGGTAGGTGTATATTGAACATCTTGTCCGGTGTATCCGGCCAGTTCGCCGGTATGTGTGGCATTTTCACCTGCTAATGTAAAGGATGGTGTGGCAGCAGCTATTCCAACCCTTGTAGTACCCATCATAAAAAACTGGTTGCTTGCCATGGCATTTGTAACAAACCCGGTGTAACTACCTGTTGAAACGAGGTGATCTAAAAAATCCCAGTTGATTTGTGATTGTGTGTATCCAACGGGGCATTGAGCAAACGCTGGACCCGATGAGAGTAAAAAGAAAAAACACCAGGATAAGATTTGAGTAAAGGTTTTCTTCATAGACCAGATTTTAAAAATAACCGCACAATATTGTTTCAAACATATCCAGCTATTTGCCATTGATGGCAACAGACAAAAAGTATGGATGCCGATCTTAGCAGCTTTAGCTGTTGTGGAGGAGGGAAAATGGCTTTAATTGAATTGAAATTACATTTATCTTTTATTGTCTGCAAGGAGTATCTACTTATATAAAATACTTCATAAAAAATAACATTTTCACTTACCTGTTTCAGTATTTTGTGAAAGTCAGGTGTATGAAAAAACCCTCTTCTTTTCAGAAGAGGGTTTGCAGGAATTACCCTGTTATAATAACCAACTACCTATTTTTCAATTCATTTTTATTGTTTGATAAATTTTTGAACACTAATAACTTCATTTTTGCTGTTGACTACTTTTAGGATATAAACATTAGCAGACAGGCTCTTTGTATCAATTTGATATTCACGGGTAGCGTTGCCTGCATATACTTCCAGCATATTGACAATGCGTCCGCTTATATCGCTGATCTGGATATTAATATTATCAGCAGTGTTTAGCTTTATGCTTAAAGTGAGATTATCTTTAACAGGATTGGGATAAAGCTGTAAATAGTGAACAGCAGTATTATAGATTACGTTTACAACATTGCTGTAGGTTTCTTTTGCATCCACATCCACTTCCTTAATTCTGTAAAAATTATTCCCTATATAAGGATTGTTATCTATAAGCTTATAAAGCATACTGCCTTCTACCCTGCCAATAGATACAAAATTTGTACGATCTGTTGATTTCTCCACTTCAAAATAACGATGCTTTTGATCCACTACTGCATCCCATTTCAATTCAATAGTATTATTCGGTAATAATTTCCCTGTAAAGCTCAGGAAATTGGCCCCGAGTGTAAAAAGCGGTGCTGTACTTCTTATTACTTTCAGCTCATCAATATAAAACCCCCCGTCCTGCGCAGCATAAAAAGAGCTACTGGCATCGGAAGTAAATGCGAAACGAACATATACTGTAGACTGGCCAAGTGAGCCGGCAAGGTTAAACTCTTCTTTGACCCAATCAGGCTCAATCCCTGTTAAAGAAGGTTGTCCATTAATGGTGCTTCCTTCATTTGTACCTGGTTCTCTAACAGTAGTTTTTCCTGCAATGGCAGTCCATGGGCCTCCGGTAGCGGTTGCTGTCTGTACCTGCAGCTTATCATGAAAATTTTCTGCACGATGCTTTGTTTGAAAAGTAAGGTAAGCTGCTGTAGCTGTACTAAGATTAAATGGATTGGTAATTCTTGCAGTTCTTGTAACTACGCTTGCCGGATAAGCTGCTCCGGGTGATTCAGTAAGTGCCCTGCTGGCAGCATAACCACTATCTGCTACATAGTTCCATGTTGATGCAGTAACTGTCCAATTCCCTCCTATAACACCACTTTCCATATTATCGGAGAATAGGGTTATATCGGGTGCCCCGGCATCATAAAATTTTGTAATCGTATCAGAATAACTATAGCCAGCTGTTTCAACTCTCCAGGCGAGTCGTATCCACTGTCCGTCTGTCATACCCCCGGGTAATGTATAACTGATGTTACCTGTATATGTATCATAGTAGTTAGTAAGAGTATTGACAACAACCGGTGCCCCTACAGATGAAATATTAGTTACCGGCATCAGCGTAACTGTTACCGGTTGGTTTTCTATTCCCAGCCTTTTTATTTTGAAACTAAAATTTCCCGAAGTGGCAGTTACTACAATATCTGTCATATCCTGTATGTCCACATAAGAACCTGCTGAATAAATCATTTGCAGGTTCTGATAAATCATCCCCTTGCAAAGCGTAACTATTGATGTGGAGGCAGGCCAAAAAGTTGAAGCCCCTGTACCGTATCCACCTTCACCCGTCATGCCAAGTATCTCATATTTTTGTCCGCCATTTATGCCAGTACCTACTTCTCCTTTCAACATCCAGTCTTTCACGCCGCCAGCCACTTCATATCCTAACGCCTGAAAACTGTTGCCCGCCCTCATACCGTTATACTTCCCCATCAGGGCTGGTATCGCTGTGTACCATTGTTGCTGCATGATGCTGAGTGAGTCCGGTACAGGATGCAGTACAGGTCTTCCAAAGGGCAATGAAAAATAAGGACCTACCGAGTGCTGGTCGTTGGCTGCTACAATATGTTTGCTTTTAATAAAATTTCTTACTGCCTGTGTTTCCGGTTCTGAAAAAGCACCGGTGCCATAATAGGTATCGTCTGCAGGGTTATTACTGGCACAACTGGAAGGAATTACAACACAATTGCCCCAGTCCGTACTCCAGTTCCGATTCAAATCTACCCCAAAATTAGCGCCAATAACTCTCCTGTTCTTTCTCCAGGCTCCCCCGCCATTTGGGTTTGTAGACCGGTTATGCTCCCAGCCATCCGGGTTCATACAAACTACAATATATATCTCCCGGTTATCTACCAGGTTCTGAATCCGGGTGTCAACTGAATATCTTTCGCAGAGATATTGCATTAAGAATATCATGCTGCTGCCACCGATTGCTTCCCTGGCATGTTGTACACCCTGGAAAAAAACTTCAGGTTCGTTCGCTTCATCTGTAGCAACATTATCAGAAATTTTTACAGCATAAATCATCCTGCCCTGAATAGAAAGGCCCAGGTGAAAAGTATCTACAAGGCCACTGGGGGAATAGGTATTATATAAATTTTCGATAGCAGTAACCATCTGAGCATAGGAATAATAACCGCCGAGGGTAGGCTGAACTACAAATGCTGAAGGCGTGACTATTATATTATTAAGCAATCCATTGGGTTGCTCAAAAGCTGCACGGTTGGCAACTCCGTTCACTGGTGTACCATCCATATGAATGGTTCCATTTCTCCTGCCTTCAAAATAAGGCTTATTTATTTCTTCCAGTTTAGCCCCCACATCATTCACCAATACCTGGTAGCTGAAACGGGACTGACGGGTCAATAAAGTCATTTCTTTCTGGCCGATCTCGGCTTCGATAAAGCCATTTTGTTCCTGGAAATGGTCAAGCTCCAGCAGGGTGATCAACTCAAGTCTTTCAGCAGATGAAACAGGTACGGGAATTTTTACTCTGCTTAAACTGTTTGGGTTTTGGGCCTGAACATTAATAGTGATGCTCAGACTTAATAATGCAAGGATGGTAGTTGTAATTGGTTTCATGGATTTTGAGATTTAAAAGATACTGTTATTTATTATTCTTTTTTTATGATAAGTTTTCTTGTAAATAATTCATTCTTTATTTCTACTTGTACAAAATACATACCACTACTCAGCTTATGTATCACAGGTAAGTCAGTATTGTTGATTCCTTTTCGCAGCAATGCTGTTTGGCGGTGTAATACTCTTCCACTAATATCTGTAACAGCAATAGAAGCTGCAGCATCGAATGATGTATTGATCAGCAAAGTCACCTTATCCGAAGCCGGGTTTGGCAATAACGTAATTTGCCGGATTCCTTTTTGTATGGTTACAGTTCTTATCTCACTGTATTTAAATTTACCGTCATTACTTATCAGCTTTAACCTGTAGAAAGATGTACCGGTTACCGGGCGCAGGTCATTATACAAATAACTTACTGCATCGGAAAGGCCGTTTCCTTTTGCCATAACAAAATCCAAAACATTCCAGTCGTTGTTATCGGCGCTTCTCTGAATTTCATATCCACTAAAATTATCTTCGCCGGAGCTGTTCCATTTCAACTCTACATTATCACTGGTTATCATTTTAGCATTAAAAGATAACAGATCCGCTTTTAAAGGAAAGTCGTCCACCGTTATACGGTAATCTTCTGTTTCACCATTGTCATAATAACCAGTAGGGTTGGAGTCTGTCATACCAGAAGAGGTTCTTACTAACCGTACCCGCAAATAAGTAAAAGAACCATTTGGTAAGGTAGTTGGAGCACTGGGCCAGAACAAAAACCGGTTCTGCAGGGAAGGCATAGATGTAACAACTGGTAGCGCCTGGCAAGCTTCACCACTGTCAAACACTCCATTGCCATTGTAATCAAGCCATGCAATTAAGGTAGCATCTGAACCTGTATTATTATAAACAGATACCTGTGCAAGATAATTGCCGGCGCCAGGTGAAAAGATAGGAACAAATGCCAATCCATCCTCATCAGTGCCATCAGCATCAGCCAAGGGAGATGATGTTTTATTCCATTCTCTATCCCAGGTGGCTCCAATGCGTATAGCAGTATCCCTTTCATGCACTGCGGGGCTCAATGGAATAGGGTCGTATGTTGCAGGTGCATCGCCAAAATCGCAGGTCGGACGGAAAGCTTCACTGCAATCGCCCCAGCTACCGGTTGGAAATATAGGCCCGGGCAGTGTAAATACATTATGGTTCTGCGCATTATTTAGAGTGCCATTGTAATTATATGGAACAATAAAACCTCCAATGTTAAGCGGGGAGCCAGAAGGCAAACCGCCCATATTATAAACATTCTCCTGCCAGTCAATACCTACTTGCTTAGGGCCGATATTTCCGGCGCCGCTTGGCAAAAATTGTGTTCGCTGGCCAGACATTAAATTGAAATGATAATACATAGAGTCGCCTCTTGATCCATCAAAGTCATACATCATACCATTATTGGTTACGCCGATATCACTCCAGTCATGTATAAGCCTGTCTGTGCCGGCGATGTTACTGTCCACCCTGGTGGCATATGACTGTGAAGCCCTTATTGGATTTTGTGAAGCATCAAAATCTATTTTCCATACTGTATTTTCTCTGCCGGAAGTTCTGCCAGAATTTGATGATTCTACGCCAAAATAATAGGATCCATTATAAAAACTTCCGGCACCTGACGTAACCCCCGGTTCATAGGTAGGAATATAAAGCGGGGCGGCATTAACATCAGCCACTAACGTACTGATGGCATCATTATCAACACTATACTTATATATGCTTTTAGTATTGGCAGGTGTAGCTGTTAAACTATACGTATAATATAATATCCGGTTGTAAGGGTCATAACCCATTCCATTCATGTTTGTGTGCCCCGGGTCAATAAATAAAGGTTTTGCCCTGCCTGTTGCCGGGTCAAGCAACATAAAATTATTATTCCTTAACGTTAAAATATAAGCAGGCATTCCTGTAAATGGCTGGCTGATATTTCTCCAGTTACTTGGAAAGCTTCCGGTAACACAGGCATCAATATCACCCATCCAAATATTACCGGCAGCATTGTTTAAGGTTAAGGTAATCGTCCTTACCGGGCCCGGGATGGTTACATTGATCGTTCCGTTGTTGTCAGTATTTGCGTAATTAGCAACAGGACCGGTTGCAACAGGCGCTACACCCGGAGAACCAACAATTATTATCCCTGAGCCGGCATTTGCCAGAGCTATAGTTATCGGTTGGGGTACCAATAGAGTATTGGTAGCTGCTATAGTTACAGCCTGGATTAGATCCAGATCAAATAATGAAAACTGCACATTGGCTACATCCGCATCAAATGTGATGGTAATAGTAGTATTCGTTGCCACAGTAGTAGTAAACTGCACATCCTGTCCCGGGGTAGCAAAGCTTCCCAAATTAGCGGTATTGGTAGCATTTTCCCCATCAAGCGTAATACTAGCTGAAGGAGCCATGGTAAAGTTTACTCTTCTTGTTCCTATGGTAAAATTTTGGTTATAGGGAGTAATGCCCAAAACATAAGAAGGTGTATAATTTGCATTCGCTGATGGCAAGAAATCAATATAATCCCAGTTCAGTTGTGATTGAGTGTAGCCTATGGGGCATTGGGCTGAAGCCTGATTAAATGACAAGACAATAAATGTCACAACCACTAATAAGCGTACGTAAAATTTTTTCATAGTTCAGATTTAGGATATCGGTTTTTCAACTAATGTATTTCTATTGGAATTTCTAACGAGCTACTAAACGTCTATTGTTTTTACTAACTGATAAATAATATTTTACTGATCAATTAGACAAAAACCATTACTTCATACTTATAATTACCAATACGAAAGTCAGAGTTTTTACTTAGAAATTATATTATATCGCCAAATTTCAACCGAAGAAAAGTAGAAATACTAACTGCGTTATGAAAAAGTCACATCTCTTTTACGATTTTTAATACTTTTAAAAGTAAAGTATAGGTAAAAACCCCTGCGGAGTCCTTTTCTTTTTAAAAGGTATGATTACTTATATCATTACCCCAAATAAGAAATACAAGTGAAGAATGATGGATACAGTTTAGATTAATCGTAATAAAAATGATGCCTGTATATTGCACTAAAAAGCCTCCCCCGATAACTATCGGGAGAGGCCATTGCAGGAATTATCCTGCGGGACTAAGCAACCTACAATTTTATCACATATAATTTTTTTTGTCAAATATTCTGTGACGATATTTATCCGCAGATAATATAATCCGGAGAGCAGACTAGGGGTCCAGTTGTAAGTAAATGTGATGCTTCCCGGCTGCAACTGTTCTTTATTTGTTTGCAGAACTTTTCCGTTCCCGTCAAGTAAACGAATTTCTGCAACTGTTGAAACATTAGTAGTTACCAACAATTGGAATTGATTCCTTACCGGGTTGGGTAACACCTGTACGTCTGTATTCAGACCAGTTTTATTCCGGATCGAAATGATAGTGCTGTAACTTCTTTTTCCGTTTTTCAGAACGGTAGTTAACCGGTAATACAGGATGTCAGCATTGACCTGGGTAACATCATCAGTAGCTGTATAAGATTCTGTTTCATTGATCACCGGTCGTCCCTTTTTCATAGCCACATCCGTAAAGGCAGTTCCATCAATGCTTCTTTGAACAATGCATTGATCTGCCTCTTGTTTGCACAAAACTGTCCAGTCCACCTTAACCTGCTGATTTTGCAATACTGCTTGAAAGGAAATGATATCACAACTTAAAATATACCATACACACCTCCAGTCTCTTTCAAAACCACAACCCCAGCTATTGGGTGTACACTGTACAGTTGTTATAGAACCTGGTGTAGGGTTCACCGGATGTAGTGCCTCCGTTGCCCATATAGGCTGAGGTGGCTTCGGCACCGGAGTTATTATTATCAAATCGATTATCTAACCCATCGTCGTCTGTATCTATTCCGGTTAATGTTACATTATCATCGGGCAGCCCGTTTAAGTTTAAGTCAGTGCCCTTTACCCTGTCAATCAATCCATCGGTATCCGTATCAAGATAATCGGCTTGTGTGTCTGCATCCGTGTCAACCGGATGAATACCATCGCCACCAAACACTTCCTTTTGATAAATTAAGCTTGTCGAAAAAAGAAGCAGGCGATATGATTGCTTTTATGAAAGCATTGACTGATATGTAATGTCTCAGTTTGAAATTAACTTGAACCACATAGCCACATAGACCACATAAGTATAACACATAGCTATGTGATTTCCTATGTTCCTACTGTTCCTATGTGGTTCAAAAACCATTTTTTATGAATAAGTTTTCAAACTG